>DASPNJ010000092.1:0-72821 GCA_035626595.1 Burkholderiales bacterium
TCGTCACCGCATTGGGGCCCGCCGATTACGCGGCGTACATGCGCAAGCGCATGCAGGAGATCGAGCGCATCGCGCGCGAAGCGAAGATCAAGATCGATTGAGCGGCGCTCGCCTTCGGCTCGGGCCTCGCCGCTCACGAACAGAGGGAAACTTCCACGCAAGGCGCGCACTTGGGCGCGCCGTGTTCCCTCGGTAACCTCCCTTCCCCCAATGAAAATCGCACGACGCGCACACGGTGCGCGCCCCAGTATCACGCCGAACGCGAACACCAGTGAGTCATGGGTTGTGCCGGGCTGTGGTAGCTTCTGCGCTTCCTGACATTCGCGCAGGAGAGTCCACATGTCGATCACCTTCCGCAAGCTCCACCCGACCTTCGCCGCAGAGACCAGCTCGATAGACCTGCGCGAGGCGCGCGATCGCAAGACGCTCGAGCGCATCCGCGCCGGCATGGACGAGCACGCGGTGCTCGTGTTCCGCAACCAGTCACTGACGATCCAGGACCAGCTCAATTTCGTGCAGCGCCTCGACGGCAAGCTGCACACGAAGACCGGCATCTCGGCGCTGGTGAAGAACCGCCTGGGCGAGGTGCCGGTGGCGGACATCTCGAATGTCGATGCCGACGGCAAGATCCTGCCGGCGAGCGACCGCCGGCGGCAGTACTCGCTCGCGAATCGTTTGTGGCATACCGACGGCTCGTTCCAGGACCCGGCCGGCCGCTACTCGACGCTCTTCGCGTGCGTGCTGCCGCCGGTGCGCTCCGACACGCAGTTCGCCGACATGCGCGCAGCCTACGACGCGCTGGAGGACGAGCTCAAGAAAGAGCTCGAAGGCCTGACCGTCCACCATTCGATCGCGTATTCGCGGCAGACGCTCGGCTTCACGTTCTCGCAGGACGAGCAGGAAAAGCTCAAGGGCGCGGTGCACCCGATGATCCGCACCAACCCGCGCACCGGACGCAAGTCCGTCTACGTCGCGTCTCACGCGAACCGCGTCATGGAATGGCCGGTGGCGGAAGGACGACTCCTGATCGGCGACCTCATCGCGCGCGCGACGCAACCGCACATGATCTACAGCCATGAGTGGCGTCCCGGGGACTTCGTGATCTGGGACAATCTCGCGACGATGCATCGCGGCACGCGCTTCGACGACGGCAGGTACCATCGCGAGCTCCGCCGCGTGACGTCGATCGATGTCGCGTACGATTTCGAAACGCTGGAGACGGCGCTCACCGCCTGACAGCGCACATCACGACCCCAAGTTTTCCAAGGGAGAGCAGCACATGAAGGTTTACGAACGTCTCGCCGAAGCTTTCAAGGCCGAAGGCACGTCCGCCGTGTTCGGCATCATGGGCGACGCGAACATGTACTGGTACAGCGCGCTCGACAAGCTCGGCGTGAAGCTGATCGAGGTGCGCCATGAAGGCGCCGGTCTGGGAATGGCAGACGGCTGGGCGCGCGCGACGCACGAGCCGGGCGTGGCCAGCACGACCTGCGGCCCCGGCACCACGCAGCTTGCGACCGCGTTCGTCGTCGCCGCGCGCGCGGAGTCGCCGCTCGTCTCGTTCTGCGGCGAGCACCCGACGGTGGACGACGGCTACAACCAGCGCTTCGACAACCGCGGGTTCGCGGCTGTCTGCGAGAGCGGCTTCGTGCGACTGAATTCGCCGGAGAGCGTGGACGATGTCGTGCGCAAGGCGTTCTACATGGCACGGCTGGAATCGAAGCCGGTGATGCTCTCCTGCCCGATGGACCTCCAGCAGAAGACGATCGACGAAGACGAGCCGTACCAGACCTCGGCCACGATCCTGCCCAAGCGCGGCGCGGGACCCGATGCCGACTCGATCCAGCGCGCGCTGGACATGATCACGAAGGCGAAGAAGCCCGTGATCGTCGCCGGCCGCGGCGCACGGTGGTCCGGCGCAGGCGACGCGATCCTCAAGCTCGCGGAGCGCAGCGGCGCCCTGCTCGCCACCTCGCTCATGGCCAAGACGTGGCTTTCAGGCAAGGACCCGTTCCACATCGGCGTCTCCGGTTTGTACGCGACCAAGACGGCGATCGAGCTGCTCCAGGAATCCGATCTCGTGATCGGCGTCGGTGCGAGCCTGAACCGCTACACCACCGAGCACGGCTATCTCTACCCGAATGCCAAGTTCATCCATCTCGACGCCAAGCCGCACGTGCTGATGGGCAACGCGCGCTCGGCCGATCTCTACATCCAGGCCGACGCCAAAGCTGGCGTGGAAGCGCTCGAACGCGCGCTGTCGCAGCAGAACTTCAAGCAGGTCGGCTACCGCACGCCCGACGTGAAGAAGCGCCTCGTGGGCCACTTCCAGGACAAGAAGGAATATCCGATCGAGGACGGCAAGGTCGATCCGCGCGAAGTCGTGACGACGCTGGACGAGGTGGTGCCGTCATCGATGAGCCTTCTCACCGGCAGCGGCGCGAGCGCGGGCTTTTCAAACATCCTGTTCACCAAGGAGCGCCCGCTCGTCATGGCGAGCCACTTCTTCGGCTGCATCGGGCAGATGATGCCGGCCGCGATGGGCGCCGTGGTCGCTTCGGGCAACAAGCCGCACGTGCTGGTCGACGGCGACGCGAGCGTCATGATGCACCTCGCCGAGTTCGACACGATGGTGCGCTACAAGATGCCGCTGCTCATCGTCGTGCTCAACAACGAAGCTCTGGGGTCGGAGTACTACAAGCTCGACGCGCACAAGATGGACAAGGAGCTCTCGGTCATTTCCACGCCCGATCTGGGCAAGGTCGCGGAGGCCTTCGGCGGGAAGGGCAAGCTCGCGAAGAGCGTCGAGGACGTGCAGAAGGCGGCGCAGGAATGGGTCGCCAATCCCGTTCCGATGATCATCGACGCGCGCATCGAGCGCGCTGTGGTGACGCTGCCGTATCGCCGCATCCACTACGGCAGCGACGAATAACAGAGGGAAACCGCTGATGGTTTCCCTCCGTTACCTCCCTTCCTTCGGTTAGGTCGTCATTCCCGCGCAGGCGGGAATCAGTAACACGATCGGCATTCCCGCGAAGGCGGGAATCCAGGAAGCCGGGCGCAACAGCGCCCGGCTTTTTAGCGCTGCCGGGCCTACGCCGCCGCGAGCGCCTGGTCGAGATCGGCGAGGATGTCGTCGATGTGCTCGATCCCGATCGACAGGCGCACCGTCTCCTCGGTGACACCGGCTTTCGCGAGCTCTTCCGGCGAGAGCTGGCGGTGCGTCGTCGAAGCCGGATGACACGCGAGCGACTTGCAGTCGCCGATGTTCACCAGCCGCACGACGAGCTTCAGCGCATCCTGGAACCGCGCGCCGGCGTCGCGCCCGCCCTTCACCCCAAAGGTCAGAATCCCCGACGCGCGCCCGCCCATGTAGCGCTGCACCAGCGCGTGGTCCTTGTGCTCCGGGAGCCCGGCGTAATTCACCCACGTCACCTTGGGATGCTTCTGAAGGAAGCGCGCGACCGCGAGCGTGTTCTCGCAGATGCGGTCCATGCGCAGCGCCACGGTCTCGATGCCCTGAAGCACGAGAAACGCATTGAACGGGCTGATCGCCGCGCCCATGTTGCGGAGCGGCACCACGCGCGCGCGTGCGATGTAAGCCGCCGGTCCCAGCGCCTCCGTATAGATCACGCCGTGGTAGGACACGTCGGGCTCGTTCAGGCGCCTGAACTTCTCCTTGTGCTGCGCCCACGGGAACCTGCCCGAATCCACGATGATGCCGCCGATCGAGTTGCCGTGGCCGCCGAGGTACTTCGTGAGCGAGTGCACGACGATGTCGGCGCCGTGCTCGAAGGGCCGGCACAGGTACGGCGACGGCACCGTGTTGTCGACGATCAGCGGCGCCGCATTGCGGTGCGCGATCTCCGCGAGCCGCGCGAAGTCGGTGATATTGCCGAGCGGGTTGCCGATCGCTTCGCAGAACACCGCCTTCGTGTTCCTGTCGATCAGCTTCTCGAAGGCGCCCGGGTCGCGGTAATCGGCGAAGCGCACCTGGATCCCATACTGCGGCAGCGTGTGCGCGAAGAGGTTGTAGGTCCCGCCGTACAGCGTGGAAGCCGATACGATGTTGTCGCCGGCTTCGGCGATGGTGAGGATCGAATACGTGATGGACGCCTGCCCCGAGGCGAGCGCGAGCGCGGCGATGCCGCCTTCCATCTCCGCGACGCGCTTCTCCAGCACGTCCTGCGTGGGATTCATGATGCGGGTGTAGATGTTGCCCTGCACCTTGAGATCGAAGAGGTCGGCGCCGTGCTGCGTGTTGTCGAACGCGTACGAGGTGGTCTGGTAGATCGGCACCGCGACCGCCTTCGTCGTGGGTTCGGGCGTGTAACCGCCGTGGACGGCGATGGTTTCGAGCTTCATGTTGTTCCTCTTGAGTGTCGGTCGGCGTCGAACAGGCTTAGGATGATCGGGTTTGGATGGGGAGAGCAAGCGTGAGCAGCAAGGTTCGGAAAACGGTGTTCTGGTTCGACGACGGCAAGCGGCCGAACGTCGCGGATTCTCTGGAGAAGGAGCCCGACATCGTCGTGCATCGGCTGCGGTTCGATGGACCGGCGGCGGACAACTGGGGCGCAATTTCGGCCTCCCAGGTGTACTGCATCACCTCGGCGCGGCATGAAGTGCCGGACGAGTACAAGGCGAACGCGGGGCTGATCGCCCGCTGTCCGGACCTGCTCGCCGTTTCGACGACCGGTGCGGGTTACGATCCCGTGGACGTGGCGGCCTGCACGGCTGCCGGTGTGCTCGTCGTGAATCAACGCGGCGCGAACGCCGATGCAGTGGCGGAGCATGCGGTCGCGATGGTGCTCTCGCTCACCAAGAACATTCCGCAGACCGACAAGTCATTGCGCACCGAGCGGGGCGTCTCGCGCGAGACGTTCAAGGGCTGGAACGCGCACGGCCGCACGATCGGCATCATCGGGATCGGCGAGGTCGGGAGCCGCGTGGCACGCATCTGCGGCAAAGGTCTCGAGATGAAGGTGCTCGCGTACGATCCGTACTTGAGCGCTGAAGAAGTGGAGGCGCGCGGCGCGATCAAGGTCGATCCCCAGACCTTGCTCGAAGAGTCACGCTTTCTCACGATCCACTGTCCGCTCAACGACGAGACGCGCGGCATGATCGGCGCGCGCGAGCTCGCCTCGATGGCGAGAGGTTCCTACGTGATCACGACCGCGCGCGGCGGCATCGTCGACGAAGACGCGCTCGTTGCGGCCTTGAAATCCGGTCACCTCGCCGGCGCCGGCGTAGACGTCTGGGTCGACGAGCCGCCGCCGCTTTCGCACCCGCTGCTCGCGATGGATAACGTCATCGCCACCTATCACACCGCGGGCGTCACCTATGACTCGCGGATCAACATGGCGGAATGGAACGCGCAGCAGGTCGCCGGCATCCTGCGCGGCGAGCGCCCGCCGCGGCTCATTAACGCCGAAGCCTGGCCGCGCTACGCCGAGCGTTTCGAGCGGATCTTCGGCGTCAAGCCGACGGGCTAAGGCGTCATTCGCGCAAAGGCGGGACCCAGTCACGTAGCGTAGGTGAGCGAACCGTCGCCCACCATCGTCATTCCCGCGCAGGCGGGAATCCAGACGAGGTCACCGCGAGCGCGGAGCTCAGTCGACGATGGCGTCCAGCACCGCGCGCCCGTCGCGCAGCAGCTCATCGTAAAGCTTCTCGAGCGCCGGATTGGCCCCGCGTAAGCCCGCGACGACGTGCTCGGTCCAGTCCAGATATTCCTTGCGCCGCTGGAGCGGCCATTTCGCCGGGGGCGTCTCGGTGACCGCCTTCACATTGGCGATCTTGTCGGCGAGCTTCACGAGCTTGGCGCGTGCGGAGATGTGCGCAGCGTGCTCGATCTGCAGGCGCTTGCGCTCCTCTTTGAGCAACGTCTTGTCGTCGGTGACTTCTTCCACGACTTTCCGCACCTCGGGCCCGAAGAGCCTTTCCAGCTCCTCCGGCGTCGTGGCGGTGTCTTCGATCGTGTCGTGGAGGATGGCGCCCTGCAGCGTCACGAGATCGGTAACGCCGCCGACGCGCGCCAGCAGCTCGGCGACCTCGATCGGATGGTTGATGTAGGGCGAGGCTTCGGCGTCCTTACGGCGTTGGTCGCGATGCTTTGCGGCCGAAAAGTGCAGCGCCCGAAGGATCTGCGCGATCGGCGCGATTTCGTTCGTAGTCATTGCGGCATTGTACGTGCGCCACGGAGCGTCCTCGAAAGCCGTTCGTAGTGAGCTTGTCGAACCCTGAACGGCATTGTTCGGACTTCGACGGGCTCAGCCCGAACGGCATCAGACCCGTTATCGGGCCGCGCGTCACTAGCCGGCTGAAGCCGCTTTCTTCTCCGCCTGGAGCTTCGCGAGCTCCTGGTCCTCGAGCTGGCGCTTGCGCTCGGCCTGCTTCGCGAGCTCTTCCTTGCGGATGCGCTCGACTTCCTCCGGATCGGGGTCCTTGTCATAGGACAGCGTGAATCCTGACGCGATCTCCGGCTCACCGCGCTTGCTTTTCAGCTTGATATCGAGCCTCAACTCGTTGGGCGAATCCGCGTTGCGGATCGCTTCCTCGTACGCGATGTAGCCTTCGTTGTAGAGCTCGAACAGCGCCCAGTCGAACGTGCGCATGCCGAGCTCGCGCGACTTCGACATGATCCCCTTGATCTCGTGAAACTCGCCTTTGAAGATCCTTTCGGCAACCGTCGGCGTATTGAGCAGGATCTCGACCGCAGCCCTGCGTTTGCCATCCGTCGTGCGCACGAGGCGCTGCGAAATGATCGCTCTCAGGTTCACCGAAAGATCCATCAGGAGCTGCGGCCGCCGCTCCTCCGGGAAGAAGTTGACGACGCGATCGATCGTCTGGTTCGCGTTGTTCGCGTGGAGCGTGCCCATGCAGAGGTGCCCGGTCTCGGCGAACGTGATCGCGTGCTCCATCGTCTCGGTGTCGCGGATCTCGCCGATCAGGATCACGTCCGGCGCCTGCCGCAGGGTGTTTCTGAGCGCGTTGTGCCACGAGAGCGTGTCGATGCCGACTTCGCGATGCGTGATCAGCGATTTCTGGGACTGGTGCACGTACTCGACCGGATCCTCGATGGTGATGATGTGGCCGTCGGAAGTGCGGTTGCGGTGATCGATCATCGCGGCGAGCGAGGTCGACTTGCCGGAGCCCGTGCCGCCGACGACGAGGATCAGACCCCGTTTGGTCATGACCACGTCTTTCAGGATCTCCGGAAGATTGAGCTTCTCGAAATTCGGGATCTCGGCGGCGATCGTGCGGATCACCATGCCGACGCACTGCTGTTGAACGAAGACGTTCACGCGGAAGCGTGACAGGCCCTCGATCGCGATCGCGAAGTTGCATTCGAGGTCTTTTTCGAACTCCGCGCGCTGGCTCTCGTTCATGATCGAGTAAGCGAAGATGCGCGTGATCTCGCCCGTGAGCTTCTGGCTCGCGAGCGCCTGCATGTGCCCATGAGCCTTCATCGTCGGCGGGAAGTTGTCCGAGATGAACAGATCGGAGCCGCCCGCCTGGAGCATCGTCCCGAGCAGCTTGTGCATGTAGGCGCGCGCCTGGTCTTCCGTCAGAACCGCCATGATTCCTTTCCGTGGGGTTTGTGTACGTAGTTATGCAAATTCGATGCTGTAGGGATATTCCGGACTGGTCCCCGTGCGCCACGGGATCGCCACGGCGCCACACTGGGGCGCCTCGCGATGACCGCTAACCCGCCCGGCGGCGGAACTTCTGGAATGCGTGCGGCTTGAGCGGCGCCATGCGCTTCACGGCGCCCGCGTTCCTGATCACTTCACCGACGTACATGTCGCCGCGCTTGTCCACCCAGATGCCGTGCGGCGCGATGAAGTTGCCCGGCAGCACCGGGTTCTCGCCGCCGACCTGCGCGGCGACCTTGCCGTCCGGATCGCACACCGTCACGCGCGCGATGGGCGAATGGCCGCACGGCGGGTAGATCAGCGTCTCGTCGTGCGCGGGCAGCGGCCCTTCCGAGCGCTTCATCATGTAGTTGTGAAAACCGCCTTCGGCGATATGGATCATGTCCTGGTCGTCGATGAAGAGATCGTACGGGCGATTGAGCAGCGTCGTGCCGGTGCGCCCCCATTCGCGGACGTATTCGCCATCCGGCCTGAACACCTGCACGCGCGAGTTCTCGCGGTCGGCGACGTACACCAACCCTGCGCTATCGACCGCGATACCGTGCGGGAGCATGAATTCGCCGGGACCGCTGCCCTTCTCGCCCCACGAGAACAGGAGCTTCCCTTGCGCCGAAAACTTGTGGACGCGCGCGTTGCCGTAGCCGTCCGCAATATACATGTCGCCGTTCTTCAGGACTGCGACGTTCGTCACGCGATTGAACGGACCCGCAGCGCGCCGCACGGGACTCTTGTTGAGCTCGTAGCCGGTGTCAGACGGCTTGCCCGATTGCCCGATCGTCATCAGCCGCTCGCCGTCCGCGGAGAATTTATGGACGGTGTGGTCCTTGTCGTCGGCGAGCCAGAGGTAATCCTCGTGGTCGATGAAGATGCCGTGCGGGTTCTTGAAAACGCCCTTGCCCCACGCGTTCAGGAATTTCCCGTCCTTGTCGAAGACGACGATCGGGTAATCCCCGCGGCAGAAGACGTACACGCGGTCGTGCGAATCGCAGGCAACGCCGGCGACTTCGACGTAGGCGTAACCCTCGGGCAGGCGATCCCAGCCTTCGAGCGCTTCGAATTCGATCTTGTGCGGACCCAGTGACATAGCGCCGGAGCATAGCCCGGACGCTCCGGGATTGCCACGTCCTTCGACTGCGCTCCACCTGGCTCAGGACGAACGGAATTGGCGCTCCTCGCAATGACAACTAAGATACGCGTATGCAGAGCAGCTACATCGTGGACGCGGCGAGCGCCCCCTGGAAGCGCAGCGAAAGCGAAGGCGTCGCGTTCGCGTGCCAGGTGCTGCTTTCGGGCGAGGACGGCGGGCCCGAGGCGATGCGCTTTCGGTTTGACGATACGCCGTCCGTGTACGCGCACATGCATCTCACGTCTCAGTTCCAGTTGCTGCTCCACGGCGCGATGGATTTCCCGCGCGGCGTGAAGCATCTCGATGCGCTCGCCATTCACTACACCGATCACAACATGCCGTACGGCCCGTTCGCGGTCTCGGGCGCGCACGAGATGCTCGTGCTGCACCCCAAAGCGGGCGGCATCATCTCGATGGCCAACCGCGACGCACGGCGGCAGATCAACCTGCGCGGGCGTCTGTATGCGGGTTCTGCGTCGCAGACCGAGTGGCAGGCACTTCCAAACGCCGCTCACGGCGAGTTCAAATTCCTGATGCCGCCGGATTTCGGGCCCGCCGGCGTCGTGGTCAGATCACCGGCGCATGCGGCGCTCGCGATGCCGCCGCCCGAATTCGGCCGGTACGAGGTGGTCGTGGACGGTACGGCTATCATGGACGGCCGCGAGATCGGCGCGCCGGGCTTCCGCTACGTGCGCAGCGAGAACGCAGTGGAGCCGATCGTGACGGGTGCGCAGGGTGCGACGATCGCGTTTCTCACGTTCGATCGCGATGCGCTCGAAGGCGGGATCGAAAGCGGTGTGCTGGCCGCCGAGGCGGCGCAGGCGATGGCGAGGGCAATTTGATTTCGGACGTTCCGGGATTGCCGCGTCGCCGCACAGGCGGCTCCTCGCAATGACATCGGCAGGTGTCATCGCGAGGCACCGGCACGGTGCCGTGGCGATCGCGTGGCGCACGTTGTAGTGACGGAGGTGATGATGTCCGAGCAACAACAAGCAGCGGAACCGTTCCGGGTCGTGGTATTCGCGGACTTCGTTTGTCCGTACAGCTACCTCGCGGTCGAGCAGATCGACCGCATCGCGCGCGAGTACGACGTGAAGCCGCTGTGGCGGCCGCACTGGCTGCATCCGGACACACCGCCCGAGGGGACGCCCGGCGCGCGCAGCCCCGAGCGCAAGGAGCGCCTGCTGGCGTGGATCAAGGACATGGCGCCGGAGCATCTCGATCGCATTCGCGTTCCCGAGAAGCGGCAATACAGCTTTCTCGCGTTCGAAGCACTCGAATTCGCCCACGACCGGGGCGCCGACTTCGCTTTCAAGACCGCGCTTTACGAGCTCATGTGGAACGAAGGCCTCGACATCGGCGAGGCCGGAACGCTGATGATCGCCGCAGAGCGCGTCGGGCTCGATCCGGCCGAGCTTGCGCTCGCCCTCGCCGAGCACGCCTATGCCGAGCGCGCGCTGGAAGCGGTCAAGCAGGCGCACCGCCTCGGCATCACGAACACGCCGACGATTTTCCTCGGCCGCACGCGCATCAATGGCTGGACCTATTACGAGGTGCTGCAGCAGGTACTGGAAGGTTATGGCGTGAAACCGAAGGAGGCCGCTGTTACGTAATCCTGGATGCCCGCGTTCGCGGGAATGACGATCCCGCGGGCTCGCGGGAAAACGATAAAGAGGAGGAGCTGATGTGTGGGAGACTCGTCCGCGCAGCCGTTGTCACCGTCGTCACGATCCTGTTGCCCGTCGCCGCGTTCGCGGCGCAGTCGACTTCGAAATCGTCCGAAGCGCCGTACCCGAATAAACCGATACGCCTGATCGTCCCGTTCGCGCCCGGCGGCACGAACGATATCCTCGGGCGGCTGGTCGCTACCCACCTCACGCAGGCGCTCGGCCAGACCATGATCGTGGACAACCGTCCCGGAGCGGAGGGCCTCATCGGCACGGATATCGCCGCGAAAGCGCGACCCGACGGTTACACGCTGATCGTGTTGTCCGCCGGTTACGTCATGAACGCAGCGGTGAAGAAGCTCCCTTTCGATCCGGTGAAGTCGTTCGACTGGATCTCGAAGATGGGCCAGAGCTTCCTGATCCTGACGGTCGGACCTTCGCTCCAGGTGAGCTCCGTCAACGATCTGGTCGCGGCCGCGAAGGCGAAACCCGGCCAGATCGTCATCGCCAGCTCCGGCGGCTTCATGCACTTCGCCAGCGCGCTCTTCACGAGCTTGTCCAAGCAGAACTTCAACATCGTGCTTTACAAAGGGGGCGCGCCCGCGATGTTCGACGTGATGGGCGGACAGGCGCACGCGACGATGGCCGTGAGCGCGCCGGCGCTGCCGCACCTGCGCTCGGGCAAGCTCAAGGGCCTCGCTGTCGGAACGTTGAATCGAATCGAGATGCTGCCCGACCTGCCCACGCTCGACGAAGCCGGGATCAAGGGCTACGACGCGTCCAACTGGTACAGCATCGCGCTCGCCGCCGGAGCGCCGAAGCCGGTCGTCGGCAAGCTGCGCGACGAGATCGTGCGCTTCTTCAACCTGCCGGAGACACAGAAGCAGTTGACATCGATGGGCGTCATCATCGACCTCAGGTCGCCGGAGGAAATGCGCAAGATCGTTCCTGCCGAAATCGCCAAGTGGAGGCAGGTCGCGATCGCGGCCGGCATGCCGCGGGAATGACGCTTGTCATCGCGAGGAGCGATTGCGTTCGGCCTGAGCGCAGCGCAGCGGAGTCGAAGGGCATGGCGACCTCGTGGCGCACCTAAGCTGATGCAGCCCTCGCCCGCGCCGCACGCCAGCCGCTACATCGAAGCCAACGGACTGAAGCTCCGCTACCTCGACTACGGCACCGGAGGACGGCCGCCGATGTTCTGTCTGCACGGCGGCGCGGTCAACGCGCACTGGTTCGATTTCGTCGCAGGCGCGTTCACCGCCGACTACCACGTGCGCGCGCTCGACCAGCGCGGCCACGGCGACAGCCAGTGGACCGATCCGCCGCAGTACGGCTATCAACTCTACGCGTCGGACTTCGCGGCGATCGCGGAGCAGCTCGACCTGCGCGACATCGTGCTCGTCGGCCATTCGATGGGCGGCACCGTGTCGATCGTCTACACCGCGGAGCACCAGGAGCGCGTCAAGGCGCTGATCGTCGTCGATTCGACGCTCAAGCCGAACGTCGAGCGGGTGAACCTCTTACGCGGCGTCGGCAGCCGCGAAGGCCGCAGCTACGCGAGCCACGAGGAGTTCGTTGCTAACTTCAAGATGCGCCCGCCGGGCACGCAGGCGGTGCCGCAGGTGATTCGCTATCTCGCCGAACGCGGCGGGCGGCAGGGGCCGGACGGCCGCTGGCGCCCGAAGTTCGATCGCAACGTGTACGCGCAGCGCCAGCTCTTCGACGTGCGGCCGCTATGGAATCGAATCGCGGTGCCGGTGCTGATCGTTAAAGGAGGGCTCTCCAACCGCATCACGCCGGAAATCTGGGAAGACATCCAGGTGCGCTGCCCTCACGCCAAGCTCGTGGAAGTGCCGGGCAGCGAGCACCACGTGACGCTCGACAACCCGGCGGACTTCACCCGCGCCGTAAGCGACTTTCTCTTGGCGCTTTGATCGTTATTCCCGCGCAGGCGGGAATGGAGGTCACTCCGGCTTGATGTTCCCCTGCCGGATCACCTTCTGCCAGCGCGCGAGGTCGGTCTTGATGATGGCCGCGAACTTCTCGGGGCCGACGCCGGCGGATTCGATGCCCTGAGCCGCGAAGCGTTCGCGCACCGTCGCGTGCGAGAGCGCTTTCGTGATTTCGGCGTTCAGCCGCGCGACGATCTCGCGCGGCGTCTTCGCCGGCACGAGCGCGCCGTACCAGATCACGGTCTCGAACCCGGGCAGCGTCTCCGCCAGCGCCGGCACGTCACGCATCGTCGTCGCACGCTTCGCGCTGGATACGGCGATCGCGCGCAGCTTTCCGGACTTCACGAGCGGGGCGAGCCCCGGCAGGCTGCCGAACGTCATCGATACCTGGCCGCCGACCGTGTCCGACAGCATCGCGCCGGTGCCTTTGTACTGCACGATCAGGAAATCGATCTTCGCCGTCTGTTTGAGCAATTCACCGGCGAGGTGCGACGGCGTGCCCACACCCGTGGAAGACATCGCGAGCTGACCCGGCTTCGCGCGCGCGAGCGCGACGAGCTCTTTCGCGTTGCGCGCAGGCACCGATGGATGCACCGCGAGCAGGCTCGGCGCGGAGCCGATCAGCGTGACCGGCGTGAAATCACGCTCCAGGTTGTACGGGATGTGCGGATGCAGCCACGGGTTGATCGTCAAACCATTGGTCGAGATGAGCATCGTGTACCCGTCGCCGGCCGCGCGCGCCACCGCCTCGGCGCCAATGAGCCCGTTGCCGCCGGGACGGTTGTCGACGATGACCTGCTGCCCCATCGACTCGGAGAGCCGCTGCGCGATGCTGCGCGCCACGATGTCGGTGCCGCCGGTGGCGGTGAACGGCACGATGATGCGCACCGGCTTCGCGGGATACTCCTGTGCGGCAGCGGCTGGGCAGAACATGCCGGCCGTCATCGCGAGGAGCGCCAACGCGCGACGTGGCGATCTCGTGGCGCACGAGAGCGGTTTGCGAGCGCCTCGCGATTGCTTCGTCGCAGCGTTGTCTGCTCCTCGCAATGACACCGCTGATCACTCCCGCATCGCACGCGCGCGCTTCGCCGCGGGACGCTCCCAGCAGCGCTTCAACCAGCTTTCAGTCTTCGGCCAGCGCGAGATGTCGAGGAATAGCGCGCGATACAGCGCACCCGCGACGTTCAGATCGCCGACCGAAAACTCCGGTCCCGCGAGCCATTGCGATTTCGAGAGCGCCGTCTCCAGCACGTCGAGCGAGTCCTGCACCTCTTTCCACATCTCGTCCGCCACGGACTTCTTGCGCTCGGCTTCCGGCAGCTCGCTCGAGTGCCGCACGTAGTTCACGATCTGCCGATCGAGCCGGTCGGTCTCCCACAAGCTCCACTGCCACACCAGCGCTTCGTTCTTCGGGTCCGAGGGATAGAGCGGGCTCTTGTGCTTTTTGGCGAGATACATGTTGATCGCCATCGACTCCGACAGCACGAAGCCATCGTCGTCGATCGTCGGCACGCGGCCGTTCGGATTGAGCGCGCGGTACTGCGGCGTCTTCGTACCGGGCGAGCGCGGCAGGTAATCGACGTGCTCGTACTGGAGGTCGAGCTCGCCGGCCAGCCACAGGACGCGTATGCCGCGGGATTTTGCAGCGCCATAGATCTTGAGCATGGGGGTTCTCCTCTCTTGGGGACTGGAAGTTTAAGGCCTAACATCGGCCGATAGCGACGAGGGGGGTGAGATGGAAAAGACGATGGCTCCACGTGGTCCGCTCGACGGTGTGAAGGTTGTCGCCTGCTCGACCGCGCAGGCTGGAACGGTGCCCTATGCGCTGATGGCCGATCTGGGCGCCGAGGTCATCAAGATCGAAGTGCCGGGCAAGGGCGACAACTCGCGCGGGTCCAGCATCTTCCCCGGATTGCCCAGCACGTATTTCGAAACGAACAACCGCGGGGTGAAGAGCGTCACCCTCAATATGAAGCTGCCCGAAGCGCGCGAGATCCTGCACCGGCTCGTCGCGCGCGCGGACATCTTCGGCCAGAACTTCCGCCCCGGTGCCGCGGAGAAGAACGGCTTCGGCTACGAGGACCTCAAGAAGGTCAACCCGAAGCTCGTCTACGTCTCGATCTCGGGATACGGGCCGAAAGGCCCGCACGCCGCGCTGCCCGGCACCGATTCCATGGCACAGGCGCTCGGCGGCATCGCGGAGGCGTACTCCACACCGGGTCAGCCGCTGCGCACCGGCATCGTCTCTGTAGCCGATGAAACGTGCGCGATCCTCGCGTTCGGGGGCATGCTCGCGGCGCTCCATTGCGCACGCACCCAGGGCATCGGTCAGAAAGTCGAATGCTCGCTGCTCGGCGGCCAGATCCGCCTGATGGGCTGGACGCTCACCACCGCGATGTGGCGCAACCGTGCGCCGGTCACCGGACAGGCGCGCATCACCGGCACGCCCGAGCGGCCGGGGATCAGCGCGAGCTTCAACGACAGCGACGGCAAGCCGCTCGTCTTTCAGCTCACGGGCAACGCGAAGTGGAAGTCGGCGATGTCCACGCTCGGGTTCTACGGCACGCTCGTCGAAGCCGGCTTCGGCGAGCTCGGCGTCGTAACCACATCGGCCGAGCAGCGCGAGAAGCTGCTGGCGACGCTCGACCGCTTGTTCGCAACCGGCCCGCGCGACAAATGGGTGGAGCTCCTGCGCGGCATCGACATCGTCGCGGCGCCGATCAACACGCTGCTCGAAGCGTCGAACGACCCCGACGTGCTCGCCAACGGCTACGTGACGGAAGTCGAATACCCGAAGCACGGCAAGAAGCTGAAGGTGCACGGCTCGCCGTGGCATTTCTCGGAGACCCCTGCCCGCATCGGCGTCGCGCCCGAGCTCGGAGAGCACAACGAAGCGGTGCTCAAGGCGCTCGGTTACAGTGCCGCGGAGATCCAGGGATTCATCGATCGCACGGTGATTTGATGGTGAGATCGATAGTCATCGCGCTTGCGGTGCCGGGCCTCGCGCTCGCGGGTGGAGCCGTCGGCGCAGCGCAGCCGCATGCGGCGGCAGACTACCCGGTGCGCCCCGTGCGCTTCATCGTGCCGTTCAACGCCGGCGGCGCGAACGATCTCACCGCGCGCGTGATCGCGCAGAAGCTCACCGACCGCTGGGGCAGGCAGTTCGTGCCGGACAACCGGCCCGGCGCCGCAGGCAGTCTCGGCGTCGACACGGCCGCCCGTGCCGCGCCCGACGGCTACACGATCGCAATCATCTCGGCGTCACTCGCTGTGAATTCGGCGGTGAGCCCGAAGCTGCCCTACGACCTCACGAAAGATTTGCAGGCGATCGCGCAGGTGAGCTCGCTGTTCTACGTCGTCACGCTGCACCCTTCCGTACCGGCGACCTCCATCAAGGAGCTGATCGCCTACGCGCGGGCGAATCCGGGAAAGATCGATTACGGCTCCTCCGGGACATTCGGCCTGCAGCACCTTTCGGGCGAGCTTTTTCAGCATCTGACCGGAACGAAGCTCGTGCACGTGCCGTACAAGGGCGGCGCACAGGCGCTCGCGGACATCGTCTCGGGTCAGATCCGCATGGGCTTCAGCACGCTGCTCTCCGCGCGCGGCCACATCAGCGCCGGGCGCGTGCGCGCGCTCGCGATCACGACGCGCAAGCGCTCGCCGGCGCTGCCGGAGGTGCCGACGCTCGACGAATCGGGCGTGCGCGGATACGAAGTCGATCAGTGGTTCGGCATCGTCGCCCCCGCCCAGACGCCGCGGCCGATCGTCGCGAAGCTCGCCACCGCGATCTCGGAGAGCGTGCACGCGCCCGATGTCGCACAGCGCTTTTCAGCCGACGGTTCGACACCGGTCAGCAGCGGCCCGGACGCGTTCGCCGCGCACGTGCGCGACGAAATCGCGAAATGGCGGCGGCTCGCGAAGGAAACCGGTCTGAAGATGGAATAGCGGCTACCCGCCGCCGGAGTCGCTGTCCAGTTTCAGCTCTTTCAGCAGGTGCACTTTGAGCTCGTTGTAGATCGCCCCCGAAGGACTCTCGGCCGACGGGGAAGGCAGTGCCTCGAGCTCGCGTACGAGCGCTGCGCGGTCGACGCTCGAATGCTTCGCCAGAATCGCGATCGCGTGGATCATCAGCATGCCTGCACCGGCCGCGGCGCCGCCGGCGACGCGGGCGAGCATGTCCTCGTCGACGTCAGGCTTTTGCTTGACCGCCATCGGCCTCTCCTCCCGACGGCCTGGTTGCCGTGGGCGCGGGAGCCTGCTTCTCCGCCTTCTTCGCCGCCTTTTCGGTCCGCGTTCGTTCTTTTTCGGCCTTCTTCTTCCTGCGCCGGGTTGTCAGCATTCGCGAGTGGGTCAATGACGTCTCCTCTGGTTGAGCCGATAGCTTAGCGTGGCCGCGCGCTCAGAAACCGGTCGAGCTGATCCGCGAAGCGCTTCCGGTCCGCCTGATCGAGCGCCGGCGGCCCGCCGGTCTGGACGCCGCTTCCCCGCAATCCGTCCATGAAATTGCGCATCTGGAGCCGTTCCCGGATGTTGTCCGGCGTGTAGCGCTCGCCGCGCGGGTCGATCGCGTGCGCGCCGCGCTCGATGACATCGGAAGCCAGCGGAATGTCGGCGGTGATGACGAGGTCACCCGGCGCCACACGCGTCACGATCTCGCTGTCCGCGACGTCGAAGCCGCGCAGCACCTGCAGTGTGTCGATGAACTTCGACGACGGGACCCGCAGCGGTTTGTTTGCCACCAGCGTCATCGGCGTCTGCGTGCGCTCGGCAGCGCGAAACAGGATCTCCTTGATGACCCCGGGACACGCGTCCGCATCGACCCAGATATGCATTGGCGCGGTCACCGTGCGCGGTCGCGCCGTTTGGGCGGCCGGCTGCCGTCACCGCGATGGGCGCCGCCCCAGCCCTGCTGGCCCTGCCGCCGCCGCTGCTGGCTCGGACGCTCGCGCTCCGGCGAACCGGCGGGCACTTTCTCTTCAGGATGTTGGACAGCGCTCTCTTCGCCGTGCGTGGCTTCGGCTGCGAGCTTGGCCGCGGCGGCCGCGATGTCGAGCGGATCGTGTTCCTCGGCGAGCGACTGAATCGCCACCCGATACGCGTCGAAGTCGTTGGCGACCAGCGTCTCGCGCAGCGCCTCGGTCAGCGTCGCGATGCGGCGCGCGCGAACGTCCGCGATCGTCGGAATGCGACCGGGCTCGATGCGCTGCTTCACGACCTTCTCGATCGCCTTGAGCAACCGGTGCTCGCGCGGTTGCACGAGCGTGATCGCCGTGCCTTCGCGGCCGGCGCGCCCGGTGCGTCCGATGCGGTGCACGTACACGTCGGGCGACTCGGGGATGTCGTAGTTGATGACGTGGCTCACGTGCTGGATGTCCAGTCCGCGGGCGGCGACGTCGGTCGCGATGAGCAGATCGGCGGCGCCTTCGCGAAAGCGCTTCATCACGCGGTCGCGCTGCGCCTGCACGAAGCCCCCGTGCAGCGCTTCGGGGCTGTAACCGTGGCTCGCCATCGCCTCCGTGAGCTCGTCGACCTCGGTGCGCGTGCGGCAGAAGATGATGGCCGACGCGGGTGATTCGAGATCCAGTATGCGCCCGAGCGCTTCGAGCTTGTGCGGGCGCGGCACGACGTACGCGACCTGTCGCACGCGCGGCGTCTTGCGCACCTCCGCCTTGATCGTGATGCGTTCCGGCTCGTTCAGGTGACGCCGTACGAGCTCGTTCACGCGCGGCGGGAACGTGGCGGAGAAAAGCGCCGTCTGCCGCTCTTCGGGGACGGCGCTCAATATGACCTCGATGTCTTCGATGAAGCCCATGTCCAGCATCTCGTCGGCTTCGTCGAGCACGACGTAACGTACGCTGCTCAAATCGAGGCTGCCGCGCCGGATGTGGTCGAGCAGCCGCCCGGGTGTGCCGACGACCACGTGGACGCCGCGCTTCAACGCAAAGAGCTGCCGCTGAATCGGCTGGCCGCCGTAAACCGGCAGCACCGTGACGTTACGATGACGACCATAGCGATGCACCGCTTCGGCGACCTGCATCGCGAGCTCGCGCGTGGGTGTCATCACGAGCGCGCTCACGCCGCGCGCTTTGACGTCGAGCCGCTCGACGAGCGGAAGCGCAAACGCGGCGGTCTTGCCGGTACCGGTGGCGGCGCTGCCCAGCACGTCGCGCCCGCCCATCAACGCGGGAATCGCGTGCACCTGAATCGGCGTCGGCTCCTCGTAACCCAGCTCGGCGAGCACACGCATGACGGGCGCGCTCAGGCCGAGCGATTCGAAGGTGTGAGGGGTATCGGCTGTCATAGTCGAGCGGCGTGCAAAAAGCGCACCGCGTGTGCGGCCGAACCGGGCTCGGCCGCGAGATAATAGCGGCATTCATGTCTTCCGCTGCCCTGCCCGTCGCTGCGAGCGCACCGACACCGCTTTCCGTTCTCAGCGAGATATTCGGCTATCCCGCCTTCCGCGGCGCGCAGCGCGAGATCATCGAGCACGTCGCCGCAGGCGGTGATGCGCTGGTGCTCATGCCGACCGGCGGCGGCAAGTCGCTGTGTTATCAGGTGCCGGCGCTCCTGCGCGAAGGCTGCGCGGTCGTCGTCTCGCCGCTGATCGCGCTCATGCACGACCAGGTCGCGGCGCTCGCCGAGAGCGGCGTAAAGGCCGCTGCGCTCAACTCTTCGCTGGATGCGCGCACTGCGTTCGAAACGGAACGCCGGCTTGCGGCGGGCGAGCTCGATCTCGTGTACGTCGCGCCGGAACGGCTGGTGACCCCGCGCTTCCTCGAGCTTCTGCGTCGCTCGCGCATCGCGCTGTTCGCGATCGACGAGGCGCACTGCGTGTCGCAATGGGGTCACGACTTCAGGCCGGAATACATCCAGCTCTCGCTCCTGCACGAGCAGTTTCCGCAGGTGCCGCGCATCGCGCTCACCGCGACCGCCGACGAGCTGACGCGCCGCGAGATCGTCACGCGCCTCGAGCTCGGCAAGGCGCGCGTGTTCGTATCGAGCTTCGACCGGCCGAACATCCGCTACACGATCGTGGAGAAGGACAACGCGCGCGAGCGGCTGCTGCGCTTCATCCGCGACGAGCATCCCGGCGAAGCCGGTATCGTCTATTGCCTCTCGCGCCGGAAAGTGGAGGAAACCGCAGCGTGGCTCGATGGGATGGGTGTCGCGGCCCTGCCCTACCACGCCGGCCTCGATCAGCACACGCGCACGCGAAACCAGGAGCGCTTCGTGAACGACGACGGCCTCGTCATCGTCGCGACCATCGCGTTCGGCATGGGCATCGACAAGCCCGACGTGCGGTTCGTCGCGCACCTCGACCTGCCGAAAAGCATCGAAGCCTATTACCAGGAGACCGGCCGCGCGGGGCGCGACGGACTGCCCGCCGACGCATGGATGGCGTACGGCCTCGGCGACGTCGTCCAGCAGCGCCGCATGATCGACGAATCCGAAGCCGACGAGACTTACAAGCGCGTGTCGTATGGAAAGCTCGACGCGCTGGTCGGGCTTGCGGAGACGGCCGGCTGCCGGCGCGTGCGTCTGCTCGCGTACTTCGGCGAGGCGAGCGAGCCCTGCGGCAACTGCGACACCTGTCTCGATCCGCCGCGCGTGTGGGACGGCACGGAAGCCGCGCGCAAGGCGCTCTCCTGTGTGTACCGCACCGGCCAGCGCTTCGGCGCCGGTCACGTGATCGACGTGCTGCGCGGACAGCCGACCGAGCGCGTGCAGCGCCTCGAGCACGACCGCCTGACGACGTGGGCCATCGGCGCGGACCTGAGCGACGCGCAATGGCGGGCGGTGTTCAGGCAGCTCGTCGCACTCGGTTTTCTGAGAACCGACAGCGAGGCCTTCGGCGCGCTCAAATTGACCGACGCCGCGCGCGGCGTGCTCAAAGGCGAAGTGAGCGTGTCGCTGCGCGAGCAGGCGACCCCTAAGCGACGCACGGGTCGTCGCGCAAAGTCGGTCGTAGGTCTGACCGGAGCTTCGGGACCGCTGCTCCAGGCGCTGCGGGAGTGGCGGCTCGCGACAGCGCGGGAGCATGGCGTACCGGCGTACGTGATATTCCACGACGCCACGCTCGAAGCCGTTGCCGCGGCACGTCCCGCGACGCTGGACGAGCTCCGCGGCATTCCGGGCATCGGCGCGGCGAAGCTCGCGCGCTACGGCGACGCACTGCTCGCGTTGAGCGCCAGCGCGCCAGCCTGAAGTCACCGCGCGTCAGCCTAAGTTACCGTTCCGACTCATTGCTTCGTCACCCCCGAGGCACGGAGTCTGCCCCCGAATGCTTTAGTCGGGGGGCGGGGGTCCAGGCAAACGCGCTCTGGATTCCCGCCTGCGCGGGAATGACGGAGTGTTCGTGGTTCGACAAGCTCACCACGAACGGTCCGCTATTCCAGCGAGGGCTTACTAGTTGCGGCGCTGCGCGGTTGCGCGCACCGGCGAGTCCGAAGCGAGCCCCACCGCCTGCACCACCGGCTTCCACTTCGCGAGCTCGTTGCGCACCATCGCGGCCGCCGTCTCGGGCTTCGAATCCGTGACCGGGTCGACCCCGATCCTGACCAGCGTATCGACGAACGCGCGGTCCGACATCGCGCGCGCGACCGCGCCGCTCACGGCATCGACGACGTTGCGCGGGGTGTTCGCGGGCGACATGAGGATGTTGAAGGTATACGCGACCGCGCCCGGCACGCCGCTCTCGATCGCCGTCGGAATGTCGGGTGCGCCGACCGAACGGCCCTCCTTGAGGATCGCGAGCGTGCGCACGCGGCCGTTCCGATGGTGCGGCAGCGCGGCGCTCAGCGTCGAGCACACCATCTCGATCTGTCCGCCGATGAGGTCCTGCATGCTCGGCCCCGCGCCCCTGTACGGCACGTGCAGGATCTTGACATTGCCGGCGCGCATCTTGAAGAGCTCGCCCGCGAGATGATTGATCGAGGCGATGCCGGACGAGGCATACGAGTAGTAGCCGGGACGCGCCTTCACTTCGGACACGAGCTGCTGCAGCGTGCGTGCGGGGACGATCGGATGCACCGAGATCGCGATGGGGCCGGTGCCGAGCACGGCGATCTGCGTGAAATCCTTGAGCGGGTCGTACTGGACGTTCGGCAGCGCGATCGGATTGATCGCATGCGTCGAGGAGGTCGCGATGAGCAGCGTATAGCCGTCCGGCTTCGCGCGCGCGACCTCGGCGCTGCCGATCGTGCCCGCGGCGCCGCCGCGATTGTCGATGACGACCTGCTGCTTCATGATCGAGGTCAGCGCGACGCCGAGATGGCGTGCGACGTTGTCGGTCTGACCGCCCGGCGGGAACGGCACGATCAGACGAACCGGTTTTTCGGGGTAGCTCTCCTGCGCGTGCAGCGGCTGCACGGCAAGAGCGGCGGCGACGGGAATGGATGCGGCGATATAGCGGATGCGACGATTCACTTGATGCATATTTCCTCCTCGCGGAAAAGACAAGTGAAGTCACGGGTGCCCGTTTTCAGGGGCGTTCGTCTTGTGCCGTGGCGGGTGCTCCCTCCGAATGATTGATCACAGTGTGGACATCATGACTCACGATCTGGACTTGAACAACAACGATTTCGAAAGGCGCCGCGCATGAAGCCGTACGACCCGATCTTCGCGGCGAATCCCGGGACCGGGCTCCAATATCCGCCGTCTTACTGGGCGGCCACCGCCGGTCCGATCCCGGCCGACGACGGGCATGTCCCCGCGCGCATCGATACCGAAGTGGCGATCATCGGCGGCGGCTACACCGGTTTGTCCTGCGCGTACCACCTCGCGCGCGAGCACGGCGTGAAGCCGGTGCTGCTCGAGGCGAACCGCCCCGGCTGGGGTTGCTCCGGACGCAACGGCGGCTTCGCGCGCATGGCGCTGGGCCGCTTCACCGGCGGCGAGATGATCGAGGCGTGGGGTCGCGACGTCGCGAAGCGCGCGTTCGGCGAGATGATGAATTCGCTCGACACCGTTCGCGCATTGATTCGCGACGGGAACATCGACTGTGACTCGAGCGAGGCCGGGCATCTGAAGATCGCGCACCGCCCGGGCCGTGCATCCGAGCTTCAGCGCGAGGTCGAGCTGCTGCGGCGCGAGTTCGAATATCCGGTGGAGTATCTGAGCGCCGCGAACGTTCAGGCGCACCATATCGGCGGCACCGAGTCGCACGGCGCGATGCGCATACCCGATGCGGTGGCGGTGCATCCGCTCAAGCTCTCGCTCGGGCTGCTGCGCATGGCACGTGACGCCGGCGCCACGGTGCACTCGTCGAGCCCTGTGGTCGAGCTCTCGAAGCGCGGCGCCGAGCACGTGCTGAAAACCCCGCACGGCGAAGTGCGCGCGAAGACGGTGGTGATAGCGACCAACGGCTACACGCCGCGCGAGCTCCACCCCGCGCTGCGCGCGACGCTCTTTCCGGTGCTCTCACACATCATCGTTACGCGGCCGCTCACGCCCGACGAGATCCGCGCGGCGAATTTCATCACGCGTCACGTCCTCACCGATTCGCGCAAGCTCCTCTACTACTGGCGGCGATTGCCCGACGACCGGATCATGTTCGGCGGCCGCGGGCTCGTGACGGACGATCCTGCCGGCAGCACGCGGATGCGTGACTACCTGCTATCGGAGCTCAAGAAGAAGCTGCCGGGCCTCGCGAACGTGACCGTCGACTACGACTGGTATGGCTGGGTCTGCCTCACGCGCGACTGGATGCCGCACGTGCATCACGCCGAGGACGATCCGAGTGTTCATTACGCGGTCGGCTACCAGGGCAGCGGCGTGTCGATGTCGAACTATGCCGGGAAGCTCCTCGCGCGGCGTGTTGCCGGCGACGGCGCGGATGCGGCGATTCCGCCGTTCGCGACGCCGCTGCCGCGTTTTCCGCTGCACAGCCTGCTGCGGGTGGTGCAGCCGGTGATGTATCGCTATTACAAGTGGCTCGACGAGCGGGACTGAGTGCGTCAGCGCACGATGCCCGGCACCGGCACCGACTGCATGAGCGCGATGAAGTCCTTCGCGTACGGCGCCAGCGGCCGGTCCTTCAGCGTCATCGCGTAGCAGACGATCTCACCGAACAGATGTGTCGCGGGTATCGCGCGCAGGCCGCGGTCGTCGCTGCGGCTGTACGCGATGTTCATGAGCACCGCGACGCCGAAGCCCGCCTCCACGTACGCTTTTGCAATGTCCGAGTCCACGGCGCGCACGACGATGTTGGGCTCCAGGCCCCGCTTCTCGAACTCCTCGCGCACGAGCCTGCCGAGCTTGAAGCGCTCGTCGTAGGTGATGATCGGATAGCGCAGCAGATGATCGAGTGTCAGCCGCCGCCGCAGCGCGAGCAACGGATGACCCGGCTGCGTCACGACGCTGTGGCCGAAGCGGTAGCAGGCGTCCAGCGTGATGTGGTTGAGCGGCTCGATCGGCTCGGTGGTGACGCCGATGTCGGCTTCGCCGCTTCGAAGCATCTCGAGAATGCGCTCCGTGCGCGTCTGGCGCATCTGGAGCGAGACGTGCGGATGGCGCCGCACGAAACGCTTGAACATCGCCGGCAATACGTAGCGCGCGTGCGTGTGCGTGCTCGCGATGATGAGCTTCGCCTTCTCGGGTGACGCCGCTTCGCGCGCGCGGCGCTTGAGGTTCTCGCCTTCCTGCAGCATCTGCCGCATCGCCGGCAGCAGCGCCTGACCCGCCTCGGTGAGCCCGGTGATGCGCGTGCGGCGCCGCTCGAGCAGCGTCACACCGAGCTCCTCCTCGAGGAGCCGGATCTGCTTGCTGATGCCAGGCTGCGACGTGTGCAGCGCCGCCGCGGCGCGCGAGACGTTGAGCCCGCGATCGACGATCTCGCACACGTAG
This sequence comes from Burkholderiales bacterium, assembly GCA_035626595.1. Taxonomy (GTDB): domain Bacteria; phylum Pseudomonadota; class Gammaproteobacteria; order Burkholderiales; family SG8-41; genus JAQGMV01. Next base: position 24,248 of record DASPNJ010000092.1, read on the forward strand.
CGCAACTGCTGGAGCTTCATGGGAACGGTGGACTGGAACTGAGAGCGATTCGTTCTCAAATGATAACAAAACATTTCTTCCGGGCCTAAGCGCACCTCATTACACTTTGCGTGCGCGCCGAACGTCCCGCGTGCCCCGCAGGAGGAGGAGCAGTGACCGTCCTATTCAGCGTCGAGAACCACATCGCGACCGTCGTATTGAACCGGCCCGAGTCGATGAATGCGATCGATCCGGACATGCGCCGCGAGTTGATCGCGACGTGGCAGCGCGTGCGCGAGGACGACGATGTCTTGGTGGTCGTGGTGACCGGCGCCGGCGACAAGGCCTTCTGCACCGGCGCGGACCTCAAGAAGACGCTGCCTTCGAACGAAAGCTTCGCGCAGGAGACGTTCGCCCGCGCCGCGCCGGTCTCGCCCGTCGCACACATGGAGATGGACAAACCGATCATCGCGGCGATCAACGGCTACGCGATGGGCGGCGGCATGGAGATCGCGCTCGCGTGCGACATCCGCATCGCTTCCGACAACGCGCAGTTCGCGCTGTCCGAGGCCCGCGTCGGCAGCATCCCGGGCTCCGGCGGCACGCAGCGCCTGCCGCGCGCGATCGGCATGTCGGACGCCATGCTGATGCTGCTCACGGCCGAGCGCATCGACGCGCAGGAGGCGCTGCGCATGGGCCTCGTGAGCCGGGTTGTGCCGCGCGATCAGCTCATGCCGGCCGCGCTCGACATCGCCGGCAAGATCGCTGCCAACGCGCCGCTCGCCGTACGCGCGATCAAGCGGCTCGCGAAACGCGGCATGGACATGCCGCTGCAGCAGGCGATCGACTCTGAGCGCTACGTCTTCGGCCTGCTGTATCAGAGCGAAGACCGCATCGAAGGCCGCAAGGCGTTCGCGGAGAAGCGTAAGCCGCAATACAAAGGACGTTAGATGCACCCATTGAGAGACAAGACCGCGATCGTCGGGGTCGGCGCGAGCCCGCAGGGGAAGCTTCCGGGCTCGACCGCGCTGTCACTGGCCGTGGAAGCGTTCAAGCGCGCGCTCGACGATTCGGGCCTGAAGAAGAGCCAGATCGACGGCCTCCTCACCTTTCCCGGCACGACGGCGCCCGAAGAGGGCTACAACTACCTGCGCGTGGGCGAAGCGCTCGGCATCGATCCGCGCTACACCGGCAGCATGAAGATGGGCGGCGGCTCCTGCGGCGCGCTGCTGCACCAGGCCGCGCTGGCGGTGAACGCGGGCATGGCGAACTACGTCGCGTGCGTGTTCGGCGACGCGGCCGCGACCGGCGGCGTGCGCTTCGATCGTGCGTCCGGCTGGGGCGATTCGCTCGGGATCTGGGGCTTCATGTCGGCGTGCGCGAACAGCGCGATCACGGCATCGCGGCACATGGCGCTCTACGGCACGACGAGCCGTCAACTGGGCGAGATCGCCGTGGCGTGCCGCAAGCACGCGTCAATGAACCCGAACGCGGTCATGCGCAAGCCCATCACGATCGAGGACCACCAGGCATCGCGCTGGATCGTCAAGCCGCTGCGTCTGCTCGACTGCTGCCTCATCTCCGATGGCGGCGTGTGCTACATCGTGACGACCGCGGAGCGCGCGAAGGACCTGAAGCAGCCGCTCGTGCTCGTCTCGGGCATGGGTCAGGCGTACACGACGCGCAACATGGAGCGCGAAGACTGGTGGTACGTGCCGCACCAGAAGCTCGCGATCGAAGACGCTTACCGGATGGCCGGCGTCGGTCCGAAGGACATCGACGTGTGCCAGCTCTACGACAACTTCACGAGCAGCGTGCTGCTGTGGTTCGAGCACGGCGGCTTCTGCAAGGTCGGTGAATCGGGATCCTTCGTCGAAGGCGGCCGCATACAGCTCGGCGGCGAGCTGCCGATCAACACCGCGGGCGGCAATCTGTCGGAGTCCTATATGGAGGGCTGGCTTCACCTTGTAGAGGGCGTGCGCCAGATGCGCGGAGCATGCGGCGAGCGCCAGGTCGAGGATGCCGAGGTCTGCCTCGTCACCGGGCGCGGCGCCGCGCTCAATACGTCGAACGTCACGATCCTGAGGAAAGGCTGATGAGCGAATACAGGAAGCCCCTGCCGACGATCACCGACGAGAACCGGCCGTTCTGGGAAGGTTGTAGAGAGGGCAAGCTCCGGTTGCAGAAGTGCGGCGAGTGCGGGCACATCCGCTACCCGATCAGCCACGTCTGCCCGGACTGCCTGTCGTACGAATTCACGTGGACGCCGCTCTCGGGACGCGGCGAGGTGTTCTCGTACGTGGTGTTCCACCAGCTCTACAACAAGGCGTTCGCCGACGATATCCCCTACAACGTGGCGCTGGTGCAACTCGAGGAAGGGCCGCGGATGTACAGCAACATCGTCGGCGTGGACAACGATGCCGTGAAAGTCGGGGACAAGCTCGAGGTCGTCTTCGATCCGGTCACGCCGGAAGTGACGATACCGAAGTTCAGGCTGCGACAAGCGTAGCCGCACAAAAGAAAGCGAGGAGAACATGAAACGATCTGGTGTGGGCGCAATCTGCGTCGCCATCGCGATGCTGCCGGGCGCGGCACTCGCGCAACGCGGCGACGCAAGCTTTCCGACGAAACCGATACGCGTGGTCGTTCCGCAGCCGCCCGGCGGCACCACCGACGCCGTCGCGCGGCTCTTCGGTCAGAAGATGAGCGAGACGCTCGGCCAGCAGATCGTGATCGACAACCGGGCGGGCGGCGGCGTCGCAGGCATCGCGGTGCAGTCGATGGTCGCGGCGGCCAATCCCGACGGCTACACCGTGCTCGCGATCGTGCCGAACTTCACCTTCACGCCCGCGCTCGTCAAGGACGCGCGCATTCGCACGGAAGATTTCGCGCCGGTGACGCTGCTCTCGCGCGATCCGTACGTGCTGTCGGTCTACCCCGGCCTGCCCGCGAAATCCGTCAAGGAGTTCATCGCGCTGGCGAAGTCGAAGCCCGGCTTTCTCAACATGGGTTCCGGCAACATCGGCAGCGGCACGCACATGATCTCGATGCTCTTGCTGAGCGAGGCCGGCATCCGCAGCGAAGTCACCTACGTCCCGTACAAAGGAACGGGTCTCGCCTTCACCGATCTCGTCGCCGGACGCACGCATGCGGCGATGTCGAGCATCGTCAGCGCGGGGCCTCACGTCAAAGCCGGACGGTTACGCGCGCTGGGCGTGACCAGCGCCCAGCGCTCCACCGCGTGGCCCGACGTGCCCACCATCGCGGAGCAGGGGCTCACCGGTTTCGAAGCGACCGCCTGGTACGGCTTCGTCGTACCGGTAAAGACACCGGCGGCCGTCATCAACAAGCTGAGCGCAGCCGCGGCGCAGGCGGCGAAATCGCCCGACGTGAGCGGCAGGATCAAAACGCTCGGCGGCGAAGCGGTCGGCAGCACGCCGGCCGAGTTCAGGCAGCTCATCGCGCGCGAAACGCCGCGCTGGCGCGCGCTCATCAAGGAGCTCGGCATGGCGGGTTCACTGCAGTGAGGCATACGTTGTCATTGCGAGGCGCCGGCGTTGCGCTAATGCATACACCGTCATTGCGAGGAGCCGGCGCGGCGACGAAGCAATCCCGAGGCGCTCGGAAGCCGTTTCCGTGGGCCACGGGATCGCCACGTCGCGCATTGGCGCTCCTCGCGATGACACTGCTTTCTCCGTGCGTGATGACACTGCTCGCCCCGTCTGTGTCAGCACAATCGGCCGGCACGTACCCGACGAAGCCGATACGCGTCGTGGTCGCGCAGCTCGCGGGCGGCACGGCGGATACGGTCATGCGCATGTACGCGGAGAAGATGGGCGAGACGCTGGGACAGCGCCTCGTCGTGGACAATCGCGGCGGCTCGGGCGTCGCGAGTCTCACCGCGCTTCAGCTCGTCGCCGGCGCGAATCCGGACGGTCACACGCTGATGCTGGTGGTGCCGAGCTTCACGTTCGCGCCGGCGCTCGTGAAGGACATGCCGGTGGACGTGACCCGCGACTTCGCGCCGATCACGCTGCTCAACCGCGACCCGTATCTCATTACCGCGTATCCCGCGCTGCCCGCGACATCGGTCAAGGAGCTGGTCGCGCTCGCGAAGGCGAAGCCCGGCACGCTCAACGCCGGCGCCGGCAACTTCGGCAGCGGCACGCATCTCGTGACGATGTATTTCCTCACCGCCATCGGCATCCGCGACGCCGCGACCTACGTGCCGTACAAATCGATGGGCGGTGCGTTCGTCGACGCCATGGCGGGCCGCCTGCACGTCGCGGTCTCGAGCATCGTCTCGGCGTGGCCGCATGCGAAAGCAGGACGGCTGCGCGCCCTCGCCGTCACCGGGCGCGAGCGCTCGGACGGCCTGCCCGAGACCCCCACCGTGGCCGAGCACGGCTTCCGCGGCTTCGAAGCCTACGCGTGGAACGGGCTCGTTGCGCCCGCACGCACGCCGCCGCGGATCGTCGATAAGCTGAGCGCCGTCGTCGCGCAGGCATCCAAGGCACCCGAGATCCGCGACAAGCTCAAGTCACAGGGCAGCGAAGCGACGGCGACGGCTCCGGCGGAGTTCCGCCGCATGATCGCAGACGAGATCCCGCGCTGGCGCAAACTGGTGAAGGAGCTCGGCATCACGCCGGGTTGATGAGGTCATTGCGAGGAACACCGTGACGAAGCAATCCCGAGACGCTCGAACGAAGATGGCACTCGATGGCATCCGCGTCGTCTGCTTCGGCATGGGCGGCGCGGCGCCGCTCGCGACCGCTACGCTCGGCGATTTCGGCGCCGAGATCTTCAAGGTCGAGCCGCGCACCGGCGACTGGTCGCGCACGACGCCGGGCCTGGGCACGCGCGAGTTCAACCGCAACAAAAAAGGCATCGCGATCGATCTGAAGCACGCCGACGGCATCGCCCTCGCGAAACGCATGATCGCGACGGCTGACGTCGTGATGGAAAGCTTCCGTCCCGGCGTGATGGACCGGCTCGGACTCGGCTACGCCGCAGTGCGCGAAGTGAATCCGCGCATCGTCTACTGCTCGGTCAGCGCTTACGGCCAGACCGGCCCCTGGAAAGACAAGCCGGGCGTGGACGGCATCATCCAGGCCGTCTCGGGAATGATGAGCGTGCTCGGCCGCGACGGTGATCAGCCGCAAGACGAGCCGATCAAGATCTCGTTCCCGGCGGTGGACATGACCGGCGGCCTGATTGCCGTGCAGGGCATCATGATGGCGCTTTTCGCACGCGAGCGGCACGGCATCGGACAGCACGTCGACGTGAGCCTGCTCGAGGGCGCGCTCGTCATCCAGAAGTCGTCGGTCACCCGCTACCTCAGCTCGCAGAAGCTGCAGCCGAAGACCGGCAGCCGCGCGCCGTACGCGACGCCGAACGAGGCCTACCGCACGAAAGACGGCCACATCATGCTCGCCGCGTACACGACCGATCGCTGGAACGCGCTGTGCCGCGAGGTGCTCGGTCGTCCCGAGCTCGCAGACGACCCGCGCTTCAAGGAGCGTCCGACGCGGCAGGAGCATCACGGCGAGCTGAAGGCGATCATAGAGTCGATCCTGAAGGAGCGCCCGTCCGCCGAATGGCTCGCGCTGTGCGAGCAGCACGACCTCATCTGCGCGCCGATCAATACCTATCGCGAGGTCGTGGAGCTCGAGCAGGTGAAGGCGCGCAACGCGATCGAAACGATCGCCTTCCCGGACGGCCGCACGATGCGCACCGTCGCACCCGTTCCGAAGCTGAGCGAGACGCCGGGCGCCATCCGCTCGCCCTACCCCTCGCAGGTCGGCGAGCACACGCGCGAGATTCTGCTCGCGGTCGGTCTCGCCGAAGACGAGATCGCAAGGCTCGAAGCCGCTGGCGTAATCGGCGTGCATTCGTAGCGTGGAGCACCTTCGCAGCCTTTCGTCGTTCGTCGCGCAATGCGCGGGCGATGACATTCCGCAAGCGGCGATCGACCGGGCGAAGCTCGCGCTGGTCGATTTCATCGGTGTTGCGATCGCCGGCTCGATCGAGCCGGCGTCGAAAATCGTGACCGCGCACGTCGCGAGACATGCGCGGGGCGAGGCGAGCGTGATCGCATCGGCTCTGCGCACCCACGCCGCCGACGCCGCGCTCGCGAACGCGACGATGGGCCATGCGCTCGACTTCGACGATTCGAGCTTCGTGCTCGGCGGCCATCCGACGGTGACGATGCTTCCGGCGCTCCTCGCGCTCGCGCAGGAACGCGGCAGCTCCGGGCGCGAGGTGCTCGAGGCGTACGTGGTCGGATTCGAAGTGATGATGAAGCTCTCGCGCGCGGTCAATTTCGAGCACTACGAGAAGGGCTGGCATCCGACGGCGACGATGGGCGCCTTCGGCACGGCTGCCGCGGCGGCGCGGCTGCTGCGCCTGCCGGCGGACACCGTGCAGCACGCGCTCGGCCTCGCGGCATCGATGGCCTCGGGTGTCAAAGCGAACTTCGGCGCGATGGCGAAGCCCTACCAGGTCGCGCACGCGGCGCAGAAGGGGCTCACCTGCGCCCAGCTCGCCGCCGACGGCCTGACGGCATCACCTGCGGCGCTCGAAGGCCGGCAGGGTTTCTTCGAGGTGTACAACGGCCCGGGCAAGTACCGGCCGGAAGCGCTCTGCACATTCGGCGACACGCTGGAGATCCTGCGCTCGGGTCTCATGTTCAAGAAATATCCGTGCTGCGGCGCTACGCACGCGCCGATCGACGCCGCGCAGGATCTGGTACGCGCAGAGCCGTTGCCGCGCGGCGAGGTCGAGTCGATCACGATCGCGATGAACAAGCGCCGCCTCACGCACGTCGATCGCCCGCGCGTGAATAGCGGGCTCGAAGCGAAGTTCAGCATCCAGTACACGCTCGCGGCCGCGCTCGCCGATGCACACGTCGGCCTGCGGCACTTCACCGATGCGGCGCTTGCCCGAGCGGATCTGAGGGACCTCGCCGGACGCGTGAACGCGGTCGGCGTCGAAGGTGCCGCGGAGCTTTCGCAGGCCTGCGAGCTCACCGTGCGGCTCAAAGGCGGCGCGACGCGGTCCGTTCAGCGCGCAGACGCCGACGGCCGCAGCGCGGACCACTACCCCGCCTACATGGAAGCGAAGTTCAAGGACTGCGTCGAGCAGGTTTTCGAGGGGCGGCGTGCCGAACCGCTGCTCGCGCAGTTGATGGCGTTCGATGCCAGCGCGAGCGTGAACGCCCTCATGCGCTCGCTGGGGCGCACCGACCGATGAGCGCGGTCTACACCGACGTGATCGTCGTCGGCTTCGGCGCCGCGGGTGCATGCGCGGCGATCGAGGCGCATGACAGCGGCGCGCAAGTGATCCTGCTCGAGAAGCAGCCGGAGGACGGCCACTATTCGAGCACGCGCATGAGCGGCGGCGGCTTCCACAGCCCGCGGCGCGACGGGAATTTCGAAGCGCTCAAGGCGTATTCGAAAGCGATGTTCAGCGGCGAGAACCTGCCGCTCAACCTCGAAGGCGAGCAGCCGGAGTTCGCCGACGAGCTCGCCGAGCTGTGGGCGCAGCATGCGCCGGACAACGAGGCGTTCATGCGCAGCCTCGATCCGCAGTTCCGCACCGTGAGCCTCGCCAATGCGGCATTCTCCGAATTTCCCGGCGCCGCCGAGTCCGGCTACGCCGTCGTGAAGAGCACCTATACCGGCTCGAGCGACGAAGCGGTGTGGAACGCGAGCACCAAGGACGCGCCGAAGACGCAGAAGCAGTCGGGTGAAGCGTTTCACGCGTGCCTGCTGACCGGCCTCCAGTCGCGCAAGGTCGCGATCCACTACGGCACACCCGCGCAGCGCCTGCTCGTGGACGTCGACGGCGCGGCGATCGGTGTGATCGCTGTACGCGGCGAGCAGCGCATCACGTATTACGCCCGGCGCGGCGTGGTGCTCACCTGCGGCGGCTATGAATACCAGCCGCGCATGCGCAAGGCTTTCCTCGACGGTCCCGGCATCGAAGGGTGGGCGTTCTATGGCTCGCCCGCGAACACCGGCGACGGCATCCGCATGGCGCTCAAGGCCGGCGCCGCGCTCACCAAAATCGGCAGCATCGCCGGTCGTGTGATCTGCGCCATTCCCGAGCGGCGGCACGGCCTCAAAATCGGGCTCAACACCGCGAGCGTCGGCAAGCCGAACGAGATCGTGGTGGACAACTACGGCCGGCGCTATGCGGGCGAGCGGCGCATCACGAAGGACCCCAGCCGCTATCACTTCTACAAGGAAGCGCTGCACTTCGACACGGTAACGCTCAGCTACCCGCGCATTCCGTCGTGGATGGTGTTCGATTCGCAGCTCATGGAAAGCGGGCCGATCGTGCGGGTCGGCCGCGCCAAATACATCGGCATCGACTGGGGCGAGGACAACCGCAACGCGCTCGCCAACGGCTGGATCCTCCAGGGCGCCACGATCCAGGAGTTGGGCGCAAAGATCCGCGCGCACCGCGACAACCGCGGCGTGATGGATCCGGCGCTGCTCGCGCGCACGGTCGAGACCTACAACGGCTACTGCGCCGCGGGACACGATGCCGATTTCGAGCGTGAGGTCGCGACGATGGGGCCGGTCTCGAAGCCGCCCTTCTACGCGATCCCGCTGTATCCGGGCGGTCCCAATACGACCGGCGGCCTGCGCTCCAACGGTCGGCGCGAAGTGCTCGACTGGGACGACGCGCCGATCCCGCGGCTCTATACCGCGGGCGAGATCTCGTCGGTGTTCCAGTTCGTCTATCAGGGCGGCGGCAACCTCGCCGAGGGCATCACCTTCGGCCGTATCGCCGGCCGCAACGCGGCCGCGGAGCGGCCGTGGACGCAACAGCAAACGCGGAGATCGATCGCATGAGCGACCAGACAGTCCTGGTGGAAGATTGCGGCAGCTACGCCTGTATCACGTTGAACCGGCCGCAGCAGCGCAACGCGCTCGACAGCGCGGCGCAGCTCGAGCTGCAGGCCGTGTTGCGGCAGTGCGTGGGCCGTTACGCAGCCATCGTGCTCACCGGCGCGGGAGAGACGTTCTGCACCGGCGTGGGCAGCGAAGACGCGTCGAGTCCCGGTGCAGCGCGCTTCTCCCGCCTCGGGCAGACGTGGATCGAGACGGTCGAAGCGATCCGCAAGCACCCGAGCGTCGTCATCGCTGCGGTGCGCGGCGCCGCGCTCGGCGAGGGCGTGACGCTCATCAACGCATGCGACCTCGCGATCGCCGCGGAGGACGCCGAGATCGGCCTGCCGGAAATCACGCGCGCGGCGTATCCCGAAGGCGCGGGTCCTTCCACTCAGCTGCGGATTCTGCGCAAGCACGCATCCTGGATGATCCTCACCGGCAAACCCGTGGACGGACGCACCGCGGCGCGCTGGGGCCTCGTCAATCTCGCCGTGCCCGCCGAGCGCGTGCTGGACGAAGCGCGCGCCGTCGCCGAGAACATCGCGAAGTTCAATCCGACGACGGTGGACTGGACGAAGAAAGCGATCGACGACATCCCGTCGCACGTCTCGGACTGGACGGCGGCGCTCGAGTACGGTCGTGTGATCACGGCGGTCGTTCAGAACCAGATCGGCAAAGACAAAGTGATGCCGAAGAAGTTCTAAATTCGACGTGCGCCACGAGATTGCTTCGTCGCCGCACTGGCGGCTCCCCGCAACGACAACCTGACGCCGTCATCGCGAGACATCGCCAGTGCGATGCCGTGGCGATCTCGTGGCGCACGCAAACGACATGTCAGAGCAACTCATCCTCTTCGAAGAATTCGACGGCTACGCGGTCATCACGCTGAACCGCCCCGAGAAGCTGAACGCGCTCTCGACGCCGATGGTGCTCGAGCTTCAGCAGCGGCTCGACGAGTGCAAAGGCACGCATTCGGCGATCGTGGTCACGGCGCGCGGCAAGGCGTTCACCGCCGGCGTGGATCTCCGCGAGCGCAACGAATGGGTGCGTAAAGGCGCGAAGGTGCGCGGCGACAACGTGCGCAACAAGTGGTACGACACGATGGGCACGATCATCCGCAACCATCCGGCGATCTTCATCGCCGCGGTGAACGGCCTCGCGGTCGGCGGGGGCGCGACGCTGGTCAACATCTGCGATCTCGCGATCATGTCGGAGGACGCGCAGATCGGCGTGCCGCAGATCAGCTGGGGGATCTATCCCGGCATCGCGGGCGCGTCCACGCAGGTGCGCATCCTGCGCAAGCACGCGGCGTGGCCCATCCTCACGGCGCGCAGCCTGAGCGCAGCCGAAGCGGTCGAGGTCGGGCTGGTGAACCTCACGGTGCCGGCGGACCGGCTGCTCGACGAAGCGAAGGCGCTCGCGGCGCACATCGCGACGCTCGATCCGATCGCGCTCGACTGGTGCAAGAAGGCGCTCGATCAGATCCCGAGTCATATCGGCGACTGGCCGGTGGCCCTCGAGTACGGCCGCAGCGTCAACAACATCATCCAGGACCAGATCGCCGCCCGCGGCTCGTCCTCGCCGGCCTCGCCTGCGGCCGCTTAGCGCCCGTGCTTGTGCGTGGCGTGATGCTGCCTTAAGAGGTCCTTGCCGTAGTCGTTGCCGTTCGGCGTACGCACCACCGTATGGATGTGATCGCGGGTCGCTTCGCGTGGCCTGAACGGCGCCACGCGCGCCTGGTGGTCGAATTCGATCAGGATCACCGGGCTGTGGATGCGGTAATAGAAGACACCCTTAGGATCGGAGTCTCCGATCCAGGCGAAGTACGTGCGGTCGAGATGGGCGCGAACTTCGTCCATGCGGACCTTGGCGTGACTTTCTCTCATATTGCCGACGTACTCGGCGATGAGATCGAGCAGGACCCTGCGCTGTGCATCGTTCATCCGCGATGCGGCAAGACCCGCGTACGGCAGGACCAGGTTGTCGCGATAGGCCTGCGCAAGGCTTTCGACCGGCCCCTTGTCGCTTCGGATCAGCGCCCGCTCCTGCTGTGATGCATCGAGGGCCCTGAACAACGCGACACCCTTGTTCTGCTCGTCCTGGAGCACGACCGTGCCCTTGAACTTGCCCGCGTCGGCGCGCACCGGCTCTGAGCCCATGAACGTCGGCGTCATCACCACCTGATCGCGCAGCACGAAGTAGTTGATGATGAGGTGGTGCCCGTCGAGCTGCCAGCCCCAGGGCTCGCCGTCCGACGGCGTGCCCATGACCGTGACGTGATACAGCCACTGGCCGTACTCGTCCCAATTCTTCGCGAGCTCCGCCAGCGTCTCGTTCAACTTCATGATGTCTTCGGTCTTCCGCAGTCCTTTCGCGCTCAAGCTCGCGCGAAACAGCCCCAGAGCGAGCTCGCGCTGCGCGGGTGTCATCTCCTTGAAGCTCACGCCCTGGCGCGGTGGAAAGTGGCGGTTGTCCCATTTGCGCCATTCATCGTCGGTGACGGGGAAGAGCGTCTTCCTGCGCTGCTCTTCATCGAGACCCTTGATGAACGCTTCCGCGGCTTCGCGCACCGGCTGCGTGGAGACGCCGGTCGTCGCGAGCTTGAACAGGCCTGGGATTACTTTGCCGTCGGTGGTGACACCCTTGAATGGCTCGGACAGCGCGCGGCGCTCTTCCTCGCGAAACCACGCGAGGCGATCGAACACCGCAGTCCACGCGGCCTCATGTGAAAACACGAGGAGAAATGGCAATGCGATGAGGAGCTTCTTCATGGCGGAATTCTACGTGCGCCACGAGATCGCCACGTCGCGCATTGGCGCTCCTCGCGATGACACTGGTGTCATTGCGAGGAGGCGGCAGGTCCGACGCGCCGATCGCGGACCCGATCCGCAACCCACTTCGACGTCATGTCGGCGACCTCCTTCAGCACATCGGCGTCGGTGCGGCCGGAAGACTTAAGCACGTGGAACGAATGGTCGGCGCCTTCGAGCCAGTGCATGCGCCAGCGAGGTGCGAGCGGCTGGACCGTGCGGTCCATGAGCTCGCGGGTACACAGCGTGTCGCGCGTGCCGTTGAAGCAGAGGACCGGTTCCTGGATGCGCGGCAGATGCGCGTCGCGCAGCTTCTCGGGCTTGCCGGCCGGATGCAGCGGATAGGCGAGCAGGAGCAGGCCATCGCACAGATATCCGTCGGCAGCGAGCATCGAAGCGGCGCGCCCACCCATCGAGCGGCCGCCGATGAGCAGCGTCTTCGGTGTGAGCGCGCTGCGCGCGTGCTCGATCACGGCCTTCATGCACGTCTGAAGCCGAGGCATCGCATCGGGACGGTTCGAGCCCTGCTCGCGATAGAGGAAGTTGAAGCGCACGGCCCCGATGCCGGTCGCGCGCAGCGCCTGCGCGAGCGCGTTCATGCTGCGGTCACACATATGGCCGCCGGCGCCGTGGGCGCAGACGAAGACGGTGTCGTTTCCGCCGGTGGTTGCGGGTTCGTAGATCGCGGTCGTGTGCTCATCGCCTACCGCGACGTGCCACGTGATGGGTTCGGTCATGGGTTCTGGATTCCCGCCTGCGCGGGAATGGCGACGAGGCAGGCATGGTACCTTCGAGCGAATGAGCGCGCAGCCACGCACCGACACGACCGCGGATCTTTCGTTCCCCGCGCTGCGCGATCCGGCGTTCCGCATCTACTTCCTCGCCTCCGCGCTCGCGATGATGGCGGACAGCATCGAGCACGTCATCAGCTACTGGGTGATGTTCCAGAAGTTTCACTCCCAGTCGCTCGCGGGCTTCGCGGTGGTGTCGCACTGGGTGCCGTTCCTGTTGTTCTCGGTCTATGCCGGCGCCCTCGCCGACCGCTTCGATCCGCGTCGCATCATCCAGCTCGGCATGCTGTGCTTCATCGTCGCATCGGCCGGCTGGGGCTACTTCTTCGTCACCGATACGCTGGAGATGTGGCACGCGATGGTGCTGCTGGTGATCCACGGTTTCGCGGGGGTGCTGTGGGGACCTGCGAGCCAGCTCCTGGTGCAGTACATCGTGCAGCCGAAAATCCTCTCGTCCGCCGTGCGGCTCAATGCGACGGCGCGCTGGCTCGGCCTTCTCTTCGGGCCTGCCGTAGGCAGCGTGCTCATGCTCGCGGTCGGGCCGACATGGGGACTCTTCGTCAATATCGTGTTTTACGTTCCGCTGCTGTGGTGGCTGTGGAAAGCGCCTTACGGACCGAAGTTCAGCGGCGTCGCCAGCAGGGCCGCACGCGCGGTGCGCGGGTTTGCGGATATCTGGACGACGATGCGCGATGTCGCGGGCAACCGCACGATCGTGTCGATGACGCTGCTTGCCGGCGTCGCCTCGCTCTGCGTCGGCAATGCCTACCAGGCGCAGATGCCGGAATTCGCGGAGCACCTCGGCCACGGCGACGCAGGCGTCGCCTACAGCATGTTGCTCGCGGCAGACGCCGCGGGCGCGCTCATCGCAGGTTTCGTGCTCGAGAGCCGCGGGCTGCTTCAGCCCCGCACGCGCACGGCATTCGTGCTCGCGATGCTGTGGTGTGCCGCGATCGTCGGCTTCGCCGCGAGCCAGAGCTATGCGCTCGCGTTCGCGCTGCTGTTCGTCGCCGGGTTTCTACAGCTCGCGTTTTCCGCGATGGCGCAGACGCTCGTGCAGATCGAGGCGCCGCACGAGATCCGGGGACGCGTGATCGGGCTCTACTCGATGTCCGCGCTGGGATTGCGCGCGTTCTCGGGCGTGACGGTCGGCATCCTCGGCAGCCTCATCGGCATCCACTGGTCGCTCGCGCTGAGCGCGATGGTGCTGCTCGCGGTGACTGCCGTGCTGGCGGGATTCGCGACGCGGCCCACGGCCTAGTCGGTGCGCCATCGGCGCACCCTACGAACCCCGATCACTCCGGCTTGATGCCGGCCTCCCGAATGACTTTGCGGAAGCGCGTCATCTCGCGCGCGAGGAAGGCCTGGAACTCGCGCGGCGAGCTGCCGACCGCTTCGGAGCCGTCCGTGGCGACGCGCTGCTTCACGTCCGGCGCCTGCATGCTTTTCATCAGGACGGCCGCGATGCGCTCGACGATCGACGCAGGCGTTTTAGCAGGCGCGAGGATGCCGTACCAGCCGATCGCTTCGAAGCCCTTGATCGTTTCGGCGAGCGCCGGGATCTCAGGGATCGCAGCGGAACGCTTGAGCGAGGTCACCGCAATCGGACGCAGCCGTCCCGCGCGCGCCAGCGGCAGCCCCGTGACGATGCTCGAGAACATGACCTGCACCTGACCTGACACCACGTCGGCGAGCGCCGGCGGCGGCCCCTTGTACGGCACGTGCAGCATGCGTACGCCGGCGGCGCCGCTGAAAAGCTCGGTCGCAAGGTGGTTCGAGCCGCCGACACCGGTGGACGCGTACGCGAGCTGCCCCGGCTTCGCCTTCGCGAGCGCGATCAGCTCTTCGGTCGTGCGCACCGCAAGCGCATTCGTGACGACGACGAGATACGGCTGCTGCGTGATCTGGCTCACGGCGGTGAAGTCGCGCAGCACGTCGTACGGCAGCTTCGTGCCGTGCGCCGCGCCGATCGCCTGCGCGATCGCGAGCATCATGAGCGTGTAGCCGTCGGCCGGCGCCTTCGCCGCGAGCTCCGCCGCGATCGCGCCGTTCGCGCCGGTGCGGTTGTCGATCACGACCGATTGTCCCAGGGCCTCGGACAGCTTCTGCCCCGCGATGCGCGCCGCGAAATCGGAGCCGCCGCCAGCCGAGAAGCCGACGATCATGCGGATCGGCCTCACCGGAAATTCCTGCGCCGCACTCGTTGCCGCACGTTGCGCGCAGGCCCATTGCGGCGCCCATGTCGCAGCGCACACAACCGCCGTGAGAACCGAAATGTTGGTTTTCATCGCGCTGCTATGATAGCCGCGAGCTCGAACGACGAGAGCGACGCTTCGCGAACAACGACACGTCCACTCACCAGGGAGGGACACAGTCACGCGAGGAGGACACGCAAATGACTGCCTGCCGTCAGATCGTCGCGTTTACGAGCTTCCTGTGTTTCACCGTCCCTGTCATCGCCGAGCAACGCGCCGCCGACTATCCGGCGCGTCCCGTGCGCGTCGTCGTCGGCATTGCGCCGGGCGGCGGACTCGATACGATGACGCGCGTCGCCGCACAGCGTCTGAGCGAACGCATCGGGCAGACCTTCGTCGTCGACAATCGTCCTGGCGGCGGGACGGTGCTCGGCACCGACATCGTGCAGCAGGCAACCCCTGACGGCTACACGCTGCTCTGCGCATCCGAGACGCTGATGTTGAACGGCATCTTCAAACGCCACCGCTACGACGTGCGCAGCGCGTTCGAGCCGATCGTGCGGCTGACGACACAGCCGTACATCCTCGTGGTGAACCCGTCGGTGCCGGCCTCGTCGATCAAAGAGCTGATCGATCATGCGCGCGCGAAGCCCGGCGCACTGAGCTTCGGGACACCCGGTGTGGGCACCACGCTGCACATCGGCTGGGAGCGCCTCATCGCAGCCGCGGGCATCAACGTGCTGCACGTGCCCTACAAGGGCGGCGCACCGGCGGTCATCGACGCGATGAGCGGGCAGATCCAGATGGTGATCACGACCACCATCACGGCGGGCACGCACATCAAGAACGGCAAGTTGAAGGCGCTCGCTGTCACCGGGCCCAAGCGCGTGCAGGTCTATCCCGATGTGCCGACGTTGTCCGAAGCCGTCCTGCCGGGCTACGAGCTCACGAACAGCTACGGGTTATTCGCACCCGCCGGCACGCCGCGCAGCGCGATCGACAAAGTCAACGCGACGGTCATCGCAGTCATGCATACGCCCGAGACGCGCAAGGTGCTCGCGGCCGATGGCGCCGAAGCGGCGCCGCCTGCGACGCCCGAAGAGTTCAAGGCGAAGTTCGCGCGCGACTACGCCGCTCTGGAAAAAACGGTGGCCGCCGCGAAGATCAGACTGAAGTAATCTCCTCCGCATGAAGATCACCGACCTCACGATCACGCTCTTCGCCTGGGATGACCTGCCGCCGCGCCAGTTCGGACGGCACACCGGAAAGATGCCGGGCGGCAGCAGCCAGTTGGGGCTGGTGCAGATCACGACCGACGATGGCGTGATCGGCCACTCGTTCCTCGGCTCGTCGAGCCGCGGCGCGAATTACGACGCGGAGTCGCTGATCCGGTTCCTGAAGCCGATCGTCATGGGGCAGGACCCGCTCGAGCGCGAGCGGCTCTACCAGCAGATGTGGGCGCGCAATCGGAACACGACGCTGCGCTGCATCGGCGCGGTCGACGTCGCGTTGTGGGACATCGCAGGTAAAGCGGCCGGGCTGCCGATCCATCGGCTGCTCGGAAGCTTCCGCGACGCGATCCCCGCCTACGCCAGCTCGGAGGTGCTGCCGTCGAAGGAAGCGTATGCGGACGAGGCAGTGCGCATCCGCGAGGCGGGCTTCCACGCGTACAAGATCCATCCGCCGGCGGCGTGGCAGCAGGACATCGAGATCTGCCGTCACGTGCGTAAAGCGGTCGGCGACAGCTACCGGCTCATGCTCGACAGCACGTGGTCGTACAACTACGTGGAAGCGCTGCGCGTCGGGCGTGCGATCGAAGATTTCGGCTTCTACTGGTACGAAGACCCGCTCGACGCCGATGACATCACGAATTACGTGAAGCTCCGGCAGAAGCTCGACATACCGATCCTCGCCACCGAGTACGCGCCCGGCGGCTTCCAGGCGTTCGCGCCGTGGATCACGATGCAGGCGACCGATTTCCTCCGCGGCGACGTCGCGGTGAAGGGCGGCATCACGGCGCTGGTAAAAACGGCGCACCTTGCCGAAGCCTTCCACATGAATCTCGAAGTGCACCACGGCGGCAACTCGCTCAACAACGTCGCCAACGTGCACGTGATCATGGCGATCCCGAATACGGAATTTTTCGAGGTGCTGCTGCCGGACAAGACGCAGAAATACGGGCTTGCCGAGGATCTCACGGTCGACAAAAGCGGCATGGTGCGGCTGCCCGACGGGCCGGGACTCGGCGCGAAAATCGATTTCGGTCTGATCGAACGCAAGAAGACCGCGGTTCTCACATAGGAGGGCGTATGGCACGCGAAGGCTATCTGATCATCGACAGCGACATGCATTTCAACGAGCCCGACGACTTGTGGGCGCGCTATCTCGACGAGCCGTACCGCAAGGATGCGCCAAGGTTTTTCGGCGGGCACAAGAAGGAGCTGACGCCGACGCCCGAGGACAAAGGCAGCGCCGATTCGATCCGGACGATGGAGGTGCAGGGCCTGACGATTCCGTCGTTCGCGAAGTCCGATGGCGCGCAGGCGTCGAGCCGCGAGCTGCGCCGCCGCAGCCGCGCGCGGCATCCGCACTTCAGCGTCGCGAAAGCGCGCGGGTTCGACGCGGGATCCACGCTCACCGCGATGGACATCGAAGGCATCGACGTCGCGGTCATGTACGGCACGCGCGGCCGGCAGATCCTGTGTCACGACGATCTGAAGCCCGACTATGCCGCCGCGCTCGCGCGCGCATACAACAACTGGGCGCACGACTACTGCAAGGAAGATCCGCAGCGGCTCAAGTTCGCGGCGCAGATCGCGATGCACGACGTGGGACTCGCGGTCGAGGAAGCGCGGCGCTGCGTGGAAAAGCTCGGGGCGGTCGCGGTGATCGGCACGCCGAACCCGGTCCACGGCCAGCACCTGCACGATGAAGCCTGCGAGCCGCTGTGGCGCGAGCTCGAGCGTCTCGACGTGCCGATCGGTTTCCATCCGACGGGCAACTCATCACTCAAGGACGACATGGGGCAGCGCTACGTCGGCCATGCGAACTTCTTCCCGATCGCGCACGCAATACGCAATCCGGTGGAGCTGATGGGCGCGATCGCCAGCATGACGACCGGCGGCATCCTCGAACGGCACCCGAAGCTGCGCTGCGCGTTCCTCGAAGGCACGGCGGGCTGGGTGTACTGGTGGCTGTGGCGCCTCGACGACCACTGGGAGAAATACGGCCCGGGCTGCGAGAACCAGCTTTCGATGCTGCCGAGCGAGTACTTCAGGCGCCAGTGCTACATCGCGCTCGACGTCGACGAAGAGCCGGCGGTGGACGTCATCAACAAAATGGGGTCGGAGTACTTCGTCGTCTCCAGCGACTACCCGCACAGCGACGGCGCGTTTCCGGAGGCCGTGTCGCAGTTCCTCGGGCTGCCGCTCACCGACGAACAGCGGCGCGACATCCTGTGGGATAACTGCGCGCGGCTGTACGGCATCGAGACGCCGGCTCAGCCGCTCACGCGCGAGGTGACGACGGCCTCAGCGGCCTGACGCCAGAGAAGCCGTCGTCCCCGCGAAGGCGGCCTCATTCGTCATTCCCGCGAAGGCGGGAATCCAGAACGGTTCTGGGTCCCCGCCTACGCGGGGACGACGTTGCGGCTACTGTGCGAGCACCCGCGCGAGCTCCAGCATCGCGCAATCCATCGGCTTCGTGCGGCCCGCGATCTCGGCGAGCGGCGTCGCCGACACCGCGTTGCATTGCATGCCCATCAGCACGCCGGTCGTGCCGGTCGCGAGCTGATCGACGGCCGCCGCGCCGAGCCGCGTCGCGAGCACGCGGTCGGCCGCCGTCGGCACGCCGCCGCGCACGACGTGACCCAGCGTGGTGAGGCGAAGGCCGAAGCCGATCGTTGCGCGGTGGTCCCTGAAGTAATCCATCAGCATGCGGGCACCGTGCTTGGCGCCTTCCGCGACGACGACGAGCGCGTGCGTCTTACCCCGTGTGTACGCCGCGGCGAGGCGCTCGATTACTTCGTCCGGCTCCATCTCGCATTCGGGCGTCACGATCACTTCGGCGCCGCCCGCGATGCCGGTCATGAGCGCGATGTACCCGCAGTTGCGGCCCATCGTCTCCACCAGAAAAGCGCGCTGATGGGACGACGCGGTGGTGCGCAGGCGATCGATCGCCTCCAGCGTGATGTTGACGGCGGTATCGACTCCGATCGTGATGTCGGTGCCGTAGAGATCGTTGTCGATCGTCGAAGCCACGCCCACCACCGGAAACCCGGCTTCGTGCAGGCTGAAGGAGCCGCTCTGCGTGCCGTTGCCGCCGATCACGATCAGCGCGTCGATACCCCGCCGCCGCACGTTCGCCAGTGCTTTGGCGCGCCCGGATTCCTGCTGGAACTCCGGCGAGCGCGCGCTGCCGAGCACGGTGCCGCCGCGCTGGATGATGCCGCCGACGTCGCGTGCGTGCAGCGGGTCCATCGTGTTCTGTAACAGCCCCGCGAAGCCGTTGCGCACGCCGTAAACCTCCCAGCCGCGCGCGAGCGCCGCGCGCGTCGCGGCCCGCACCGCC
The DNA here is from genome assembly GCA_035626595.1 of Burkholderiales bacterium. Lineage (GTDB taxonomy): Bacteria > Pseudomonadota > Gammaproteobacteria > Burkholderiales > SG8-41 > JAQGMV01. The sequence continues at coordinate 43,492 of DASPNJ010000092.1, forward strand.
GCGTTCATCCCCGGCGCGTCGCCACCGCTCGTCAGTATTCCGATACGCTGCATCTTCTCTTCACCTTCCATGCGAGGATACGTGAATGTCTTCCGCCCCGACGCTCGCGGTCTTCACGAAGAATCTTCTGAATCCGGCCTACAAGCTCGCGCGCCTCGCGGCCGACCGGGCCGCCGTCCGGCTTGGGGTACGCGTCATCCACTACGTACCCGAAAAGCCGGACGACATCGAGCAGCAGATCGCACTCATCGACGAAGCGCTCGGGCAGCGGCCCGATGCGTTCGTCTTCAACCCCGTCCACGAGACCGCGATCGACGGCGCGATACGCAGGGTGAAAGCGCAAGGCGTGCCCATCGTGAACTTCATCAACCGCATGCGCAATCCGGACGATTACGCGTGCTTCGTCGGCGCCGACGATTACGACATCGGCACGCGCGTGAGCGAGCGCCTGTTCGGTGAGCTGGGCGGGCGCGGCAACGTGGCCGTGCTCGAAGGCACGCCCGGCGCCGCGACCGGGGCCGCCCGCGTGCGGGCGTTTCTGGACAATGCGCGGCGGCATGCGGGGATCCGGATCGTGGGCCGACGCAACGGCGCGTTTCTCGAGAAGCAGGGACGCGAAGCGATGGAAGCGCTGCTGCGCGAGTGTCCGCAGATCGACGGCGTGCTGGCCGCCAATCACGACATGGCGGCGGGCGCGATCACGGCGCTGGAGCACGCGGCGCGGCGCGCGCTCATCGTGAGCGTCAATGCGACGCCGGAAGCGATCGGGGCGATCCGCTCGGGCAAGCTCCTCGCGACCGCCGACTTCAACGCAGCGAAAATCGCCGCCGTCGCGGCCGAAGCCGCGGTGAAGCTGCTGCGCGGCGAGTCTCTGCCGCACGAGATCCTGCTGCCGGTCGAGATCGTCGATGCCGCCAACTGGCGCCAGTTCGAGAACGCGATGGTCTAGTCGATCTTGACGCCGGCTTTCTGTACGGCCTTCACGTTCTGCGCGACCTCCGAACGGATGAAGCGCGCGAATTCCTCGGGCGTCGTCGTAGCGGTCTCGAGTCCCTGCCGGTTGAACGCTTCCTTCATCTCGCGCGTGTTCGCGACCTTGACGATGATCGCGTTCAGCCGCGTCACGAAATCGCGCGGCACGGCCGCCGGCGCGAGGATGCCGTACCAGCCCGAGCGGTCGTAACCGGGAACACCGGATTCATGCAGCGTCGGCATGTCGGGCGCGAGCACGGTGCGCTCGCGGGTGCTCACACCCAGCGCGCGCACCTTCTTCGCGGAAAGCAGCGGCAGCGACGCCGGGATGCTCGCGAAGATCATGTCCGTCTCGCCTGCCGCCGTCGCGGTGACGCCATCCGACGTCCCTTTATACGGCACGTGCACGAGCGAGACGTTCGCGAGCCCGCTGAATACCAGCGTCGACATGTGCGCGGAGCTGCCGACGCCGGAGGTCGCGTAATTGAGCTTGCCGGGATGCGATTTCGCCAGCGCGACCAGCTCCTTGACGTTGCGCGCGGGCACTGTCGGGTGAACGATCAGGAACCACGGGCCGGTGACGATGCGCGACACCGGCGCGAAGTCACGCTCGAGATCGTAAGGGAGCTTGCGCCGCACGGCGGGCTGCACCGTATCGGCCGCGGGCATGAGCAGCAGCGTCGAGCCGTCGGGCGGCGACTTCGCGACCATGTCCGTCGCGATCATGCCGCCGGAGCCGCCGCGGTTCTCGACGATGACCGGCACGCCCAGCGCTTCGGCAATCTTCGGCGCGACCATGCGCGCGGTGATGTCGCTCGCGCCGCCGGCGGCGAAGCCGACCATCAGTCTCACCTGCTTCGGCAGCGCCTGCGCGAAGCTGGGCATAGCGGCGGCAGTGACTGCGACCGCGGCAACACACGCCACCGCGCGCGGCAGAAAATACTTCGGTCTGGGTTCCGGCCCGCGCCGGGATGACGGCGTTACATACGTCATTCGTTCTCCTCGTGCTGTTCGTCGCCCCGGCGGAGGCCGGGGTCCAGAACATCTATTTAGTTATCCCCAGCTCCGCGCATACTTTCGCGAGCAGCGCCTTCAGCTCGTCCATTTCGCTCTCGAGCCGCGCGATGTTCGCTTTCATCGCTGCGAGCTCGTTCGTGCCGAGATCCACGCCGCTCGCCGCGGGCGCGGCTGCCGCCTGCTGGACGGCCGGCTCTCCCGACAGGAGGTGCACCCACCGATTCTCGCGTGCACCGGCCTGACGCGGAAGCTCCTTCACCAGTGCGCCCGCGGGACGCTCCGCCAGCTCGCGCAGGAACGCCTCGACCGATGAGATGTCGGCGAACGCGTACAGCCGCTCACAGTTGATCCGCAGCTCGCCCGCTGTCTGCGGGCCGCGCAGCATGAGCACGGCGAGGATCGCCGCGGCCTGGCGTGGCACCTGCACCACGCGCTCGAAGTTGTGGCTGTAGCGCGCGACGCGGCCGCCGCTCGATTCGATCACGAGGGACATCGACTTCAGGCTGTCGATCGCGGCCTGCACCTCGCTTTCGGTCGCGCTGATGATCGGATCGCGGCTCGTCTTCTGATTGCAGCCGGCGACGAGCGCGTTGAGCGTCATCGGATAGCTGTCGGGCACGGTGCGCTCCTTCTCCATGAGCACGCCGAGCACGCGCGTTTCGAGGAGCGAGAGGACCGAGAGCATTGATGGATAATAGCCGCAAAGGGGGGACGAATAATGAAGCGCTACCCGTCGTCCCGGCGGAGGCCGGGATCCAGCAACGCATTGAAAGCATTGTTCTGGGTTCCCGCCTGCGCGGGAATGACGTTGATGGCCGCGTCACCGGCGTGGAGCCAGGGTTACCCCGCGAAGCCCGTTCGCATCGTGGTCGGATTCTCCGCGGGCAGCACCACCGATCTCATCGGACGCGTGCTCGCGACGAAGCTCGGCGAAGGCATCGGTCAGCTGGTGGTCGTGGACAATCGTCCCGGCGCCGGCGCGAACATCGCGGCGGAAATCGTTTCGAAATCTCCGCCTGACGGCTACACCGTGCTTCTCGCGAACGCCGGCCTCGCGACGGGAGCGACCGCGTACGTGAAGCTCAATTTCAACGCCCTGCGCGATTTCGCGCCGGTGGCACAAGTGAGCGCCACGCCGCACATCCTCGTCGTGCATCCGTCGCTGCCCGCGAAGCACGTGAAGGAGCTGATCGCCTTCATGAAGCCGCGGCCGGGTCAGCTCAACTTCTCCTCCACCGGCCACGGCAACTCCGACCATCTCGCGGCCGAGCTCTTCATGTACATGACCGGGCTCAAGATGGTGCACATCACGTACAAGGGCGGGCCGCAGGCGATCGGTGACGTGGCGACCGGTGAGGTGGCGATGTATTTCGCCGGCCTGCCGGTGTCGATCCCGTTCGTGAAGAACGGACGCGTGCGGGCGCTCGGCGTGACCGGGGCGAAGCGCGCGCGGGTGCTGCCCGACGTGCCGACGATCGCGGAGGCCGGGGTCGCCGGCTACGAGCACATCCTGTGGGGCATGCTGGTCGTGCCGAGCGCCACGCCGAGAGAGGTCATCGCGCGGCTGAACGACGGCGTCGTGAAAGCGCTGAACGCCCCCGACATCCGCGAGCGCTACGCCGGCATGGGTGTCGAGCCGGCGCCAAGCACGCCCGAGCAGGCGGCGGGGTATCTGCGCAGCGAGACGGAGAAGTACGCCAAGGTCGTGAAAGCGATCGGACTGCGGCTGGAATAGATAAGTCCCCTCGCCCCGCGGCAGCGGGGAGAGGGTTAGGGTGAGGGGAAGCAATGAACTGGCTCTGGCCCGGCGACAAACGCATCGCCGTCGTCTTCAACGTCTGCCTCGAAGCGTGGTCGGACGGCAAGGCGCCGGGGATCAGCCCGATGGGCAATCCGCTGCCGGCCGGCGTGCTCGACAACATGGCGATCTCGTGGGCGGCGTACGGCGCGAAGCGCGGCATCTACCGCCTGCTGGATGCGTTCGCGCGTCACGGCGCGAAATCGAACGTGATGGTGAGCGCGATCCTGGCGGAGCGCACACCGGCGGCGGTGAAGGCGGTCGGCGACGCAGGCCACGAAATCCTGTCGCACTCGTACGCGATGGACGTGATTCCCGCGCTGCTCTCGGAAGATCAGGAGCGCGCGAACATTCGGCGCTGCACGGATCTCCTCCAGAACGTCTCGGGCAAACCGGTCAGGGGCTGGCTCAGCCCGCGTGGCACGCCCAGCCCGAATACGCCGCGCCTGCTCGCCGAGGCCGGCTACACGTGGTACGGCGACGTCTTCGACGACGACCTGCCGTACGTGCAGGCGTTCGGCGGCCGCAGGATCGTCGCGATTCCGCTGTCAACCGACGTGAACGACATGCCGTCGATGAAGTACGGCGCGCCCCCGCGCGCGATGCTCGACACGTTCGAAGAGCACCTGAAGCGCATCGACGAGCGTCGCGAAGGGCCGGTCATCGTCGACGTCACGGCGCACGCGCACATTTTCGGGCGGCCGCATGGCGCCTATCTCTACGAGAAGATCGTCGAGACGGCGACGAAGATGGCTGAGGTGTGGATCGCGACGCGGCTGCAGATCGCGGAGTCGGTGCTTGAGCGTTCTGGATTCCCGCCCCCGGCCTAAAACATGCCGGGGCAGGCTTCGTGTTTCGAATGATGCTTGGAGGAGGATCGACATGAAAACGGGATCGCGGGTTTTCGTTGTATCGCTTGCGTTGCTGACCTTCGCAGCTGGCGACGCCGCGGGGCAAGCCTACCCGACCAAGCCCATCCGCATGGTCGTCCCGTTCGCGCCCGGCGGCGGCACCGATATCATGGCGCGCGTGATCATGCCGCAGGTCGAGCAGAGGCTGAACCAGCGCATCATCATCGACAACCGCGTCGGCGGCGGCGGTTACATCGCCGCGGAGCTCGTGACGAAGTCGCCGCCGGACGGGCACACGCTCTTCTTCACCGCCGCGAACATCGTGATGAGCCTGGAGCTCTATCCCAACCAGCCGGTCGATCCGCTGAAGGATTTCGCGCCGGTCACGCTGCTCACGCGCGAGCCGAGCCTGCTGGCGGTGCATCCGTCGTTGCCGGTGAAAAGCGTGAAGGAGCTGATCGCGCTCGCGCGGTCGCGTCCGGGCGAGCTCAACTACTCATCTGGCGGTGTCGGCTCGTCGTCGCACCTCAATACCGAGCTCTTCAAGATGATGGCCAAGGTGAATCTGCTGCACGTACCTTATTCGGGCGGCACCGGTCCGGCGGTGGTGGGCGCCATCACGGGCGAATCGCCGGTCACGATACTACCGATATCGGCCTCTCTGCCGCAGGCGCGGGCCGGACGGCTGCGCGTACTCGGAATCACGCTGCCGGAACGCGCGCCGGATTTCCCGGAGTTCACGCCGATCGCAGAAACGCTGCCGGGATACTCCGCGTTCCAGTGGTACGGCGTGCTCGCGCCGGCCGCCACCCCGAAGCGCATCCTCGATCAGCTCGACAAGGCGCTCGCCGCCGCGATGCAGGTGCCGGATTTGCGCACGCGGCTCGTGCGCGACGGCGCCATTGTCGTGAGCGGCAGCACGCCCGAGCAGTTCGCCGCGCACATGCGCGACGAAAAAGCCAAGTGGGCGAAAGTCGTGCAGGTTTCGGGCGCCGGCAAGAAATAGGTGATCGGGCTGCTCCAGCGGGTGAGCCGCGCGCAGGTGAACGTCGAGGGCGCCTGCGTCGGCGCCATCGAACGCGGATTGCTGGTGCTGATCGGCGTCGAACGCGACGATACGGAAGGTGAAGCCGACCGCCTGCTCGAGCGGCTGCTCGGCTATCGCGTCTTCCCCGACGCCGGAGGCAAGATGAACCTGTCGGTGCGCGACATCGCAGGCGGGCTCCTGCTCGTTCCGCAGTTCACGCTCGCCGCCGACACGAACAAGGGGACGCGCCCGGGCTTCTCATCGGCCGCCAGCCCCGAAGAAGGCCGGCGGCTGTTCGACTATGTGCTGCGCCAGGCGCGCGCAACGCACAGTCCGGTCGCCGCCGGCGTCTTCGGCGCCGATATGAAGGTGACCCTCACGAATGACGGTCCGGTCACCTTCTGGCTTCAGACCTGAAATGGACAGTCTAAGTTTGTAGTGGACGTCCTCATTCCCGCGAAGGCGGGAATCCAGAACAAGCGCTCGCGCCCTGGACCGCCGCCTTCGCGGGGGTGACGTTCCGCGAGCTTCGGCGTCAGGACGCTAGGCCTGCACGATCACCTTGAACCCGCCGTAGATCATGCGTTTCGCGTCGAACGGCATGTCCTTCGGATCCATCATGTCCTTCAGCCGCGGATCGGCCATCACCTTCTTCAGCACGCGATCGCGGTCCGCGCGCGACTTGTAGACGATGTAGGAGAACACCACTGCCTCGTCCTTCTTCAGCTTGACGCTCTGGGGAAACGACGTGACTTTCCCCGGCTTCACGTCGTCGGCCCAGGTTTCGACGAACTCGAGCGCGCCGTGCTCGCGCCACACCTTCGATGCCTTGCGCGCCATGCGCCGGTACGCATCGCGGTTCTTCTTGGGCACCGGCACCACGAAGCCATCCACGTAATTCGGCATGTCCTTGCTCCTGTTGTTGAGGGATCCATGCTTAGTCGAATGGGACAGGCACGAATCGACATGGATTCCCGCCTGCCGCTTCTGTGTCATTGCCAGGCGGAGCCTGTGATCCGCCGCGGCATCCCGTTGCGAACGTGTTTTTTCGCGTGCGCCACGAGATCGCCACGCCGCGGCTGTTCGCGGCTCGCGAAGACAATCCGGCTGCCGCGGAATGACGTTAGAACGTCGTTACCTATTTGACGACAATGCCCGCTTCGCGGATGACGCGCGTCCAGCGCGAAAACTCGGACTGGACGATGCGCCGGAACTCTTCCGGCGTGCTGCCGGCAACTTCCAGGCCGTAGCTCGCGAGCTTCGCGCGCGCCTCTTCCGTCTGCAGCAGGCCCTGAATCTCGGCATTGAGCAGCTTCACGATCGGCGCAGCCACGCCGGCGGGGCCGAGAATGCCGTGGTTGTTCGTCACCTCGAACCCGCTGAAGCCGCCTTCGGCGACGGTCGGCACGTTCGGCAGCGGACCGAGCCGCTTCGCGCTGGTGACCGCGAGCGGCTGCACGCGCTTCGCCTGGATCATCGGGATCACCGCGGTGCTCGCGCCGATGCCGACCGGCACTTCGCCGCCGAGCACGGCGGTCACTGCCGCAGCGGGGCCCTTGTATGGCACGTGCACGAGCTGCGTTTTCGTCGTGCTCTGAAGGAGCTCCACCGCCAGGTGGCCGAGGCTCGCGACGCCCGGCGTGCCGTAGCCGATCGATTTCGGTTTGGCGCGCGCGAGCGCGATCAGCTCCTTCACCGATTTCGCGGGCAGCGAGAGCTGCGCGAACAGCACGTTGGCCCCGATTGCCACGCGCGAGATGAACGTGAAATCCTTCAGCGGGTCGTAGCCGAGCTTCGGATAGAGGCTGGGGCTGGACGCGAGCGTGATGCTGCCGACGGAGGACAGCGTATAGCCGTCCGGCGTCGAGCGCGCGGTGATCTCCGCGCCCACGTTTCCGCCGGCGCCCGGACGGTTGTCCACGATCACGCTCTGGCCGAGCCGCTCCGAGAAGCGGCCCGCCGCGAGCCGGCCAACGAGGTCGTCGCTGCCGCCGGGCGTAAAACCGACGATCAGCCGGATCGGCCGGGCCGGATAGCCTTCCGGTTTCGCGCTCGCGCCCCACGCACCGGAGCACGCCGCGAGCAGCATCGCCCCGGCCGCGCAAGTCGCTTTCATTGCTTCGACATCCCAGCGTCGCGCGCGACCTTCTCCCATTTCGCGAGGTCGGCCGGAATCATCTTACGGATTTCGGCCGGCGTCTTCGGATCGACCTCGGCGCTCTCGACGGCGAAGCGCTTCGCGGTCTCGGGCGTGCGCAGGATCGCGTTGATTTCGGCATTGAGCTTCTGAATGACTGGCTGCGGCGTACCGCCCGTGGCCGCCCACGCCCACCAGATCTCGGCTTCGTAACCGGGCAGTCCCGCCTCGGCCGCGGTCGGCACTTCGGGCATCCCCGACGCGCGCTTCGCCGCGCCGACGGCGAGCGCCTTGACCTTGCCCGAGCGGATATGCGGGCCGGAGGTCGGGATCGTCGCGACGGCGACGTGCGCCTGTCCCGACATCACGTCGATCAGCGCCGGCGCGCCGCCTTTGTAGAGCGCGATCTCCGCCTTGATGCCCGCATGGCTGCGGAACATCGCGGAGACAAAATGCATGAAGCCGCCGGCCGATGCCATCGTGATGAAGTTCGGCTTCGACCTCGCGAGCGTGAGGAGATCCTGCAACGTGGCCACCTGCGCAGCCGGGCCGACGGTGATGACGACCGGCGCCTTGCCGAAGGTCGCGACGAAATCGAAGTCCCTGATGGGATCGTACGGCAGCTTCCGGATCACCGCGGGATTCATGACGAACGCCGTGGAGGCCATCAGCAGCGTGTAACCGTCGGGATTCGCCTTCGCGACGGTGTCGGTGCCGATCATGCCTTCGGCGCCCGGACGGTTGTCGACGACGATCTGCCGGCCGAGCCGTTCCCCGAGGTGGCCGCCGATGAAGCGCGCCATGATGTCGTTGCTGCCGCCGGGCGCCTGCGGAACGATCACGCGGATCGGGCGGCTGGGATAGCTTGCCGCATCGCGATCTGGCGCCGCTTTCTGCGCGGCCTCAGCGCCGTGACCGAGTGCAAACGACAGGAACACCGTCAGTGCGAGCTTCGTCTTCATTTCCCCTCCCGGGAAAAAACAAATCGACCCGCGCAGACCGGCGCCGTGGCGGCTTCAGCCGCTTCTCGCCAGCCGCTTCTCCACGATGCGCGCGAACACGGTCGCGCCGAGCGCGAGCGCATCGTCGTTGAAATCGTAGCTCGGGTTGTGCACTTCGCACGCGCCCTCGCCGGCGCCGTTGCCGATGTTGAAGTAGCAGCCCGGCACCTGCTCGAGCATGAACGAGAAATCCTCGGACGCGACGATCAGGTTCGGATTGCGGCTCACGTTCTCCGCGCCGACCACCTCGGCGCAGACGCTGGCCGCGAAATCGGCGTGAGCCGCGTCGTTCACCGTCGGGGCGAACGTCACGCGAAAATCGACGTCGGCGGCAGCGCCGAAGGCTTCGGCCGTCCCCTTTGCGACGCGCCGCATGTTGGTTTCGACGAGATCGAGGACCTCGCGCGTGAACGCGCGCGCGGTCCCGGAGAGCTTCGCCGTCTGCGGGATTACGTTATAAGCGTCGCCGCCTTCGATCTTCGTCACCGACACCACCGCCGGATCGACCGGCCGCACGTTGCGCGAGACGATGCTTTGCAGCGCGACCGCGATATGCGAGGCCACCAGCACCGGATCGATGCCCGCCTCCGGACGCGCGCCGTGCGCGCCTTTGCCGTTCACCCGAATGTCGAAGAACGCGCCGCCCGCCATCATGGGTCCCGCCCGCACCGCGAACTTGCCGACGGGAAGCCCGGGACGATTGTGCATGCCGAAGATCGCCTCGCAGGGAAAGCGCTCGAAGAGGCCGTCTGCGATCATCGCGCGCGCGCCGCCGATGCCTTCCTCCGCGGGCTGGAAGATGAAGTTCACGATGCCGTCGAAGTTGCGCCGCTCGGCGAGGTACTTCGCGGCCCCCAGCAGCATCGTCGTGTGCCCGTCGTGCCCGCACGCGTGCATCCGCCCTTCGTGGACGGAGCGATGCTCGAACGTGTTCGCTTCCACGATCGGCAGCGCGTCCATGTCGGCGCGCAATCCAATGGATCGCGTGCTGGTGCCCGCCCGCAGCACGCCCACGACGCCCGTCCTGCCGATGCCGCGATGCACTTCCAGGCCGAACGCGCGCAGCTTGTCGGCGACGATGTCGGAGGTGCGTGTCTCCTCGAAGCCGAGCTCGGGATGCGCGTGAATGTCGCGGCGCCAGCGCGTCATCTCCTCCTGCATGACCGCGATGGATTCGATCAGTGTCATGCGGAGCGCAGCACCCGTCCCGGCAGCGCGCCGGTGTGGCGGCCCTGGTCGTACAGCACTTGACCGTTCACGATCGTCTGCGAAATGCCGTGCGCCGTGACGTAGAGCCGCGAGCCGCCCGCCGGCAGGTCCTGCACCGGGGACGGCCGCTTCGGTGAGCCGACGGTGTTTTCGTCGAACACGACGATATCCGCCGCGCCGCCCTTTTTGAGGCGCCCGCGGTCCTTGAAGCCGAAGAAGTCGGCAGGCTCGGAGGTGATGCGCTGGATCGCGCGCTCGAGCGTGAGCGCGCGCTCTTCGCGCACCCAGTGGCCGAGCAGCCAGGTCGTGTAGCCGGTCTCGCACAGCATGTCGAGATGCGCACCGCCGTCGGAGAGCCCGATCATCGTGCGCGAATCGTTGAGCATGTCCGCGAGCTCCGCCGGATTCGTGTTCGCCCGCGGTACGACGAACTTCACCTGGAGATTGTCTTCGACCGCGAGATCGAAGAACGCATCGTTGGGGTCCTGCCCCCGCTCTTCCGCGATCTCGCCCACCGTGCGGCCTTCGTGCCTTTTCAACTCCGGGCTCGCGACGCCGACGACCATCGCGTTCTTCACGACACCGCCCCACTTGCGTCCGAGGTTGAGCTCGTCCTTGAACGCCTTGCGGAAATCGGCGTCCGCGTAGATCGCCATCTGCTTCTCGTACGGCGCGTCGAACAGCGCTTTCGCCGAATTCATCTCCGTGAACATGAAAGGCCGCCGCAGGTTCATGTCGAACACGAACGGGCGCGTCATGATCTGCGGAATGCCGCCGCGGTCGATGAGCGGTGCGACGCGGTCGAGGATCTCCTTCGTGGCGCCCGGCTTTTCCACGAGATTGCTGAGCGAGAGCCACGTTACCGGACGGTTACTCGCGTCGAGCAGGAAACGGATCGTCTCCTCTTCATCGTCCGCGAGCTCGGCGTAGCGTTTCGTGAGCGCGAGCTCGATGACGCCGCGCTCGAGGCGCTTCAACACCGCGCCGTACGCGGCAAGCTCCTCGCGGCTCGCAAGACGCGCCGCGAGCGGCTTGCCACTGTGTCCGATGTGCTGCCGGCTCGCCGTCGTCGTGAAGCCCCACGCCCCCGCCTGCAGGGCTTCGCGGAGCAGCGCCGCGATCGCCTGCGTCTCTTTTTCGCTGGCCGCACGCTCGTTGGCATCGCTGCCGATCACATAGGTCCTGAATGGCGAAAGCGGCGCGAGGAACGCAAGGTTGATGCCGGAGCCGCGGCGTTCCGCCGCGTCGAGGTACTCGGGAAACGATTCCCACTCCCAGGAGATACCCTCGACCAGCACTTCCTTGTCGATGCCCTCGACCGTGACGAGGTCGTCGGTGACGAGGCCGCGCTGGGGTGCGCGGCACGGCGCGATGCCGACGCCGCAGTTGCCCATGACGACGGTGGTGACGCCATGCTCGGCGGAGCTGGACAGCACGCGGTCCCACGTGATCTGCGCGTCATAGTGCGTGTGCGGATCGACGAAACCGGGGGCGACGATCTTGCCGGCCGCGTCGATCGTATTCCGCGCATCACCCTCGAGCTTGCCGATTGCGCTGACGCGGCCGTTCTCCACGCCGACGTCGGCGCGGTAACGGGCGCTGCCGGTGCCATCGACGACGGTGCCATTGCGGATCACGAGGTCGAACGTCATCACACGATCTCCTTTAGAAAGGTGCGCGGCTCGGGAGGCGCGAGAGACGATATCACGCGGCGGCGGCGTCGGTGAGCACGCGCCCGAGCGGCGTTCCGAGGACCGCCATGCGGACCATGTGGCGCGGACTCGCGTGGTCGAAATCCTTGAGCGCGTAGTGCAGCGTGCAGCGGTTGTCCCAGATCGCGACGTCGTTCACCCGCCAGCGATGACGGTGCGTGAGCTCGGGATGTGTCGAGTGCTGGAACAGGTGCTGGAGCAGGCCGGCGCTCTCGTCGCGCGTCATGCCGACGAAATGCGTCGTCACCGCCTCGCTCACGTAGAGCGACTTGCGCCCGGTCTCGGGATGCACGCGTACCACCGGATGCGCGACCGGCGGGCTTTTCTTACGCCGCGCGACGATCTTCTCGGGATCGAGGTACGTCGCGAGATTGCCGAGACGTTTCGTGAAGTCGTGCACGGCTTCGAGGCCTTCGAGCACGGACTGAAGCTTCGGAGACAGCCGCTCGAACGCGAGGTACATGTTCGAGAACATCGTGTCGCCGCCATGCTCCGGGATCTCGCGGCAGTAGAGCATCGTCGCTTTCAGCGGGCGCGCGGTGTACGACTGATCGGTGTGCCATTCGCGACCGACGTCGCGCGTCTCCGACGCCTTACCGCTCACCTCGTGATTCGTGAGGAAGTAGATCTCCGGATGATCCGGGTGCGTGTACTCGCGATTGCCATGGAGATAAGTCTCGAGCTGGCCGAAGCGCGAGCCGAAGCGGATGTAGTCGGCGTAATCCAGATGCTGATCGCGGAAGACGAGCAGGAGATGCTCGTGCCAGGCGCTCAGGATGCGCTCGAACGCGCGGTCATCGAGCTCGCGCAGATCGATGCCCGTCACTTCGGCGCCGAGCGCGTTTGATAATTTTCGAATTTCCATGATGGTCTTTGGGGATTCCGGCGTCGTAGGGCTATGTCATCGCGAGCCGCGAGCAGGCGCGGCGTGGCGATCTCGTGGCGCACGCAAACCACGTTCGCAACGGGATTGCCGCGGCGGAGCATTGGCTCCGCCTCGCAATGACACAGCACCGGCGATGCGTGTCGTCACTCGGCTTTTACGCCCGCCCGTTTGATCACGTCGGCCCACTGCTTGATCTCCTTGTGGACGGTCGCGGTGAACTCCGCGGCGGGATTGCCGACGGCCGCGAGGCCCATGGCGTTCAACTGCTGCTGCACGTCCGTAGACCGGATCGCCTGCACGAACCCGGCATTGAGCTTCTCGAGCACCGGCTGCGGTGTGCGGCCGGTGGCGAAGATGCCGTACCACACCGTCACCTGGTAGCCCGGCACGCCCGCTTCGGCGATCGTCGGCACGTTCGGCAGCACCGGCGCGCGCTGCGGTGTGGTGACGCCGAGCGCGCGCAGCCGCCCGGCCTGGATGTGCGCGAGCGACTGCGGCACGCCGCTCATCAGAAGCTGGACACGGCCGGCGATCACGTCCGGCACGCTGACCGCGCCTTTGTACGGCACGTGCACGAGGTTCACGCCGGCCATCAATCGGAAGAGCTCCGTCACGAGATGCTGCGCGCTGCCGATGCCGCCGGACGCATAGTTGAGCTTGCCGGGACTGGCTTTCGCCAGTGCGATCAGCTCCTTCACGGTCTTCGCTTCGACGGCGGGATTGCTGACGAGCACGTAAGGCGATGCCGAGGCCATCGTGATCGGCGCGAAATCGCGGATCGGATCGTAGGGCAGCTTCGGCGTGAGCCCCGGCTGAATCGCGAAGCTCGGGCTCGACGCGAGCAGCGTGTAGCCATCCGGATTCGCCTTCGCGACGATGTCGAATGCGATCAGCCCCCCGGCGCCCGGGCGGTTATCGACTACGACCTGCTGCCCCCACAGCTCGGAGAGCTTCTTGCCGATGATGCGAACGGCGACGTCGGTGCCGCCGCCGGGGCTGAAGCCCACGAGCACGCGCACGGGCTTCGTCGGAAATGCCGGCTCTGCGGCGTGCGCGGCGAAAGCCGTCAGCCCCGCGAAGGCAGCGATCGTCAGTTTGTCTTGAAAGCGATGCACGTCGGACTCCCCGTTTCGATGATCTGCCCGGTCGGCGTGAGCCTGCCGCTCGCGTGATCCACCGCAAATTCGACGATCGTGTGACCGTCTTCATTGCACGCGTAGAGATGGCGCCAGTCCGGATCCGGTCCGAAGAACCGCGGCTTCCTGCCCTGCGTCGATTCCCAGCCGACCGGCTCGACGGAGCCGTTCGCTTGATCGACCGCGAAGATCGCGATGGTGTCGTGCCCCCGGTTGGACGCATAGACGAATTTGCCCGACGGCGTGATGGCGATCTCGGCGCCCGTGTTGTCGCCGACGTAACTCGTCGGCGTCGTGGGCACGCGCTGGAACGGTGTGAGCTCGCCGCGCGCGGTATCCCAGTGATATGCGTTGACTGTCGAATCCTGCTCGTTGATCACGTACGCGTACGGAGCGTGCGGATGGAACGTGATGTGCCGCGGTATGGCCCCGTAGCGCGCTTTGGTGAACGGCGGATCGCACGCTACGAGCTTTCCGCGCTCGGCATCCAGGCGGAAAACGAAGATCTTGTCGAGCCCTTTGTCCGGCACCACGACGTAGCGGCCGGTCAGGTCGAAGGTCGCCTGATGCGGGTGCGGCCCGTGCTGCTCGCGGCGCCACGGCCCCGGCTCGCCTGCGGGCACGACGAGGTCGGCGCGCGGCGCGAGCGAGCCGTCGGCGTTGATCGGATACACGGCGACGCCGGGACCGGTGCTGACGACGAGGTAGCGGTTCGATGCATGCACCGCGACCGTGGAAGAGTTGTCGCCGCCGGTCGGCTGGCAATTGAGCGGGGTGAGCCGCCCGCTCTGCGCATCGATCGCGTACGACCAGACCTCGGAAGCGTCGCCGTGCGCCGAATAGAGAAAGCGCTGCGTGCCGTCGAGACATACATAGTGCGGATTGTGGAGCGGCTGGCACGCGTCCACGTGCGTCCACGCGCCGCTCGACGGGTCGATTCTGAAAACGGCGACGCCTCTGCCGCGCGCCTTGCGCTTCTCGCTCGTGAAGCAGCCGACGTACGCGAAACGCGGCCGGGCGCAGCGGGTTTCATTCATGGTGAGCCTTTGGTAGCCTGACCGGGGAGGCATCAATCATGGCATTAATTTACGAGGCACGGCACTTCGAGCTGCTCGCACCCGAGCGTCCGCACGTGACGCGCGCGGATGGCGGCCACATCGTGATCAATCCGAAGCTGGCGGTCGAGGACCGCACGCAGCTCGATCGCGAGCGCGCGGTCGAGCTCATGAAGCTCACGATGGTGGCGGGCGAAGCGATGAAGACGGTGCTGACGCGCAAAGGCATCGAGATCGGGCGCATCAATTACAACGACAACGGGAACTGGCGCCACGAGCTGCACGTCCATCTCTACGGCCGCGCGCTAAACGCGACGATCCAGAAGTGGGGCACGTTCCTCCAGATCCCGCCGACGCGCGAGCGGTTCAACGCTGAAATGGGCGCGCTCGAGCCGCTGAACGCGGGGGACATCGCGGATTTGCGCGCCGAGATCGAGCGTCTGCTCGCAAGCGACAAGTACCGGGCATTTTCGTAGGGTGCGCCGGTGGCGCACCAACACCGGCCTGTGCGTCATTGACGCACCGTACGGCTAATAAACACGAGGTAATCGCATTGACCAAACGCTGGACGAATCGGCCCGAAGGCTCCAACTGGGGCGAATTCGGCGACGCCGATCAGCACGGCCGCATGAACCTCATCACGGCCGATCGCCGCATACGCGCGCTGCAGGAAGTGAAAACGGGGGAGGTGTTCTGCCTGTCGCACCCGCTCGACAAGCCCGGCGGCAACGTGCTCAATCCGAATCGCTATCCGCCGGTGTTTCATCCGGTGAAGCGTGGCGAGGACGTCTACTTCAATCTGGAGATGTCGAAGACAGACCCGCGCTTCACCGACGTCGGCTCGGACGAAGCGATCATGCTGTACTCGCAGTACTCGACGCACTGGGATGCCTTTGCGCACAAGGGCACCGTGTTCGACGCGGACGGCGACGGCGTCCCCGAGAAGGTGTCGTACAACGGCTTTCGCATCGTCGACCGCGAGGGCGGCGCATTGCAGGGGGCGCTCGGCGCGATCAACGTCTCCGCGGCTGAAATGGCCGAGACCTGTGTGCAGGGCCGCGCGGTGATGATCGATCTGCGTCATCACTTCGGCGACGAGCGCGTCGCCGTGACCTACGAGATGATCGAGCGCGTGATGCGCGACGATCGCGTGACGATCGAACAGGGCGACATCGTCTGCATCCACACGGGCCTGGGCCAGCTCATCCGCGAGGCCGAAGGCAAGCTCGATTCGTCGATCCGCACCGCGTGCACGGTGCTCGACGGTTACGACCGGCGGCTCCTCGAATGGATCGCCGACAGCGGCATCGCGGCGATCGC
Source organism: Burkholderiales bacterium (assembly GCA_035626595.1). Taxonomy (GTDB): domain Bacteria; phylum Pseudomonadota; class Gammaproteobacteria; order Burkholderiales; family SG8-41; genus JAQGMV01. The sequence continues at coordinate 59,613 of DASPNJ010000092.1, forward strand.
GGCCGACAACCTCGCCGTGGAGCGCTCCTCCACGCTCGGCGTGGACCCGCGGGTCGGGCACCGCGGTCCGCAATTGCCGCTGCACGAGCATTGCCTGGTGAAGCTCGGCATTCACCTCGGCGAGCTGTGGTATCTCACCGAGCTCGCGGCGTGGCTGCGCGAGAATGGCCGCAGCCGTTTTCTGCTGACGGCGCCGCCGCTGCGTATGCCGGGCGCGGCGGGTTCGCCGGTGACGCCGGTGGCGACGGTTTAAAGTTTTCTGGATTCCCGCCTCCGCGGGAATCACGAATTAGACACACTGGATCCCGGCCTTCGCCGGAACGACGCACAAGGGACAGTCATGAATTCGAAAGATCACTCCGGGGCTGACACCGTAACGGCTGCGCGCGCGCTCGTGGATGGGCTGCTGCGCGAAGGCATCGACCACGTGTTCGGCATCCCCGGCACGCAGAACCTCGCGTTCCTCGACGCACTGCGCGACACGCCGCAGATCCGCTTCATCCTGACGCGCCACGAGCAGGGCGCGGCGTTCATGGCGTACGGCTTTGCCCGCGCGCGGCGTGAGCCCGCGGTGGTCACCGCAACGGAAGGTCCGGGCCTCACGAACCTCGCGACCGGCATCGCCGCCGCATTCAAAGGCAACGTGCCGCTCATCAGCATCTGCGGCGTGCAGGAAAGCCACATGCGCGACCGCGACGCGACTCAGGACATCGATCAGACCACCTTCATGCGCCCGATCACGAAATGGGCGCAGACGATTCCCACACCCGCGAAGGTGCAGGAGTTCGTGCGCAAGGCTTTTCGAGTTGCGCTCACCGAGCCGCGCGGGCCGACGCACATCGACGCCTCGAGCGAGATCCTGCTCGAGCCCGTGAAGCCCGAGCCGATCGAGCCCGCGCAATACCGCAACATGGTCCTGCCCGCATGTGCCGGCGAGCAGCTCGACCAGGCGGCAGCACTGCTTGCACAGGCAGAGCGGCCCCTGTTCGTCGTGGGACGCGGCGTGATCGACGACGGCGCCGCCAGTGCGGTCGCTGCGCTCGCCGAGCGCACCGGCATTCCGGTGGCGGCGCTGCAGTATTCGCCGGACGCGTTCCCCACGTCACACGCGCTTGCGCTCGGGCCACTCGGCCGCAACGGCTTCTCCAGCGCGAACCGGACCGCGCCGAAGGCCGATCTGATCGTCGCGATCGGCGCGCACTTCGACGTGTTCTCGACGATGTACAAGTACGGCATCTTCAGTGAAAACGCGAAGATCGTTCATCACACCGCCGCGCCGGGTCACATCGGCATCGTCTTTCCCGTGGCGCTGGGCGTCACGGGCTCGACGATCAGCTTCATTCGCGGGCTCAGCGAACGCGTCACGAAATCCGGGCTGAAGAAGTCATGGGTCGACGTGGCGAAAGCGCGTGCGGAGGGCGAAGCCGAGCTTCAATCAGAGCTTCGCGTCGAAGCCGAGCCGATACAGTCGCAATACGTCGCGCACTGCATTCGCAAGGTGCTGCCGAAGAACGGCGTGCTGGTGGTGGACGCCGGTAACGGCGGCAAGCACGTGCGCAGCTACTTCAAGAGCTACGAGCCCGGCACGTTCATGTGCATCGATGACTGGGCGTCCGTCGGCGGGTCGCTGCCGATCGCGCTCGGCGCGAAGCTCGCCTGCCCGGAGCGCCCGGTGCTGTGCGCGTCCGGTGACATGGGCGCGATGTGCAACATCGGCGAGCTCGAGACCGCGGTGCGCGAGAACATCCCGGTCGTCTACGTCGTGTTCAACGACCAGGGGCTCGGCAACGAGCGCGCGTTCCAGAACGAGCACTACGGCGGCCGCTTCTTCGCGGTCGATTATCGGAACCCGGATTTCGGCGCGCTCGCGCGCGTCTTCGGCGCCTACGGCGAGCAGGTGAAGAGCCCCGGCGACCTCGAAGGCGCGATCCAGCGCGCGTTCGACAGCGGCAAGCCGGCGGTGATCGACGTGCTGATCGACCAGAACACGCTCGCACCGGTGGTGTTCAAGGGCTAGTCGCCTTCGCGGATCGCGAAGGCTAGCTTCGCCAAATAGCGATTGTTGCGCCGGCGGCTTCACTCCACACTGCCGCCTTCACCAGACCCCGCGGGAAAACAACATCATGGCCACGACAGCGCCGTTCATAGAGCTGCGTACCGACGCGTTCACGCAGCCCACCGAGGAAATGATCGACGTGGCGCGCTCGATGGGCTACGTGTACTCCGACCTCGCGCGCGAATGCCCGCAGACCGAAGAGCTGGAAGCGCTCGGCGCGGAGATGATGGGCATGGAGGCGGGGATCCTGTGCCCGAGCGGCACGCTCTCCAACCTGCTCGGGCTCCTCACCCTCGGCCGACCCGGCACGGAAGCCATCGTCGAAACGGACGCGCACATCTACAACCGGGAGCGCGGCGGAATCGCCGCGATCGCGCAGCTCGTGCCCAGGCCGGTGCGCGGCGTTCGAGGCGTGCTCACGCCGGAAGACATCCGGCCCTACCTGCGCCACGACCCGCAGGCGCGTACGGTCAACCCGGAATGGCAGTGGTCGGTGCTCATATCGCGCACCTCCCTCGTCTGCCTCGAGAACCCGCACAACGGCGCCGGCAACACGGTGTGGAACGCGCAGCAAACGCAGGCGATATGCGATGCGGCGCACGCCGCCGGCGCCAAGGTATTCATAGACGGCGCGCGCATTTTCAATTCGGCCATCGCGCTGAACGTTGCGGTCCGCGATCTCGCCAGCCCCGCCGACGGGGTTGCGGTCGGTCTCGCCAAGGGCCTTGCCGCGCCGGTCGGATCGCTCTTCTGCGCCTCGCGCGAGCTCGTCGAGCGCGCACGCGTTTACCGGCAGATGCTGGGTGGCGCCATGCACCGCCCCGCGTGGTTGAGCGCAGCGGGAATCATCGCGCTGAAGAAGATGCCGGAACAATTCCGGGCCGATCACCGCAACGCGCGACTGCTCGCCGGGCAATTGAGCGAGATTCCGGGCGTGAACGTCGATCTGGAGCAGGTGCAGACGAACACCGTGCTGTTCGAAGTCACCGATCCGCGCTGGACCACCGAGACGCTCGTCGCGGCGCTGGAAGAGCGCAACATCCGCATCGGCTCGCGCGGCGAGCGGCGCTTCCGTGTCATGACGCATCACTGCATCGGCGAGCCGCAGATCGGGATCTTCGTGGACGAGCTCCGCGCCCTGCTGCGTCGCCCGCATTAGGCGGGCTCCGGCTGCGGCGGATCAGGCGGCGGCGGACGCCTTCCGCTGCGCGAACTCGACAAAGCTGCGCTCGATCGGCGGGAGCTCCCCGGGGCTTCTATAGACGATGCAGAACTGCCGGCGCGCCCAGGGTTCACGCAGTCGCACGAATGTGATCGCCATCGATTTCGCGTAGCTCTCCGCGGCGCGCCGCGGCACCACGCCGATGCCCAGCCCCGCCTCGACCATGCGGCACACGGCGTCGAGACCACGGACCTGAATCCTGCCTTTGAGCAGCGCGTTGTGCCGCGCGGCCTCGCGCGCGAGCCACAGGTACAGCGGGCTCGCGGTGTCGAACATCACGTAATCGAACTTGAGCGTATCGGCGAACCGCACTGAGCGCCGGCGCGCGAGCGCATGGCGGCGCGGCACGACCAGCACGAGCTCGTCCTCGCCGAAAGGGATCGCGACGAGGCCGCGCGTGCCGATGTCCGCCCACAGCGCGCCGATGCTGCCGCGGCGCTGAAGCACGGCCTCCACGATTTCCGAGGAGGACAGCTCCTCCACTTCCACTCGCACCCGGGGATGCTGCGCCGTGAAGCTGGCGAGCAGTGCCGGCAGGAATTCGGCGATGACCGAGCTGTTCGCAAGCAGATGCAGATGATCCGTGACGCCGTGGTGCACGTCTTCGACTGCGCCGGCGAGATTGCCGTACGCGGCAAGCAGCGCCTGAATACGCGCGAGCAGCGGCTCGGCCACGGCGGCCACGCGCACGCCGCGCGCCTGCCGCTCGAATACACGCATGCCGACCCGGCTCTCGAACTCGCTGATCCGGCGGCTCGCCGCGGCGAGCGCGAGATGGCTGCGCCGGGCGGCGCGGCTGATGCTGCCCTCTTCCGCGGCTGCGGCGATCAGGTCGATCGTGACGAAATCGAGGTGCCAGTGTCGCTTCATGCGAGAGCCTTCGCATTTGGCGAAGGCGAGCTTCGCGGATTAGCGATTGTAAATGCCGTGTTCCGGCCGCACACTGCCGCCGGCTGCGGACGCGTCGCCCGCGAGCCGCTCACGCAGGAGCCCGATATGCAGGTCGCCGCCATACCGCTCGCGAAAGTGAAGGACGCCCTCTCTCAGCGATACCGCGCGCGCGAGGACGAGCACGTGCTCGCGTGGCACCACCAGCCGCGCATCGTCTTCAGCCGGGCGCGCGGCGTGCGCCTGTGGGACGTCGATGGGCGCGAGTACCTCGACTTCGTATCCGGCCACATCAACCTGCTCCTCGGACACAACCATCCGGAGCTGGTGCAGGCGCTCGCGGAGCAGGCCTCGAAGCTCTGGACGCATTACAAGTACTACACGACCGATGCGACGATCGATTTCGCGGAGCTGCTCACCGAGAGCATGCCTGACGGCCTCGACGTCCTGAATTTCACGACCACCGGCTCGGAAGCGAATGAAATCGCGATGCGCCTCGCCCGCGGCGCGACCGGCCGCTTCGACATGGTTTCGGTGATCCAGGGGCTGCATGGCGGGACGTTTGCGGTCGAGAGCCTGACCTCGATCGGCGGCCCGCGCAAACGCGGCCTGGGACCGATGCTGATGCCGGCGCGCGCGAATGCCGTGCTGGCGCCCCACTGCTATCGCTGCCCCATCAATCTGAAGTTCCCGTCATGCAACATCGCGTGCCTCGACGTGAGCGACGAGATGATCGAGCGCACGACCACCGGCGAAGTCGCCGCGATATTCGCGGAGACCATCATGGGATCCGGCGGCATGGTCGTGCCGCCCGAGGGCTGGCTGGCGAAGCTCAAGCGGCTCGCACGCAAGTGGGGCGCGTTGCTCGTTCTCGACGAAGTACAGGTGTCGCCGGCCAAAACCGGCGCGCTGTGGTGCTTTCAGCAGTTCGGCGAGCAGCCCGACATCCTCACCCTCGGTAAGGGCACCGGCGGCGGGATGTCGATCGGCGCGGCCGTCACCAGCCGCGAGATCGCGGAGCGGGCCAAGGAAACCGGCTGCGGCGTGCCCTGGGGCAGCACGTTCGTGGGCGAGGCGCTCGACGCGGCCGTCGCGCGCAAACAGCTCGAGATCCTGATCCGCGACAACTACGCCCAACGCGCCGCACGGCTCGGCCAGTACTTCATGCAGCGGCTGAACGCGCTGAAGGATCGCCATGACGTCGTCGGTGACGTGCGCGGCCGCGGCATGTACGTCGGGGTCGAGATCGTGACCGACAAGCTCACGAAGGGAAAGAACAACCGGCTGATGCAGCGCATCCGCTACAACGCGATCGAAAACGGACTGCTGATCGGCGGCTCGGGCAACGTGCTGAAGATTTTCCCGGCGCTGACGATCACCGAGGCCGAGCTCGACGAAGGCGTCGAAATTCTCGATCGCGCGATCCGGCTCGCGCTCGACGGTCACCCGCTCGGCGTCGAGCGCTTCTCGGAAGGCAGCCACCCATGACACGCATTCGTTCCGGCCAGACGCCGCGCCGCGCATCGAATTTCACCACCGCGGTAATTGCCGTCGCCGCAGTCATCTGTGCGGAAGCCGCAACGGCTCAAGGCGCGGCGCAGTCGTATCCCACGAGGCCGATCCGGCTCGTCGTGCCATTCAACCCCGGCGGCGGCAGCGACATCGTCGCGCGCACCGTCGCACAGCACCTGGCATCACGACTCGGTCAGCAGGTGATCGTCGATAACCGTCCCGGCGCGAGCGGCAACATCGGGCACGCGATCGTCGCCAAGGCGCAGCCGGATGGCTACACGCTGGTTCTCGGCAGCAGCAACTTCGTGGCGAATCCGGCCATCCTCGCGCGCAACCCGTACGACCCGATCAAGGATTTCACGCCGATCACGTATGGCGCGACCTCGCCGAACGTGCTGGTCGTGCACCAGTCGTTCTCCCCCACGACGTTCAAGGATTTCCTGGCGCTGGTGAAGGCGAATCCCGGCAAGCACAACTACATCTCTCCCGGCACCGGCACGACCTCGCACCTCGGCGCCGAGCTGCTCAAGATCGAAGCCAAGCTCGACCTCACGCACGTGCCGTACAACGGTGCGGGGCCGGCGGTGATCGCGATCGTCGGTAACCAGGTGCCGATCGCCTTTCTCGGACTGCCGCCGGCGCATCCGCACATCACGAGCAAGGTGCTGCGCCCGCTCGCGATCACGAGCCCGAAGCGGTATCCCGCGCTGCCGGACGTGCCGACGATCGCGGAGTCGGGCTTCCCGGGATTCGACGCCGACACGCCGCAGATGTTTCTCGTCCCGGACGGGACACCCGACGCCATCGTGAAACGGCTCAACGCCGAGATGCTGCGCGTGCTGGAGCTGCCCGAGGTCCGCAACCGTTTCGCCTCGCTCGGCTTCGTCACGGTCGGCGGCTCGTCGGAAGAGACGGCCCGGCGCATCAAGGCCGACGTCGCGAAGTGGATCCGCGTCGCGAAGCTTGCAGGAATCAAGCAGGAATAGGCTTTTACGGAGCGCAGCGTGAACGACACCGTCCCACCCCAGATGAGCCTCGCGGCCGCCCGCGAGCGCTTCCCCGGCACGCGCAAGTGCATCTACTTCGAAACCTCGGCCTGGGGATTGATCCCGGCCGGTGCACGCGTCGCGATGGATCGCTGCGTGGATATCCAGGCCGACGGGGATTTCGACAAGGACTTCGCGGGCGAGATCGTCGAGCGCACGCGCGCGAAGTTCGCCGCACTCGTTCATGCTGACGCAGACGAGATCGCGATCGTCAAGAACGTCTCGGAAGGCGCGAACGCGATCGTGGCGTCGCTCCTGTGGAAGCCCGGTGACAACGCGGTCATCTGCACCGACGTCGATCACCCGAATTGCATCTACGCGCTCTACAACGCGCGCGATCGTTACGGCGCCGAGGTTCGCGCCGTAGCCGCTCGCGAGTACCGCATCCCGGTGGACGAGATGCTGGCGCGAATCGACGAGCGCACGCGGCTGGTGCTCGTGCCGTCGGTGCCGTTCAGCACCGGGTTGCGCACCGATATAAAGAGCCTCGGCGCCGAGTGCCGCAAGCGCGGGGTGCCGTTCTTCGTCGATGGTGCGCAATCGGTCGGCGCGCTGCATACCGACGTGCAGGCCGATTGCATCGACGCGCTCACGGTCGCGAGCTCGAAATATCTCTGCGGCCCGCACGGCTATGGCTTTCTCTACGTGCGCCGTGCGTGGGCCGACACGCTGCAGCCGGGTTATCTCGCGCGCTACAGCATCGACCTGGGCTCGCTCCACGAAGGCGACGCCGGCGGAGAGCGCTACCAGATGAAGAGCGGCGCGCTACGCTTCGACGTGGGCAGCTACAACTACGCCGGCGCCAGCGCGGTCGAGGTTTCGCTCGATCTGCTGCTCGCGTGCGGGACGCCGTCGATCGAGCGTCACGTGCTCGCGCTGTCGCACCGCTTCGCCGCCGGGCTCCAGGCGCTCGGACTGCCGCTGCTCGCGCGAGAGCCGGGGCCGCACCTGTCACAGGTCGTACTGGTCGGGGGCGTGCCCAGCAGCCGCTACGATCGCACCGCGCTCGAGAACCTGCACGCGCACCTCGGCGCCAACAACGTGAAGCTTTCGTTGCGGCGCGGGCGGCTACGCTTCTCGTTCCATTTCTACAACGACCAGCAGGAAGTCGAGCGCACCGTCGCGCTGATTCACGACTGGGTACGCCGGCGCTGATCGGCGCACCCGCACGCAGGCACTCGCGTCGAACGGCTCTTATTCGAGCCGGATGTCGGACTGCTTGATCACTTTCGCCCACTTGGCGCGCTCGGCCTTCACGTGGGCGCCGAATTGCTCGGGGGCGCCTCCGCCGGCCTCGGCGCCCAGGCTCGCGAGCTTGTCGCGCACTTCGGGGGCTTCGACCGCGCGATTGAAAGTCTGGTTGAGCGCGATCACGATCTCGCGCGAAGTGCGCGCCGGCGCCAGCACGCCGTACCAGTTGGTGACGGTGAAATGCGGGAGCCCGGACTCGGCAACGGTGGGTATCTCGGGCGCGGCCTGCGTGCGCTTGGCACCGGTCACCGCGAGCGCGCGCAGCCGCCCCGCTTTGGCGAACGGCAGGCCTGAAAGCACGTTCGAGAAGAAGAGCTGCACCTGGTTGCCCATCACGTCGTTCAGCGCCGGTCCGCCGCCTTTGTACGGCACGTGCGTGATGCTGACACCCGCCGAGACTTTGAAGAGCTCGCCCGCAAGGTGCGCGAGCGTCCCATTGCCGGCGGAGGCGTAGTTGAGCGCGCCCTTGCGCGCTTTCGCGAGCGCGATCAGGTCACCGACGGTCTTCGCCGGCACGCTCGGATGCACGACCAGCAGGAGCGGTATGGAGCCGATGTGCGCGACCGGCGCGAAGTCCTTCACCGGATCGAACGGCACCTTCGAGAGCAGCGGGTTCACCGCGATCGTGCTCGCAGTGGCGAGCGCGAGCGTGTAGCCGTCGGCCGGCGCGCGCGCCGCGAGCTCGGTGCCGATCGCCCCGCCGGCGCCGCCGCGGCTGTCGTGCACGATCGGCTGGCCGAGTAGCTCGGCGACCTTGTCTTCGACCACACGCCCGATCACCCAGGTGCCGCCGCCCGGCGGGAAGGGATCGATCATGCGGATCGGCCGCGAAGGATAGGCTGCGCCCGCAGCGTTTCGGGACTGCGCCGCGGCGTCCGTGACCGCCGCCGCCAGCGGAAAAACCATTGCCGCCGCCGCCGCGATAGCACGCGTTCTCATCGATTCATCTCCTCTTCGGTTTCGTGTTTGAAGACATTCGCCGGCTCCTCCGAGGGACTGCGCCGCCGGCGCAGACGCCGCACCATCGCGAGCGCGTGAGGCGCCGCGCAGTACAGGGCTTCGAGGTGCCGTTGCGAAAGCCGCAGCCCTGCGCCCTGCGCGCAGGCTTGCACGTGCTGCCGCATCGCGTTGTCCACCTCCGCGGGCACGTTAACTTCCGAGCGTATGTCGATCGGCGGCGGCGGACCCTCCGCGAGCGCGGGTCGCCGCTCGAACCACCGTGTGGCGCGCTCGTACGCGTGTCCGATCGCGAGCACGGTCGCGTCGTCGAAGGGCTTCCCGCCGATCTGCAGACCGAGCGGCAAGCCCTCTTCGCTGAAGCCGTTGCACACCGACAAGGCGGGGCCGCCGGTGATGCTGAACGGGGTCGTGATATTCGGGCGTTGCCAGTAGCCCGCGGTGCGATACTCGCTCAGCTTCGGCGCCGGTCCGGGGCTCGACGGCGAAACGAATGCGTCGAAGGACGGATACAGGGCCCGCAGCTCCTGGGCCATGCGCCGGCCCTCGCGCTGCGCCTCGACGTAATCGAGCGACTGGAAGAGGGACGCCGCAAGCCCGCGGCCGAGGAAATCCATGCAGTAGTCGTCCGGCCGTTCGACGAGATCGGCGTGCTGAACCGCCATGAGCTCGGAGAGCGCGATGACGTTGCGCACGTCGTAGTACTCCTGCAGCGGCCGCACGCGCACGGTGTGCAGCTCCGCGCCGAGCGCGCGCAGCACGTCGAGCGCGCGCTCCATGGCGCCGCGCACGTCGGCATGCGCGGGCAGGTCCTCCTCCCAGAAGTGACGCAGCACGCCGATGCGCAGCCCCCGCAGATCAGTGCGCAGCAGCTCGGGATAGTCCGGGACGACCACGCGCGCGCTCGCCGGATCGTTCGCGTCGAAGCCCGCGATCGCCTGCAGCACGATCGCGCAGTCCTCGGCGGTGCGCGCGATCGGCCCGCATGCATCGAACGTGTACGAATTCGGGAAGACCCCCCAGCGGCTCACCAGCCCGTACGTCGGCCGCAGTCCCGCCAGTCCGCACAGCGCCGCCGGACCGCGGATCGAGCCTCCGGTATCGGTGCCGAGCGAGACCGGCACGAAGCCTGCCGCCACCGCCGCCGCGGAACCGCTGCTCGAGCCGCCGGTGAAGCGCGCGGTGTCCCATGGATTGCGCGCCGGCGGCCACGGCAGGTCGGTCGCCGGCCCGCCCTGTGCGAACTCGTGCGTTTTCAACTTGCCGAGGAGGATGCCGCCGGCGGCATAGAGCCGGCTGACGGCGGTCGCGTCGTGCGCGGGAACGTGGGTCGCGTAGAGCTTCGAATTCGCCGTCGTGAGCACGCCGGCCGTGTCGTACAGGTCCTTCAGGGCGAAAGGAATGCCGTGCAGCCGCCCGCGCCGGCGCCCGCCGCCGATCTCTCGGTCCGCGGCCGCGGCCTGCTCGAGGGCCAGCTCTGCGGTGACGGTAATGAACGCGTTCACCGATCGGTCGTAGCGCTCGATGCGCTCGAGCAGCGCGCGCGTGAGCTCGACGGCGGAGATCTCCCCGTTGCGCAAGAGCTCGCCGGCCGCGGCGATCGTCAGGTCGTGCAGGCCCGATCCCGGCAGCGTTGTCATGCGGGCGCGACCGGAAACACTGCGGCGCGCCGGGATCTCATGTCGTCAGGTGTCGAACGATCTCGTCCACGTAGCGCAAAGTGAGCTCGCGCATCTCCTCGCGCGTGAGATTGCTGATGGGATGCGGCAGCTCGATGAACGGATGCCCTTCGAGCCCACGCGTGCGGAACTGATGGACGGCGGCATTGGTGAAGACGCCGGTCAGCACCATGGTCGCGGGAATGCCGCGTTTTTCGAATTCGACGGTGTCGTGCACACTGCACAACGTGCACGACCCTCACCCGCCGACGGCGGCGACGGCGACCTGCGCCTTCGCTGCGAGCTCGTCCACCAGCTCCGGGCGCGCCGGCTTCGAGAAGAACTCCTTGCGCGCCATGACGACGTCGGCCACCCCGTAACGCTTGCGGAGATCCTCGCCGATCGCCTCCAGGATGATGTCGGCCTGCTCCTTGGTGTTGTCGAGCAGCGCGACGATCTTGCCGGCGAGATCCATCGGCCGCGGCGCGCGCTGGAGCTTCGTCTTCGACCCGCCGCGGGTCGGATCGATGAAAGGCAGGTCAGTGGTCATATAGACGCTCCAAAGAAGAGGTGACGGAGAAGGAGTGACGCTAAAGAGGTGACGGAGAAGAGGTGACGATGAAGAGGTGACGAACACCCGTTGTGACGTGATCGCACTAGCCCCGTCACTTTCTGCGGTAGCCCCGTCACTCTTTGCGGTAGCCCCGTCACTCTGTGCGGTAGCCCCGTCACTCTTTGCAGTAGCCCCGTCACTTTCTGCGGTAGCCCCGTCACTCCTTCAAACAAGATAAACGCCGTGGACCGCGCGGCTCGATTCGTTCCAGCCGTGGCACACCGCCGTGATCGGCCCGATGCCGCCGGCGACGATGAGGTGCAGCCGGTTCACGTCTTTCACCGCCTTGATGGGATGGTCGTCGTCGTCGGGATCGATGCCCATCGCGCGCGCGCGCTCCGGCCGCCAGTTGCCGCCGCGCTTCAGATTGCCTTGCGGCCGCTCCGCAAGCTCCCACAGCCGCCGCTGCACGTGCGCGCGGCTCAGGCCGGCGTCGGCACACAGGCGCGCGTGCTGCGGGCTCATCGCCACCACCAGGTCGGAGCTGAACCACATGTTCCACGAGCCCGTGGACGTCATCGAGTCCGCGATCCCGCGAAGCAGCCGCTCGGGCTCGGTGCTCACGTCATCGAAGTGCAGGCGCGGGCTCTCCACCATCGCGCACGTGATGACGTCGGCCTCCGGCGCGTAGCCGCGCGACACCGCCAGCGTTTCCCACGGCGAGTGCGCCACGTTCTCCGCGAGACAGGCCGTGTAGCGGATAGGCGAGGCGAAGACAGTCGCCGAAGCCTTGCCCGCGAGTCCGGCGCCGAGATTCATCAGGATGAGGCGCACCGCGCGCCCGATCGTCGCGTTCGCGCGAAAGCCCGGTCCGAAGCAGCCGTTCCCGCCATGGATACCGATCTTCTTCGCGTGCGGTCCATTGACGATCATGAGCGGCGCCACACCGTGCATCGTGCACTGCACGCCGCCCATGTTGAACTCCTCGCGCAGGATGAGCCGCATGGCGCCGAGAACGACCGGCAGGTATTCGGGCCGGCAGCCGGCCATCAGCGCGTGGATCGCCACGTCGCGCACGTTCATGACCTCGCCGGCCGGCGGTACGTGGCCGATGATCTCCTCGGGATCGCAGCGCGTGCCCCGAAGCATCCACTGCACGCGCGTCTCGGTCGGCGTCACGACCGGAAAGCCGTCGGACCATTCCTTCTCGAGAAAAAACTGGAACTCGTCGATCGCTTGTTCGGTCATGCGCGCTCCCCGGGGACACCGGATTCTGGCATCCGGCGGCTTTGCGCGACAATGACGTTAACTCGCAGCGGCTATAACACTATCGTTATAGCGCGGCCGGGCGAAATTGCGCGAGCTCCGCTTCGGTCAGCGTCTCTTTCTCCAGCAGCGCCTTCGCCCCGCGCAGGAGCAGATCGCGATTTTTCTGGAGCACGTCCACCGCGCGCTGAAACGCCTCTTCGACGATCTTGCGCACCGCGCAGTCCACTTCGCGCGCGGTCTCTTCGCTGTACTCGCGCTCCTGCCACGGCGCGTTCGGCACGCCCGAGAGAAAGCTCGAGCGCGCTTCCTCCAGCGACACCGGCCCCAGCTCTTCGGCCATCCCGTAGCGCGTCACCATGCTGCGCGCGATATCGGTCACTTTGGCGAGGTCGTCCGCGGCGCCGGTCGACAGGTGTCCGAAGACGATGTGCTCCGCCGCGCGGCCGCCGAGCAGCACCGCCATCTTGCCTTCGAGCTCCTCGCGCGTCATCAGGAAACGGTCTTCCGTCGGGCGCTGGATCGTGTAGCCGAGCGCGCCGATGCCGCGCGGGATGATCGAGACCTTGTGCACCGGATCGGCTCCGGGCAGCGCCAGCGCAACCAGGGCATGGCCCATTTCGTGATAGGCGACGATCTCGCGCTCGCGCGGATTGAGCAGGCGGTTCTTCTTCTCCAGGCCGGCAACGATGCGCTCGATCGCCTGGTTGAAGTCCTCCAGCGTCACGCTTTCAGCGCTGCGACGCGTCGCGAGCAGCGCTGCCTCGTTTACCAGGTTGGCCAGATCCGCGCCGGAAAAC
>DASPNJ010000093.1:0-9528 GCA_035626595.1 Burkholderiales bacterium
CGGAGAAGGAGTCCGCCTATTTCCTCGGCGTGAACCGCAACAAGCGCTCGATCACGCTCAACATGGCCGCCAAGCCGGGCCAGGAGGTCCTCGCGAAGCTCATCGGCCAATGCGACGTGCTGGTGGAGAACTTCAAGGTCGGCACGCTAGAGAAGTGGGGTTTCGGCAACGACTGGCTGGGGAGCCACGCGCCGCGCGTCATCCGCTGCTCGATCACCGGCTACGGCGCCTCGGGCCCTAAAGCCGGCCTGCCCGGATACGACTTCATCCTGCAGGCCGAATCCGGGCTCATGAGCATCTGCGGCGAGCCGGACGGCGAGCCGATGAAATACGGCGTCGCCATCGTCGATATCTGTACCGGCATGCTCGCGTGCAACTCGATACTCGCGGCGCTCCAGGCGCGCGGCCGCACGGGTCGGGGTCAGCACGTCGAAGTCTCGCTCTTCGACTCCAGCCTCGCGATGCTCGCGAACGTCGCGTCAAATCACCTGGTGTCGGGCCGCGATGCCCGCCGGTTCGGCAACGGTCATCCCAACATCGTGCCGTACACGGCGTATCCGGTGCAGGACGGGATGATCGCCGTCGCAGTGGGTAACGACACGCAGTTCGCGAAGTTCGCCGCGCTGCTCGGCAAACCCGAGTGGGCGACCGACATGCGCTACGCGAGGAATCCCGAACGTGTTGCGAACCGTGTCGAGCTGGATGCTGCCATCACGGCGATACTCCAGTGTGCGCCGGGCGAAACATGGATCGCCAAGCTCGGCGCGAGCGGCATTCCGTGCGGGCGCATCAACTCGGTCGCCCAGGCGCTCTCCGATCCGCACACGCTCGCACGCGAGATGGTGCGCTCGGTGCAGCACCCGACCGCAGGTGAAGTGAAGATGCTGGGTATCCCGTTTCGCTTCAGCGATACGCCGGCCTCGATCCGGCGCGCGCCGCCGACACTGGGCCAGCACACCGAGCAGGTGCTGCGCGACGTGCTGGGCTTTTCCGATGCGCGCATCGCGGAGCTTCGCACCGAGAAAGTCATTTGATCACCGGGTTGTCGCACGTATCGATCGTGGTGCCCGATCTCGCGGCGGCGGCAGCGCGCCTGAAGTCGGTGTACGGCCTCGAGGTCGGCGCAGCGCACGTGAACGAAGAGCAGGGGGTGCGCCTCGCCTACGTCGAGCTGCCGAACGCGCGCATCGAGCTGATGGAGCCGTCGCGGCCCGATTCACCCGTCGGGAAATTCCTCGAGCGTAATCCAAAGGGCGGCATTCATCATTTTTGCCTGCGCGTGGACAGCGTCGATGGAACGGCGGCGGACGTGCGCAGCCGCGGCGTGCGCGTCCTCGGCGACGGCAGACCACAGACGAACGTGCACGGCGAGCGCATCGCGTTCGTGCATCCGGCGGATTTTCTCGGCGCCCTCCTCGAACTTGAAGAGCAGCGGTCGCATGAGTGAGACGACACGTATTGCACCGGACGTACTGGAAGCGTTCATCGCACGGGCGTTCGAGGCGGTCGATCTACCCGCGGCGGACGCACGCAGCATCGCGGAGCTCATGACGCGCGCCGACGTGAACGGCTCCGAAGGCCACGGCGTGTTCCGGCTGCCGCAGTACATCCGCCGCATCAGGGGCGGCGCGGTGAACGTGCGGCCCGACATTCGTATCGAGCGCGAAGCCGCGGCGATGGCGCTCGTACACGGCGACAACGGCATGGGCCACCTCGTCATGAGCCGCGCGGCGCGCATCGCGGTCGAGAAGGCGAAAAGCGCAGGCGTGGCATGGGTCGGCGCGAAGTGGAGCAATCACGCGGGACCGGCGTCGCTGTACGCGAGCATGCCGCTCGAGCACGACATGATCGGGCTGTACTTCGCGGTCGGCAGCGCGAACCACCTGCCGCCATGGGGCGGTATCGACATGCTGCTATCCACGAATCCGATCGCCGTCGCGATTCCCGCCGGTGAAGAACCGGCGATCGTCCTGGACATGGCGACAACCGTCGCCGCGTACGGCAAGGTGAAGACGAAGGCACAGCGCGGCGAAACCATGCCGGTCGGCTGGATGATCGACCGCGAGGGCAAGCCGCTCACCGATCCGAGGCGCGCGAACGACGGCTTCCTGCTGCCGATCGGCGACTACAAAGGCTACGGCCTGGCGCTGGTGATCGGACTGTTGTCGGGAACGCTGAACGGCGCCGCGATGGGCCGCGACGTCGTCGATTTCAACGCCGACGACGTGACGCCCACGAACACCGGTCATGCGGTGATGGCGATATCGATCGAGGCGTTCGGCGACGTCAGTGAATTCAAGCGCAGCGTCGATGCGCTCGTGCGCGACATCCGCGCATCGAAGCGGCTGCCGGGCGTCGAGCGCATCTGGTTGCCCGGCGAGCAGAGCCATCTGAAGCGGCTCGCGCACCTGAAGAACGGTGTGCCGGTGCCGCCCGCCCTGCGCGCGAGCCTCGACGCGCTTGCGACCGAGTTGCGGATCGAGAGGCTTGCGTGATTGGTCATCCCCGCGCAGAGGGGGATCCACGACCGGTTGCGGCTCCAGATTCCCGCCTTCGCGGGAATGACGGTTTCAAAGCTTAGCGGCACGGCACTTGCGATCGCGGCCGTCGTCGTAATCGCAGCCGCGGTCGTCTCCATGTTCAAGCTGCCGGGAAAGAGTTACAGCGCGCCGCTCGAACCGCTCACGGCGATCGAAACGGAGATCGCCGCGAACCTGCGGCGCCACGTAACGGCAGTCGCGAGCGAAGAACACAATCTGTTCAAGCCGTCGGCGCTGGAGGCCGCGGCGCGCTACATCGAGCGCGAGCTCGCCGCCATGGGCTATGCGCCCGTGCCGCAGCCCTACGACACGCATGCCGGCCGTGTGCGCAACATCGAAGCGGCCCTGCCCGGCTCGGATCCGGAGACGATCGTCGTGGGTGCGCATTACGACTCGATGATGGGCTCGCCGGGGGCAAACGACAACGGCTCGGGCGTGGCGGCGGCGCTCGAGCTCGCGCGCCTCCTGCGCGCGGCATCGCTGCGCCGTACCGTGCGCTTCGTCTGGTTCGTGAACGAGGAGGTGCCCTTCTACCGGGGCGACGACATGGGCAGCCGGCGCTACGTAGCGCTCGTGCGGGCGCGCGGCGATCGCATCGCGGCGATGTTCTCGCTGGAGACGATCGGCTACTACGCCGACACGCCCGGCAGCCAGCGCTATCCGTCGCCGCTCGACCTCTTGTATCCCGACAGCGGCAACTTCATAGGTTTCGTCTCGAATATCGCGTCGCGCGCGCTGCTGAAGGACTCGATCGGTGCGTTCCGGGCGCATGCGCGTTTTCCATCCGAAGGGGTCGCGGCGCCGGCGTTCCTGCCCGGTGTGGACTGGTCGGACCACGCGTCCTTCTGGGAGGCCGGTCTGCCGGCGCTGATGATCACGGACACCGCCCTATATCGCTATCCGCATTACCACAGCGCATCGGACACGCCCGATAAGCTGGATTACGACCGCCTCGCGCGCGTCGTTTCCGGCCTCCGTGGGATGCTCATCGAGCTCGCAGGAAACCGGCTATAGTTACAGAGTCGGCGATTACCGCCTGCGGCATGGCGGTTGCTCCGCTGCTCCATTCGGGCGGGAACCCTTCCCGCACTGGCTTCGCCTAAGATTAAACGCGGCGGCGCGTTTTGAAGCCGCCGCCCGCTGACCGGGAGATATCGTGAAACGTTTGCTTACATTGTGGTGTGCGGCTTTGCTCGGCGCGAGCTTCGGCGCCGGCGCCGCCGAGACTTCGCCGGACGTGCTCGTGAAATCGACCGCCGACGAAGTGCTCTCGATCATTCGCACGACCAAGGACAAGAAGGTGCTGCGCGATCTCGCGGAGCAGAAAGTCCTGCCGCACTTCGACTTCCGCGCGATGACGCAGCTCGCGGTCGGCAGACACTGGCGCGAGGCGAGCCCTGCGCAGCAGAAGGCGCTGGAGGAGGCGTTCCGCACGCTGCTCGTGAACACCTACACCGCGTCGCTCAACGTCGCCGCGACCGGCAAGGAAGCAGTCGAAGTAAAACCCCTCGACCTGAAGCCCGGCGATACCGACACCGTCGTGCGTACGGTCGTGCGCACTGCGAGCCGCCCGGCGATTCCGGTGGATTACCGCATGAGCCGCGGCCCGAACGGCTGGAAGGTGTACGACGTCATCGTGGAAAACCTGAGCCTCGTCACGAACTACCGCAGCTCGTTTGCGTCCGAGATCGGCCGTTCCGGCATCGACGGGCTCGTGAGGGCGCTGCAGGCGAAGAACCAAGAGCTCGCGAAAGCGGGCTAAGCGCATCGTCGGGCGGGCGCATGCGTTTTTATCCGCGCTCGTTCTCGAAGCTCCTCTTCGTCGGCTTCGCGCTCGTCGCGCTGCCGCTCATGTTCGCGCTGGTCAACAACGCGATCTCGATCGACCAGCTCGGCAATCAGAGCCAGCAGGCCGTCTACCAGGCGGTGCAGGCGACGCAGAGCAGCCGCAAGTTGGCCGAGCTGATTCCGCAGATGGAGCGGGCGGCGCACCAGATGATCATTCTCGGCGAGCGCTCGCTGCTCGACACCTATCGCGTTCACCGCAAGCAGCTCCAGGCGACGGCCGCGCAGTTTTCCACGTTGCCGTTCGACACCGAGCAGCGCGCGGCGCTGCGCGAGATCATTCAGGGCGAGGAGGCGATCTACGAGCTGTTGGCGAATCCCGCTTCACGACCCGAGGAGCTGCAGAAAGCGGTGCAGGCCTTCGTCGGCCTCGACGAGCGCGCGCTCGCGATCAACCAGCGCAGTAACCAGTTGATCGACCGCGAGGTCGAGAACATGCGCGCCACTGCCTGGCAGGCGCAGAGAATCACGTTATGGCAGCTGCTCGCCCTCTTTCCCGTTGTCATTTTTCTGGTGGTGGGCTTCACCATTCTGATCGCGCGGCCGATCCGTCAGATCGACGCGGCCATTCGGCGCCTGGGGCAGGCGGACTTCACCGTGCCGATACGCGTCGGCGGACCGGAAGACCTCCAGCAGCTCGGCGAGCGGCTCGACTGGATGCGCGAGCGGCTGGCCGATCTGGAGCAGCAGAAGCAGCGTTTTCTGCGACACATGTCGCACGAGCTCAAGACGCCGCTTACCGCGCTGCGCGAAGGCGCGGAGCTCCTGGCGGAGGAAGTCGTGGGCAAGCTCACCCCCGAACAGCGCGAGATCGCCGAAATATTGCGGCACAACAGTATAGAATTGCAGAAGCTCATCGAAGATCTTCTGTCGTACGGGGCGCATCAGGTCCACAAGCCCACGGTCGACGTGTCCCGGGTGGAGTTGAAGCGCGTCACCGGCCGCGTCATGGACGACCAGAAGCTCGCGCTTCGAGCCAAACAGCTCCGGCTCGAGGTCGATGTGCAGGACCTCACGCTGAGCGCCGATTCCGAGAAGCTGCGGGTGATGCTCGACAACCTCGTATCCAATGCGATCAAGTTCTCGCCGCAGGGGGGCACGATCAGCGTCGCCGCGCGCCGCATCGACGGCGAGGTCGAGATCGAAGTCGTCGACGAGGGACCGGGTATCGCACCCGAGGAGCGCGCGCTCGTGTTCGAGCCGTTCTATCGGGGACGCCATGCCGCCGATGCGCTCGTGAAGGGCACCGGCATCGGCCTTTCAGTCGTACGCGAATACGCACAGATGCACGGCGGCAGCGCCGAAGTGGTGGACGGCGCGCCCGGCGCGCACATCCGCGTTCGCCTGCCGCTCGCGCCGACAGCGCCGGCACCTGCACCGCACTCGGTCGAGACGCTGGAGGCCGTGAAATGAAGCTCGCGCGTGCCGCCGCGGTGACCCTCGCGGCGATCGCAACCGGCTGCGCGACGGTGCCCGAGCCTGACTCTGAGCCTGCAACCGAGACGCAGAAGCCGTCCGTTGCGATCGTGACACCGAAACCGCCCAAACCGCCGGTCGTCGCGCCGGCTCCGGTGCCGCCGCCGGCGCCGGTCGTGGCGCCGACGCCGCAGCCGGTGCTCCGGGCCAGCGAGACCGATCTGCTGGTGCAGGAATTCACGCGCTTGCGGCGGCTGCCTGCCGCGGAGCTCGCGCGGGAGCAGGAAGCGGCGCGCAACGCCTTCAATCAGAGCCGCACCGACAGCGCGCGCGTGCGTTACGCAATGACGCTCGCGGTCCCGGGAGCGCCCGGAAGCGACGACGCGCGCGCGCTCGAGCTGCTGGATCCCCTGGCGAAGACGCCCGGCGCGAGCCTGCACGCCCTCGCGTTCCTGCTGACGTCGTACATCCAGGAGCAGCGGCGGCTGCACGCGCAGCTCGCGGGCCTCCAGCAGAACGTGAACGGCCTGCAGCAGAACGTGCACGCGCTCCAGCAGAAGCTCGACGCGCTGCGCACGCTCGAGCGCAGCCTGTCCGAACGTGATGCGAGTGCCAAGAGGCGGCGCTGACGATGAACACCACTGCACCGCGCCCGAGCATCCTCGTCGTCGACGACGATCCCGATCTGCTGCGCCTCATGCAGATCAGGCTGTCGGCGGCGGGTTACGCGGTCACGACCTCCGAGAGCGCGGAGCGTGCACTCGCGCAGCTTGCCGTCGCACGCCCGCGCGTCGTCGTGACCGACCTGCGGATGAGCGGCATGGACGGCATGGCGCTCTTCGAGTCGATCCAGCAGCAGAACCCGGCGCTGCCGGTGATCATCCTCACCGCGCACGGGACGATTCCCGACGCCGTCTCGGCGGTGAAGAGCGGCGTCTTCGGGTACCTGACGAAGCCGTTCGACGCACGCACGCTGCTCACCGAGATCGAGCGGGCGCTCACGCTCGGCGGCGGCACGACGAACGGCGGTGGTGAAGGCATCGACGAGAGCTGGCGCAAGGAGATCATCACCCGCAACCCCGCGATGGAGGATGTGCTCGCGAAGGCGCGTCTCGTCGCGGACAGCGACGCCAGCGTGTTCATCTACGGTGAATCGGGCAGCGGCAAAGAGCTGCTCGCCCGCGCGATACACAACGCGAGCCGCCGCCGCGACCAGCCGTTCGTCGCGATCAACTGCGGTGCTATCCCGGAGCAGCTCCTCGAATCCGAGCTGTTCGGCCACGTGAAAGGCTCCTTCACCGGCGCCGTGCGCGACCACAAGGGTCTGTTCCTCACCGCTAACAAAGGCACGCTCTTCCTGGACGAGATCGGCGACATGCCGGTGCCGCTTCAGGTGAAGCTCTTGCGCGTGCTGCAGGAGCGGCACGTACGCCCCGTCGGCTCGACCCAGAGCTTCGAAGTGGACGTGCGGCTGATTTCCGCGACCCACCGCAACATCGAAGCCGAGATGGCCGCCGGCAACTTCCGCGACGATCTCTACTACCGCCTGAACGTGGTGGCGCTGCACCTGCCGTCGCTCTCGGAGCGCCGCGAGGACATCCCGCTGCTCGCGAACCATTTCCTGACGCAGATCGCGGAAAAGTACCAGCGCAGCATCACGGGTTTCGCGCCGGAGGCGATCGAGACGCTGGTTTCCGCGCCGTGGCCGGGTAACGTCCGGCAGCTCTACAACGTGGTCGAGCAGGCCGTCGCGCTTGCGACGACGCCGCTCATTCCGGCCAGTCTCGTACAGCAGGCGATCCAGCACCAGCAGACCGAGTTCGCCTCCTTCGAGGACGCGCGCCGAAAATTCGAGCGCGACTATCTCGCCCAGATCCTGCGCATCACCGACGGCAACGTCACGCAGGCGGCGCGGCTTGCCAAGCGCAACCGCACCGAGTTCTACAAGCTCCTCCAGCGTCACCAGCTCGACCCCAAGCTTTTCAAGAACGCCAAGGCATGACGCCTTGGCGTTCTTGCGAAAAGCTTCGCTTTTTTTGTTACGAACAGAGGGAAACCTAGGTTTCCCTCCGTAACCTCCCATCCTTCGGCGATCGCCGCGCGATCGCAAGAACGCGAAGGCTTAAAACCGAAGGAAGAGAGGTTACGGAGAGGAACCTTGGGTTCCTCTCTGTTCGTGTACCCACCGCGGCTGCGCGACGGAGTCGCGCGAGGTTTCAGTGCCGCGGTGTCGGGTAATCGCGACATGCAAGCCGCACGGGCGTCGCGCGTATTTGCTACGCGTTTCGCCGCACCGTGTGCGCGGGCGCTGTAGTTGAGCGGCGACAAATCGGCTACGACGCCAGGTGCCTGTACAGAGGGAGACCTCAATCTGGCATACACCTTGCTCCGCCACGTGTGACGAAACAATTTTTCGACGAACGGCAGTGAGAGCGACGCGCAACTTCCGCCTGAGCCGCACGCAAAGCGTGCTGATGCCACCGGTGATCGGTCGCGGGCTCGTGGCGGGCGAAGCGTGCACGGAACTCGGCTGCGAATCCGCACCTGGCGGGAAATCGTGGCTCGAGCGGTGGCTCGGGATTTCGCGACGCAGCGGCCGTTCGGCTGAAAGGAAGAGGCATGGAACTCAGCCGTGAGCGCTCGATGGAGCGCACCGGGTTGCTCTACCCGATGATGGTCATCGCCGCGATCGCGGTGATCGTATTCAGCATTCTCGGCATCGCCACCGTCATGGGCTGGCTGCCGAGCGGGCTCATCGGCCGCGCCCAGGCTGCCGTGACGCAATCGCAGGAGTTCGACACTGCGCACAGCGATGTGACGTTTGGCTGCACCGAATGCGGCGTGATCGAATCCATGCGGGAGCTCGAACAGGGCTGAGGCGTTCGCACGAACACAAAAAAAGCGGCCTTCGGGCCGCTTTTTTTGTGCACAGGAACGCCAAGCGGAACAGCCACAGCAGGAAAGGAGGTTTCGGAGGAAACACGGGCACCCAGTCGGGTTGCCCATGCTGGTTTTCCTCTGAATCGTTTACCGGCCGAGGCGGGCTGCCGAATGGCCTTTAGGCGAGCGCTGCGCCTACGCGCCTTTGACCCGCGAGATGCGGATCACTTCCGGGATGCCGCGCAGCGTGCGCATGATCTGCGCGAGGTGCAGCCGGTTCGAGACCTGCAGCGTGAAGTGCATCGTCGTGTAGGTTCCCCCGTCCTCGGGATCGACCGCGACGTTCTGGATGTTGGAGCCGGCGCTCGAAATGTCCGCCGCAACCTTCGCGAGCACGCCGCGCTGGTTGGCGACCACGAGCTTGATCGAGACATCGAAGGACTTCCGAATGTCGGTGTCCCACTGCACGTCGAGCAGGCGGTCGGGATCCGGCTTCGCTTTCCCGATCACCGGACAGTCGTGGGTATGGATCACCATGCCCTGGCCCTTGCTGATCATGCCGATGATCGGGTCGCCGGGGATCGGCTTGCAGCACTTCGCGAACTGCACCGCCATGCCTTCCGACCCGCGGATCACGATCGTCCCCGGGATGCGCGCCTCCGCCGACGAGGGCTCGCCCAGCGAGAGCAACTTCCGTGCGATGACCACCGCGAGGCGCTTGCCGAGGCCGATATCGGAAAGGAGCTGCTCGCGTGATTTCGCGCTCGACTCCTTGAGGAGCCGCGTCCACCGCTGTTCGCCGAGCTCGGAGGCGCTGGAGCGGTAGCTCGACAGCGCCTGGTTGAGC
>DASPNJ010000094.1:0-47317 GCA_035626595.1 Burkholderiales bacterium
GAGCCGTGCACCGGCTCGAACAGGGACGGGAACGCGCGTTCGGGGTTGAGGTTGGCCGACGGCGCGATGCCGATGGTGCCGGTCGCCGCGGGGCCCAGGTCCGAGAGGATGTCGCCGAAGAGATTGGAGCCGACCACCACGTCGAACCGGTCCGGGTTCATGATGAAGTGCGCGCACAGGATGTCGATGTGGTACCAGTCGGTCTTCACCTGCGGGTACTTCGCGGCCATCTCCTTCACCCGCTCGTCCCAGTAGGGCATCGAGATCGAGATGCCGTTCGATTTGGTCGCCGACGTGAGGTGCTTCTTCGGCCGGGTCATCGCGAGCTCGTAAGCGTATTTGAGAATGCGATCCACGCCCTGCCGCGAGAACACCGCCTGCTGCGTCACGAACTCGCGCTCGGTGCCGGCGTACATGCGCCCGCCGATGGAGGAGTACTCGCCTTCGCTGTTTTCGCGCACCACCCAGAAGTCGATATCGCCCGGCTTGCGGTCCGCGAGCGGACATTTCATGCCCGGCATGAGCCGCACCGGGCGCAGGTTCACGTACTGGTCGTAGCCGCGGCGGAACGGGATGAGCAGCCCCCACAGCGAGATGTGATCGGGCACTTTCTCGGGCCAGCCCGCCGCGCCGAAGAAGACGGCATCGTGTTTCTGGAGCCGCTCGAGCGCGTCCTCCGGCATCATGCGGCCGTGTTTCTCGTAGTAGTCGCAGCTCCAGTCGAACTCGTCGAACTTCCATTCGATCCCGAACTTGCGGCCCGCGGCTTCGAGCACGCGAAGGCCCTCGGGCATCACTTCCTTGCCGATGCCGTCGCCGGGAATGACTGCGATACGGAAAGTTTTCATGGGGATGTCGCTGCGAAAGAGGAAATTGTACGGGCCGCACGGCGCGGCACGCGCAACAAAAAAGGCAGCCGTCCGGCTGCCTTTTCGCGCGCGTGGCCGCGGTTATGCGGCTTCTTTGGGTTCGGTTTCCTTGGGTTTCGCGCCGCCTCGCGAGTATTTCTGGCGGAATTTCTCGACGCGGCCCGCGGTGTCCACGATCTTCTGCTTGCCCGTGTAGAACGGATGGCAGGCCGAGCAGACCTCGATGTGCAGGTCCTTGCCCAGCGTCGAGCGCGTGGACCACGAGTTACCGCAACTGCAGGTGACGGTTATCTCTTTGTACTGGGGGTGGATTTTGGCTTTCATCGCGATCTCCGCCGCGCGCTTTACGCGGCGCTAAATCATTGAAACGGCGCATTATCCTCGCTTTGGGCCAGCGCGGCAAGCGCGGCGGCCGGGGCGCCGTTACCGGATCAGGAAGGGGCGCTGTCCGGGCGCCCAGTTTTCGAGCAGCGCGCAGCACGCGCGGACCTCACGCTTGCCGACTTCCTCGGGCACGAGCCGGAAAAACGAATGGCCCCCGTTCACGTCGAGCGATACGAAGTACAGCTCTCCGGGCCGTGTCTCCAATGCGATTTTTCCGATATCGACGCCGGTGCCGTGCAGCACGTGACGGCCGGGGTTGGCGTCGATCCGGAAATAAGCGCCCGGCAGCGTGCTGCCGATCACGCGGCCGTCCAGGAAGAGCACCGTATCGTAATCGTAGTGATTGAACGGGCTGCGATACACGTAGATCGTGGCCGCGCCGGGGTGCGTGAGGAACTCCTTCGCCAGCGCGTCCTGCTGCGGCGGGGCCTCGGGCGTCGACGTGCATGCCGCGGCGAGCAGCAGCACGGCGAGCGCAAGCGCCGAGCGTTCGACGACTCGTCTGGCGAGGCGACTCACGGCGTCAGCCCAGGCGCTGTGCGCCGGCCATCACCGCGCGCGCACGAGCCTCGTCGATGATCGTGTAAGCGGAGCTGGGCGATTGCGAGGTGCGCCAGGAGCCGGCGACGCGCTGCTGCACGAAATAGATGCCGTTTGCCTGCGTGTCGAGCGTGATCGTGCCCCCGTCCACGCCGAAACCGCGGATGGTGTGACGGCCGGCGGGCACCTCGATGCGGTAGTAGGTCCCCGCATGCGTGTTGCCGAGCATCCGGTCGCCGATGTACACCTGCGCCGGTATGTAACTCCAGTCGGGGTTGCCGCGCACGAGGTAGATCACCGCCATCCCCGGCGTGCCCTCGATCTGCACGCTCTGCGGATTGGCTACTGGCATCGGCGCGCATGCGGCCAGCGCCGCAATCAAAACGAAGAGACCGGTCCAGATCTTCAGCATGTCAGCGTCCTCCAACGAGTTCGGCACGCGCCACGGCGGCGCGTCCGTAAGGCTCCGGGATCACGCGGAACATCGACTGCGCGAACCCGTGAAAAAAGCGCGTGACCGTCTGCTGCACGAAATACATCCGGTCCGGCGCGACGTCAACCGTAATCGAGCCGTTGTCGCCCGCGTAGCCCCTGATCTGATGCCGCCCGGGCTCCACGACCCAGCGGAAATAGGTTCCGGGATAGGTGCTCCCCATCATCTGGTCGTCGAGCATGACCGTCGCGACCTCGCGCGTGAAATCCGGGTAATCGCGCACGAGGTAGATCACGGCCTTGCCGGCGACCTGCTCGAAACGCTTTGCCTCGAGGTCGGCCGGGCTGGGCGGCAGCGGCGCACACGCGCTCAGGAACACCGCCAGCAGCAATGTCCGTAACAACATCGGCACGCTTCCCTTTATTCCGGGCCAGGCACGATGCCAGACGCGTGCCCGATCAGCGGCTTAGACGCGGCGGAAGACTACGCTGAGGTTGTTCGCGGGCATCTGCACCGTCTCGGCCAGTCCGAAGCCGGCCGCGCCGGCCACCGCGGTGACTTCCTCGAGATCGCGCACACCCCACTGCGGATTCTGCGCGCGGAGCGACCGGTCGAATGCCGCATTGCTCGGCGCGGTGTGCGCGCCGTGCAGGCGATAGGGACCGTAGAGATACACCACGCCATCGCGCAGTACCTCGTTCGTGCCGGCAAACAGTGCCTCGGTCGCTGTCCACGGTGAAATGTGGATCATGTTGATACAGACGATCGCGTCGCATGCCGGAATCGGCCACGGCCGCGCATGCACATCGAGATCGAGCGGACCGAGAACATTGGGAAGCACGTGCGCGGCGAGATAAGTCGTGACGGACGAGCGCGCCTCCGGGTCGGCATCGCTCGGCTGCCACGTGAGCGCCGGCAGCGCCTGCGCGAAATGAATGACGTGCTGGCCCGTGCCGCTCGCGATCTCGAGCACGGTGCCGGTCTGCGGCAGCACGCGTCGCAGGACCTCGAGGATCGGGCCTTTGTTGCGCTCCGCTGCGGGACTGCTCAGCGCGGTCATCCGAGCCTCAGAGGACAAGACCGAAACGCGCGGATGCGGCGCGTCGTCCGCGCAATCATCGCGCGGCGATCAGCCTCGACGCATTGAATCGAAGAAATCGGCGTTCGACTTCGTCGCCTTGATCTTGTCGAGCAGGAATTCGGTCGCCTCGAGCTCGTCCATCGGGTACAGCAGCTTGCGCAGCACCCAGATCTTCTGGAGGATGTCGGCCTTGATGAGCAGCTCCTCGCGCCGCGTGCCCGAGCGGTTCACGTTGAGCGCGGGGAAGATCCGCTTCTCGTACATGCGCCGGTCGAGGTGCACCTCCATGTTGCCGGTGCCCTTGAACTCCTCGTAGATCACGTCGTCCATGCGCGAGCCGGTGTCGATCAGAGCGGTGGCGAGAATCGTGAGCGAGCCGCCTTCCTCGATGTTGCGTGCGGCGCCGAAGAAACGCTTCGGACGCTGGAGCGCGTTGGCGTCCACGCCGCCGGTGAGCACCTTGCCCGAGGCGGGCACGACCGTGTTGTAGGCGCGCGCGAGACGCGTGATCGAATCGAGCAGGATCACGACGTCCTTCTTGTGCTCGACCAGGCGTTTCGCTTTCTCGATCACCATCTCGGCGACCTGCACGTGGCGCGACGCGGGCTCATCGAAGGTCGAGGAAAGCACCTCGCCTTTGACCGAGCGCTGCATCTCCGTCACTTCCTCCGGCCGCTCGTCGATCAGCAGCACGATCAGAATGACCTCGGGGTGATTCGCGGTGATCGCGTGGGCGATGTGCTGCATCAGCACCGTCTTGCCGGCCTTGGGCGGCGAGACGATGAGGCCGCGCTGACCTTTGCCGATGGGTGCGATGATGTCGATGATGCGCCCGGTGAAGTTCTCTTCCGCCTTGATCTCGCGCTCGAGCTTCAGATGCTCGGTCGGGTGGAACGGCGTCAGGTTCTCGAAGAGGATCTTGTTCTTGGAAGCCTCGGGCGACTCGTCGTTGACCTTGTCGACCTTGACCAGCGCGAAGTAGCGCTCGCCATCCTTGGGCGTGCGGATCTCGCCTTCGATCGTGTCGCCGGTGTGCAGGTTGAAGCGGCGGATCTGCGAAGGCGAAACGTAAATGTCGTCCGTGCCCGCGAGGTAGGACGTGTCGGGCGAGCGCAGGAAGCCGAAGCCGTCGGGCAGCACTTCGAGCGTTCCGCCGCCGTAGATCGATTCGCCTTTCTTCGCCTGGTTCTTCAGCAGCGCGAAGATGAGCTCCTGCTTCCGCATGCGGTTGGCGCCGTCAACCTCGTTCTTGACGGCCATGTCGACGAGCTCGCCGACGTGCAGGTTTTTCAGATCGGATAGATGCATGGACGGACTCTGGGCGTTACGGGGGTCCAACAAGGGAATGAGGCAGCGGGGATCGGAAACCCGCGCCGGGCGCTGCGATTATTTTGTAGGAAGAAGCGGCCTGAAGGATTCAGGCGCTTTCAGAGGAGGTTAGCCAGATTAAATATGACTGTCAATAAACGCCGTCAGCTGCGATTTCGAGAGCGCGCCGACCTTCGTCGCCTCGACCGTGCCGTTCTTGAAAAGCATGAGCGTCGGTATGCCGCGGATGCCGTACTTCGGCGGTGTGCCCTGGTTCTCGTCGATGTTCAGCTTCGCGACTTTGAGCCGGCCGGCGTACTCCTTCGCCACCTCGTCGAGGATCGGCGCGATCATCTTGCACGGACCGCACCATTCGGCCCAGTAATCGACCAGCACCGGTGTGGACGACTGCAGGACTTCGGGCTCGAACGTGTCGTCGGTGACGTAATGAATATGCTCAGCCATGTATGCCTTCGGACAAGAAAAGTTGCCGCGGAACTCGCGGCGGAAGATGCTTCCGACATTACGGATCGCGGCGGCTATGCTAACGGAAAATCGCCGTCGGTGGAACGCGTGCGCCGGTCGCGCGCAGCGATGCTATGACCTTGTTTCTGTTAATATATGACGTTTTCGCGCCACGACGGCGCGCGATTCACGAAACGGGAAGGATATGACTTACGTAGTCACCGAAAGCTGCGTCAAATGCAAGTATACCGATTGCGTTGACGTGTGCCCGGTGGATTGCTTCCGCGAAGGGCCGAACATGCTCGTCATCGATCCCGACGAGTGCATCGACTGCACGCTCTGCGTCGCCGAGTGTCCGGTCGAGGCGATCTTCGCCGAAGACGACGTGCCCGACGAGCAGCGCGAGTTCATCCAGATGAACGCCGAGCTCGCCAAGGTGTGGAAGCCCATCATCGAGAAGAAGGACGCGCCCGCCGACGCGGACGATTGGGCGAAGGTCAAAGAGAAAAAGCAGCTCGTCGAGAAGTAACGTACCACGCTCACCGTCCACCACGGTAACCGCCTCGAAGCGCTCGCCGACGAGCTGGCGCTCGTCACGCGCGCGCCGCTCGCTTCACCCTTCGCCCCCGAAGTCGTCGTAGTCCAGAGCCGCGGCGTCGCGCGCTGGCTTTCGCTGCGGCTCGCCGATCGTACCGGCGTCTGCGCAAACGTTCGTTTTCCGTTTCCCACGGCGTACGCCTGGGAGCTCTACCGATCGGTGTCCGGCGACGTGCCGGAGCAGTCTCCGTTCGATCCCGAGGTGCTGACGTGGCGCATCCTCGCGCTCCTGCCTGAGCTCGAGAGCGCGTCCGAATTCGCGGCGGTGAGCCGCTATGTGCAGGGCGACGCGCTGCGGCGCTACGAGCTCGCGGCGCGCCTCGCGCAGCTCTATGACGAGTATCTCGTCTACCGCGCGGACTGGATCGCCACGTGGGAGCGCGAGCCATCGCCGCATTGGCAGGCGCTATTGTGGCGGCGGCTTTCGGAGGCGGCGGGGGTGCCGCACCGCGCCGCGCTGCACCGGCGGCTTCTGAAGGCGCTCGGGACGAAGTCTGCGCCGCCCGGGCTGCCGCAGCGGGTGTGCGTCTTCGGCGCGCCGGCGCTGCCGCCCGCGCTGCTGGATCTCTTCGCCGCGCTCGGTTGCCACGGCGATGTCCATCTGTTCGTCCCGAATCCCTGCCGCGAGTACTGGGGCGACATCCAGCGTGAAGCGGACATCGCGCGCAAGCATCTCGCCCGCGCGCCGGACGCGGCGTACCTCGAGAGTGGCAATGCACTGCTCGCTTCTCTGGGCCAGCAGGGGCGGGACTTCGTCGATCTCGTGAGCGCAATCGATGACGAGCGCATCGCGAACGCCGACCATTTCGTGGAGCCCGGACGCGCGACGCTGCTCAGCGCGGTTCAGTCCGACATTCTCGACCTCACACAGTCCGCGACGGCGGCGCCGAAGGCGGTGATCGCGGCCGACGACGTCTCGATACAAGTGCATTCGTGCCACAGCGCCATGCGTGAAGTCGAGGTGCTGCACGACCAGTTGCTCGCGCTTTTCAGCGCTGCGCCCGAGCTCGAGCCTTCGGATGTCGTGGCGATGACGCCGGACATCGAGACCTACGCGCCGTACGTCGAAGCGGTTTTCGGCACCGCCGAGCACCGCATCCCGTTCAACATCTCGGACCGCGGCGCCGAGAAGGAGAGCTCGCTCGCGGCGACGTTCATGGCGCTGCTCGGGTTGCCGGGCAGCCGCTATGACGCCAACGGCGTGCTCGGCATCCTCGACGAGCTCTCGGTGCGCCGGCGCTTCGGCCTGGCGGAAGGCGACCTCGATACGGTCCGTAACTGGGTGCGCGAGGCCGGCATCCGCTGGGGCATCGACGCCGCCCACCGCACGCGCTTCGGGCTGCCCGCGACCCACGAGCACACCTGGCGCTTCGGACTCGACCGGCTGCTGCTCGGCTACGGCTTGCCGGGCGGCGAGGAACGGCTCTTTGCCGGCGTGCTGCCGTACGACGAGGTCGAAGGCAACGTCGGCGCGGCGCTCGGCCGCTTCGCCGCTTTTGCGGAAGCCGCGATCGCGCTCGATGCGCAGCTCGCGCGGGCGCGCTCCATTGCGCAATGGGGCGAGGCGCTGCATCGGCTCGTCACGCGTTTTTTCGATCCGCCCCAGGATCGCTCCGAGGAGCTCGAAGCAGTGCGTGCCTGTGTGGCGGCGCTCACGCGTGAAGCGCGCGCAGCCGGCCACGAAGACGCCGTTCCGCTGCCGGTGATGATCGCGGCGCTGCGCGCGCGGCTCGAGCCGCCGGGCCGCGCCTTTCTGTCCGGCGGCGTCACGTTCTGCGCGATGGTGCCGATGCGCAGCCTCCCCTTTGAGGTCGTGTGCATGATCGGCATGAACGACCGTGCATTTCCGCGCGTGCGCCGGCGCGACGGCTTCGATCTCATGGCCGAAGATTTCAGGAAAGGCGATCGCTCGCGCCGCGACGACGACCGCTACCTTTTCCTGGAGTCGCTCCTCAGCGCGCGGCGGCACCTGTACCTCAGCTACACCGGCCGCCACATCCGTGAAGACACGGTCGTCCCGCCTTCGGTGCTGGTGAGCGAGCTTCTCGACTATGTCGAGCGCGGCTACGTCACCGACGACGGCACGCCGCTGCGCGAGCGCCTCACGACGAGCCATCCGCTGCAATCATTCAGCCGGCGGTATTTCGCCGGCGACGCCAAGCTCTTCACGTACTCGCCCGCGCTCGCGCGCGCAGCGGCGACAGCAGGACGTGGTGAGCGTCTGGCGCAGCGATTCCTCACCGAAGCACTCCCGCCGCCGGAGCGCGAAGCGCGCAGCGTCGATCTCGAATCGCTCGTGCGCTTCTTCCGTAACCCGGCGCGCTATCTCCTGCAGACGCGACTTTCAATCCGGCTGGAGAGCGCCGACGATGAGATCGACGCGCGCGAGCCGTTCGCGCTGGAGTCGCTGCCGCTGTTCCGGCTCAAGGAACGGCTGCTCGATCTCGAGCTGCGCCGGGAGCCGCACGACGGCCTCGCGCTCGCGCGCGCGGGCGGCGTGCTGCCGCACGGCCGTATGGGCGAGGTGCTGTTCGAGCAGGAGGCCGCGGCGATCGAGCGATTCGCGGCGACAGTGGCGCCGCTCGTCCCGAAGAACCTGCTCGACCCGGTCCATCTGGAGCTTCGTGCCGGCGAGATCACGCTCACCGGCGTGCTGAGCCGCGTCAGCGCGGACGGCCTGCTCGACTTCCGGCCGGTCAAAGCGAGCGCGAACCTGCGCCTGGCCGCGTGGATACGGCATCTCGCGCTCAACGCCTGCGCGCCCCGGGGCGCCGGCCTCACGTCGCGGTGCGTGACGCAGGAGTGCGTGCTGACCTTCGCGCCCGTCGCCGACGCGCGCCAGCGGCTTGAAGAGCTGCTCGCACTCTACTGGAGCGGCCTGCAGGAGCCGCTGCGCTTCTTTCCCCGCACGTCCGCCGCGTACGTCGAAGCGGGCGAAGTGAGCTATCCGGTGCGCCAGACCTGGTTCGGATCCGGGCGCGGCGACAGCGGCGAACGGCCCGAAAGCGACGATCCCTACTATGCGCTCGCGTTCCGCGGCGTCGATCCGCTCGACGAAGCGTTCGAGGCGATCGCGCGCACCGTGCTCGCCCCCTTGCAGGGCGCGGTATCCGAGACGCCGCTCGCATGAATCCTCATTCCGTTCCTCCTGAGCGGGTCGCAGGACGAACAAGTTCCGTGCGTTTCGATCCGGTCCACGCGCCGCTCCAGGGACCGACCGTCATCGAGGCGAACGCCGGCACCGGAAAGACGTTCACGATCACCGCGCTCTACGTCCGCCTCCTCCTGGAAGTGGAGCTGCCGGTCGGTTCGATCCTGGTCGTCACGTTCACGGAAGCGGCGACCGGCGAGCTGCGCGATCGCATTCGCACGCGGCTCGCCGAAACGCACTCCGCCTTCGAGCGCGGCGCTGCGGCGAACAATGACGAATTCACCGCCGCGCTGCTGGAGCGTATCGCCGATCACCGCAATGCGGTGCTGCGGCTCACCTCTGCGCTGCGCGATTTCGACCAGGCGCCCATCTACACGATCCACGGTTTCTGTCAGCGGGTGCTCGCCGATTGCGCGTTCGAGACCGGCATGCCGTTCAAGACCGACATCGTGCCGGACCAGAGCGCGATCCTGCGCGAGATCGTCGAGGATTTCTGGCGCAGCACCGTCAACGACGCTTCGCCGCTCTACGCGCGTTATCTCGCGGAGCAGAAGCTCGGGCCCGACGCGCTCGTGAAGCGCGATCTCGAGCGCAATCTCGGCAAGCCTTACGTCGAGATACGACGGCCCGCCGCGCCCGGTGACGTCGCCGCGCTGGAGCGGGATTACGAGCGTGCGCACGCCGCAGCTCGCGCGATTTGGGTGGACGAGCGCGCCGCGATCGAAAAGAAGCTGCTCGAGAGCGGAGGCTTGAGCGGCAGCAGCTACAGACGCGCCTCGATGCCCGCCTGGTTCGACGAGCTGCACGAGTGGATGACGCCGGTCGCGCCGCCGCTCGAGCTCTGTAAGCTGCTCGGCAAGTTCACGGCTGCGTCGCTGCGCAAGGGCACCAACAAGGGCGGCAGGACGCCGGAGCATCCGTTCTTCGACGCTTGCGGCGCGCTCGCGCAGGCGCACGCCGCGCTGATCGACGCCTTTCGCCGCAGCGTCGCGGCGATGGAGATCGCGCTCCTCGGGTACTGCAACGCGGAGCTCGCCGCGCGCAAAGCCCGGCGCCAGCTCCAGTCGTACGACGATCTCCTGCTCAATCTCGCCGCCGCGCTGAAGGGCGACAGGGGGCGCACGTTTGCCGAGCGCCTTCGCGCACGCTACCGCGCGGCGCTGATCGACGAGTTTCAGGACACCGATCCGGTGCAGTACGAGATCTTTCAGCGCATCTATGGCGGGACCGCGCAGCCGCTCTTCCTCGTCGGCGATCCGAAGCAGTCGATCTACAGCTTCCGCGGCGCCGACGTGTATGCGTACCTCGGGGCGCGGACGCAGGCGCAGCACACGCACACGCTGACGGTGAACTGGCGCTCGGCGGCGCCGCTGCTGAAGGCGGTCAATCGCGTGTTCGACCACGCGAGCGATCCGTTCGTCCTGGAAGACATTCCATTCGCGCCATCGACCGCCGCCGCCGGCGATCGCGGCCGCCTGGTGATCGACGGTGGCGAAGCGCCGCCGCTCGAGCTATGGCTGATCGAAGGCGTGAACGGCAAGTCCGTCACGAAAGGCGCGGCACAG
The DNA here is from genome assembly GCA_035626595.1 of Burkholderiales bacterium. GTDB lineage: Bacteria > Pseudomonadota > Gammaproteobacteria > Burkholderiales > SG8-41 > JAQGMV01. The sequence continues at coordinate 10,394 of DASPNJ010000094.1, forward strand.
CAGGCCGTCGCGCACGCGACCGCGGCGGAGATCGTGCGGCTGCTGGACCTGGGCGCGCGTGGGCTCGCGCGCATCGAACGCGATGGCAAAGCGCAGCCACTATCCGGCGGCGATATTGCGGTACTCGTGCGCACGCACTACCACGGAGACGCGATCCGCGACGCACTGGCCGAGCGCGGTGTCGCGAGCGTACAGCGCGGCACTCAATCTGTTTTCGCCACGCGCGAAGCCGCGGAGCTCGAATGCGTACTCGCGGCGATTGCCGAGCCCGGTCGCGAGCCGCTCGTCGGCGGCGCGCTCGCGACCGAGATGCTGGGATACACCGGCGGTGCGCTTCATGCGCTGCGCACGGACGAGGCGCGCTGGGAAGCGGCGATCGAAAGCTTCCGCGACGCGCACCGCGAATGGCACGAGAACGGTTTCGCCCGCATGCTGCGCGGCTTTCTCAAGCGCCACGCGGTCATCGAACGGCTGCTCGATTACCGCGACGGCGAGCGCCGGGCGACGAATCTCCTGCACGTCTCGGAGCTTGTCCATTGCGAGGCCGGCAGCCAGAGCATCGGCGCCGTTCTCGCATGGCTCGCGGCGAAGAGGAGAGCGCCCGCGCGCGGCAACGAGGCCGAGCTGCTGCGGCTCGAAAGCGACGAGAACCTCGTGAAGATCTTCACCGTGCACGCGTCCAAGGGTCTGGAGTTTCCGCTCGTCTTCTGTCCGTTCGCGTGGGATGGGGGCCTGCGCAGCGCCAAAGGCGCGCCCATCCGCTTTCACGATCCGCAGCGCGGCCACACCGCGGTGCTCGATCTCGGATCGGACACGCTCGAGCAGTCGCGGCCGCAGGCTGTGCGCGAGGAGCGCGCGGAGGGTCTGCGGCTCTTCTACGTTGCGCTCACCCGCGCGAAGTACCGTTGCTGGGTCGCGTGGGGCAACGTGAACGAAGCGCAGCATGCCGCGCCGGCGTGGCTCATCCACCGGCGCGCGGGCGAGAGCGACGTCGATGCCGCGCGGCTTGCGAACGATTCGATGCGGGCCGACGTCGAAGCGCTCGCGGCGGGCGCGGACGGAGCGATCCGGGTGGGGGCGCTCCCGGAACACACCGATGTGCGTCTGCATACCGAGGCCGTCGGCGCAACCGTGCCGGAGGCGCGCCGCTTCGACGTACCGCTGCGCGACACGCGCCGCGTCACGAGCTTCACCGCGCTCGCGCACGGCCGCTCGATCGAAGCGCCCGACTACGACGCCGCCGATCGCGCGCCGCTCCCCGAGAGCGTGAGCGGTCACGACATCTTCGCGTTTCCGCGTGGCGCGCAAGCCGGCAAGTGCCTGCACGTGATATTCGAGGAGATCGATTTCACGCGCCTGGATCGCGGCGAGCTCGAGCGCATCGTCGCGAAAGCGCTCGCCGCGCACGGCTACGATGCCGTATGGATACCCGGTGTCGCACGGATGGTCGAATCGGTGGTGAATACGCCGCTGTCGGAATCGGGCATGTCTCTGCGTGAGATCGGCCGCGAGCGGCGGCTCGACGAGCTCGAGTTCTACTACCCGATCCGCAATCTCTCTGATTCGGCTCTCCGCGGGCTCCTGCGCGACGCCGGCTTTCCCGATGAGATCCGCACGCGCATCGACGACCTCTCGTTCGCGCCGGCGCGCGGCTACATGCGCGGCTTCATCGATCTCGTATTCGAGCACGAGGGCCGCTACTATCTGGCCGACTACAAATCGAACTGGATCGGTGCATCCGTCGCCGCGTACCGCCAGGCCGAGCTCGCGCGGGTCATGGCGCGCGAAGCCTATTACCTCCAGTACCTCGTTTATTGCGTGGCGCTTCATCGTTATCTGCGAGCGCGGCTCGCCGGATACAGCTACGACGCGCATTTCGGCGGCGTCTTCTACCTCTTCCTGCGTGGCATGCAGCCCAAGGCCGGCAGCGATCTCGGCATCTACCGCGACAGGCCTGACGCGGCGCTCATCGATGCGCTCGATCGGTATATTGCGTCCGGCGATGGCTGAGCGCGCTATCGCGTCGTCCAGCACCCGCGGCGAGATCGAGCTCACGGACATCGATCTTCAGTTCGCGCGCACTGTCTCGCGCCTTGGCGGCAGCGAGCGTGCCGAGCTCCTGCTCGCCGCCGCGCTCGCGAGCCGCGCCACCGGCAACGGCGACGTCTGCGCCAATCTCGCCGATTTCGCGGGGATGTCGGTACCGCAGCTCGATACGACGGTGCCGCCGGTGGAGCGCTGGATTCAGATGCTGCGCGAAGAACCCGTGGTCGCCGAGCCCGGTGAGTTCCGCCCGCTCGTCCTCGACCAGGCCGGACGCCTCTACCTCTACCGCTACTGGGATTACGAACGGCGTCTCGCGGAAGCGCTCACCGCGCGCGCGGTCGCTGCCGACGGCGTCGACGAAAAGCTTCTGCGCAGCGGGTTGAACCGCTATTTTCCCGACGCCGCCGACATCGAGCAGAAGCTCGCCGCCGCGCTCGCGGTGTTGCGGCGCTTCTGCGTGATCTCGGGCGGACCCGGCACCGGCAAGACCACCACCGTCGTGAAGATCCTCGCGCTGCTCGCCGAACAGGCGCACGGGCGTCTATCGATCCGGCTCACGGCGCCAACCGGCAAGGCCGCGGCGCGCGTGCAGGCCGCGGTGTCGGCGGCGCTGGGCGGCCTCGAGCTCGACCTGTTCACGCGCGAATGCATGCCGACCGAAGCGTTCACGATCCATCGACTGCTCGGCGCGCGGCCCAACGCGGCGAGCTACCGGTTCGGCCGCTCCAACCCGCTGCCGCTCGACGTGCTGGTCGTGGACGAGGCATCGATGGCCGATCTCGCGCTCGCGGTGAAGCTCGTCGAAGCGCTGCCGCCGCAGGCGCGGCTGATCCTGCTCGGCGACAAGGACCAGCTCGCATCGGTGGAAGCGGGGGCCGTGCTCGGCGAGATCTGCAGGAGCGCCGGGTACACCGCGCCGTTCGGGAAACGGCTCGCCGGCGTCGCGGGCGTGCAGGCGTCGCGCGTTAGCAAGACAGACGTGAACGCCTGCGCGCTGAGCGACTCGATCGCTTTCCTCGAACGCAGCTACCGGTTCGGACCTGAAAGCGGCATCGGAGCGCTGTCGCGCCACGTGAACGCGGGCGACGGCGACGCGGCGCTTGCGCTGTTGAAAGCGGACGCGCCGGCCGACGTGACGTGGCGCAGCGTCGGCGCATCGGAGCTCAGGGCGCAGCTCGGCGGTTATGTGGTGGAGCGTCTGCGCCCGTATTTCGAAGCGGTACGCGGCGGCGCGCCGCCGCAGGACATCCTTCAGCGCTTCGATGCTTTCCGCGTGCTGTGCGCCCATCGCAGCGGGCTGTTCGGCATCGCCGCGGTGAATCGCGCGATCGAAGAGGCGCTCGATGCCGCGCATCTCGTCAGTGCGCGCCACGGCTGGTACGCGGGACGCCCGGTGATCGTGACGCAGAACGACTACAGCCTGAGGCTCTTCAACGGCGACGTGGGCATCGCGCTGCCCGATCCGCTGGAGCCCGCGCGGCTGACGGTGTTCTTCGCGAGCGGCAGCGAAGGCGTGCGCAGCGTCGCACCGGCACGGCTGCCGGAGCACGAAACGGTCTACGCGATGACGATACACAAGAGCCAGGGCTCGGAGTTCGGCGAGGTGCTGATCGTGCTGCCGCCGGAGCTCTCGCCCGTGCTGAGCCGCGAGCTCGTCTACACCGGCATCACGCGCGCGATGCGCGGGGTCGAAGTCTGGGGTACCGAAGCGGTGTTCGCCGCCGCGATCGAGCGGCGGCTGACGCGGGCGTCGGCATTACAAGAAAAATTGTGGGGAGCGAGGTCGCGAGCGAAGATCGCGGCCGCGCCGTAGGTTTTACTGCGGCGCCTTGGGCGCTTCCTTCCGCATCTCGATCGAGCGCGCGGTGAGCTTGCCGTCCGCGCCCTTGTCCGCGAGCAGGCTCACGTACGAGTCCTTCACGAGCTGCGAGCGCTCGCCGGGCACGAGGTTGCTGATCTGCGCGGTTTTCGCGATCACCACTTTCTGCGAGCCGCCTTCGTACGTGAGCTGAAGCTCGGGGCCGCTCACGCCCTTGGCGGTACCGGATACCGCGGCGTTGGTCATCGTCTGGTCGGCGAGCCCGTCGAACGGCCGGTGCCCCGGATTCACCGGCTTCGGAAAGCGGCGCACGTCGTACGCCATGAGCGTGCCTTCCTTGCGCTTGAGCGAAGTTACGCCCAGAAAATCGCCGGGTTTGATATCGGACAGCGCGATCGGCTGCGCGAACACGAGACGCGTCTTGTCGCCCACTTCGATCTGGTAATCGTTTCCGTTCGTCCCCTTCACGCCGATCGTGTTGCTGGAAACGGACGTGACGGTGCCGCGCACCCGCATCGGCGCGTCCGACGATGCGGCGGCGAGAAACACGATGGAAGCGGCGGCTGCGAGTAACGTTCTTGTCATGGGTGCCTCCCTGGCAGGTGTGGTCGTGCCGCTAACGCGGCGCCTTGTGTCATTATTCCGCTCCCCGAAGTCGAGGAGGACCCATGAAATCTTACTGGATCGTCACGAACGGCGATAAGGCGAGCGTCGAGCCGCGCGAGGTGCCGGTGCCGCAGCCGAAGGCCGGCGAGATCCTGATGAAGGTGCAGGCGAGCGCGCTCAATCGCGGCGAGCTGTTCGTGGGCGGCGTGATGCACGGCGGTCCCGAGAAGCTCGGCGGCAACGAGGGCGCGGGTATCGTCCACGCGGTCGGGCCCGGCGTGACCGCATTCAAGGCCGGTGACCGTGTCATGGGCCGCGCGCGCGGCTGCTGGGCCGAATACGCGATCATCGAGGAAGCGCAGGCGTTCGCGGTTCCCGATTACATGAGCGCGGAGGAGGCGGCTGCGGCCGCGCTCACGATGCTCACCGCGTATGAAGGCGTGGTGACCTACGGCAGGCTCCAGCCCGGCGAATGGCTGCTGATCCTGGGCGCGTCCTCCGGCGCCGGGGTCGCGTGCATACAGACCGCGCAGGTCATCGGCGCGAAGACGATCGGCACCTCCGGCTCCGCGGAGAAGCTCGCAAAGCTGAAGTCGATCGGACTCGATGTCGGCATCCGGACGCGCGCGCCGGATTTCGCGGCGCAGGTGAAGGAAGCGACGGGCGGCAAAGGCGCGGACGTCGCGGTGAATCTCGTCGGCGGCACGTACTTTCCCGAGATCCTGCGCGCGCTCGCGCGCAAGGGGCGCGTGGCGATCGTGGGCTACGTCGACAACGCCCACCATGCCGAGATCGACTTGAACGCCGTGCATGCCAATCGTTTCGAGATCTTCGGCATCTCGAACGCGAAGCTCACCGCCGCGGAGAAAGCCGAAGCCGTGCGCGGATTCAAGCGCGACATCTGGCCGGGCTACGTGCAGAAGAAGATGGCGCCGCTCATCGACCGCGTGTTCGCGCTCGACGAGCTGCCGGCCGCGAAAGCGCACATGGAAGCGAACGCGATGACCGGGAAGATCGTCGTCAGGATCGCGTAGTTTCGGCTTTCGGCTGCCGCGGAGGCGAGCCGTCCCGCCTCATGGAGCCGCAAACCCGTCCTCCAAGCGCGACGATCCCGTCGCGGCGGGCGGTCAACACACGACCACCCGCCACGAACGGCCCGCTTCGATGACTGCGGCTCAAATCGGCGAGCCGGCTCGCCTCCGCGGCGTCAAACGCCGTCATTCCCGCGAAGGCGGGAATCCAGGACCAAGCCACCGCTGCATTGGGTGTGGACTTCGCGTCCCTTAGACGGCGCCCGAGGAGCGCAGCCCGTAGCGTGCGCTGGTAGCGCACCGCTCGGTGGGCCATCGGCCCACCCTACGTGGCGCGAGCGCCGTCGCGCTTGCGGGTAACGAGCGACCCCCCGCCCAGCAGCATCGCGCACGTCCAGAAAATCGGCGCCACGCCGAGTGCCGCGCCGACCGCGCCGAACACCGGCGGGATCACCACGTGCGCGCCGTAGCTCACCGCGAGCCGCATCGCGATCGCCTCCGCCGCGCGCGCGGGCGGCGCCGCGTTGAACGACAGGATCATCGTCAGCGGCTGGCCGGCACCTATCCCTAAACCGATCAGAAACGACGCGAGCGCGAGAAACGGCGCGTAGTGCATGAACGGCACTGCGACGAAGCCGATCGCCGCGAGCACCAGCGCGCCGGTGATCATCGCGTGCTCGCCCCAGCGTCGCGTGATCGGCGGAATGGCGAGCCGGGTGATGAACGCGGCGGCGCCGAACGCGCCCATGATGAGGCCGATCGCGGTCGCGCTCAGGCCCAGGCCGTGGGTATAGATCGGCATGTACAGGTTGAAGAGGTCGAGCCCGGTCATGACGATGCCGTTCGCGATGAGCGCGTTGCGCAGCGCGGGCAGGGCGAGTAGATCCTTCGCGCTCCCCCTCGCCTTGCGCTCGGCGTGCGGGACCGTGTTCGGGATCAGGCTGCTGCGCGCGAAAAGGATCACGAGACAGACCGCGCACACGAGCGTCAGCATCAGAAACGTGCGCGGATGCGCGAACGCGTCGATGCACACGCCGACCAGGATCGGGCCGCCGACGGCGGCCGTCGATTCGCCGAGGCTGTAGTAGCTGAAGTAGCGCGTGCGTTTCTCGGGCCCGGAGAGCACGCCCACCAGGTTCTGCGACGCGACCACGAAGATCATGCTGGTCAGCCCGCCGGCTGCGGCCGATATGTAGAGCGCGGTCATCGAGGGAAAGAGCCATGGCAGCGCGAGGCTTCCGGTGAAGCCCCACAGACCGTAGTACATGATGCGCCGGTTGTCGAAGCGGTCCGCGAGCCGTCCCGCCCACACCGAGAGCACGAACGGAAACAAGCCCCACAGTGCGAACACGACTGCGATTTCGAACGGTCCGGCGCCGAGACTCGCCGCAAAGAGCGTCGCGAGGACGCGGAAGCCCTTGGTGCAGACGAACGAGAGGCTGGAGAGAGTAAGTACTACAGCGATAGGCATGAAGAGCGGCCGATTATAAGGGTCGCGCCTATAATTCTTCGTGGCTCAGCTTCCCGGCTTCAAGCCGCCGCCGCGCGGCGACGTATCGCACCTCCTGCGTCTCGGACGTTTTCTCCTGCCGTATCGCACGCGCATCGCGGTGGCGCTCGTTGCGCTCATCGTCGCCGCGAGCTGCGTGCTCGCGGTCGGGCAGGGACTGCGGCACGTGATCGATGCCGGCTTCGGCAGCGGCGACCCGCAGCTCCTCAACGCGGCGCTCATCGCGATGATCGCGGTCGCGCTGATCCTCGCCGCCGCGACGTGGACGCGCTTCTATCTCATGATGAGCGTCGGCGAGCGCGTGATCGCCGATCTGCGCCGCGCGGTGTTCTCGCACGTGCTCGCGCTGACACCCGCTTTCTTCGACTCGGCGCGCACCGGCGAGATCGCTTCGCGGCTCACCAACGACAGCGAGCAGTTGCGCCAGGTGATCGGCTTCGGCTTCTCGATGTTCCTGCGCAACGGGCTCATGATGCTCGGCGCGCTCGTGATGCTGTTCCTGACCAGCGTCAAGCTCGCGGCGCTGATCGTGCTCGGCGTGCCTGCGACCGTCGTTCCGATTCTCCTGATGGGCCGGCATGTGCGCAGCCTCGCGCGCGTGAACCAGGATCGCGTGGCCGACGTCTCTTCACACATCGACGAATCGCTGCACGAGGTGCGCACGGTGCAGGCGTACGGACATGAGGCGCGCACCCGCGAGCAGTTCGATGCCGCGGTCGAGTCCGCGTACGAAGCCGGCGTGGACCGCATCCGGGTCAAAGCATGGCTCATCGCGCTCGTGCTGCTGATCGGCTTCTGCGCGGTGGGCGTGATTCTCTGGATCGGCGGGCACGACGTGCTCGCGGGCCGCATCACGGCGGGCGAGCTCTCCGCCTTCGTCTTCTACGCGGCGATCGTCGCGAGCGGCGCCGGTACGGTGTCCGAGGTCTGGGGTGAGATCCAGCGCGCCGCCGGCGCGACCGAGCGGCTCATGGAGCTGCTCGACACGCAGCCCATGCTGAGCGCGGCCGCGCCCGTGATCAATCTGCCCCCGCGCATCGCCGGCGCGATCCGTTTCGACAACGTGACGTTTTCGTATCCGGCGCGGCCGGAGAACGTCGCGCTCGGCCCGCTCTCCTTCGACGTTCGGCCGGGCGAGCGTGTAGCGCTCGTGGGACCCTCCGGCGCAGGCAAATCCACCGTCTTCGGATTGATCCTGCGCTTCTACGATCCGGGGTCGGGCCGCGTGCTCATCGATGGCGCGGACATCCGCCATTGCGATCCGCTCAGGGTGCGGCGCGCGATCGCGCTGGTGCCGCAGGATCCGGTGATCTTCGCGGCCAGCGTGACCGAGAACGTGCGCTTCGGCCGACCCGACGCGTCGTTCGATGACATCCGCGAAGCCTGCATCGCCGCGCACGCGCTGGAGTTCATCGAGCAGCTTCCGCAACGCTGGGATACGAATCTCGGCGAGCGCGGCGTGAAGCTCTCCGGCGGACAGCGTCAACGGATCTCGATCGCGCGCGCATTGCTCGCCGACCGGCCGATTCTGCTGCTGGACGAAGCGACGAGCTCGCTCGACGCGGAAAGCGAGCGGCAGGTCGCGCAGGCGCTGGAGCGTCTCGCGCGCGGGCGCACGACGCTCGTGATCGCGCACCGGCTCGCGACCGTGCGCAACGCCGACCGCATCATCGTGCTCGAGCGCGGGCGCATCCACGCGACCGGCACGCACCACGCGCTGCTGCGCGAGGACGGCCTGTACGCGCACCTCGCGCGGCTCCAGTTCATGGACGAAGCGGCGTGAGCGAAGAGCGCCGGACGCGACCGCCCACACCCGGGGCAGCCGAGCCGCCGGGCGCCGGCGCGCGCGGCGGGGTCACGCGCACGCTGTGGCGCTGGCTGGACGAAAACATATTCGGCCTCGGCCGCGAGATGCGGCTTTCGTATCTGCCGCCGCTGATGGTCTACATGGCCGCCGGCATCTCGGGGATCACGTCGATCGTCGGAACGTTTTTCGTGAAGGACTATCTCGGCGTCTCCGCCGCGTTCCTCGCGGGGCTCGGATTCTGGGCGGGGATCCCATGGGCGCTCAAGATGCCCGTCGGCCATCTGATCGATCTCATCTGGCGCTGGAAATACGCGCTGGTGTTCGTCGGTGCCGGGCTCATCGCCACGAGCCTGGTGATCATGTTCTTCCTGATCGGCCACCGCGACGCGATGACCGCGATCATGCCCGCCGAGGCGTGGTTCGTCATAAGCGTGCTGCTGGCGCCGATCGGCTATGTCGTGCAGGACGCGGTCGCCGACGCGATGACGGTGGAAGCGGTGCCGCGCGTCGACGAGCACGGCAACCCCGTCGATCCCGAGCAGCAGAAGCTCATGCACACGACGATGCAGACGCTCGGACGCGTGGCGATCATCGGCGGCACCGTGCTCGTCGCGACCGTGAATCTGTATCTCTTCGCCGACGTGCAGAAGATGTCGGAAGCGGACAAGGTCGCGGTCTACCGGCAGGTTTATCTGATGGCCCTGGGTATTCCGGCGATCTCGGTACTCGGCGTTGTCATCGCCGAGCTCCTGAAGATTCGGGACCGGCGGCGACTGATCGCGCAGGGCATGAGCGCCGCGCAGGCGCGGCACCTGCTGACCGACCGCGGCGAAAAGACCCAGCCCAACTGGTGGATCCTCGGCGGCAGCCTGGCGTTCGTCATCTTTACGGTGAGCATGGGACTCGCCGACTTCCAGTTCAGCCAGGAGATCATCTTCGCGGGCTCGTTCGCGATCGTGTCCTTCCTCGTGCTGCGGCTCACACGCGAGCTCGATCCGGTGTCACGCGAGACGCTCATCGGCACCGCGATCGTGATCTTCGTGTTCCGCGCGCTGCCGAGCGCCGGCCCCGGCGCCGGCTGGTGGACGATCGACGTGCTGGGTTTCGACCAGCAGTTCCTGAGCGTGCTCGATCTCACGGCGAGCGTGCTGACGCTCGCCGGCATGTTCATCTTCCGCCGCTTCATGGCCGATCACTCGATCACGTACATCGTCGGCGCGCTCACAATCGCCGGCTTCGTGCTGACGGTGCCGTACGTCGGCATGTACTACGGGCTGCACGAATGGACCGCACGTGTGACCGGCGGAGTCGTCGATGCGCGGTTCATCGCCTTCATCAACACCGCGCTCGAGTCTCCGCTCGGTCAGATCGCGATGATTCCGATGCTCGCGTGGATCGCGCGCAGCGCGCCGGCAAACCTCAAGGCCACGTACTTCGCGGTGATGGCCTCGTTCACCAATCTCGCGCTGTCGCTCTCGCAGCTCGGCACCAAGTACCTGAATCAGGTCTACACCGTCACGCGCGAGGTCAAGGACCCGAAGTCCGGTGTCGTGAGCGTGCCCGCGGATTACAGCCAGCTCGGCGAGCTGCTCATCGTCGCGACGGCGATCGGCTTGCTCCTGCCGTTTGCGGCGATCCTGATCGTGCGGCTGTCGAAGCTGCGCACGGTCTGACGTGGCGGCGAAGCGGCCGGCGAAAAAGCGGGCGCAATCGACAGCTCGCAGGGAGGGTGCAACCCACCAGAACCGTAGGGTGGGTGAAAGCCACCGGCCAAGCGAGTTGCTGGCGCAGCTCGCGGAAGCCCGCGACGACGTAGCGCTCGGCATCGACGGCGAGCGCGTCACGCTCACCAACCTCGACAAGGTGCTGTGGCCGGCGGACGCGGTCGCCGGCACACCTGCGTACACGCGCCGTGACTTCATGGCGTACCTGATCGAAGCCGGCCCTCACATGCTCCCGCACATGAAGGACCGGCCGCTCACGCTGATCCGGATGCCGTATGGCGTCGGCGGGCGGCGTTTCGTCCAGTTCCACTGGGAACAGAAGCTTCCCGCCTTCGTCGAGACGATTTCGATCTGGTCGGAGAAAAATTCGATCGCGGAGGAGTTCCTGCTCTGCAACAACATGGCGACGCTGCTGTGGCTCGCGCATGTCGGCACCCTCGAATTCCACGTCTGGCACTCGCGAGCGGATCCGGCGCCCGACGCGCGCGGCGCGAGCACCGATTTCACGAGCTCGGCGGCGGCGCTGCAGCGCTCGATCCTCAACTTTCCCGACTACATCGTCTTCGACATCGATCCGTACATCTATTCGGGACGCGAAGCGAAGGGCGATCAGCCCGAGTACAACGCGGCTGCTTTCGGGCAGGGCAAGGCGGTCGCGTTTCGCGTGAAGGCGCTGCTCGACGGCATGGGCCTCGCCTCCCGGGTGAAGACGTCCGGGAAGACGGGTCTGCACGTGCTGGTGCCGGTCGTGCGAACCATAGACTATGACGCCGCGCGCGCGCTCGCGGAGGCGATTGCACGCCATCTCGTGCGCGAGCACCCGGACGAGATCACCATCGACTGGGACACGCGGAAGCGCACCGGCAAGGTCTTCTTCGACTACACGATGAACGTGCGCGTGAAGACGCTCTCCGTGCCTTACTCGGTGCGCGCGGTGCCGGGCGCGCCGGTGTCGATGCCGCTCACGTGGAAAGAGCTCGAAAAGGCGACGCCGGAGCGCTACACCATCGCGGCAGTGCCGAAGCTGCTCGCAAAGCGCGGCGACATCTGGGGCGACATGCTGGAAGCGAAGCAGAAGCTCGAGAACGTCCTCGCCGGCGTCAGCTCCGCAGATCCTGGTGGATCCGCGTCGCCGCGATCGCGGCATGGCCCGTCGCCACGGCGATCTGGTTGAGATCGTTCGCGACGTCGCCCACGGCGAAAAGACCTTCGACGCTCGTGCGCAGCTTGTCGTCCACGACGATCTGACCGCTGCCGTCGCGCTCGGCGCCCACGGCGCGTGCAAGCTCGGAGCGCACCGTCGCACCCAGCGCCGAATACAACGTATCGAAGCGGTACGTCTTGCCGCTTTCCACGGTCAGGCCGCACACGGCGCCTGCTTCCGTGCAGACCTCGATCACGCGCTCGTCCACGACCGGTATGCCGGCCCGCTCCAGCGCGGCGCGGTCCTCGCCGGTGATCTCGTGCTCGGTGCCGAGCGTGAACAGCGTCAGTGCGTCGCTGTAGCCCCGGATGAATTGCGCTTCGTTCACGCCTTTCGCGCCGCGGCCGATGACGGCGATTTTCCTGTCGATCACTTCGTACGCGTCGCAGATGGGACAGTGACGCACGAGGCCGCTGCGGATCGCGTCTTTCACGTTCGGCAGCGGCGGCTCGACGTCGACCACACCGGTCGCGATCAGGACGGTGCGCGCTTCCACCGTTTCGGTGCCGCACCCGGCGATGAAGCCGCCGCTCGCGCGCTCCAGATGATCGACGCGTCCGGCTGTCAATACGGCCCCGTAGCGGCGCGCCTGCTCGCGCAGCCGGCGCAGAAGCTCGTTGCCGCCGATGCCGTCCGGAAAGCCCGGATAGTTGTGCGAGACGGGGATCAGCGCGGCGCGGCTCGACCCGGAATCGATCACGCGCACGCTGCGGCGAAAGCGCGTGAGGTAGATAGCGGCGGTCAACCCCGCGGGTCCGCCGCCGACGACGAGACAATCGAGAGTCAAGGGAGCGTCTATTCGAAAGGCATGAGTCCGCGTATCGCAAAGCGCGTGCCGATAGAACAATCCGCATGCGTGCGATATCGTCTTCCCGCGAAGCAACGTAGGGTGCGCCAATGGCACACCGGCCGGTGCGCTGCCAGCGCACCCTACGGGGTTTACGAATTAAATCTGCTGGTCGGAGAAAAAGCTCGCCGGCCGCGGTCCCGGCCCGGCGTGGCGCCGCAGGAGCTCCGGCGCGCGCGGAAACGCGCTCTGCGGCATGCGATCCACCATGTAAGCCATGACGCGATCGCGCTGGTCGATCGAGAGCTCGGCGACGTCGAAGGCAAACGCACGGCGCGCCCGATCGATCACGACGATGCGCCAGTCACCGCCGTGCTGCTCGAGATAGATATCGGCGGCGTCGTTCCAGCGCACGACGTGGTCGAAGCGCAGGAATGCGTACGCGGCGCCGGATTCCTCGCTCACGCTCATCCGGTACGTCGCGACGTACACGCAGGCCCATGCGGCGAACACGACCGCGAGGCTGAGCGGCCAGCGGCGCTTCAGCTTGCGCGCGCGTACGACCGCGAACACGACGAGTGCTGCCGTCGCGGCCGCGAGCGCGATCGCGATCCACAGCGGATAGGTGAGCACGAGACCTTGCGCGCTCTCGGAGATCTGCACGAGCGAAATCATCGGCCGCGCATGATAGCATCACGGCGCTCCGGATCGAGACGCTCGCATGCCCGTTTTCGACACGCACTTCCACATCATCGACACACGTTTCCCGGTGATGGAGAACCAGGGTTTTCTCCCGCCGGTTTTCACGGTCGAAGACTATCTCGAGCGCACCCGGGGCCTCGACATCAAGGCAGGCACCGTCGTCGCCGGATCCTTCCAGGGGACGCAGACCGAGTACATGCTCGATGCGCTCGAGAAACTCGGCCCGCGCTTCGTCGGCGTGATCCAGCTCGCGGCCACCGTCACCGACGCCGAGATCATCAAGCTGAACGCGGCCGGCGTGCGCGCGCTGCGCTTCAACCTTTATCGCGGCGGCTCGGCCGGCATCGAGGACCTCGACCGTATGGCGCGCCGCGTTCACGACATCGCGGGCTGGCACGTCGAGCTGTACGCGGACGTCGCATCGATGGGGCCGATGTTCGAGACGATCGCCAGCCTGCCCGCAGTCAGCATCGATCATCTGGGCATGACGCAGGCCGGTTTGCCGGCGCTGCTCAAGCTCGCGGAGCGCGGCGTGAAGGTGAAGGCGACGGGATTCGGGCGCACCGAAGTCGACGTGCCGTCGGCACTGCGCGATCTCGCGCGCGCGAACCCGGAGTGCCTCATGTTCGGCACCGATCTGCCGTCCCAGCGCGCGCGGCGGCCTTTCGAGCCTGCCGACATGGACTTGATCCGGGACGTGCTCGGCGAGCCGCTGGCGCGCAAAGCCTTCTGGGACAACGCAGTCGCTTTCTACCGGCCGGCCGAGCTGCCGCCGCAATAGGTGCCATGGCAAGGAAGAACGGAGCGGCCGGAAAAGGCCGGGTGAAGCCGCAGGAAGTCGTGCTGCGCGGCGGCATGGCGCGGAATCTCGGCATTCGACTGACCGGCGTCTCGAAGAAAAGAGTCACCGCGGAAATGCCGGTGCTCGCAAGACATCTCAATCGTTCCGGCCGCGTGAACGGCGGCGCGCTCATGGCCTTCGCGGACGCACTCGGCGCTACCGGCACGGTCGCCAACCTGCCGCCGGGTCACCGCACGACAACCCTCGAATCGAAAACGAATTTCTTCGCGGCCGGCGAGGGGCCCGTGCTCAAGGCGGTATCCAGGCCTTTACACATCGGGCGCACGACCATGGTGTGGCAGACGACCATCCGCAATACCGACAAGCGTCTGGTCGCGATCGTCACGCAGACGCAGATGGTCTTACAGCCTAGGAAAAGTGACGAAGAAGAAGTGACGAAGAAGAGGTGACGAAGAAGAGTCGTAGGGTACGCTAATAGCGCACCGGCCTCAGCCGTAGCGTGCGCTGATACCGCACCAGCCTCAGCCCCGCGCCCGCCCCCGCGCGAGCATCACCTGCGTATTCGGGACGTAGAGCAGGTGCGCGATCTTGCGCACGAAGTGATCCTCGTGCCCGTGCAGGGCGCCGTCGGCGTACGCGACGCGCCACAGCACCTCGATCAGCAGAATGCGCTCCTCGAGCGACAGATCCCGCTTGATGACACTCACCAGCGGGTAATAGGACGTGAGCTGCCGCGCCTTCTCGCGCGCCTGCTCGAGCAGCGTCTCCGCTTCACCCTGTTCGATGCCGAACATGCGCACGAGCGCGGCTATCGCGGCGGGATGCTCCCGCGCGTCGTGGTCTTCGTCGACGCGCCGCGCCTCCTGCACCAGGCAGGCGATCGCGACACGGAGCTCGGCGATTTCCGCGGCCGAATGCGGCGTGCTCTCGAATTGCTGGAAGAAGTTGCTGAGGGCTTTGAGCATCAGGTGTTAGTGAGCGCGCGGCACGGCAGAGTTCCGCGCAGCCTTGTCGACCACGCTTGTATCCTCTGCCGATGCGGCCCAAACGCATTGTAGTACTCGGCGGCGCGGGCAACTTCGGCTCGCGTGTCTGCTGTGCGCTGTCGCGCGAACAAGATCTGGAGGTCATTGCGGCCGGCAGACGCGCAAGTCCCGGTCCGGCGCCGGTGGTGGAACTCGATTTCTGCCGGCACGACTTCGCCGCGCGTCTGATGCAGCTCGAGCCGCACATCGTCATCCATTGCGCGGGTCCTTTTCAGGATCAGGACTATCGGGTAGCGGAGGCATCGATCGCCGCTCGCGCGCACTATCTCGATCTTGCCGATGCACGTGACTTCGTCTGCAACTTCGCGGCTGCGATGGATGCCAGCGCTCGCCGGCACGACACGCTCGCCGTTTGCGGGGCCAGCAGCGTTCCCGCACTTTCATCAGCGGTCGTGGACCACCTCGCCCAGCGTTTTCGTCGCGTGGACGAGATCCAGATCGTGATCGCTCCCGCACAAACCGCGCCGCGCGGCGCCGCTACCATGGCCGCAGTGCTCAGCTATGCGGGCAGGTCCTTCAACTGGCTCACTGACGGCGAATGGCGGCAGGTTCGCGGCTGGCGGGAACTGCAGCGCGTACACTTGCATGGCCTGGGCCCGCGATGGGCTGCGGCGTGCAATGTCCCGGACCTGCAGCTCTTCCCCGCGCGTTACCGCACAGTACGCACGGTGCAATTCAGAGCGGCCTTGGAAAGCCGCGCCCAGCAGGGTGCGCTCTGGCTGCTCGCGACGCTTCGCGCAGCAGGCTTACCCTTGCACCTGGAGCGATATGGAAGGCAGCTCGACCGCGTCGCAAAGTTACACGATCATCGTGGAAGTGCGCGCGGCGGGATGATGGTCGTCGTGAAAGGCGTTCTCGTCGACGGTGCATCCGCAAGTTGTGAGTGGCATCTCACTGCCGACGACAATCACGGGCCGGAGGTGCCCTGCATGGCGGCGATACTGCTCGCGAAAAAACTGGTTAGAGAGGATGTAGGCGTGCGTGGCGCCTACGCTTGTGTCGGGCTGCTGTCTCTGGACGAATTCGAACCCGAGTTCGCACGCTGGGGTATGACTACTCGCGTCAGCGAGACGCCGGCATGACCTCGAGCGGCTCATGGCGCACCGCACGCTGAGATTCGTGATGCCGGCTCCCAGCGCTGCGGCGTTCGAGGCGTTTTTCAATCACTCCGAACGCTTGCGCTGGGACACGCTGCTCGACGTGTCCTACGTCGAAGCCGGTGGAACCCACCCGAGCGTCGGCGTTATCACGAGCAATGAAGGGCGCGGCTGGAAGAGGGCACTGTCCATGCGGACGCGATTTCTCACCTACAAGCCGCCGCATCAGGCGTCGGCCGTGCTGGTTGCGCCGATGGGCCCGTTCGCGAGCTGGGGCGCATCGATGCGCTTCGCCGACCGTTCCGACGGTCAGTGTGAGCTCGTCTACACGTTCACGCTGCACATGAGGCCGGCATGGCTTCGATGGCTCCTGGATCCGATCGCCGGCTTCCTGTTCGCACGCGAAACGCGGCAGCGGTTTCATGCAATGGCGGCGTTCTTGCGAGCGCGGTGCGATGGCAGACCGGCCTGACGATCTCTTGCGGCACATCGAGCGTATTTGCCGCTTTACCGTAGCGGGAATCTGGGCTTTTCAGGGTCTCGTTCCGAAGCTGCTCGGGCCAGACGCTGACGAGTTGCTCATGGCGTCCGCCTTTGGAATACGACCGGAGTTTCAGCACGCGGCCTCCTATGCCGCAGGGGCCGCAGAGCTGCTGCTTGCAGCATGCGTTTTGCTGTCGGGTCGGGTGTGGCCCTATCTGGCTTCGATTGCTGTTGCGGCGGGCCTGCTTGTATTCGTGCTGCTGTATGCCCCGCGTTATCTCGGCGCCGCTTTTAATCCCGTCGTGATGAACGTAGCGCTTGCGGCGCTCTCGGGGATCGGTGCGCTGGTGGCGCGAGCTCGACCAGCGCGTGAGCAAGCACCTTGAATCGGGACCGGAGATTTCCAGACGCCGCGCCGAGCTCGATGCACCGCGATATCAGACTGCGGCGGCCGGCGATTCCATGACGAATTTCTGCAGCGCCGAGCCGCGGCCGCGCTGGTCGTTCGACGCGACATAGAGGTCACCGCGTGAATCGACGCACAGGCCGTGCGGCGCCGTGAAGCGCCCGAGCGACCCGTGGTCGCTGCTGGTCCAGCGCGCGAGCAGCGTGCCGGCGGAGTCGAGAATGCTCAAGCGCCGGGGGAGCACGCTTTCGTCTCCGGCAGCCGCGCTCGAATCGAACTCCCAGCCGATCTCCGAGACATAGATGCGCCCGGAGCGATGGACGAAGACGCCGGTCGGGTGGGAAAACCCGGTCCATTGCGCGAGGTAGCGTCCGTCCAGGGTAAAGACCTGAATGCGTTTGTTATCACGATCGGCGACGAGCACGCGGCCATCCGCGGTCAGCGCAATGCCATGCGGCACCATGAACTGGCCGGGCCCCGAGCCCGGCTCGCCCCACGAGCGCACGAGCGTTCCGTCGCGTGAGAAGTGGTGCACGCGCGCGTTGCCGTAGCCGTCGGTGACGTACAGATCGCCGGTCGGCGCCACGGCGACTTTCGTCGGACGGTGAAACGGCGGGCCGGAGCGCGCGATCGTCGCGTTCTTCTCGAGCTGCGTGCGCCGGCGCATGTCGTAGCCGGTGTCCGACGGCTTCCTGCTCGTGCCGAGCGTCATGACGAGAGTGCCGTCCGGTTCGAACTTCCGAACGGTGTGGTCGAAGTCGTTCACGCAGTAGACGCATCCGTGCGCGTCGACGCTGATGCCGTGCGCGCGACCCGGATAGCGGTCTTCACCCCACGTGCGGATGAACGTGCCGTCCGGCTCGTAGACGAACACCGCCTGGTTGTCGCGCGAATACGCGTAGACGCGGTCCTGCGCGTCCACCGCGACGTCGGAGACTGCGCGATGTGTCACGCCCGCGGGCGGACGGGCCCATGACGCGAGCGCGCGATAACGCAGCGGCGCGCGCGTCACGTCCATGCTAGGGGAGCTTGCGGAAGATCGAATGCTTCCGGTTCGTCGTGTACGGGCGAATCATCTCTTTCCAGTCGCCCGTGTCGGAGGCTTTTTTCCATGCCGCGTTCTGCGGGATGTCCGGTGATGCGCAGCGATAGACCGCGAGATACTGCGGCATGCCGCTCTCGCTCGAATCTTCGAGCTTGTAACGCTCGACGCCCAGCACGCCCGGCACTTTCGTGATCTCCGGGACGTGCTGCGTGTCGTAGATGCGGTTGAAGTCGGCCTCGCGCTCGGGCGGGATGTCCATCTGCACCACGTAAATGCATTCGCTCACTGATCTCGCTCCAATGTGGCGCCGGCGTTGTCGCGGCTGGCGGGTTGAGGCTAGCATCGGGCTTCCATCCTCCGCAATCACGAAAGCCTTCAATGCTCGAGCGAATCAGGCTTGTCCTTGTACTCGGTTGCGCGCTCTGCGCGCAGCATGCCGCGGCGCAGGACGCAAGAAGCTATCCGACGAAGCCGATCCGCATGATCGTGCCGTACGCGCCCGGCGGCACGACCGATTTCGCCGCGCGCGTGCTGGCGCCGAAGCTTTCGGAAAGCTTCGGGCAATCCGTCGTCGTCGATAACCGTCCGGGTGCGGGCTCGACGATCGGCGTGGATGCTGCCGCAAAGGCAAACCCCGACGGCTACACGATCATCATGGTCGACACCGGCTTCGCGATCGCGCCGGGACTCTACGGGAAGCTCCCGTACGACGCCGACCGCGACTTCGCCGCGATATCCGAAGTGATTCGCGTCTCGAACTGGCTGGTCGTGAACCCGTCGGTGCCCGCGAAGTCGGTGAAGGAGCTCGTCGCGCTCGCGCGCGCGAAGCCGGGCAGCGTCAAGTACGCTTCCGGCGGCGTGGGCTCGCCGTTCCACATGGCCGGCGAGCAGTTCAAGCTCGCGTCGAAAGCCGACATCATCCACGTGCCGTACAAGGGCGGTGGCCCGGCGATCGCCGCGCTCGTCGGGGGCGAGGTGACGTACGCGTTCCCGACGATGACGGTCGCGCTGCCGCTCGTGAACGCCGGCAAGCTGCGCGCGCTCGCGGTCGTCGCGCCGAAGCGCGCATCGGTGCTGCCGGACGTGCCGACGATCGCCGAAGCCGGAATGCCCGAGGTGACGCTGACCTCGTGGTACGGCGTGCTCGCGCCGGCGAAGACGGCGAAGCCGCTGGTGGACAGGCTGCACACCGACATCGTGGCGGCGATCAAGGCGCCGGATGTCGCAAAGCGCTTCTCGTCTCAATCGGCGGAGGCGGTCGGCAGCAGCCCTCCGGCGTTCGCGAAGCTCATCCGCAGCGAGATCGCGACCTGGCGCGCCGTCGCGAAAGCCGGAAACATCAAGGCCGACTAGGAATAACGGCGGTCATTGCGAGGAGCGGAAGCGACGAAGCAATCCCGGAGCGTCCGCTGCGTGCGCCACGGGATCGCCACGTCGCTGCGCTCCTCGCGATGACGGACGCCCACTAGAAGCCGTAGAGCCGCGCCGGGTTGTCGACGAGCACTTTTTTTCGCTGTGCTTCGTCGGGCACCCAGTCGGCGAGCAGGTCCGCGAGATCGCCGTCGTTGGGCATCTTGTCGAGTCCCATCGGGTGCGGCCAGTCGGTCGCCCAGACGGTGCGCTCCGGGGCGCGCTCGACCACCGCGCGCGCGAGCGGGGCTACATCGGAGAAATTCGGATAACGCTCCGATACGAAGTACACGCCCATGATCTTGGCCCAGCAGTTGTCGCGGGAGACGAGTCTCAGCAGTGTCTGAAAAGACGGTGAGCCGGTGCCTTCGGCCGCGGGCGCGCGCCCGAAGTGGTCGAGCACGATGTCGATGTCGAGCGTTGTCAGGTGGTCTTCGAGCTCCGGCACTTTCTTGAAATCGACGAAGAACTGGAGGTGCCAGCCGAGCGGCTTGATGCGCGCGGCGAGCCGCGGCGCCTGGTCGAGCTTCAATCCCGGCGTCCACGCTGCGAGATTGATGCGCACGCCGCGCACGCCAGCCGCATGCAGGTCTTCGAGCTCGCGATCGGTGATGTTCTCGTCGACGACGGCCACGCCGCGAAACGGGAAGATGCCCGAGCGCAATGCGTCCAGCATCGCCGTGTTGTCCGTGCCATAGACGCTCGGCTGCACCAGCACCGCGCGATCGCAGCCGATCGTGCGCAGCATCCGTACGTAATCCTCAGGGGAAGCGTCGGGCGCGATGTACTTCGCGTCGTGCAGGAACGGGTACCGGCTCTGTGGTCCGAACACGTGCGCGTGGCAATCGCACGAGCCGGGCGGAAGCTTCAGTCTCGGTTTACGGGTGTCCGGCTGCGGGCCGGGGATGGTGAAAGCGCGCGACATTCGGTCTCTCGTTTAGTGCCGTGGCCGATCAGCCGCGCTCGTCGATGCCGCGGTACTCGCGCGATGCTGGGCCGTTGTACTCCGTGAGCGGTCGTATCAGGATGTTATTGGCGAGCTGCTCCATGACCTGCACCGTCCAGCCGGGAACGCGGCCCGCGGCGAAGATCGGCACGAACAGATCTTCGGCAATGCCATTGAGGAAATACACGACACCCGCGTAGAAGTCGACGTTCACGTTTACGCCGTGGCGCGCGTAGGGCTTCATCGCCGCGACGACGGCTTCGAGAATCTGATACCACTGCGGTTGTCCCATTTCGCGCGAGAGCTTCTCGACACCCGCCCGCATGTGCCGTGCGCGCGGGTCCTCGGCGCGATAGACGCGGTGGCCGAAGCCCATCACGGGCTCCTTGTCGGCGCGCTTGCGTTTCACGTAATCGGCGGCCTTCGATGCGTCCCCGATCTCCTGTGCCATGCGCATGACGTTCTCGGCGGCGCCGCCGTGCGCAGGTCCCGACAGCGCGGCGACCGCGGCGGTGATCGCAGCATGCAGATTCGCTTCGGTGCCCGCGACTACGCGCGCCGCGAACGACGAGGCATTGGCGCCATGCTCCGCGTGCAGGATCAGGTCCATGTCCATGAGGCGCGCCGCGTCGGCGCTGGGCGCCTCGCCCTTCAGCATGTACAGAAAGTTCGCCGCATGCGGCAGCCGCGAATCCGCGGGCACCGGCTCGCGGCCGCGGCGGATGTGCTCGTGCGCGGCGATGATGATCGGCACCTGCGAAGTGAGTCGCACGCCCTTGCGGCGGGTGGCTTCGAGCGACTTGTCCGACGTTTCCGCATCGAACGCGGCGAGCGCGGACACCGCGGTGCGCAGCACGTCCATCGGATGCGCATTCCGGATGGCGCGGATGACGTCGTAGATCGTCGCCGGCAGCGCGCGCGCCGTCCTGAGCTCGGCATCGAACGCTTCGAGCTGCGCGCGCGTCGGCAGCTCGCCTTCGAACAGGAGGTAGCACGTCTCTTCGAACGTCGAGCGCTGGGCGAGATCGTGGATGGAGTAGCCGCGATACCGGAGCTCGCCTGCGCGCCCGTCGATGTAACACACCGGCGAGCGATCGAAGTAGACGCCTTTGAGGCCGCGATGGATCTGGATGCTTTCCGTCTCTTCAGCCATTGATCGATACCTTCAATGCGGCGTGATTCCGGCCGCGCGCACGACGCGACCCATCTTCTGCGTCTCCGCGCGCACGAACCGCTCGAACGCATCGGGCGACGAGGGTTTCGCCACGGCGCCGCGGAACGCGAGCTTCTCCTTCACGTCCGCGGAGCCGATGGCGCGAGCGACGTCGGCTGCGACGCGTTCGCGTACCGCACGCGGCGTGCCGCCGGGCGCGAAGATGCCGTACCACGTATCGAACTCGAAGCCCGGCACGCCCGCTTCGGCGACAGTGGGGACGTTCGGCAAAGCCGGCGAGCGCTGCGCCGTGGTCACGCCGAGCGCGACGAGGCGGCGGTCCTTGACCAGCGGCACGGCGAGGCCGATCGGCGAAAACACGAATTGAATGCGCCCGCCCTGCAGGTCGGTGAGCGCTTCCGGGCCGCCCTTGTACGGCACGTGAATCACGTCGATGCCGGAGGCGAGACGAAAGTGCTCGCCCGTCATGTGCATTCCACTGCCGACGCCGGCCGAGCCGTACGTGAGCTGGCCCGGTTTCTGTTTCGCCGCCGCGATCAGCTCCTTCACCGACTTGACCGGTTGCGCCGGCGTTACGACCAGCACGTTCGGCACGCCCGCAACCTGCGATACGGGGGCGAAGCCGCGATCCGCATCGTACGGCAGCTTCCCATAGATCCAGGGGATGATCGCCTGCGCCATCGACTGCATGAACAACGTGTAGCCGTCGGCCGGCGCCTGCGCGACGATGGTGCTGGCAAGCACGCCGCCCGCGCCGGGACGGTTATCGAAGACGACCTGCTGCCCCCACAGCTCGGCGAGCTTGAGCCCGACGATACGCGCGAGCTGGTCGGTCTCGCTGGCGGCGCTGAACGCGATGATCATGCGCACCGGCCGCGACGGATACGCCGATTGCGCGTGCGCGAGCGTTGCTGTCATCAATGCCGCAACCGTGACGAGTGCCAGACGCATTCTCTTGCCTCCTCTCGAGCCGCGGCCGGCGCTTCGATCAATAGGGAGCGTCGCCGGCCAGCGTGGTGCGATGCATGTGGCGGCGCACCGAGAAATCGTAATCGGACAACGCGTAATGCATCGTGCAGCGGTTGTCCCAGAAGACGAGGTCGTGCACGCGCCACTTGTGGCGGTAGACGAACTCGGGCCGCGTGGCGTGTCGGAACAGGAAATCGAGGATCGGCTGGCTTTCTTCCTCCGGCATGCCGACGATGCCGGTGGTGAAGCCGGGATTCACGTAGAGCGCCTTGCGGCCGGTCACCGGATGCGTGCGCACCATCGGATGCTCGACCGGCGGCGTTTTCGCGCGCTGCTCGGGCGTGAGCGGCGGACGCTCCTTGAGCTTGGCGAAGTACTTGTCGTAGGCGTTGCTGTAATCGTGGATCGCTTTGAGGCCGCCGATGAAATTTTTCATGACATCGGACAGCGTCTCGTACGCGATGTACATATTCGCCCACATCGTGTCGCCGCCGATCTCGGGCATCTCGTGACACAGGAGCAGCGAGCCCAGCGAGGGCTTCGCCATGTACGAGAGATCCGAGTGCCAATACTGCCCGGCATACACGGCGCCTTTGAGCTTGCCGTCTTCCTTCACGTTGGAGACAACGAAGATTTCCGGGTGCTCCTTCAGATTGAAGTCGCCCACGACGTGCGATTCCAGCGGGCCGAACTGGCGGCTGAATTCGATGTGCTGGTCGGGCGTGATATCGGCGCCCCGGAACAGGAGAATGCCGTTCTCGCCCAGCGCCTGGTGCAGCTCCTGCACGCGGTCGGGCCCGAGCGGACGCGCGATATCGAGGCCGCGGATTTCAGCGCCGACCGCGGGCGAGAGACGGTGTATCGATAGCATTGCTGTCACTCCGCAGGCGCTGTGGCAGACGCTTCGGGAATACGTTAACGCCGCGCGGCGTCGGCGTCACCTTCGTCCACGGCGACCTTGTGGACGTAAACCATGTGGCCGCCGAGCCAGCCGGACGCTACCAGCAGGACGATCGCGATGATCGAGAACGCAAGCGGCAGCCCGGCAATCGCACCGCCGTTCAGGCGCATGCCGAAATTCATCGCGTAAAGCACCACGATCGCGAGGTTGAGGCCCATGTGCGTGAGCGCGAGCTTCTTGGGCGTACCCCTGAGCGACAGCATGTCGATCACGCCGGGAACCGCCGCCACGACTGCGCTTGCGATGCCGAAGAGCATCGTCCAGAACGCGATGGACGCCCAGTGCGTCGCGCCTGCGCCAAGCACGAACGACAGATCGCAGATGAACGACACGATGAAACAGCCGATCGGCACCGGCACGAGCATCGGGTGGATCGGATGGCGGGCGATCGACGCAGGGGTTCGCATGCTCGGGCTCCTCGTGACGTTCTTGACGGCCCGGCTATGTTAGCCGAGCCGCGGTGAAGGCGATTCGTCGTGCCTCATGGTGCCGCAACCCCGTCCTCGAAGCGCGAAACCCGGTTCGCGGCGGGCGGTCAACACACGACCACCCGCACACGAACCGCGCGCTTCGATGACTGCGGCACAAATCGGCTGGCCGAATCACCTCCACCGCGGAACCTCGTCATTCCCGCGCAGGCGGGAATCCAGCACCGCGGTCGGTGCGCTACTAGCGCAGCCGACGGCTTACGAAGCCGACCAGCCGCCGCCGAGCGCCTTGTACAGGTCCACCACCGCTTCGAGCCGCGCCTGCCGGATCTGCTCGAGCTGGTCCTGGGCGCTGAAGAGCGTGCGCTGCGCGTCGAGCACGGTCAGCAGATCGTCCGCGCCTTCGCGGTAGCGGATCTCCGCGAGCCGCAGCGCTTCGCGCGCCTGCGCCTGCACTTCGGTCTGGATCGCTTCCTGCTGCGCGCGGCGGCTCGACGCGACGAGCGCGTCTTCGACTTCGCCGAACGCCGTCAGAATCGACTTGCGATAGTTTTCGACGAGCTCGCGCTCCTGCGATTGCGCGACGCTCACCTGGCCGCGCAGACGCCCGCCGTCGAAGATGGGCTGCAGCAGCGAAAGCCCGATCGACAGCGCCGAGGTCGTGCCGCCCGTGAGCACCGAAAGCAGCGCCGTGCTGGCCGCGCCCGCCGATCCCGTGAGCGAAATGCTCGGGAGCAGCGCCGCGCGTGCCGCAGAGACGTCGGCGTTCGCACCAGCTAGACGCGCTTCGGCGCTCGCGAGGTCCGGACGCCGCACGAGAAGCTGCGAAGGCAGGCCGGGATCGACGACCGGTACGCGCAGCTCGGCGACGCCGGGCGCTTTCACATTGAAGCCTTCCGGCAGCTTGCCGGTGAGGATCGCCAGCGCGGAGAGCGTCTGGCGCTCCTGCTGCTCGAGCGGGAGCAGCGCCGCGCGCTGCGAGAGCACTGCGGCCTGCTGGCGCGAAAGATCGAGCTGTGAGGCCGCACCGTTACGCACGCGTGAGGATACGACTTCCAGCACACGCTCCGAGATCGCGAGGTTTTCGCGGGCCACCGCAAGGCGGCTGCGCAGCGACAGCACGTCGAAGTACGCATTGGCAACGCCGGAGATGAGCGTGAGCCGCACCGTGTCGCGATCGAAGGTCGTCGCGGCGAGCGATGACTGCGCGCCACGCACGCCGGCGCGGTTGCGGCCCCACAGGTCGAGCTCGTAGCTCACCGACAGGTTCACGTTGCTCGCTTCGGTGCGCGTGGTGCGGCCATTGTCGGTTTGCCGCGCCGACGTGCCGTAGCCCAGGTCGAGCGTCGGGAACAGCGATGCGCCCGCGATGCGCACCTGCGCTTCGGCCTGACGCACGCGTTCGGTGGCGATCGCGAGGTCGGGGCTGCCGGCGAGCGCCTCGGCGACCAGCGACTGAAGCTCCGCGGAGCCGAAGGTGTTCCACCAGTCGGCGGTGACCGCCGTGGCGTTTGCGGGAGCGGCTTCGTTCCACGCGCCCGGCGCCGATACGTTCGGCTTGAGCATCGGGCTCGTCATGCTGCACGCACTCAGCGCGAGCGCAACGGCGGCGCACAGGGTTCTCACGGCAAGTTTGGTTTTCATGTTTGATTCCTCATTCAGAAGCGAGCGCTACTACGGGGTCCAGGCCTGCCGCTTTACGCGCGGGCATGTATCCGAAGACGAGACCGGTCGCGAACGCGCAGCCGAAGGCGAGCGCCACCGGGAACACCGAGAACTCCACCGGCGTGCCGAGCGCGCCGATGAGCGCGGCGGCACCCAGTCCGCCTGCGACACCGATCAGGCCGCCGAGCGCGGACACCGCCACGGCTTCGGTCAGGAACTGCTGGAGGATGTCGCGCATGCGCGCGCCCGTCGCCATGCGCACGCCGATCTCGCGCGTGCGCTCGGTCACGTTCACCAGCATGATGTTCATGACGCCGATCCCGCCGACCAGCAGCGAGATCGCCGCGATCGAGCCGAGCAGGATCGTGAGCGTGTTCTGCGTTTCGGTCGCGGTCTCCAGCAGCGAGGCCATGTTGCGGATCTGGAAATCGACCTTGCGGTGCCGCGCTTCGAGAAGCTGCTCGACGCGCGCCTGCGTTTCGTCGATGCGCGACACGTCGTCCACCGCGACGGTGATGTTGCGCAGGAAGCGTTGACCGAACAGACGCAGGCCGCCCGTCGTATACGGCACGAACACGACGTCGTCCTGATCGTTGCCGTTCGGCGATGCGCCCCGCTCGGACGCGATGCCGACCACCTGAAACAGCACGTTCTTCAATACAACGTGCTGTCCGATCGGGTCGGCTCCGTCGGGGAAGAGGTTGCGCGCGACCGTCTGACCCAGCACGACGACCGGCGCATACGCGCGAACGTCGGCGCGCGAGAAGAACGTGCCGCGCGCGATCGGCCAGTTACGCGCCACCGGAAACTCGGCGCTCGTGGACGTGACCTGTGTCTGGTAATCGATGCTGCCGTAGCGCGCCGTCACGCTGCCGCCGAGCTCGGGCACGGCCGCGAGAATGTTGGGAAGCGCTGCGATCGCCTCAGCGTCGTCCGGCGTCATGGTCGCCGCGCTGCCGCCGCTCTGCCCGCGCTGCCACGACAGCGGACGCACCAGCAGGAGATTGGTGCCCATGCCGCTGATGCGGTCGACCACCGCCTGCTTCGCGCCGTCGCCCACTGCGAGCATCGCGATCACGGAGCCGACACCGATCACGATGCCCAGCAGCGTGAGGCCGGTGCGAAAGAGGTTCGCGCGCAGCGCGCGGCCGGCGGCTTTGCCGGCTTCGACGAAGCCGCGGAAGCCGAGGCCTTTGTCTACACCACCCCCATCCCAACCTTCCCCCTGAGGGGGAAGGAGTGTTCCCTCCCTTTCAGGGGGAGGGCTGGGGTGGGGGTGGTTCACGCCCGGATCGCTCACGATCACCCCGTCCCGTATCTCGATCACCCGATGCGCGCGCGCCGCGACTTCGTGCGAGTGCGTGATGACGATGACGGTGTGACCCTTGCGCGAAAGATCGTTCAGGAGCGCGAGCACTTCCTCGCCGCTGCGGCTGTCGAGCGCGCCGGTCGGCTCGTCGGCGAGGATGATCTGGCCGCCGTTCATGAGTGCGCGCGCGATCGAGACGCGCTGCTGCTGGCCCCCGGAGAGCTGGTTGGGTTTGTGATCGAGGCGTTCTGCGAGACCCAGCGTCGAGAGCAGCGCTTCCGCGCGGGCATGGCGCTCGGCCGCCGGCAAGCCGGCGTAGATGGCCGGCACTTCCACGTTTTCGGTCGCGGTGGCGCCGCCGATCAGGTTGTAGCTCTGGAATACGAAGCCGAACGCTTCGCGGCGCAGCCGCGCGAGCTCGTCGCGTCCCAGTGTCGAGACGTCTTCGCCCATGAAGCGGTATGACCCGCTCGTCGGGCGGTCGAGGCAGCCGAGGATGTTCATGAGCGTCGACTTGCCCGAGCCGGACTGCCCCACGATCGCGACGAATTCGCCGGGGTGGATCGCGAGATCGATCCCGTGCAGCACCTGCACCGCGAGCTCGCCGGTGCGGTAGGTCTTGGTGACGCCGCGCAGCTCGATCAGGGGTACGGTTGCGCCCGCGCCCCGACTTGCCTCCGTTGCGGAGGCGGGCAGGCCGACGATGTTGGTATCCATTCCTTAAATCCTCGGCTGCATACGCGGCGCGTTGCCGCCTTTGGCCGCCGCGCTGCGCGGCGCCGACGGCTGCGCGGTGCCGGTCACGATCGTTTCGCCCGGCTCGAGCCCCGACACGATCTGCGCCGATACGCGGCTCACGACGCCCACGCGCACTTCGCGCGGCTCGATCGTGCCGTCGGCTTTAACGACGCGCACGACTGCGCGACCGTTCGCAAAGCGCGTGCGCGGATCGACGCCGCCTTCCACGCGCGTGCGGCCTGCGCCGCCTTTCGATGCGCCTTGCCCGCGGCCGCCTTTCGACTCGGCGACCTGCGCGCCGCCTTCCTCCGCCCCCTTTGCCGGGGAGGATTTAGGTGGGGGGGAGCCTTGCTCGCCTTTCGCGCGCGAGCCGCCCGTTCCAGTTGCGCGGCGGCGCTCGCCCGAACCCGCGCCCGGACCGCGCAACGCGCTGACCGGCACGATCACCGCGTCTTTCGCCTGCGCGATGACGAAGAACACCTGCGCCGTCATTTGCGTCATGAGCGCGCGATCGGGGTTCGCGACGTCGAAGAGCGCGTTGTAGAGCACGACGTTGTTCACGACCTCCGGAGTCGGGTTGATCTGCCGGAGCTTTCCGTGCCAGCGCTTGGTCTGGTTGCCGAGCGTCGTGAAATAGACTTCCTGCCCCACGCGCAGCCGCGAGACGTCCGCTTCCGAAACCTGCGACTGCACGGTCATCGTGGAGAGGTCCGCGATGCGCACGACGATCGGCGCCGACTGGTTCGCGTTCAGGGTCTGACCCTGCTTCGCGTTCTCCGACACGACCGTGCCCGCCATCGGCGCGTAGATCTTGGTGTAGTTCAGGTTCGCTTCGTCGCCGCGAAGGGTCGAGCGCGTCTGCTCGATCTGGGCGTTCAGCACGCCGATTTGCGCTTTAGCCTGCTTGAGCGCGGCTTCCGCCGTCTGCACGGCCTCGGCCGTCGTCGCGTTCTCGCGCTGCATGTTCACCTGGCGCTGGTACTGCTGCTCCGCGAGCTGGAGCTGGGCCTGGCGATCGACGAGCTGCGCCTGCTGGGTGCGAAGCTGCGCGCGATTCGCATCGACGCGCGTCATGTAAACGGTCGGATCGATCTCGGCGAGGAGCTGTCCCTGCTTGACGATGTCGCCGACGCGCACGTGGAGCTTCTTCAACTGCCCGGATACCTGCGTGCCGACGTCCACGTAGTCGCGCGGCTGGAGCACGCCGGTCGCGGTGACCGTGTCTTCGAGGTCGCCGCGCTGGACCACGGCGGTGACGAGCTGTGCGCTCTCGGTTCCGCCGTTCCATGCGTTCCAGCCGAAATAGCCGGCGGCGCCGAACGTGAGCGCGGCGCAGAGCGCAAGCGCGATGCGGGTCTTGCGGGCCTTCGGCAGCACTGTGCGCAAACGCTTCTTCCCTGCCGGTTGAAGCTGTTTTTCGTCGATCCTGTCCATGTCGTTACGCCTCGAAAGTGGCTTTTCCACGGCCGCCAGTCTGACGCCCGAAAGCGCACCGAATGTGGAAGGAATAAGGAAGTTGTGTAAGAGGTGACGCAGTGACGGAGTGACGCGGTGACGTACTCGTCATCCCCGCGCAGGCGGGGATCCAGGACCTTTCACAATGCTTCCCCATTTGGCGTTTAGGCTTGCCGCCATGGACAAAGCCCGCTTCGACCGCCTGTACCTGAAGCTCTTCGCCACGATCGCCGGCGCGATCGCGGTACTGACGCTGGGTGCTTACATGGTCTTCAGCTGGAGCTTCGAGCGCGGGTTCGTCGATTACCTCGAGCGCACCGACCAGGCGCGTCTCGAAGCTTTCGCCCAACGCCTCGGCGACATGTATGCGCGCGAAGGCAACTGGACTGCTGTCGCGGAGCGCGACCGCTGGATCACGCTGTCCCGCGAAGCGCTAGGCATTCCGCGTCCGAGCGAACGCACGGCAGGGTCGACGGCGCGGCGCGATCTGCCGCTCACGATCGATCCGCGGCTCATGCTGTTCGACGCCGGCCGCACGCAGCTCGCCGGCCGCAGCGAGTACGCCGCGCGAGCGCTGCTCAAGCCGATCCAGGCGCAGGGCGCGACCGTCGGCTATGTCGGTTACATCCCGCGGCCGGAAGTGATCGAGTCCCTGGAGCGTATCTACCTCGAGCGCCAGCGCGTCGCGTTCGCCGGCATCGCGATCGGCATGCTCGGCGCGGCGCTCGCCCTCGGCGCCGGTCTCGCCTACTGGATCACGCGCCGCATCCGGCAGCTCGCGCGCGGGACCGACGCCATGATCCACGGCGACTACGACGTGCGTCTGCCGGTCAACGGCAGCGACGAGCTCGCGCAGCTCGCGCGCGACTTCAACACGCTGGCGGTGACGCTGGCCGCCGCGCGCGATGCGCGCCAGCAATGGATCGCCGACATCGCGCACGAGCTGCGCACACCGCTCTCCGTGCTGCGCGGCGAGATCGAGTCGCTCCAGGACGGTGTGCGGCCGCTCGATCGCGCCGCGCTGGACTCGCTCGCCGCCGAGTCCGCGCGGCTCGCGCGCCTCGTCGAGGACCTCCACACGCTGTCGCTGTCGGACCTCGGCGCGCTCAGCTATTACAAGGAGCCGGCCGACGTGTCGGAGACCGTCTCGGACGTGCTCAACGCGCAGCGCCGCGCGATCGAAGAGCGCGGGCTCACGCTCGAGCTGCACACCGAAGCCGGTGCCGTCGTGCTGGCGGACGAGACGCGCCTCGAGCAGGTGTTCGGGAACCTGCTCCAGAACAGCCTGCGCTACACCGATGCGCCGGGCCGGCTCGCAGTCCGCGTGCACCGGCGCGCCGAGCGCGTGCTGATCGACTGGGAAGACAGCGCGCCGGGCGTTCCCCCGCACGAGCTGCCGCGTCTCACCGAGCGGCTCTATCGCGTCGAAGCCTCCCGCAACCGCGCGAGCGGCGGCTCGGGCCTGGGCCTCGCCATTGCGAGGGCGATCGTGGAAGGCCACGGTGGTACGCTCACGGCGCACGCGAGCGCGCTGGGTGGCCTCAGGATCGAGATCGCGCTGCCCGCGCACCGCACCAACGGACGGGAACGGCATGGCTGACCGCATTCTCATCGTCGAAGATGAAGCGAAGCTCGCGGCGCTGCTGCGCGATTACCTCGCGCAGGAAGGCTTTGACGTGAGCGTGCTCAACCGCGGCGACGAGGTGGAAGACTGGGTGCGCACGCACGGCGTCGATCTCCTGCTTCTCGACCTCATGCTCCCCGGCAAGAGCGGTCTGGACGTGACCAAGGCGCTGCGCGCATCGGGCGCGGACGTGTCGATCATCATGGTGACGGCGCGCGTGGACGAGATCGATCGCCTGCTCGGACTGGAGCTCGGCGCGGACGATTACATCTGCAAGCCGTTCAGTCCGCGCGAAGTCGTCGCGCGCGTGAAAGCGGTGCTGCGCCGCGCGAAGAAAAGTGAAGCGCTTCCGGACGCCGCGCTCAAGCTCGACGACGCCGGCTACAGGGCCACGCTCGCCGGCAGGGATCTCGGCTTGACCGCCGTCGAGTTCGAGCTCCTCAAAGTGCTCGCGTCGCAGCCGGGACGCATCTATACGCGCGAGCAACTGATGGACATGATGTATCGCGACCAGCGCGTCGTCTCCGATCGCACCGTCGACAGCCACATCAAGAAGATCCGCCGCAAGATCGCCTCGGTGGCCCCTGACCGCGAGCTCGTGCACTCGGTGTACGGCGTCGGCTACAAGTTCGAGCCGTGATTGCGCAACGAGCGTAAGTGCAGCGCGATGCGCTCCGTCGCGCGGTAGTCGAGGTTGAGCCGGTAGAGGATCGCGACGAGCGCAACGACGAGCAGCACGAGCGCGACGACGGGCGCGCGGATGCCGACCAGCAGAAACAGCACGAACGCCGCGATCGCGAGGCGCTGCGGCCGCATGAAAATCCTGTTGAGGCTGCGCACGTGCTCGTAGTCGCCGAGCGCGCGCTGGAGCGACGCCGCCGCGGCCGAAATGCGCTCCGCGTTTTCGTGAATCTGTGAGCAGTCGTGGTCGGCGACGGAAAGCCGCAGCGCGTTCTGGCAGGCTTCCTGTAGCGGCGGCACCGCGTCGAGCATGGCTTGCGCGGTCTCATCGTTGATACCGCTGCGCGCTTCCGGCGCGACTGCGAGCAGCGCCTCGAGACGTTCGCGCAGCATCCGCCGCGCGTCTTCTACGATGCGTGCGCGCGCCTCCTGCGACACCCCAAGCCGGTGCTTCTCCTGCGCCGCGTCGTCGCGCGCGGGCTTCATCAGGCGATGCATGACGAGCACGGCGACCGGATCGTCGGCTGCCTTGTCGTGCAGCGCCTCGAACCAGTCGCAATAGCCGCTCACCTCGGCGAGCACGGCGGTGATCTCGCCTCGCAGCCCGGCGACGTATCCCGCATCCGCCTGCGCGAGCAGCAGCGATGCGTTCACCGTCGCCTGTGCCGGGGCGGTCATGCGCATCGTGGCGCCGTACATCACGTCGTCGTAACTCACGACCTCGGCGTGATCGAATCCGGCAACCGCACGCGGTTTCTTGCGCCAGTCGAGCTCGGCTTTGCGCGCCGTGTGCCACAACTCGATGAAGTGGTCCCAGCTTTCTCGCCACCAGCGGTCGATCTCGCGCAGGTCGTCGTGGCCGGGTCCCGGGAATACCGTCAGCGCGCCGTCCCGATAGAGGCTGTCGAGCCAGCTCTGCGCGGCGGCGTCGCCGGCGATCGCCCTGCGCGCCGCTGCGAGGATCGCCGCGTCGCTCACCGGCTGTCCCTGCCATACCGGCGGGAGATCGGGCGCGGCCGCCACCAGGAATCGCAGCAGGCGCGCATCGTCCGACAGCGCACGATGCTCCAGCACGTCGCGCAGCTTGCGCAGGAGGTTGTGATCGTGAAGCTCGTGCTCGAGCCAGCTCGCGATCTGCCCGCGCACGAGGTCCTTCTTCGCCTCCTCCCAGTGCTTCGCGAGCGCGAGGGCGAGCTCCTGAACGGTGGTGCTCTCGCTCGAGCCGATGCGGTACGGCCGCGCGGCGCCGCCCGCGGTCTCTTCCGGCGCGGTCAATGCGGGATCGCCGGCCAGCCAGCGGCGCACTTCGTCGCCCGACCAGCGCCGCTTCGGGTCGCGCAGCAGCAGCCCGCGGCAGAGCTTTCTCAGCTCGTCGTCGTAAACGCCGCGCACGTCGATCGGCCGCGTGGCGAGGTGGTGATTGATCACGTGCTCGTTCAGCCCGTCGAACGGGTGGCGCCCCGCCGCGGCCTCGAGCACGATCATGCCGAGCGACCACCAGTCGGCTTTTTCGTCGATCACGCCGATCAGCGCCTCGGGCGCGGCGTACTTCGTCGTGCGCGCGGCGCTCGTGAAATGCTGGGTGGCCTCGGCGAGCGAGGAGATCCCGAAATCGGTCAGCGCGAGCCTGAGCGGCGCGCGCGAGCGCACCAGCACGTTCTCGGGCTTGATGTCGCGATGGAGAATGTGTTGCGCGTGGATGCCGTTCAGCGCATCCGCGAGCTCGCGCACGATCGCGACGATGTCGTCCCGCGGGAGGGGACCGGCGCGCATCACGTCCTGCAGCGTGCCGCCGGGGATGTATTCCAGCAGCTCGTATGCGACGCCTTCGGATACGCCGTGCGAGATGACGCGCACGACGGCGTCGCCGAGCGCCTGCGTCAGCAGCGACAGGAGCCGGAAGTCGGGCTCCAGGCCTTTGCGATAGAGCTTCGCGACACAGCGCTCATGCGTCTGAAGGTGCTCGACCAGGTAAAGGTCCGCTTCGCTGCCCGACACCGGAAACGCTTCGATGATGCGGTACTCGCGCGCCAGCGCGGCCGGCAGCGGTCGGGTGCCCGCGACGGTAGTCCGCGGCGGCTCGAGCGTGAGCGGCCGATCGCAGTAGACGCAGCGCGTTTCGCCAGGGGGATTGGGCTGGGCGCAGTCGGGGTGCGGGCAGGTTAGGGTGAGAGTAGGTTTCCCGTCACCCGCGCCCTCTCGGGGCTCCGCGGGGCGAGGGAGCGTTTGAGCTTGTTCCCAGTGGGCGGGCTGAGGGGACGCCTGCGCTCCCTCTCCCCGCGGTGTGGCGAGACGGTCGGGGTGAGGGGCAGCCTCTCGCTTGATCGAGAAGTCGACACCGGTGAGCAGCGCGCCGCACGCGCAGCGCGCGCGGTCGGGGGAATTCTCGGTTTCGCAGACGGGACAGACCCGGACGTATGCGCGGCCGGTTACCGCCGCCACGAAACGCTCTCCAGCGTGAGGCCGCGGCTCGCGCACAACGCTTCGACACGCGCCATATCGCCGCGTGCGGGGATCCCGATCATCCAGATGCGGCCGCCTTCGACCGCGGCCTGCATGCGCTTGTCCGCGGCCGCGGGCATGTTCACGTACTCGTCGTAGCGCTTACGTCCGCGCTCGGAGAGCGGCACGAGCGGCTGGTTGCTCGAGCCGCGCCAGATTCCGCCGAGCGGCAGCGCGTCGGCGTACGGCTCCGGCACGACTGCATCGACCAGCGCGAGCGTTTTCGCGTGATCGCGCTGGAGCGTCTTCAGCGGATAGCCGCTGTAGCAGAGGATGTCGAAGTCGAGCGCGGCTTTGCAACGCCACGCATGCAGCGCCCGAAGCAGCGCGGCGAGCGCCGCGGGCTGGTCGAAGGGCTCGCCGCCGCTGATCGTCACACCGTCCAGCGATCCTTGCGTCACGCGCTTGCACCAGCCGATGAGCTCACCCACTGCGATCGCCTTGCGCGGGTCCGCCGGCCACGTGTCCTGCGAGACGCACCCCTTGCAGTGGATCGAGCAGCCCTGCACCCATAAGCCGATGCGCCGGCCGCGACCGAGAACGGTCACGGGCCAGTGGGCTTTGTTGAGCTGGATGGTTGTCATTCGTCGTTGCCGGTGCGCTATCAGCGCACCCTACGTCACTTCGTCACTGCGTCACCGCGTCACTGCGTCACTGCAACGTGACCGTCATCACGCGATTCTCGTCTTCCGCGATACGCGTCACGGTAATGCTCGCACGCCCCTCCAGCGGAAAACGGAACAGCGCGCGCGAGAGCGGGTTCACGAACAAGGATTCGAGCTGGTTGCCGATGCCGCGTCCGCCGTTGGAAAGGTCCTTCGTGCACCACTCGCAGAGCTGCGCGCGAACTTCGGGCGCGAGCTCCAGCGCGAGCTTGTGCTCCTCGCGCACGCGGTTCATGACGTTCTTCAGCATGCCCTCGAAGATCTGCGCGCCGACGGTCGCCGTGATGAATCCGAACACGACGATGTTGTCCCCGATGCGGTTCAGGATCTCCGGGCGCGAGAGGTGGTACTTGAAATAGTCCTGGATCGCGCCGCGCACGCGGGACTCCACGAGCTCCGGCGGATCCTGCGGCGTTACGCTCTGCACGCGGCGACCGTGCTCGTCCTGCACGACGATGCCGAGGTTCGACGTGAAAACGAGGATCGTCTCCGAGAAGTACGCGGTCTCGCCGCGCCCGTCGGTGAGCCGGCCGTCTTCCAGGATCTGGAGAAACTTGTCGAGGATGCGCGGGTGCGCTTTTTCGACCTCGTCGAAGAGCACGACCGAGAACGGCTTCTCGCGCACCGCGTTCGTGAGCTCGCCGCCCGCGTCGTATCCGATGTAGCCCGGCGGTGCGCCGAGGAGCCGCGCGCCGGTGTGCTCCTCCGCGAATTCGCTCATGTCGAAACGGATGTACGCGCGCTCGTCGCCGAAGACGAGCTGCGTGAGCGTCTTTGCGAGCTCGGTTTTGCCGACGCCCGTCGGGCCCGCGAAAAAGAGCACGCCGCGCGGCCGGTTGCCGCCGGAGCGCGCCTGCGCGCCGGTGAGCCCCATCACCGAGCGCATGAGGATGTCCACCGTCTTGGTCACCGCGGCGTGCTGGCCGCGCACGCGCTCCTCGATGAACGGCACCGCGTTCGCGATGCGCTCGCGCAGGTAGGTCTTCTTCCACGGGTTCTCGGTGACGCCGACCTTGTACGACTGCACCGCGTCGTCGATGTCGCGGAACGCGATGCCCTGCCGGTCCGCGAGCTGCGCGATGTCCGCGAGCGCCACGAGCGGCAGCCCGTCGGTGTTCTGCGCGAAGATCTCGACGAAGCGACGGCGCTCCTCTTCACTCCCGCCGTCGTAGCCGCTGAAGAGCGGGCCGAGGTGCCGCGCCGCCTCCAGCCGCACTTCGTAATCGGGCAGCCCGATATTGATCACGCTGACGCGGGTCGAATCGATCGTGAGCCACGACGGCAGGTCCTGCGCCCGGTTCGTGAGCCACAGCACCGGGTTGAAGCGGGGCTTGCCGGCGGCAGTCGCGACATCCGCCCCCTTGGGCACGATCGGGTTCGCTGCGAGCGCGAGCCGCTCGGCCGCGACGAAGAAACGGTGCTCGGCGGGATCGAGGTGATCCGGCTGGCGCGGGATGCGTGACGCGAAGTCGACGACCATCGCACAGCGCGCTTCGCGCTGCGTGACCACCTTCTTCATCGTCGCGACGAGGTTCTCCAGGCTCATCGGCATGACGCCGTCGGTCAGCTTGAGCTCGAAGAGCCGCGTCGCCTGCTCGACGATTCCCGGCTCGTTCGGGTACGGCCGCAGGCCTTCGACCGGGTCGTATACCAGCAGAAACCGGTAGTCGAGCCTCGCCAGATGTACCCAGAGACAGCGCAGCAGCGGCGCGAGCGTGGCGCGGTGTTCGAGCGGCGTGAGAAAGCTGTCGCGGATGTTGCCGGCGACGACGAACTGCGAGCGGATCGCGACGAGCCGCGTGAGATCGCGGATCCAGCGCGGCGTCATTGGAGCGGTCTTGCTTTCAGCTTGCCGCGCGAACGCCGCTCTTCGTCGTTCGCCGCGCTCGGCAGGCTCGCCGCGTCGACTACCTGCACCGGCACCGCGCCCGCGTCGAGGCGACGCCTCACGTCGAGCGTGATACCGCGCGCTTCGAGCGTCTGCATGAGCCGCGGAAATTCGGCGCACCATCGATCTTCGGCCAGCGCGTCGATCCGCCTTCGCTCGGCCGTGTCTTCGTCGCCGCTCGCCCGCACGACGTTGAAATTCGCGGTGCGCTCCGCGGCGTTCACGCGCATGCGCACGTAATAGCTTTCCCAGCCGCGGCGGGTGAAGTGCACGACGCCGCCGTCGGCGAAGAGCGTCGATTCGATGTCGTCGACCTCGTAGCCGAGATCGCGCAGCGATTCCTGGAGCACGTATGCCGCGGCCGCATGCTCGCGTTCAGCCTGCTCGGCTGCGA
>DASPNJ010000095.1:0-21245 GCA_035626595.1 Burkholderiales bacterium
TGTACTGGACCATCGCGCAGATGGTCGCGCACCACACGGTGAACGGCTGCAATCTGCGACCCGGCGATCTCCTGGCGACAGGCACCGTATCGGGGCCGGAGCCCGGCGAGCTCGGCAGCCTGCTGGAGCTCACAAGGAACGGGGCGCAGCCGTTCGCGTTGCCGGGCGGTGATAGCCGGACGTTCCTCGAAGATGGCGATGAGGTCATCATTCGCGCGCGCTGCACGCGCGAGGGTTTTCGCGGCATCGGCTTCGGCGAAGCGCGCGGTGTGATCATGCCCGCACTGTCAACTGCCGCTTGAGCTCGCGCGCATTCCTGATCGCGTAGCCTTCGCGGTCGTTGTTGAAATAGGCCCACACACGCTGCGCACCGCTTGCGCGGATGCGCTGCGTCCATACCGCGAGCTCTTGGGTGCTGTAGTCGTGGCGGTACCAGCGCTTCGTGCCGTGGAAGCGGACGTAAATATCGCCTGCAGTCTTCACCAGCTCGTCGGGCAACCGCGGCGCGCTGACCGAGCAGAAGATCGCCTCGTGTCGCTCGAACGCGGCGAACACCTTGTCGTTCCACCAGCTCGCATGGCGGAATTCGACGACGTTGCGGCGTGCGGGATCGAGCTGGCGGAGGATCCGCGCGAGCGCTGCTGACGAGTAGCGAAAGCTCGGTGGAAGCTGAAACAGAAAACAGCCGAAGCGCGGGCCCAGCAGGTCCGCGATGAGGCCGAAGTCTTTCACCAGCATGTCGGTGCGCGAGAAACGCTTCGTGTGCGTGATGAGCTCGTTGACCTTGATCGCATACACGAACTTGCGCCGCCCGGGCTGGCGCTTCCACGTCCCGATCGTCGCGAGCGAGGGCCACGAGTAGAACGGCGCGTTCAGCTCCACGGTGCTGAAGTGCTTTGCGTAATGCTCGAACCAGCCGGTGCGCGGCAGGCTCTCGGGATAGAACGCGCCGCCCCAGTGCCAGTAGTACCAGCCCGAGCAGCCGATGTGTGCAGTTAGTTCGTCGTCCCGGCGAAGGCGGGGATCCAGCTGAAGTTTTCCTGGCTCCCCGCCTTCGCGGGGACGACGTTCCTGTTCGATCGCAAGCCGCTCGATATGCATCTTCCGCGCGCGCACGATGTTCTGCGCGCGCTGTCGCTCCCGGCGTTCTTCACGCCGCGCGCGGCGTTCGGCGGGCGTGAGCATCTGCGGCACTTGATCTCCAACATATAATCGGCTGCCTCTTCCTCGCAGTCTGTGTGCCCATTTATGACCCTGCCTATCGCTGAACCCGCGTCACTCGGCTTCAATCCCGAGCGCCTCACGCATATCGCGGCCGCGCTGAACCGCGAGATCGAGGCGCGCACGCTGCCCGGCGCGGTCGTGGCGATCTCGCGCCGCGGCAAGCTCGCCTATTACGAAGCGTTAGGGCACCTCGATCCCAGCGCGCGCACACCGATGCGCAAGGACGCGATCTTCAGCATCGCGTCGATGACGAAGCCGATGACGGCGGTCGGCGCGCTGATGCTGTACGAGGAAGGACGGCTCATGCTGAACGAGCCGGTCGCCCGATACCTGCCCGAGCTCAAGGGCAGGCGCGTCGGCACGCCGGGGTGCGACGGCAGTCCCGATCAGACCGTCGATCTCGCGCGCGAGATGACGCTCAAGGACCTGATGAGCCACAGCGCCGGCGTCTCGTACGGACGCGGTCCGACGCCGCTGCACAAGATCTGGCCGGTGTCTTCGACCTACTCCGCGACGACGTGGACCGGCGGCGAGTTTCTCCAGCGCATCGGCAAGCTGCCGCTGCACTATCAGCCGGGAACATCCTGGGAATACAGCCTCGGACTCGACGTCGTCGGGCTCGCGGTCGAAAAGGTCGCCGGCAGACCTCTGCGGGACTTCCTCGACGAACGGCTGTTCGCACCGCTCGGCATGCGCGACACCGGTTTCGTCGTGCCGCAGTCGGAGATTGCACGCTACGCCCGGGTGCTGTCGAGCGATCCGATCACGCGCGAGCCGCAGACCATCCGTGACGGTACGAAGCTGCACAAGTTCGATTGCGGCGGCGGTTGCGCGGTCTCGACCGCGATCGATTTCCTGCGATTCGCGCAGATGCTGGTGAATGGCGGCGAGCTCGACGGCGTTCGGATACTCGGCCGCAAGACCGTGGAGTACATGACCGCCGACCATCTCGGCCCCGAGGTCGACACGACGATGCTGCGCGCGTATCCCAACATCAACGGCTACGGCTTCGGTCTCGGCGTCGCGGTGAGACGCGGTAACGGCGTCTCCGGCGTGGTGGGCTCTTCGGGACAATTCCATTGGGCCGGTTCCACCGGCACTTACTTCTGGTGCGATCCGGCGGAGGAGCTCGTCGCGGTATTCATGGCGCACGCACCGGGGCCGATCCGCTATTACCACCGCCAGCTCATGCACGCCCTCGTGTACCAGTCGCTCGCCTGAGGACAGAAGCGCCATGCCGATAGACGTTCACGCGCATTACGTTCCGCCGCGAATACTCGAGAAGCTGCGCGACAAGGGCAAAAGCTGGGGTATCGACGTCGTCGATCGCGCGGCCGGTGCGCCGTGCGTGCACTTCGAGTACGGGCTCAAGGTGCGGCCGTTTTTCGAAGGGCTGCTCGAGCCCGAGGAAAAGCGCCTCGAAGCGATGGACGCCACGGGTATCGATCGGCAGGTCCTGTCGCTGTGGGCGGACGTGTTCGGCTACGGTCTGCGCGGCGCACAGGCGCAAGCTTGGCACCGGCTGATGAACGACTCGCTCGGTGAAACTGCTGCGCGGCATCCGGAGCGCTTCTCGTGGTTTGCCTCCGGGCCGCTGCCCGATGCGGCGGCTGCCGCGAAAGAGCTGGAGCGCTGCGTGCGCGAGCTCGGCGCGCGCGGCGGCATCGTGGCGGCCAACGTGGAAGGCGCGAACCTCGGCGAGCTGCCGCTCGACGAATACTGGTCGGCGGCGCAGGAGCTCGGCGTGCCGGTGTTCATCCACCCGGTGCAGGCGGAGCCGCTGCCGCGCACGAAGCGCTTCGGCCTCAACACCACCGCGTACTACACGTTCGACACGACACTGACGCTCGGGTCGTTGATCTTCTCGGGTGTGCTGGATCGCTATCCGCGTCTGGACATCATCGCCTCGCACGGCGGCGGCACGCTGCCGTACCTGATGGGCCGATTCGACATCATGCACGTGCGCATGCACCGCGAGGAGCAGGGCAACGTCGCCGCGCAGCAGCCGTCCGCTTACCTGCGGCGCTTCCATTACGACACGATCCTGCACGACGGACCGACACTGAAGTTTCTCGCGGAGAAGGTACGCACCGACCGCCTCGTCCTCGGCAGCGACGTTCCGTTTCCGCCGATGGACAAAGACCCGCTCGCGAGCGTGCGCGCCGCCGGATTTTCCGCGGCGGAGATCAGGCAGATCGCGCACGACAATCCACGACGACTGCTGCGACTCTAACGAGCGTGCACATCGGGAAGATCCTGCTGCAGGCCTGACGTTCGCAACGGGATTGCTTCGTCGCGCTTTCGCCACTCCTCGCGATGACATCTCTTGGTCATCGCGAGGAGCGCAGCGACGTGGCGATCCCGGAGCGTCCGCTCAACCCGGCGGCGGGATCTTGTTGTCGCGGATGACCTTGGTCCAGCGCGCGAGCTCGCTCTTCATGAGGTCGTACATCTCCTTCGGCGTGCTCGACGCCGCCTCGAGCCCGATCGCCTCGATCTGTTTCACGAAGTCGGGGTTTGCCACCGCGCGCCGCATTTCGGCGTTGATCTTGTTGATGACGAACTGAGGCGTGCGCGCCGGCCCGAGGAGTCCATACCAGCTCGTGTTCGTGAAGCCCGGGAACGTCTCGGCGATCGCCGGCACCTCGGGCATCGATTTCGCGCGTTTCGGGTGTCCCACGCCCACCGCGCGCACCTTCCCGTTTGCGAGAAACGGCTGCCACTGCGGAATGCTGCCGAAGATCGCCTGGATGCGCCCGGCGACGAGATCGACCGTCGCGGGCCCGCCGCCTTTGTAAGGGACGTGGACGAACTGCGCGCCGCTGAGCGCGGAAAGGAGCTCCATGCCGAGGTGGTTCGGCGTGCCGCTTCCCGGTGATCCGAAGTTGATCTTGCCCGGCTGCGCCTTGGCGAGATCGACCAGCTCCTTGACCGTCTTCGCCGGAACCGAAGGATGTGTCACCAGCAGGAACGGCACGTACACGCCGAGCCCGATCGGCGCGAAATCCTTCATCGGATCGTACGCGAGCTTCGTGCCGAACGCGGGGCTCACGACGAGCCCCGCCGACGTGCCAAGCAACAGCGTGTAGCCGTCAGGGGTCGCTTTCGCGCCCAGCGCGTGTCCAATCGTGGAGCCTGCGCCGGGGCGGTTGTCGATCACGAACTGCTGCCCGAGCTTTTCCGAGAGCCATGCGCCGTAGATGCGCGCCGTGGGGTCGGTCGAGCCGCCGGGCGGGTAGGGCACGATCAGGCGCACCGGGCGGGTCGGATACGCCGGCTCCGCGGCAGCGGCCGACGCTGCGCCCGATGCGATCACAAGGCCGACCGCCACGATCCTGCATGCAACACGCACACTCATTGCTTACTCCTCGAGCTTATGGATGTGAAAAACCTCCGGACCGGAGGTCCCGTAGCATAGCCGACGCAGCGCAACCAGGAGCCACCATGTCCACCACCCACGAGCTCGAGCACAACGGAAAGAAAATCACGATCACGGTCGCGAACACGGGGCAGGGTAAGTACGTGGGCACGTATAGCGTCGCCAACACCGATCCGCTGATCAGGGGCGAGGGTGCCGATGCGCTGTCGGAAGAGGAAGCCCTCCACAACGCACAGGACCGGGTGAAAGAGCTGCTCGACGCGCGCTAGCGGCCTGCTCTACTTCTGGACTTTGCTGTCTTCGGCCTTGGCGTCGCGCATCGCCTCGGGCTCGAGCTCTTCGGCGCTGCGGTTCAACCATATGAACACACCCCACGCCACGAGCAGCGCCGCGGCCGCCACGGCGAGCATCGCCGCATGCGGCAGGTGCTCGGGCGTGTCGTGACTGAAGCGGAAGGCGAGCACCAGCGACTCGATCGTCAGCGCGACGACGAGCACGACCATGAACCTCGACAGGAAACGCCGCACGCGCGTCGGCGCGCTCATGTGCGCGTCGCGCTGGATCTCCTCCTCGATGACCGTCTGCCCCAGCTCGAGCGCGGCGAGCGCGACGGTCACGAGCGCGAGGCTTTCCAGCGTGATGTCGATGCGCGCGCGTATCGATGCGTCTCCGGGCGCGACCGCGTCCCACAGGTGTACGGCGGAAAAAACGATCAGCGTCAGGCTGCACGCGATGAACAGCAGGCTCAGCAGAAAGCTTGCTGAAGGGAAGAACAGGCGGGCCGCGCTGAAGCCGTTTTTCTTCTTCGCTGAGGCCATCAGTCCGCCTTCGCGCCCGAAACGCGCACGATCTCGCGGTATTTCGCCATCTCGGTTCTCACCATGTCGGCGAATGCGTCGGGCGTGTTGGGCATTGGCTCGGCGCCGAGCGTCGCCAGACGCTCTTTCATGGACGGGCTCCTCAGAATCCGCCCGAGCTCGGCGTTGAGACGCGTGAGCGCTTCGCGCGGCGTTCCCGCAGGCGCGAAGATCCCGAACCAGGTGCCGATGTCGAAGCCGCGCAATCCCGATTCATCGAGCGTGGCTATCTGGGGCAGGAAGGGCGATCGGCGCACGGTCGTCACCGCGAGCGCGCGCACGCGCTGCGACTGGATTCTCGGCAGCGCGGAGGCGAGGTTGTCGAACATGAAGGACACGTGACCGGCCATGAGATCGGTGACAGCCGGCGCGGCGCCCTTGTACGGGATGTGGACAGTCTTCACTTTCGCCCTCACGTTGAACAGCTCACCCGCGAGATGCCCCGCGCTGCCGGTGCTGCCGGACGCGAAGTTGAGCTCGCCCGGGCGCGATCTTGCGAGCGCGATGAGCTGCCGCGGATTGTTCGCCGGGACCGACGGATGCACGACCAGCACGTTCGGTACCGAGGTGACGAGCGTCACCGGCGCGAAGTCATTGATCGGATCGTACGGCAGCTTCGAGTACAGCCACACGTTGATGGCGTGGGTGCTCACCGCGCCCATGAGAATCGTGTAGCCGTCAGCGGGCGCCCGCGCGACGAAATCCGCGCCGATGTTGCCGCCCGCGCCCGGCCGGTTCTCCACGATCACCGGATGGCCCCACGACCTGTTGAGGTCCTGCGCGATCACGCGCGCGACGATGTCGAGCGGACCGCCCGGTGGGAACGGCACGACGAAGCGGATGGCCTTGGAAGGATAGGCTGTTGCCGCAGAGGCGCTCGCGCAGATCGCCGCGCAGACCACCGCCACAAGCAGAGCCGGAATACGTCGCATGGATTTGGACCGGATCCTTTTCCGCGTCAGGTCATGAACAGACCGCCGTTGACGTGCAGCGTCTGGCCCGTGATGTAGCGACCCTTCGGGCCGCACAGCATCCGCACCACGTTCGCGACCTCGTCCACTTCGGCAAAGCGACCCATTGGAATCCGCTTCGGATCCGATTTCGACGGAACCTCGCGCACCGTATTCACCGGTCCCGGCGCGATGCAGTTGACGTTGATGTCATGGCGCGCTGCTTCGAACGCGAGCGCGCGGGTCATCCCCGCGAGGCCGGCCTTGGCGGCCGACACGGGCACCCGGCCATCGTACGGCATATGACCCGCCGAGCCGCCGATATTCACGATGCTGCCGCCGCCGCTGCGCTTCAATTCCGGATAGCACGCCTTGGTGCAGAGAAAAACCGCGTCCAGCGCGATCGTGAGCGTATGGCGCCAGTCCTCGAACGTGACCTCGTCGAACGCTTTCACACCGTGCACGTTGGCATTGTTCACGAGGATGTCGATGCGCCCCCACTTCTGCCGAACCGCGGAGACCAGTGCGGCCACGGCTGCCGCGTCGGTTACGTCAGCCATCACGACCAGTGCCGAGCCGCCGGCCGCTTCGATCGCGGCCGCCGTCTCGCGCGCCTGCGCTTCGGACGCACGGGCGTTGATCACCACGTTCGCGCCCGCCGCGGCGAGCGTCTGCGCGATCGACCGGCCGATATTGCGCGAACTTCCGGTGACGATGGCGACCTTGCCCGCGAGCTCCTGCTCAGACATGCGTTTCCTCCATGCGCCCCGCTGCCGTGCGCGGCAGGTGCGAAAAATCATCCAGCGCTTCGAGATGCCAGCAGAGGTCGATCGCGGCATCGCTCTCGCGCTCTTCCAGAATGCCCGCCGCCAACGAGCGAAATTTCGCTTCCAGTGCGGCATCGGTCAGCGGATTCTGAAGCGTGCCGATAGCGTGCTCCACATGCGTCTCGAATGCGCTTCCGTCCTGCATGACCACCCGAACATGCGCCTGGTCGCGCCGGAACGCAGGCTCCGGCACGGCTTCGACTTTGCGCCGCAGCGCGATCACGTCGGCGTCCGCGGCGCGGCGGTCGCTGAATTGCGCTTCGCCCGCAGCGCCGTCGAGGAGCCCGAGCGCACCAACATGGAAGACGCTGAACTTGCTCTCCAACCCGGTCGCCGGCTCGCGGATCGCGGTGATCTGCGTGACGATCGGGTGGACCCGCAGCACCACCTTCTCGATCCAGCGCGGATCGAAGCCGTGCGTCTCGCGTGCGCGTATGCAGGCATCGATCGCCGCGTGCAGCACGACGCCGCACGCAAACGGCTTGCAGATGGCGTACGTGACCTCGTACTCCGCGCCGAGCCGCTCGACGATGGGTGACGGATCGCTCCCCGGCAGAAAGACCTGTGCGAAGCCGCGTGGCGCCTCGATCGCGCGATCGGAGCTCGTGAAGCCGCGCTGCGCGAGCAGCGCGGCGAGCAGGCCGTTCTCCGCCGCGCGTCCGCAG
Source organism: Burkholderiales bacterium (assembly GCA_035626595.1). Lineage (GTDB taxonomy): Bacteria > Pseudomonadota > Gammaproteobacteria > Burkholderiales > SG8-41 > JAQGMV01. Next base: position 7,903 of record DASPNJ010000095.1, read on the forward strand.
TTGAAGCTCTTGCACATGTTGCCGAACGAGATGCGCAAACCCGACGATTGGGTGGCGGCGATGCCGAGCGCCCAGGTCATCTGCCTCTCGTCCAGACCGAGGAGCTTGCCGGCAGCCGCGGCGGCGCCGAACACTCCGGTCGTGCTGTTCGTGAACCAGCGCGCGTTGTCGGTCGCGTACACGGCATTCGCGATGCGGCATTCGACTTCGAGGCCCAGGATGAATGCATGCAGGACGTCGGCGCCGCGGCTTTTCAGGTGCTCGCCGAGCGCCAGCGGCGCCGGGGCCACTGCGGCGGAGGGATTGATGTTGGTGTTGCGGGGCTGACCGTCATCGAAATCGAAGACGTGCGCAGCGATGCCGTTCATGCACGCGCCGGTCAGGAGATCGGTACGTCCGCCGCGCGCGATCAGCGTAACCTGCGGCTCGCCTGCGAACCCGCTGCGTGCAGCCCACGCCCGCTCCACGGTTTCGTGGCGTGAGCCCCCGATCGCGCAGCCGAACCAGTTCAGGAACGCGCGCGTGCCCGCATGTCGCACGTGAGCGGGCAGATCGATGAAGTGCGAATCGACGACGAAGCGCGCGAGCGTTCGCGTGATCTCCGGCACCTCAGTCCGCCTTGATGTTGGCGGCCCTGATCACCCGGGTCCACTTCGCGATCTCGGCGCGTATGTAGTGCGCGAATTCCTTCGGGGTATTTCCCACCGGCTCCGCGCCGAGCGTGACGAGCCGCGCGCGCACATCGGGCATCGCAGCAGCCTTGCGGATTTCGCCGGCGAGGGTATCGACGATCGGGCGTGGCGTGCCCGCAGGCGCGAGCGCGCCGAACCACGTCGCCACGTCGTAGGTCTTGAGCGATTCGCCGATCGCGGGAACATCGGGCAGCGCGTCGGAGCGCTTCGCCGTCGTAATGCCGAGCGCGCGGAGCTTCCCCGACTTCACCAGCGGCAGCACCGAGGGCAGCGTGCTGTACATGAGCTGGACCTGTCCGGCGACGAGATCGGTGATCGCCGTGCCGGCCGACTTGTAGGGCACGTGCACCATGTCGACCGCGGCGAGATTCTTGAAAAGCTCCCCGGCGAGGTGCGTGCCGGTGCCCGTGCCCGAGGAGGCGTAGTTGAGTGCGCCGGGCTTCGCTTTCGCGAGCGCGATCAGGTCCGCAACGGTTTTCGCCGGCACTGTCGGATGCACTACCAGGATCGTGGGCACGATGGCCATCAGGCTCACCGGCGCGAAGTCGCGGATCGGGTCGTACGAGAGCTTCGGATGCAAAATGGGATTCGCCGTGTGCGTGCCGAAGCTCCCGAGCACGACGGTGTAGCCGTCGGGCGTGGATCTCGCGCCGATTTCCGCGCCGACGATGCCGCCCGCGCCGGTGCGGTTGTCGATCACGAACGACTGCCCGAGCGACTCCGTCAATTTCTGCGCGAAGAGCCGCGCCGTGAGATCGGCTGAGCCGCCGGTTCCGAAAGGCACGATGAAGCGGACGGGACGCGCGGGGTAGCCCGATGCATCGGAAGCGCTAGCGGCACCGACAGCGAGCAGGCAGAGCACCGGCAACAGCGCGATTCGAGGCGAGATCATCGCGTTCGTCTCCCACACGAGAGTACGAAGTATGCAACACTTCTCCGGCGAATCGATATGACGACACTCCGGCTCATCTCGCTACAGCTCGCCGCGGCATGCGCTGCTTTGGCCGCGGCCGGCGCGAGCGCTGCCGAGTTTCCGACCCGTGCGATTCGCGTGCTCGTCGGCTTTGCGCCGGGCGGCTCCGCCGACATCATCGCGCGCGCCGTGGGGCAGAAGCTCTCGGAATCGTTCCGCCACCCGGTGGTCGTGGACAATCGCAGCGGCGCTTCCGGGATCATTGCAACCGAGCTCGCCTCGAAGGCGGAGCCCGACGGTTACACGCTGCTCGAGGCGACGATGACCACGCACGGCACGGGTCCGCATCTGTACAGGAAGCTCCCGTACGACGCGGTGAACGACTTTGCGCCGGTCGCCGGGCTCGCGCGCATCCCACTGGTGATGTTCGTGCACGCATCGGTGCCGGCGAATGGCTTGAATCAATTTATCGCGGCGGCCAAAGGCGCGCCGGGCAAGTTCCGGTACGGCTCGGCCGGCGCCGGCAGCCCCCCGCATCTCGTCGCGGAGCTTCTCAAGCTGAAGACCGGCGTGCAGCTCCTGCACGTGCCGTACAAGGGCACCGGTGCGGCGCTGCCGGATCTCATCGCGGGTCAGATACACATGATGATCGACGGCCCGCCGCCGTTCCTGCCGCACGCCAAGGCCGGGAAGCTGAAGGCGCTGGCGGCGGCGAGCGAGAAGCGCAACCCGCTGCTCCCGCACGTGCCGACGTTCGCCGAAGCCGGAATGAGCGGCATGGAAGCGGGGCTGTGGTACGGCATTCTCGCGCCGAAGCGCACGCCGAAGGCGGTCATCGCGAAGCTCAACGCGGCGATCAATCGCGCGCTCGCCGAAGCGGACCTGCGCGAGCGCTTCGCGACGCTCGGCGTCGAGACGCTCGGTGGCCCGCCCGAGGCTTTCGCGCGTTACATGGCCGCCGAGCACAAGCGCTGGGGCGAAGTGGTCAGGGCCGCGAATATCAAAATCGAATAAGGCCGGTAAACTCGGCTCCAGGAGGAAATCAGAATGAAGCTGACGCTGCTCGGCACGGGCACGCCGACGCCGTCGCTCAAGCGCGCGAGCTCGGGCTATCTCATCGAAGTCGGGAAAGACGTGATCGTGATGGATCACGGTCCCGGCGCACATCACCGGCTGCTTCAGGCGGGAAAGCGCGCGACCGATGTCACGCACGTTTTCTTCAGCCATCTGCACTACGACCACTGCTGCGACTTCGCGCGGCTCTTCCTCACGCACTGGGATATGGGCGCGGGCAGGATCCCCGATCTCAAGATCTACGGCCCACCGCACACCAACCGCATGGTCGAGCTTCTGTTCGGCGACGAGCAGGCGGTGTTCGGTCCCGACCTGAACGCGCGCATCCGCCACCAGGGCTCGATCGACATTTTCGTCGCGCGCGGCGGCAAACCGCCGCGGCAGTGGCCGCGGCCCCATGTCACCGAAGTGAAGCCCGGCCAGAAAGTGCACGGCGACGGCTGGACCGTCACGGTCGGCACGGCCTCGCACGTGCAGCCGTACCTCGAGTGCTACGGCTACCGCATCGACTCGGCCGAGGGCTCGATCTGCTATTCGGGGGATTCGGGCGGCGTGTGTCCCGGCATCGTCGAGCTCGCGCAGGGCTGCGACGTGCTCGTCCACATGAATCATTATTTCAGCGGCACCGAGCCCACCGAGATCTACCGGCTCGTGTGCGGCAATCACGTGGACACCGCACAAGTCGCCCGGCGCGCCGGCGTGAAGACGCTCGTGCTCACGCACATGCTCGAGCAGATCGACCAGCCTGGCGTGCGGGAACGCATCGTTTCCGAGATCCGCAAGGTCTACGACGGGAACATCATCTGGGGCGAAGACCTGATGGAGGTCCCGATCAAAGGCCCGCAGATGTTCCGAATGGAGTAGTCATGAAGCTACGATGGGCATGGCTGGCGCTGACCGGCGTGGTGGTGGCGGTGATCACGCAACCGGCACTCGCGCAATGGAGCCCGACCCGCGCAATTCGTTTCATCGTGCCGTACTCGACGGGCACCGCGACCGACACGATATCGCGCGCGGTCGCGCAGAAGCTCTCGGAGAGCCTGGGCCAGCAGGTGATCGTGGACAACCTGCCGGGCGCGAACGGCATCGTCGGCACCGAAGTCGTCGCGAAGGCGCCGAAGGACGGACACACGCTCGGCATGATCGCCGCGAACCACGTCGTCACGCCCGCGCTCTACAGGAAGCTCCCGTACGACACGATCCGCGATTTCACGCCGGTGACGATCCTCGGCGCCGTGCCGTTCGTGCTGGTCGTGCATCCGTCGGTGCCCGCGAGGTCGGTGAAGGAGCTGATCGCGCTCGCCAAAGCGCGGCCCGGGCAGCTTCTCTACGCCTCTGCCGGCAACGGCAGCCCGCCGCACCTCGCCGGCGAGCTGCTGAAGACCATGGCGGGCATCGATATCGTTCACGTGCCCTACAAAGGACTGGCGCCGGGGCTCACCGACGCGATCGCGGGCCAGGTGTCGCTCATCTTTCCGGCCATTTCGGCAGCGCTGCCGCAGGCGAAAGCCGGGAAGCTGCGCGCCTTCGCCGTGACGAGCCTGAAGCGCTCCACGGCGGCGCCCGAGCTGCCGACGATGGACGAGTCGGGCCTCAAGGGTTACGAGGTCTACTCGTGGATCGGCATCATGGGACCGTCCGGATTGCCCAAAGAGGTCGTTTCGCGGCTGCACGCCGAAGGCACGCGCATCATCAAGCTGCCGGACATCAGTCAGCGTTTCGGCGCGCTCGGCATCGACATCATCGGCACCGGGCCCGACGAGTTCGCGCGCATCATGCAGGCCGATCTCGTGAAGTTCGGCAAGATCGTGCGCGCCTCGGGCGCCAAGATCGATTGAATGACGCAAGTGACGCAGTGACGCGGTGACGCAGTGACGCGGTGACGCAGTGACGTGACCAAGTGAGGCACTGGCAAAAATCTCCCTCGCCCCACGCAAGTGGGGAGAGGGTAGGGTGAGGGGCAACATGAAGCTGCATCTGTTAGGCACCGGCACGCCGACGCCGTCGCTCAAACGCATGTGCTCGGGGTATGTCGTCGAGACCGGCGACGACGTCATCGTATTCGACCACGGGTTCGGCGCGCACCACCGGCTGCTGGAGCTCGGCATCGAGGCGACTCGCGTCACGCATTTTTTCTGCAGCCATCTGCATTACGACCACATGGGAGATTACCCGCGGCTCCTGCTCACGCGCTGGGACCAGGGTGCGGGCAGGATTCCCGATCTCAAGGTTTACGGGCCGCCGCCGATCAAGAAGGTTACCGACGCGCTGTTCGAGCGCGACGGAGCGTTCGGACCGGATCTCATCGCGCGCACCGAAAACCTGTGCAGCGTCGCGATCTACTGGGCGCGCGGCGGGGAGGGCGAGCGCAAGAAGCCCAATCCCGATGTGACCGAGCTGCGCCCCAACGACGTCGTCGAAGGCAAAGGCTGGAAAGTGACGACGACCGGCGTATCGCATTTCGGTCCTCAGCTCGTTTCCTACGGTTTCAGGCTGGACACGCCCGAAGGCTCGTTCGTGTACTCGGGTGACAGCGGTCCGTGCGCGTCGATGGTCAAGCTGGCGAAGGACTGCGACGTGCTGGTTCACATGTGCCATTACCTCTCGGGTACGGAGCTCAACGAGGAATTCGCGCAGTCGTGCATGGGCCACATGGAGCTCGCGAGGCTCGGAGCCGACGCCAACGTGAAGACCATCGTGCTTACGCACGTGACCGAGCAGATCGACCAGCCCGGCGTGCGGGAGCGAGTGCTCCGCGAGATGTCGCAGGTGTATTGCGGCAACCTGATCTTCGGCGAGGACCTCATGGAGGTCCCGGTGAAGGGCCCGGCCGCCGCGAAGCTGATGTGACGATCGCCATCCCTTCGAACGCGGGGCGTCCGGTAAGACAACGCGCCGTACGCAAGCACGTCATCCCTGCGAAGGCGGGGCTCCAGTAACCACGACGAGGAGGAAATCAATGCGTGCACTGGCACTGCTCCTGAGCGTTGCGGCGCTCACGCTGGCTGCAAACGTCCACGCCGCCGAACGAACCGAAGTCCGAATCGTTCAGCAGTTCGGGCTCTCTTATCTTCCGCTGCACGTGGCCGTCGATCGGAAGTTGATCGAGAAGCACGCGAAAGCCGCGGGCCTCGGCGACATCAAGATCACGCTGTCGAAGCTCGGCAGCGGCGCCGCGGTCAACGATGCGCTGATCTCCGGCAGCGTCGACGTCGCGCTCGGCGGCACCACCGTGCTCATGAATCTCTGGGATAAGTCCAAAGGCGGCCGCGGCGACATCAAGGGCATCATGGCGTTCTGCGATACGCCGATGGTGATCGTCACCATCGACCCGCGCATCAAGTCGATCCGCGACTACCGCGAAGGCGACCGCATCGCGATGACCGCCGCGCGCGGCACGCACCACTCGATCTCGCTCCAGATGGCCGCGGCGAAAGAGTTCGGGATGGAGAATCGCACCAAGCTCGACAACCTGACCGTCGGCATGTCGCATCCCGACGCCATGATCGCGATGCTGTCCGGGAAGCACGAGGTGAAGTCGCACTCGGCGACCGTGCCATTCCTGCAGCAGGAGCTCGCCGATCCGCGCGTGCACCGCGTGCTGAGCTCCTACGACGTGGCCGGCGGGCGTCACACCCTGATCGTGGCCTACGGCGCGACCCGCTGGAAAAACGAGAATCCGCGCACCTACGCGGCCGTCGTCGCCGGACTCGAAGAGGCAATGGCGTTCATCAACGCGAACAAGCGCGCCGCCGCGGATATCTATCTCAAGGCCGAGAAGACCAAGCTCAGCGCCGACGAGATCCACAAGATGCTGCTCGACGAGAACACGATCTATTTCTCGCCGACGCCGAGCAAGGTGATGGTATGGGCCGACTACATGGTCAAGGTCGGTCTGCTTCAGAACAAGCCGTCGAGCTGGAAAGACTTCTTCTTCGAAAACGTCCACGACAAACCCGGTTCTTAAAAACAGCAAACCTGCCCTCGCCCCGCGACGCGGGTGAGGGGCAGCAAATCGACAAGCCTGCCCTCGCCCCGCGAAGCGGGGAGAGGGATAGGGTGAGGGGCAGCAAATCCGCTATTCGTTTTTCAATCTCGTCCGCAACGCTCGGACCGGACACAAAGACTGGCCGCGCGCCTGGCGCAGCCCGGAGCCGAAGAAAAGCTACGACGTCGTGATCGTCGGCGGCGGCGGCCACGGCCTCGCCACCGCGTACTGGCTCGCGAAGAACCACGGTGTGCGCAGCGTCGCCGTGCTGGAGCGCGGTCCCATCGGTCTCGGCAACACCGGACGCAACACGACCGTCGTGCGCTCGAATTACCTGCACGATGACAGCGCGCATCTCTACGAGCACGCGCTCAAGCTGTGGGAAGGGCTCACCCAGGAGCTCAACTTCAACACGATGTTCAGCCAGCGCGGCGTGCTGAATCTCGCGTTCACGGACCACGAGCTCGTCGAGATGGAGCGGCGCGCCGGCGCGCTGCGGCTGAACGGCATCGACTGCGAGTTCCTCGACCACGACGCGCTCAAACGCTGGGTGCCGATTCTGGATCTGGGTCAGGACAAGCGCTATCCGGTCCTCGGCGGGCTCGTGCAGCCGCGCGGCGGCAATGCGCGCCACGACGCGGTCGCGTGGGGCTTCGCGCGCGGCGCGAGCGCAATGGGTGTGGACATCGTCGAGAACTGTCCGGTGACGGGGATACGCGTCGAGAACGGACGCGCCGTCGCCGTCGAAACGCCGAAGGGCACGATCGCGGCCGGGCGCATCGGCGTGGTCGCGGCTGGACATTCCAGCGTGATCATGGCGATGGCCGGCGTGCGGCTGCCGATCCAGAGCTATCCGCTGCAGGCGCTCGTGTCCGAGCCCGTAAAGCCGGTCCTGCACACGGTCGTGATGGCGGGTCACGTGCACGTCTATCTCAGTCAATCCGATCGCGGCGAGCTCGTGATCGGCGCCGCGCGCGACACCTATCACTCGTACGCGCAGCGCGGCAGCTTTCATCTCATCGAGGAGCAGCTTCGCGCGATGATCGAGCTTTTTCCGATATTCAGCCGGCTGCGCATGATGCGGCAGTGGGCGGGCATCGTGGACGTAGCACCCGACGCGAGCCCGATCATCGGAGCGACGCCAGTGAGCGATCTTTACGTGAACTGCGGCTGGGGCACCGGCGGTTTCAAGGCGACGCCCGGATCGGGCTGGGTGTTCGCGCACACGCTCGCGCACGGCCAGCCGCACGCGCTCAACCGCAACTTCGGCCTCGAGCGGTTCTACACCGGCCGTCTGATCGACGAAGCGGCGGCAGCCGGGGTGGCGCACTAATGCTCACGATCCCGTGTCCCTGGTGCGGGCCGCGGCCTGATTCGGAATTCGCGGCCGGCGGCGAAGCGCATGTCGTGCGCGCGGACCCCAACGCGTCGACCGACATCCAGTGGGGCGAATACCTGTATTTCCGCGAGAACGTGAAAGGGCCGCAGCGCGAGCGCTGGTATCACTCGCACGGCTGCCGGCGCTGGTTCAACGTGGCGCGCGACACGGTCACACACGAGATCACCGCCGTGTACCCGATGGGCGAGACCGCGTCCGCGAATGTCACCCTCACCCCAACCCTCCGCCATCAAGGGGGAGGGAGATCATGACACAGCGCTTTCGACTCGCCACCGGAGGTGCGATAGACCGCGGGCGCACGCTGCGCTTCACGTTCAACGACACGGACTACGAGGCGCATCCGGGCGATACGCTCGCATCCGCGCTGCTCGCGAACGGCGTGCGGCTGGTGGCGCGCAGCTTCAAGTACCACCGCCCGCGCGGGATCGTCGCCGCAGGGCCCGAGGAGCCGTGCGCGCTGGTGCGCGTCGGCAACGGCGCGCGCGCGAAGCCGAACCTGCCGGCCACGATGGTGGAGCTCTACGACGGCCTTGCTGCGGAGAGTCTCAATTGCTGGCCGAGTGTCTCGATCGATTTCGGCGCCGTGATCAATGCCGCGAGCGGGTGGTTTCCGGCCGGCTTCTATTACAAGACGTTCATGTGGCCGGCGCGGCTGTGGATGACCTACGAGCACGTGATCCGCAATGCTGCCGGTCTCGGCGTCACGCCGTCGGAAGCCGACCCGGACCGCTACGACAAGCGCTTCGAGCATTGCGACGTGCTCGTCATCGGCGGCGGCCCCGCGGGTATCGCGGCGGCTGTTGCCGCGGGTAGTGCGGGCGCTCGCGTGGTGATCGCGGACGAGCGCACGCAGCTCGGCGGTCAGGCGCTGTTCCGCGACGATGCGATCGAGGGTCTCGAGCCGCGCGCGTGGCTCGACCGCAGCGCACAGGCGCTGGCGGCGATGTCTGACGTGCGCGTGCTCACGCGCACGACGGCGACGGGATACTACGACCACAACCTCGTGACACTCGTCGAACGCGTCGCCGAGCACGTTAGCGAGCCGCCGGCGCATCTGCCGCGTCAGCGTCTGTGGAAGGTATTCGCGAAGGAAGTCGTGATCGCGACCGGCGCCATCGAGCGGCCACTCGTGTTCGAGCGCAACGATCTGCCCGGCGTGATGCTCGCCGGCGCTGCGCAGCGTTACGCGCGGCAGTTCGCGGTGAAGGCGGGCTCGCGCGCCGTCGTCTATACCAACAACGACAGCGGTTACGAGGCGGCGGCGGCGCTCGCCGCGTCGGGAATCGAGGTTGCGGCGATCGTCGATGCGCGCGCGCATACACCGCGTGCAGGCGCGGCGACCGCGAGCGGGATCAACGTCATGCGCGGCCACGCCGTGGTACACACGCGCGGCCGCCGGCACGTGCGCGGCGTCGCGATCGCGCCGACCGGTGCGTCAGACGGCGGGACGCAGTCGATCGGATGCGACCTCTTGTGCGTGTCGGGCGGCTGGGATCCGGCGGTTCACCTGTACTCCCAATCGGGCGCGAAGCTCGTATTCGACGACGCGCAGCAGTGCTTCGTACCCGGCGCGCCGGCGCAGCGCACGCGGCCGGCCGGGTCGGCGAACGGCGCGTTCGCGACGGCCGATTGCGTCGCGCAGGGGCGCGCGGCGGGCATCGCTGCGGCGCAGGCGTGCGGATTCGAGATTGCCGCTCAGCGCGATCCTCGTCGCGCTGCACCGGTCGAGGCGCATTCAAGCGCTTCGCGCCCTCTCAACGAGAGAGGGGCGGCGTGGGGGTGGAACGAAGCCCACGGCACCAGACAATTCGTCGATCTCCAGCACGACGTCACCGTCGCCGATCTCGCGCTGGCCGCGCGTGAGGGCTACGTGTCGGTCGAGCACGCCAAGCGCTACACGACGGCGGGTATGGGCGTCGATCAGGGCAAGACCGGCAACATCATCGCGTTCGGGCTGCTCGGCCAGCTCACCGACCGTGCGATTCCGCAGGTCGGCACCACGACGTTCCGTCCGCCGTATACGCCGGTCACGATCGGCGCGCTTGCGGGTCGTGAGATCGGAGAGCGATTCGATCCCGCGCGCCGCACCCCGATCAGCGACTGGCACGCGGCCGCGGGCGCCGTGTTCGAGCCGGTCGGGCTCTGGCGCCGGCCGCTCTACTACCCGCGGCGCGGCGAGGACATGCACGCGGCGGTCGAGCGCGAGTGCAAAGCGGCGCGTAGTGGCGTCGCGCTCCTCGATGCCTCCACGCTCGGCAAGATCGACGTGCAGGGCCCCGATGCGCTCGAGCTCCTGAACCGCGTGTACTCGAACGGCTGGGACACGCTCGCCGTCGGACGCTGCCGCTACGGGCTCATGCTCGGAGAGGACGGCATGGTGATGGACGACGGCGTCACCACGCGTCTGGCCGAGCGTCATTACCTGATCAGCACGACCTCGGGCGGCGCCGATCGCGTCTACGCCTGGCTCGAAGACTGGATCCAGTGCGAATGGCTGGACCTGAAGGTGTACCTCACGCCGGTTACAGCGCACTGGGCGAACGTCTGCGTGACGGGCCCGAAAGCGCGTGACGTCGTCGTGAAGCTCGCAGGCGACATCGACTTTTCCTCCGGCGCCTTCCCGCACATGAGCATGCGCGAAGGCACGATCGGCGGGGCGCCCGCGCGCGTGATGCGCGTCTCCTTCACCGGCGAGCTTTCGTACGAGATCAACGTGCCCGCGCGCTATGGCCTTGCCCTGTGGGAAGCGCTCATCGCCGCCGGTGCGGAATACGACATCACGCCGCTCGGCACCGAAGCGCTGCACGTTCTGCGCGCGGAGAAAGGCTTCATCGCGGTGGGTCACGAGACCGACGGCACGGTGAATCCGTTCGACCTCGGGTTTCACCGGCTGGTAAACATGAAGAAGCGCGATTTTCTCGGAAAACGCGGACTCACGCGCGCGGACAACGTGCGGCCCGGCCGCAAGCAGCTCGTCGGTTTGCTGCCGGACGACGCGTGGCGCGTGGTGAACGAAGGCAGCCAGATCGTCGCCGACGCGGACGCTCACCGCATCGATCGTCCGCCGGTTGCGATGATCGGCCACGTCACGTCGAGCTACATGAGCGCGGCGCTGGGCCGCTCGATCGCGCTGGCGCTCGTGCAGGACGGTCGCCGGCGCATGGGCGAGCGCGTGCAGGTCGTGGTGCGCGGCGTCGCGGTTCCGGCACGCATCTGCGAACCGGTGTTCTTCGATGTCGCGGGGACGAGGCTACATGCCTGATCTGATCGCGCGGTCGGTGCTGCAAACATCGCCCTCTCCCTTGCAAAGGGAGAGGGTAGGGCTGAGGGTCAGCTTGCGCGAGCTGCCGCTCTTCGGCGCGCTCGCACTTCGCGTCGATTCGCGCAACAGCGCCGCCATGGACGCCGCCGCGCGCGTGTTCGGCGCCGCGCTGCCCGATCCGAACGCGTGGGCCGCGTACGAAACGGCGCAGGTTCTATGGCAGGCGTACGACGAGTGGCTGATCGTCACGCCCGACGGCCGGCAGAACGCGCTCGCGTCTTCGCTGCGTCACGCGCTCTCCGACGTGCACTGCGCGATCACCGATGTGAGCGATCTGCGCGCCGCCTTCGAGCTGCGGGGAGAACGCGCGCGCGATGTGCTCCAGAAAGGCTGCGCGCTCGATCTGCATCCGCGCGCGTTCGGCGCCAACGGCTGCGCAACGACGGCGCTGGCGCGCGTGCGGGTGACGATCCGCCAGACAGACCCGGCGACATACGAGCTGCTGGTCGAGCGCAGCTACGCGGCGTACCTGTGGGACTGGCTCACCGACGCGGCGCTGGAATTCGCATGACCGTTATTCCCGCGCAGGCGGGTATCCCCGTCCGCCTCAGGGGAAGGTCGATGGGGATGGTTCTGGACCCCGCCTGCGTGGGGGTGACGTTCGCTGCTATAAGGTGAGGTAAGCCGGAACCGCGAGCGTCGCGAACGGCTGCGCCAGCGCCGCTTCGCGCTCGCCGTAGCGGCCTTCGTCTCCATTGAGGTTCATCGTGCCGAGCGTGCGTGCGCGATAGCGCACCGGCACGCACAGGCTCGCGGTGCAGCCCATCTCGGCGAGCGCGGCGTAATCGCCGAAGGTCGCTCGCATTTGCGCTTCGCCGCTGGCGATGAACGCCACTCCGCGATCGGCCACGCGCTCGTACCACGGTCCCCGGCGCATCGGCTTGCGGGCTCCGATGGGATAGCGTTCCGGCTGGCTGCAGTAGAGGCGCTCCATGTCGAAGCGCTCGAGATCGAAGCGCAGGAACGTGAACATGCGGCTGCCGATCAGCCGGTCCATCGCTTCGCCGATGCGGCGCAGGCTCGCGACCGGGTCAACTTCTTCGCGGACGGCGGTGGCGCAGCTTTCCAGCTCGTTCCAGTACTTTTCGTATTCCATGTTCTCTGTCGGTGGGTCACCGACCCAGCCTACGTAGGGTGCGCAAGTTGCGGTATCGGCCAGCGGGACCGATCCGGCGTCAATCAGGCTTCGCGCCGGATTCCTTGATGATCCGGCCATAGCGCTGGATCTCGCTCTGCATGAACTTGGCGAACTCCGCCGGCGTGGTGCCCACCGACTCGACGCCCTGCTGAATCAGCTTCGACTTCACGTCGGGCGCCTGCACCGCGCGCGAGATCTCGCTGCTCAGACGGCTGACGATCTCCGGCGGTGTGCGCGCGGGGTAGAGCACCCCGTACCAGACGACCAGATCGACCTGCGGATACCCCAGCTCCGTGAACGTCGGCAGCTCCGGCGCGGCCGCGCTGCGCTTCGCGCTCGTGACCGCGAGCGGCCGAAGCTTGCCGGCGCGCGCCTGCGGCAGGGACGAAGGCAGCGCCGTGAAGCCCATCGAGACGTGGCCGCCGACCATGTCGACGACGGCGGGTGCCGCGCCCTTGTATGGCACGTGAATGATGTTGATCTTCGCGACCGTCTTGAGTATCTCGCCGGCGAGATGCTGCGAACCGCCGGTGCCGGCCGACGCGTAATTGAGCTGCCCGGGCATCGCGCGCGCGAGCGCGATCAGCTCCTTGACGGATTTCGCGGGCACCGAGGGATGCACCGAGAAGAGCAGCGGCGCGAACGCCGCGTACGAGACGGGCGCGAAGTCCTTGCGCGAATCGTAGGCGATCGACTTGTACAGGTTCTGGTTGGTCGCCAGCGGCGCCGTCGCGCTGAGCAGCAGGGTGTAACCGTCCGGCTCCGCCTTGGCGGCGGCCGTGGCGCCGATGCTGCCGCCCTGCCCCGGCTTGTTCTC
>DASPNJ010000096.1:0-21259 GCA_035626595.1 Burkholderiales bacterium
TCTTGTGCACTTCGGACGCGCCGTCCACGAGCCGTGCTTGCCGCGCGTAACGATAGATCCATTCGAGCGGCGTGTCCTTGGAGTAGCCGCGCGCGCCGTTCAACTGGATCGCGGTGTCGACCGCCTGGTGCAGCACGTCGGCGACCGCGACCTTGGCCATGGAGACTTCCTTGCGCGCGAAGTCTCCGCGGTCGAGCTTCTCCGCCGCCCGCATGACCAGCAGCCGTCCGATCTCGATCTGCATCGCGGCGCCGCCGAGCAGCCACTGCACGCTCTCGCGCTCGGCGAGCTTCACACCGCCGTTGCTCGTGCGCTCCGCCACGTAATCGGCGGCGATATCGAGCGAGCGCCGCGCGAGCCCGAGCCAGCGCATGCAGTGCGTGAGCCGCGCGGTGCCGAGCCGGATCTGCGTGACCTTCATGCCGTCGCCGACATTCATGAGACGGTCTTCGTCGGCGATCTCAAGCCCGTCGAATTCGAGCTCGCAGTGTCCGCCGTGCTCCTCGGGTCCCATGATCGGGATGCGCCGCACGATGCGCCAGCCGGGCTGGTCGCGGTCGAACATGAACGCGCTCAGGCTTTTCCGGCCTTCATCGCCGGTCTTCGCGAGCAGGATGAAGTGCTGCGCGACGCCCGCGCCGGTGATGAACCATTTGCGACCGTGCACGACCCACTTGTCGCCGCGCTTGACCGCCGTCGTCTTCATCATCAGCGGGTCCGAGCCCGCGCCGGGCGCGGGCTCCGTCATGACGATCGCCGAACGCACCTTGCCGTCCACGATCGGCTGCAGCCAGCGCGCCTTCTGGCGCTCGGTGCCGATCTTGTTCAGCACCGTCATGTTCCCGTCATCGGGCGCCGCACAGTTGAACACCACCGGCCCGAAGCGCGAGTAGTTCATCTCCTCGTAGCACGCCGCCATGCCGACGACGTTCAGGCCCTGTCCGCCACGCTCGCGCGGCATCTGCGGCGCCCACAAGCCTGCGGCTTTCGCTTTAGCGCGCAGCGTCTCGAGCACATCGAGCCGGATGTTCTCGTGCTCGTCGAACGATTGCGGGTCCGCCTCGAGCGGCAGCACGTGCTCGTGCACGAACGCGCGATAGCGTTTGCGATAGTCGTCCACCACGGGATCGAGCTGGAAATTCATGATGACCTCGCGCGTTCGCGCAGAACGAATTTCTGGATTTTCCCCGTCGCGTTGCGCGGGAGCTCGCCGAACACGATGCGCTTCGGCGCCTTGAAGTGAGCGAGCGTCGCGCGCGCATGCGCGATCAGCTCCTGCGCGTCCGCTCGCGCGTCCGGCTTGAGCGTGACGAACGCGACCGGCACTTCGCCCCATTTCGGATCGGGGCCGGCGACCACCGCGACTTCGAGCACTGCGGGGTGGCTCGACAGCGCGCGCTCGACTTCGATCGATGCGATGTTCTCGCCGCCGGAGATGATGATGTCCTTCGCGCGGTCCTTGATTTCGACGTAACCATCTTCGTGCATGACCGCGAGATCGCCGGTGCGGAACCAGCCGTCGGGCGCGGCCTTGCGCGTCGCTTCGGGATCGCGGTAGTAGCCCAGCATGACGTTGTTCCCACGCACGGCGATCTCGCCGAGCGTCGCACCGTCGGCAGTCACGTCGCGCCCGCTGCTGTCCACGACCCGCAGCGCCTGCGATACGACGTTGCCGACGCCCTGACGCGCCTTGAACTGCGCCTGCTCGGGAATCGGCGCGCCTTCCAGCTCGGGCCGCCACTCGCAGATCACCGCGGGACCGAACGTTTCGGTGAGCCCGTAGAGGTGGGTTACGTCCATGCCCAGCTCGGCCATGCGTGCGAGCAGCGCAGGGGTCGGTGGCGCGCCCCCGGTCGCCACGCGAATCGTTCGTGCGCCTTCCCGCGCCCGTGCGGCTGCGTGCCACGCGAGCATGATGAGCACCGTCGGCGCCGCGTTGAAATGCGTGACGCCCGACTCCGCCAGATGCCCCCACACGATGTCCGGGTCGAGCTTGCGCAGGCACAGGTGTGTCGCGCCGGCCGCCGTGACGGCCCACGTGAAGCACCATCCATTGCAGTGGAACATCGGCAGCGTCCAGAGCATCGTGCTCGAGGTATCGAGCTTCGCGTGAAACGTCATCGCAAGCGCCTGCAGGTAGGCGCCGCGGTGGTGGTACATCACGCCTTTGGGCTGGCCGGTCGTGCCGCTGGTGTAGTTGATCGAAAGCAGCGCGCGCTCGTCCTCCACGCGAACCGCAGACGGCGCCGCCGCGCTCAGCGCCTGCTCGAATTCGTCGTTCCCGCCGCCTGCCCGCAGCAGCGTGAGACGCGTCGCCGCGGTATCCGCGATTTCACGCGCCGCGGCTTCCAGCTCGTGGTCGTAGATCAATACCGCGGCCCCGGCATGGTCCACGATGCCTGCGAGATCGCGCGGCGTGAGGCGCGGATTGAGCGCGACCAGCACGGCGCCGGCGAGCGGCACGCCGTAGTGGGATTCGAGCAGCACGTGCGTGTTCGGCGCGAGCACGGCTACGCGATCGCCTTCTCGTACGCCGAGCGCGCGCAGCGCACCCGCCAGCCGCTTCGCGCGGTCGAGAAATTCGGCGTACGTGTAGCGCCTGTCCCCGTCGATCACCGCGAATCGATCGGCGAACACGCCGCCCGCGCGCTCGAGAAACGCCGTCGGGGTCAGCGGCTCGAATGACATCATCGAAATCGTCACTCCGGACCGCGCGCAGCGCGAGGTGATCCGGAATCCAGAGCGCTTTCTGGATCCCGGCCTGCGCCGGGATGACGAAGGTACTTGGGGTTCGAGACGGCCAGCCGCGCGTTCACGCTGGCCCGCAAGTGCTCGAGCACGGCGCGCTGCCTGTCGCCGTCGCCGCCGAACATGCCCGCGCGAATGTCCGCGGCGAGCCGCCGTTCGTATTCGCGCACCGCTGCCCGCAGCGCCGCGCCGTGCAGCTCGCGCGGCGGATCGCCGTAGATCGTCGTAAGCCGCGCGAGCGCTTCAGTCACGCGCGTCTCGCCGGCTTCGGCTTCGCGCGCGGCGATGGCCATCGCATTGGCGATCATCGCGACTGTGTAGCGCGCCTCGCCGTCGAGGAGCGGCTTCAGCTCGTTCACCAGCGCCTCACGCGCGATGCGCAGGAGGTCGGGTCCTTCCGGAAGATTGTTCATGGCTTCGTCTGCGTGAGCGCCAGGATCTCCTGCTCGAAATCGCTGATGAGGTGTCCGGTCAGAGCGAGCTCGAGCGATGGCTCGATGCCCGAGCGATGGCGCTCGCACTGCTGGAGCGCGAGCATGGCCCAGCGCAGGTGCGCCATCACCTGCCAGTAAACGAGGTCGTCCGCGCTGACCTTGCGGCCGGAATGCTTCTCGTATTCGGGCAGGAAATCCGCGGGCTTTGCGACGCCGCCGACCGTGTAGTGATGCTGTCCGAACCGCCAGCACTTCGCGAAGAGCCATCCCACGTCCGAGAGCGGGTTGCCGAAACCGCAGAACTCCCAGTCGAGCACGCCGGAGAGCCGGCCTTCGTGCACCAGATAGTTGCCGGTGCGGTAATCGCGGTGGACGAACGTGGTCTGTTCGCGCTCGGGCGCGTGGCGCTCGCACCAGCGCAGGCCCCACTCGAGCACGGGGTAGGGCTCGGGCACTCTATCGAGGTAGGCGCGAACGTGAGCGATGTCGGCACGGGCGAGGCGTGTCGGAAGGAAGGGCAGCGACACGCGCGAAGGCGTGATCGCATGCAGGCGGGCGAGGTTGGCCGCGAGATCGCGCGCAAGCCGTGTGCGGTCCGGCACGACCGCGGGATCGCGAGCGACGCGATGGCCCGCGGCGATGCCGGGAAGGCGCTCCATGAGAAAAAACGGGCGGCCGGCAACGCTCGTGTCTTCGCACAACCACAGCGCGCGCGGCGCGAGCACACCGGCTGCCTGCATGGTCTCTAGCACGCGGAACTCCTGGGCGCGGGTGAGGCTCTCGGGCACGCGCGCGGGCGCGTCGATGCGCATGACGAGACGGTGCGATCCGGCGTGAGCGCCGCCGTCGAGCTTCACGTCGAGCGCCCAGTTCTGCTGGACGGCCCCGCCGCTCAGGCGCTCGAACGCGATGATCTCGGCCCGTCCCGCGCCCGCGGCGTCGCACACGAAGCGCGCGACGCGTTGCGTTGTAGCATCGTCCTTTTGCACAGCCGGAAGTCTAGCTCATGCCTCGCATCGTTCCGCTCGTTCTGCTCGCGATTTGCGCGACCCACGCGGCCCATGCCGCCGACGCGTATCCCTCGAAGACGATCCGCTTCATCGTGCCGTTTCCGCCGGGCGGGGCGACGGACGTCGTGACGCGGGTCGTCGCACAGAAACTGAACGAGGCCTGGAAACGCCAGGCCGTCGTCGTGGACAACCGCGGCGGCGCCGGCGGGGTGCTCGGCTCGGAGACCGCGGCGCGCGCACCGGCCGACGGCTACACGCTCGTCATGGGTACCACCGGCACCCACGCGATCAACGTGAGCCTGTACGCGAAACCGTCGTACGATCCGCTGAAGGATTTCGTCGCGATCACGCCGGCGGCGCTGCTTCCGAACATGATCGTCGCGCACCCTTCGGTGCCCGCGAAGAACATCCGAGAGCTGATCGCGCTCGCGCGTGCGAAGCCCGGCGAGCTTTCGTACGCGTCGTCGGGCAATTTTCTGTACCTGAGCGGTGCGCTGTTCACGACGATGGCGAAGGTGAACATGCTGCACGTGCCGTTCAAGGGCGGTGCGCAGGCGATGCCCGCCGTCATGGCGGGCGAGGTCGCAACCTCGTTCGCGACGATCGTCTCGGCGCAGCCGCAGGTCGCGGCAGGCAAGCTCCGCGGGCTCGCCGTCACCAGCGCGAAGCGGTTTCCCTCCACGCCGGACGTGCCGACGGTGAACGAGTCCGGGCTCCCGGGTTACGAGGCGATCGCGTGGTACGGCGTGTTCGCGCCCGACGGCACGCCGCGCGAGATCGTGACGCGTCTCAATACGGAGATCGTGCGCATCGTGCGCTCACCCGAAGTGCGCGAGCAGCTCCTGAAGCAGGGCGCCGAATCGTACGCGACGAGCCCCGAGGAATTCACGAAGGTCGTGCAGCGCGACGTCGCGAAGTGGGCGAAGGTCATCAAGGCTTCCGGCGCGACGCCTAACTAACCCGCGGCAGAGGCGAGCCGGCGTGCCGATTTGTGCCGCAGTCGTCGAAGCGCGCCGTTCGTGTGCGGCCTGTCGTGTGTTGACTGACCGCCGCGAACGGGGTTTCGCGCTTCGAGGACGCGCTTTGCGGCACATGAGGCGCGACGGATCGCCTCTGCCGCGGCCGGTGCGCTACCAGCGCACCCTACGAACCCATCGCCCGAATCAAGCCTTGCGCGCGAGGCGGACCATTTCCTTCGCGAGCACGCGCAGCAGCCGGTCGACGTCGGCCTTCACGCGCGAGAGCTGCTCGGTCGCGCGGAAGGTCTTCGTGTCCATGAAGAGCTTCTTGTTGATCTCGACCTGGATCGAGTCGATGCCGCGCGACGGGTCTCCGATGCGGCGGATGAGCTCGTTGCCGATGTAGGGGTCGTTGACCGAGACGCTGTAGCCGAAGCTCCTCAGCGTCTCCACGACGAGCTCCATCGCTTCTTTCGACGCGGTCTCGCCCTTGAGATCGCTCACGCAGAAATCCGCGCGCTCCCTTCCCGCGTCGGGATGCGTCGGCGCACCGACCGCGGACATGCAGTGGCACGAGATCTGGCGCAGCACGCCATAGCGCGCATGCAGCGTGTCGGCGATGCGCTTCAACTCGCCGTGATACGGACGGTAGTAGCGATTGAGCCGCTCCTCGATCTCGGCGACGGTGAGCTTGCGCTCCTGGAACGGCTCGCCGTAACGCGCTTTGGTCTTGATGAGCCCGAGACCTTCGAGCGTGCGCTGCGTAGGTGCGAGCGCCGTCGGCCATTCACCTTCTATGACGGATGGATCGAGATCGGTCTCGCTGCGGTTCACGTCGATCCAGGTATTCGGAAATGCGCAGTAGAGGAGCGTCGCGCCCACGCCCGGGGCGCTGCCCCAGATGTCCTCGACGTACATCGAGACGTTGTCGTGCACCGTCGTGAACGGCAGCGGTGACCTGAATTCCTTCGGATATTCGCGTCCGCTGCGCGAGACGTCGACGACGAGCGGCACGGCTTCGCCGATCGGCTCGTAGCGCAGGAACAGTCCGGGCATCACGTAAATGGGAGGTCGCTTCATAAAAAAATTATGGCATAGTGGCGAGCTCGTTCCCCTCGACAATAAAAGGACAGCGCAATGGCACTGAAGAAGGCCGCGACCGCCGCGAAAACGCCCTCGAGAACACCGAAAGCGCCGAAGGCGTACGACACGCGCGAGAAGAAGAACCGCAAGTTGACGCGCAAGGACGTGCAGAAGGCGGCGCAGCGCTGCAAGAACTGGGGCCGGTGGGGAAAGGACGACGAGATCGGTACGCTCAACTTCACGAGTGCTGAAGATATTGTCGCCGCGGCGCAGCTCGTCAAAAAAGGCAAGGTGATCTCGCTCGCGCTCAACTACGACCAGCACGGACCGCAGAGCGGCAAGACCAAGTACCCGGCGCTCGGGCGCTTCAATCCGATACACATCATGACGCGCACCGGAACCGACGCGTACTCCGGCGTGCTCGATGCGCGCAAGATCCGCGGCACGGACGATCTCGTCATCATGGGCCTGCAGTCCGGGACACAATGGGACGGTCTCGGCCACATCCTGTACGAAGACTACATGTGGAACGGATACGACTGCCGTAACGTGACGAGCGCCGGCGCGCAGAAAGCGGGCATCGAAAAGACGCGTGAGAAGATGGTCGGGCGCGGCGTGCTGCTGGATGTCGCGAAGGCCATGGGCGAGAAGTGGCTCCCGGACGGCTTCGCGATCACGAGCGAGATCCTCGATTTCACCGCGCAGAAGCAGGGGGTCGAGATCCGGCGCGGCGATTACGTGCTGGTCCACACCGGCCACATCCAGCGCTGCTTCGCGAGCAAGAGCTGGGACGGCTATCCCGGCGGCGACGCGCCGGGCTTCGCATTCGAGACCGTGGACTGGTTCCACAAAAGGGAAGTGGCGGGTGTGGCGACCGACACCTGGGGCGCCGAAGTGCGGCCGAACGAGACCGAGGACACCAACCAGCCCTGGCACTGGATCGTGATACCGATCATGGGGCTCACGGTCGGCGAGATCTTTTATCTGAAGGACCTCGCGGACGACTGCGCAAAAGACAACGTGTACGAATTCATGTTCGTCGCGCCCGCGCTGCCGATTACCGGCGCCGTGGGGTCACCGGTGAATCCGCTTGCTATAAAGTGACGACGTGACGAACTGACGCAGTGGCAGCGTCACTGCCTCACCGCGTCACCGCGTCACTTGGCCACCTCTGCCCCAAAGGAGGTCCCGATGGTCTCCCTCACGCTGAGCGTCAACGGCCGCATCGTCGACGCCGAGATCGATCCGCGCATGCTGCTCGTCGAGTTTCTGCGCGAGCGCCTGCGGCTGACCGGCACCCATGTCGGATGCGACACCGCGCAGTGCGGTGCGTGTACCGTGCATCTGAACGGCCGCGCCGTGAAATCGTGCAACGTGCTCGCGGTGCAGGCTGCGCGAGCGGAGGTGACCACCATCGAAGGCATCGCCGCCGCCGACGGCGAGCTCCATCCGATGCAGGCGGCGTTTCGCGAGCATCACGGGCTTCAGTGCGGGTTCTGCACGCCGGGCTTCGTCATGAACGCGATCGACATCGCCCGGCGTCACGTGAGCCCGACCGAGCAGACGATTCGCGCCGAGCTCGACGGCAATCTCTGCCGCTGCACGGGCTATCACAACATCGTCAAAGCGGTGCAGGCGGGCGCGGCCGTGATGCGCGAATCAGGAGACCGGCCATGAACGCACCGCATGTCGGTCAGTCGATCCGGCGCAAGGAGGATTACCGCTTCCTCACCGGCACCGGCACGTTCGTCGACGATATCGCGTTGCCGGGGCAGAGCTATGCCGTGTTCCTGCGCTCCCCGCACGCGCACGCGAATCTCCGCTCGATCGACGTGACGAAAGCACGTGCGTGCGCCGGCGTGACTGCCGTGTTCACGGGCGAGGATCTCGCCGCCGCGAAAGTCGGCGGGCTCCCGTGCGGATGGCTCATCACCGACGTCAACGGCCAGCCGATGAAGGAGCCGCCGCACCCGCCGCTCGCGCAGGGCAAGGTGCGTTACGTCGGAGAGGCGGTCGCCGTGGTGATCGCCGACAGCCTCTATCAGGCCAAAGACGCCGCCGAGCTGATCGAAGTCGATTACGAGCCGCTGCCTGCGGTCGTCCATGCCGCCGATGCGCGCAAGCCCGGCGCGGCCGCGGTGCACGACATCGCGGCTGACAACACGTGCTACGTCTGGGCGCTCGGTGACAAGGCCGCGGTGGATCGCGCGTTCGCCGGCGCGCACCACGTCACGACCCTCGAGTTCGCGAACAACCGGCTCATCCCGAACGCGATCGAGCCGCGCGCGGCGCTCGCCGCGTACAGCCGCGGCGACGGTGCGTACACGCTGTACACGACGAGCCAGAACCCGCACGTCGAGCGGCTGCTCGCCTCGGGCGTCATCGGTGTGCCGGAGCAGAAGCTGCGCGTGATCGCGCCGGACGTGGGCGGCGGCTTCGGCTCGAAGATCTTCGTCTACGCGGAAGAATGCGTCATTGCGTGGGCCGCGGCGCGCGTCAATCGGCCGGTCAAGTGGACGGCTGAGCGCTCGGAATCGTTTCTCACCGACGCTCATGGCCGCGATCACGTGACCAAGGCGGAGCTCGCGCTCGACCCCGACGGCAGGTTTCTCGCGCTGCGTGTGGCCACGACGGCGAACATGGGCGCATATCTCTCGACATTCGCCTCCTGCATCCCGACCATCCTCTATGCGACGCTGCTCGCGGGGCAGTACACGACGCCCGCGATCTACTGCGAGGTGACTGCGGTCTTCACCAACACCGCGCCGGTGGATGCCTACCGCGGCGCCGGCCGTCCCGAGGCGACGTACGTCGTCGAGCGGCTGGTGGATGCCGCGGCGCGTGAAATGGGCATCGATCGCGCCGAGATCCGGCGGCGCAACTTCATCCGGCAGTTTCCGTATCAGACCCCGGTCGCGCTCTGCTACGACACCGGAAATTACGAGGCGACGCTCGCGGCCGCGCTCGATGCGGCGGATGTCGCAGGTTTCGAAGCGCGACGCGCGGAGAGCGCGCGCCGCGGCAAGCTCCGCGGCCTCGGATTTTCGGCGTACATCGAAGCCTGCGGGCTCGCGCCTTCCAATATCGCGGGCTCGCTCGGCGCGCGCGCCGGGCTCTACGAAGCGGCGCAGATCCGCGTGAATCCCACCGGCTCCGTGACCGTCTTCACCGGCTCGCACGCGCACGGTCAGGGCCACGAGACGACGTTCGCGCAGGTCGTCGCCGACCGGCTCGGCATTCCGATCGAGAACGTGGAGGTCGTGCACGGCGACACCGGCCGCGTGCTCTTCGGCATGGGCACCTATGGCTCTCGCTCGATCGCGGTCGGCGGCACGGCGATCGTGAAGGCGGTGGAAAAGGTGATCGATAAGGGCCGTAAGATCGCGGCGTATCTCCTGGAAGCGTCCGAAGCGGACGTGGAGTTTTCGAACGGCGCGTACAAGGCGCGGGACCGCGGCAAGACCTTCGCCGAAGTCGCGCTCGCCGCCTACGTGCCGCACCACTATCCGCTGGACAAGCTCGAGCCGGGGCTCGACGAGACAGCCTTCTACGATCCGACGAATTTCACTTATCCGGCAGGCACGCACATCTGCGAAGTGGAGATCGATCGCCAGACGGGCGAGACGCGCATCGCAGCGTTCACCGCCGTCGACGATTTCGGGCGCGTGGTGAACCCGATGATCGTGGAAGGCCAGGTCCACGGCGGTCTCTCGCAGGGTATCGGACAGGCGTTGCTCGAAGGCTGCGTCTACGAGCGCGAAACCGGTCAGCTCGTGACCGGGAGCTACATGGATTACGCGATGCCGCGCGCAGCCGACCTGCCGTCGTTCAAGGTCGGACTCGAGGAGACGCCGTGCACGCACAATCCGCTCGGCGTCAAAGGCTGCGGCGAAGCCGGCGCGATCGGCGCGCCCGCCGCAGTGATGAACGCGATCGTGGACGCGCTCGCGCCGCTCGGCGTGCGCGACGTGGCGATGCCGGCGAGCGCTGAACGCGTCTGGCGCGCGATGCGCGACGCGGCGAAATAGGAAGGCCTCATGCATCCATTCCAGTATCACCGGCCCGCTACGCTCAAGGAGGCGGTGTCGCTGCTGCGCAAGGCTGAGGATGCGAAAGTGCTCTCGGGCGGCCAGAGTCTCATACCGGCGCTCAGGCTGCGGCTTTCTTCGCCCGCGGCACTGATCGATCTCGCGGGCGTGGAGGAATTGCGCGGCATCGTTCGCGAAGACGCGACGCTGCGCGTCGGCGCGATGACACGGCACGATGAAGTCGCCACCTCGAAAGACGTGAACGCGGCGATCCCGGCGCTCGCGCAGCTCGCGGCGGGCATCGGCGATCGCCAGGTTCGCAACGCCGGCACGCTCGGCGGCGCAGTCGCGTTCAACGATCCGGCCGCGGATTATCCGGCGGCCGTGCTGGCTTTGAGCGCGGTGGTGCACACCAACCGCCGCGCCATCGCCGCTGACCGCTTTTTCACCGGGCTCTATGAGACGGCACTTCAGCCCGCCGAGATCGTGACGTCGATCGTGTTTCCAGTGCCGCAGCGCGCCGCTTACGTGAAGTTCAGGAATCCCGCGTCGCGCTTCGCGATCGTCGGCGTTTTTGTCGCGCAGACCGCAACCGGCGTGCGCGTCGCCGTCACCGGCGCCGCGAGCTGCGTGTTCCGCGCGAAAGCCATGGAACGAAAGCTCGCGGAGCGCTTCGAGCCCGACGCCATCGCGAAAGTCCGGATCGCGCCGGACACCCTGAGCTCGGACATTCACGCGAGCGCCGAGTACCGGTCGCATCTGATCGGGGTGCTGGCGCAGCGCGCGGTTCAAGCGGCGCGGCAATAGAAACGGGAACGCACCTACCATTACGATCCGACAAATGATGTGCGTCCCCATTTACTGAGTGAGGGAGAGACATGACAACGCATCGATCGACAGCGACACGCCTCATCCATCTGGTCACCGGTCTCGTGGCGGCGGCATTCATCGGGGCGACCGCGTACGCACAGACGAAGTGGGACATGCCGACGCCGTACATCGACACGGAGTTCCACACCCAGAACATCAAGATGTACGTCGAGGACGTGAAGAAGGCGACGAACGGTCAGCTCGAGGTCGTGGTGCACAGCGGCCAGTCGCTCATCAAACATCCCGACATCCTGCGCGCGGTGTCTTCGGGTCAGGTCAACATGGCCGAGTTCATCCTGAGCCAGTTCGGCAACGAAGATCCCATGTTCGGCGCGGATAACCTGCCGTTCGTGGCCACCGGATACGACAACGCTTTCAGGTTCTATCAGGCGCAGAAGCCGTATCTCGAGAAGCGGCTCGCGTCGCGGGGCTTGAGGCTTCTCTATTCCGTGGCGTGGCCGGGGCAGGGCATCTATACGAAAGTGCCGCTGAAGTCGATCGAGGACCTGCGCGGGACCAAGTTCCGGACCTACAGCCCGCTGACCGCGCGCTTCGCGGAGCTCCTGGGCGCGAGCCCCACGGTGCTCCAGGCGACCGACATTCCGCAGGCGTTCGCAACCAACACGGTGCAGGCGATGATCACGTCCTCGGCGACGGGTGTCTCCTTCAAGTCCTGGGAATTCCTCAAGGTCTACTACACGACCAGCGCGTTCCATCCGAAGAACGTGGTCGTCGTGAACGAGCGCGCGTTCCAGCGCTTGCCCGACAACCAGAAGAAGGCGCTGACGAGCCTCGCCGCGCAGGCCGAGAAGCGCGGCTGGCAGATGTCGCGCGAGCGCGAGAAATCCGGCAACGAGACGCTTGCGAAGAACGGCATCATGCTGATCGAGCCCGACGCCGCGATGAAGGCGACGCTCAACAAGGTCGGCGAGCAGATGCTCGCCGAATGGCTCAAGACGGCCGGCGCGGACGGGGCGGCGCTGATCAAGGCTTATCGCGGCAAGTAATTCAGCGGCGCTTGCCCCTTCACCCTGAGCGTCTCGCCCGTAAACCGGCGAGAGGGAAACCTTCTGTGAGACGCGCGCTCGACGCGCTGTATGCGGCCAGCGGCGCGCTTGCTGCCGTCTTTCTCGCCGCGACCTGCGTCGTCATGCTGCTGCAGGTCGCCGGCCGCGAGCTGCGGATGCTCTTCCGCGGCGCAGACGACATCGTGGCATGGTTCACCGCCGCGTCGGTTTTTTTCGCGCTCGGACACACCTTCCGTAAGGGGGAGCTCGTGCGCGTGGGCGTGCTGGTCGAGCGCCTGAACCCGACTGCGCGCCGGTGGGCCGAGATCTGTGCGCTCGGCGTGACGCTCGCCTTCGCCGGTTACGCGGTGTGGGCGGTCACCACCTTCGTCTTCGAGAGCTGGAAGCTCAACGAAGTCGCGCAGGGTCTGGTGAAGATCCCGATCTGGATCCCGCAGATGAGCTTCGTCATCGGCATGATGATTTTTTTCATCGCGGTGGCGGACGAGCTCGTCACGGTGCTGCGCGGACGCACGCCCGCGTACGAGCTGGCGGAGCAGGAACGCCGCGCGCGCGGCGACTTCTCCGAGCGGGTATGAGCACG
The DNA here is from genome assembly GCA_035626595.1 of Burkholderiales bacterium. Lineage (GTDB taxonomy): Bacteria > Pseudomonadota > Gammaproteobacteria > Burkholderiales > SG8-41 > JAQGMV01. Next base: position 12,744 of record DASPNJ010000096.1, read on the forward strand.
CTTGCCATCGCCGCGGTGCTGCTCGCGCTGCTCCTCGTGCTGCTCGCGGGCGGCGTGTGGATCGCGATCTCGCTCGCGGCGGTGGCCTGGTTCGGGCTCCAGCTCTTCACGAGCTCGCCACCGGAGCTCAACCTGTTCCAGTCGTTCTGGGGCACAACCGCGTCGTGGAATCTCGCCGCGCTGCTGCTCTTCGTGTGGATGGGCGAGATCCTGTATCGCACGAAGCTGTCGGACGAAATGTTCGAAGGGCTCGCGCCGTGGCTCGGCTGGCTGCCCGGCCGGCTCATGCACGTGAACGTGCTCGCGTGCGGCATCTTCGGCACCGTCTCAGGCTCGTCTTCGGCCACGTGCGCGACGATCGCGAAGGTCGCTCTGCCGGAGTTGAAGCGCCGCGGCTACGACGAGAAGATGTGCCTCGGGTCGCTGTGCGGCTCGGGAACGCTCGGCCTGCTGCTCCCGCCGTCGATCATCATGGTGGTCTACGCGGTCGCGGCCGAGGTGTCGATCCTGAAAGTGTTCCTCGCCGGTTTCCTGCCGGGGCTCCTGTTGATGGCGCTCTTCTCGGGGTACCTCGTGGTGTGGGCGCTGCTGAATCCCGAGAAGACGCCGCGCGAGGAGACGACGCTCACGCTCAGGGCAAAGCTCCGGCACAGCCGCAATCTGATCCCGTGTCTCCTCCTGATCGTGTTCGTCGTCGGCGTGATGGCGGGCGGTTGGGCAACGGCGACCGAGTCCGCGGCGTTCGGCGTCGTCGGCGCGCTCGCGACCGCGTGGTGGTCCGGGGGGCTCACGCGCGAGACGTTCTGGTCGAGCCTGATGGGCGCGACACGCCTGTCATGCATGATTCTCTTCATCCTCGGCGGCGCGGCGTTTCTCGCCTCCTGCATGGCGTTCACGGGGATCCCGAAGGCGCTCGCCGCGTGGGTGGGCGCGATGGACCCGAGTCCGTACGCGCTGATGGCCGTGCTGGCGCTGATCTACCTCGTGCTCGGCACGGCGCTCGACGGCATTTCGATGATCGTGCTCACCACCGCGATCGTCTTGCCCATGGTCGAAAAAGCGGGCTTCGACCTCGTCTGGTTCGGCATTTTCGTGGTGCTGCTCGTCGAGATCGCGGAAGTGACGCCGCCGCTCGGTTTCAACCTGTTCGTGCTCCAGACCATGAGCGGACACGACTCGAATTACGTGGCGCTTGCATCGCTGCCGTTTTTCTTCATGATGCTGATCGCGCTCGCGCTGATCACGGTGTTTCCCGAGATCGCGACGTGGCTCCCGGACATCCTCTTTCCGCAACGTAAATGAACATCGACCTGCACAACCACGTCATTCCGCCGACGATCGTCGATGCGCTCACGCGCGATCCCGCGCGCTATGGTCTCGCGATCGAGGAGAAAGGCGGGAAGCGCTGGTTCAACAGCCACGGGCGGCTCGCCGAGCTGCAGAAGGCGTACTACGACGCCGATGCCAAGGTCGCATGGCTCGACGAGAATCGGCTCGACGTCGCGGTCGTGTCGGTCGGACCGCCGATCTACTTTTACTGGCTCTCCGCGGAGCTCGGCCTCGAGGCCGCGCGCCTCGCGAACGACGGCATTGCGCAGATGGTGGCGAAGCATCCGCAACGGCTGCGCGGGATGGCGCATCTGCCGATGCAGGACCCGGATGCCGCGGTAACCGAGCTCGAGCGGGTGGTGAAGGAATACCAGTTCAAGGCAGTCGAGGTCGGCACCTCGATCGAAGGCAAGCCGCTCGCGGACCCGGGTTTCAGGAAAGTGCTGAAGACCATCGAGCAGCTCGGCTGCTTCGTCTTCACGCACCCGTACCAGTGTCTCGCGCAAGGCGGGATGGACGAGTATTACCTCTCGAACTTCATCGGCTTTCCGCTCGACACCACGATGATGGTCGCGCACCTCATGTACAGCGGCGCGCTGGACGAGCTGCCGAAGCTGAAGATCCTGCTGCCGCACGGCGGCGGGTACGTGCCGTACCAGATCGGCCGCTTCATCCACGGCTTCAACGTGCGGCCGGAGCCGAAAATGAAAACGCGGACTTCACCGGCGGAGCTCCTGCGGCGCTTCTACTTCGACACGCTCACCCACGACCCGCAGGCCGTGCGACATCTCATCAACCGCGTCGGCGCGGACCGTGTGGTGATCGGCAGCGATCATCCTTTCGACATGGGACCGCCCGATGTCGTGGGCGCGATCGATGCGATTCCGGACCTCACCGCAAGCGAGCGCGAGTACGTCTGCAGCCTGACGGCGCTGTCGCTGCTCGGGGAGGATTGATTTGAATGCGTGACTCGTGATCCGTGACCGAAAAGCGTGAATCGAACACCATTCACGGATCACGGTTCACGGATCACGATTCCCGCTTTTCCCAAGGAGAAACAGATGAACTACACACAGCGCCGGGAACGGCTACGCAAAATCCTCTCCGGCACCGAGTGCCGCTCACCGGCCAGCGTCTACGACGCGCTGTCGGCGCGCGCCGCGGAGAGCGTCGGCTACGAGCTTGGCATGCTCGCAGGCTCCGTCGCTTCGAACACGACGCTCGGCGCGCCGGATCTCATCGTGCTCACGATGAGTGAGTTCGCCGACCAGATCTACCGCATCCAGCGCGCGGCGAGCCTGAGCCTGTTCGTCGATGCCGACCACGGCTATGGCAACGCGCTCAACGTGATGCGCACGGTGGAAGAGTGCGAGCACTCCGGCGTCTCCGGGATGAGCATCGAGGACACGTACCTGCCCACGCGCTTTGGCGCGGCCGGCGGCGAGGAGCTCATTTCGATCGAGGAGGGCACGGGCAAGATGAAGGCCGCGCTCGCCGCGCGCAAGGATCCGGCGCTCGTCATCGCCGGACGCACCTCGGCGCTCAAGGTCGAAGGCGTCGAAGGCACGGTCGCGCGCGCGAAAGCCTATGCCGCCGCCGGCGTGGACGCGATATTCCTGGTGGGTGTCGAGACGATCGACCACGTGAAAACGGTGCGCGACGCAGTGAAGATCCCGATCATCGTCGGCTCGGCGCCGGCATCGCTCAAACGCGAAGACCTCGCCGCCGCCGGCGCGCGGATCCTGCTCCAGGGCCACATGCCGATCGCCGCGGCGGTGAAGGCGCTGCGTGAAGTCTACGAGCACCTCCACAAGGGCGGCGCGCCTGCGGATCTGAAGTCCAGGATCGCCTCGAACGAGGAAATGGCTCAGATCACGCGCGCGGATGCGTGGAAGGGCTGGCAGAAGTCTTTCCTGCGGTGACGGGGCCAGGGCAGAGGTGACGGGGCTATCGCAACAGGTGACGGGGCTAGCGCAGAGGTGACGCGGGCTACCGCCGAGGTGACGGGGTGATCGCGTGTTTCGTCACCTCTTCCTCGTCACCTCTTCTCCGTCACTTCTTCTCCATCACCTCTTCTTGCTCACCTCTTCCTCATACCGCAGCAGTATCCGCTCCGCTTCCTCGCGGCAGCGGCCGGCGGCGTAGACGCCGAGCGTCGGGCGTATCGCGCCTTCGCGCGTGTAAACCGCCTCCCAGAACTGCCGCTGCTCGTAAACATCGAGGACGGTATAGCGCGCGCCGCCGATCGTCTTCTCAGAGCGTTGCAGCGTGAAGCCCGCGTCGTGCACATCGAGCGGCGGCTGCGGATCGACGAAGCAGGGCGAGATGTCCGCGTGGCTCAAGAGTGCGCGACCGTCGGGGTTGCGCACCCAGCGCCATTTCGAACGGTCGTAAGCGGACTGCAGCGCGCCGACGGTGGGCGCCGGAACGGTTTCCAGCGCCTCGGGCGTGCGCGGCGGCTGCGCGCATCCCGCGGCGATCGCGCAGACGACTGCGAGAGCGCCGCGAGCGTTCACGCACTACCCCCGTGCGTCCTTCAGGACGAGCGCCGAGAGCGCCCACGACACGACGCTGAATAGGATCGCGCCGAAAAAGCCGGCCCAGAATCCCCGAACCTCGAAGCCCTCGATGAAGGAGCCCACGAACCAGAAGAGTAGCCCGTTGATGACGAGAATGAAGAGTCCCAGCGTGAGCACGGTCGCCGGCAGCGTGAGCAGGATGAGCACCGGCCTGATCACCGCGTTCACGAGACCCAGCACCAGCGCCGCCACCAGCGCGGCCCAGAAGCTCGAGACGCTGATCGCGGGCACGAGGTAGGCGACGGCGATCAGCGCGAGCGCGTTGATGAGCCACACGAGCAGGATGCGCATCGCAAGCCCCCTATCGTTTCGCCGGTGCGGTCAAACCTTCTTTCACGAGCGCAGCCTCCAGAATGCGGCGCATTTCAGGCGCGTGCTTCCGCGACCAGTCGAAGCTCTCGTTCGACACGAGCTGCGTGATCGTCAGCGATTTGCGTCCGAGCGCCGTCTTGTAGAACGCGAGCAGCTCTTTGATCTCCGCGTGCGTGAAGCGGTGGTGATACAGCACTAAGATCCGCTCGTTCAGCTCACCGGGCGCATCCAGCCGCTCCTTGAAAAAGGCGAGCAATTCGCGGTTGATCACCGGCAGCGCGCGCTCGTTCAGGTCCGGGCGTGACTGCCGCAGCAGGGCGTAGAACGGGCGCGTCGTCGCATCCGCGAGTTGCGTGGCAAGGCGCGTGCCGCCGGTCGCACCGATGAGCTGCCGGATGTCGGCTTCTTTCTCCGCCGTGAGCCGGTCGCCCTGCGCCGCGGCGGCCGACGCAAAGAGCAGCGCCGCCAGCCATGGAACGATCAAACGCATGTCTTCGAATCTCCTATCGGGTGGCCGAGGGCTCGTCGCGAACCTGCACGAGCTGCTTGCCGACGTTCGCGCTCGCGAGCAGCCGCAGGAACGCGGCCGGCATGTTCTCGATGCCGCGCACGATGTCGAAGCGCGAGCGCAAGCTGCCCGCGCGATGCCACGCCGCCATGCGGCCGCGCGCTTCGGCCTGGTTCTGGTAATCGCTCACGAGAAAGCCGCGGATCGTCGCGCGCGCGATCAGGATCTGGCGCTGGAAACGCAGGCCGAGGTCGGGCTGGCCGAATTTTCCCGCGAGACTGATCGAACCGACGATCACCACGCGCGCACGCAGCGCGAGGTTCTGCATCACCGCGTCGTGGATCGCGCCGCCGGTGTTGTCGATGTAGACGTCGACGCCCTGCGGGCACGCTCGCGCGAGCGCCGCGCGCAAATCGGCCTCCGCGCGGTAGTCGACCGTCTCGGCATAGCCCGCCTCGCGGCACCACGCCGCTTTCTCGGGCGAGCTGGTGACGCCGACGGCGCGCGCCCCGCCGAGCTTCGCGAGCTGGCCTGCGATCTGTCCGACCGAGCCGGCCGCAGCGGAGATGACGACGGTATCGCCGGGTTTCATCTCGGCCGCGTGCAGGAGCGCGAAGTACGCGGTCATGCCGTTCAACCCCAGTGCGTCGAGCCAGTAGGGCAGCGGCGCAAGCGCCGGATCGACGCGCCGCACCGCGGCCGGCCGCAGCACCGCGTATTCCTGCCAGCCGAAGCCCTGATCGGTGACGACGATGTCGCCGGGCTGGAACGCCTTCGCGTTGGACTCCACGACTTCAGCGATGCCGCCGCCGATCATGATCTCGCCCGGCTTTACGCCCGCTGCGTAGTTCTTCTGCGGGCTGATGCGGCTGCGCATATAGGGCGCGACGTCGAGGTAGATCGCCCGCGCGAGCATCTCGTTCGCGGCGGGCTTCGGGATCTCACCGCCGGATAAAGCCCAGTTCGCCACGGTCGGCATGCCCGACTCGGAATAGGCGGCGAGACGCCACTGTCTGTTGACCATGCTCATGGGTTCGTCATCCAGTCCGGAATAGCCTTACGAGAGAGCGCAGCGATGTTGCGCCGCGGATCGTACCAGAATACCCGTGCGTGGCCTTACGTGAGGCCGCTCCTGTAATCTGGCGGCTGGGGATCGAGGAGGCCATCATTCGAACCGACCACACAGAGTCGGCTGGCGCCCGCAGTAGCGTATCGCAAGCGCTCGCGGCGCCTTCGCCAGCAGAAGGTTTCGCGCACGCACTGGCGCAGCACGGCGCCGCGATCGCGCTCGAAATCGGCGAGCGGTGCTGGACGTACGACGCGCTGGCCGCCGCCGCCGGCGCCATTGCGCGGCACGTCTTGCCGGACGCGCCGCACCCGCGCATGGTCGCGGTCCTCGCGTCGCGCTCGTTCACCGCTTACGCCGGCAGCCTGGCGGTCTTCGCGGCGGGAGGCGCGCATGTCGCGCTCAATCCGGCGCACCCGGCGCGGCGCAGCGCGTCGGTGCTGGAACAGGCGCAAGCCGCGACGGTCATCGTCGGCGACGAGGGCCTCGACTCGCTGCCGCGGTTGCTCTTGCTCGCTCCGGGCGTACGGCGCGTCATTGCACCGGAGACCGGCGATCTGTCGGCGCTGCGCACCGCGTACGAGGGCATCGAATTCATCGATGCGAGCGCGGTTGGGAGCGCGCCGTTCGCGCCGCCCCGTGTCTCGCCGGATGATCTCGCGTACCTCGTGTTCACCTCCGGCAGCACCGGCGTGCCGAAAGGCGTCGCGATCAGCCACGGCAACCTCGCCGTGTATACGCGTAACTTCCGCGCGCTCGCGGCGCCGCTCGAGAGCGACCGCGTCGCCACCACGTACGAGCTCACGTTCGATATCGCGCTGCACGATATGTTTCAGGCGTGGATGAGCGGCGCGACGCTGTGCGTGGTGCCCGCCCGGCAATTGCTCGCGCCGGCGCGCTTCATCATCGATCGGCGCATCACGTACTGGTTCAGCGTGGCTTCGGCCGCCATGCTCATGGAGCGCCAGCACACGCTGCGGCCGAACCTGTTCCCGCAGTTACGCGTGAGCATGCTCTGCGGCGAGCCCCTGCCCGCGAGCGCCGCCGAGTCGTGGGCAGCCGCCGCGCCGAGCTCCGTTCTCTACAACGTGTACGGGCCAACCGAGACGACGATGGAGCTCGCGTTCTACCGCTGGACCGAAACGTCGGCTGCGCAATGCAGGCGCGGCATCGTGCCGATCGGCGTGCCGTTCGCCGATCACCGGCACATCCTGCTCGATGGCGAAGGCCGCGAGATCGAGGGCGCGGGCCGCGGCGAGCTGCTCGTCTGCGGACCGCAGGTGGGGCAGGGCTACTGGAAATCGCCCGAACGCACCGCGCAGAGCTTCGTCGCGCTGCCCGATCGCCTGGGCAGGTGGTACCGCACCGGCGATCTCGTCGAGCGCGACGAGCACGGCATCTACCATTTCGTCTCCCGCCTCGACGACCAGGTGAAAGTGCGCGGCCAGCGTATAGAGCTCGGCGAGATCGAGGCGGCGCTGCGCGAGGCGGCTCAAACCAGCCTCGTCGCGGTCGTCCCTCACCCGATCGTCGGCGGCAACGCGCAGGGTCTCGTCGCATTCGTCGCCGGCGGTCCGGCCTGCGATGCCGAGACCCTGCGGCAGCGTCTGGCCGAACGCCTGCCGCCGGCCATGATTCCCGAGCGCATCGAGCGGCTGACCGACATGCCGCTCAATGCCAATTACAAGATCGATCGGCGCGCCCTGGCGGCGTCGCTCTCGGCAGAGTGAGCTCGCAACAGAGGCTGCGCGCCGCGACCCTGGCCGATGCGCCGGCAGTGGCTGCGCTCATTTCCGGCATGGGTTTCCGGCCACGCTCGGCGGCCGCATGGCGCTGGCTGTTCGAAGAGAATCCCGCGCGCGCCGAGTACGACGTGCCGCCGGACATCGGCTGGGTGCTCGAGGACGGCGACGCGCTGCTCGGCTATCTCGGCAACGTGCCGCTCTCCTACATGCTCGACGGCAAGCCCGTCCGCGCGGCATCGTGCACCGACTACTACGCACTGCCGGCGGCCGGCGCGGGGGGTGCGGGGCTCCTGCGCGCGTTTTTCCGGCAGTGCGGCGTCGATGTATTTCTCACGACGACGGCCAATGCGCGCACCGCGCCGATGTACGAGATGTTCGATTCGGTGGCGCCTCCGGACGCGAGCCTGAGCGAGGAGTACGTGTGGGTGGCGCACGACAGCATCGCGCTGCGCGAGATGCTCGCGAAGCGCGGGCTGCCGCCGGTCTTTGCGGGCGCCGTCGGCGCCCTCGTGGGGCCGGTGTCCGCACAAGTGCGCGCCCTGGTGGGATTCTCGACCGTGCCGAAGGCCGTGCCGGCCGCGGAGATCACCGAGCTCGGCCCGGAAGACATCGACCAGCGCTTCGAGCGGCTGTGGCAGGGTGCGGCATCGTCACCCGGCCTGCGCGTGCGGCGCGATTCGCGCGGTGTGCAGTGGTACTTGTCCAATCCGGACGCGGGTGCCGTACCTACGGTTTTTGCAGCCGTCGAAGGCGGCGAGATCGTCGGCTATGCAGCGGTCGCCGCGAACCGCACTGCGGACGCGCAAATCGGCAGGCTGAGCGTGCTCGACGTGCTGACTCTGCCGGGCCGCGAGCGCGTGATTCCCGCGCTGCTCGAGCGCACGGTCATGCATGCCCGAAAAATGCAGCTCGGGTTCGTCTACGCGCGGCCGTGCGGCATCTCGCTGGCGCCGCATTTTCGTGCGCTGCAGCCGCGC
>DASPNJ010000097.1:0-15189 GCA_035626595.1 Burkholderiales bacterium
AGATGCCGTGCGTGCGATAGGAAAACTCGCCTTCGCCCCACGAGCGTTTGAAATTGCCGTCGCGGTCGTAAATGATGACCGGGTGATCGCCGCGGCAGATGAGATATACCCGGTCTTCCTGGTCCACCGCGACGCCCGCGACGTCTCGGTGCACGAACCCCTTCGGCAACTGTTCCCAGCCCTCGACGACCGAATACTTGATCTTGTCCGTCATGTTTGCTCCCTTTCGATTTATGGCCGGTATACCGCGAACACCTTGTCCGAATTCGTGACCCACGATTCGAGGAACACCGAGTAATCCGGCCGCTCGCGGCCGAGCTCGCTCATCGCGCCGAGGAGGCAGAACCAGTTCAGCACCTCGTGATGCCCGCGATCCTCGACCTGCTCGAGCGTCGTTTCCCGCCAGACCTTGATGTCACCGTTCTTCAGCGCCTCGTAGTAACGCTTGTCCGCGTCGACGTCGGGAAACACGAGCTCGTTCTTCGCGACGAGAAACGCGTGACTCCAGCTCGAAGAGGCGATGATCGCCGCACGGTAGTTGCTGCGCTTGATCGCGCGCGCGACCGCGGCGCCGACTTTCATGCAGCGCGACGGCGGCGGTGACGGCGGGTCGAGCTCGCTCTGCGACTGCGGCGCCTGTCCGGCGCCTTCGTACGGCCGCCGCACCGAGCCACGCGTGGAGACCAGCAGCCGGCCGTACGCGTTCAGCGCGAACGGCACCACCGGATACGGAAAGCCCTTACGGTCGTGGTCGAGGTACAGCAGCGAGTTCGAGAACGCGTGGCCCAGCGGATGGTGCAGCGGCTTGTATGCGTAAGCCACATCGATGCCGTCCTGGAGCAGCTCGGTCGCGAGATACTTGCCGGCGGCGCGATGGCCTTTGAAGCTGAAGGTCTTGTCCTCCGGCTCGTCCCAGATGTTGCGGCCGCGCTTGCTGCCTTTCCACGGCTGGAACTCGATGGAGTCGTATGCGAGCACCGAGAACGCCGGCACGCAGTCTTCGCGGAAGTTCTCGTACTGATCGTCGCCCCAGATCAGCACGAAATCCGGCTTGAAGGCGTCGATCTCGCTGCGGATTTTGCGAAACTGCTCGATCAAATCGCGCCGGTGCTGGTTCGAATGCGCGAGGCCGTTGTCGTTTCCCCACTGCTCGCGCGCCTTCGCGGGCCACTTCTCCGGCGACCGGTACTGGTCGGGCAACGTGGGATCTTCGAGGCACTTCTGGAAGCGCCACGCCATGTTGAGGTTCGCCGAGAGGTTGGGATAGTGCGTGATGCCGAGTCCGAGAATCTCGCCCATGAATGGCTCCTCCGTGGCAGGCTACGGCTTTAGAGTATCCGAGAACACGGACCAGACCAACCGAAGGAGCAGCACATGAGTAACCTGAGCGGCCGCGTCGCACTGATCACCGGCGCGGGCGGCATGAAAGGGATTGGACGCGCGACGGCGTTGAAGCTCGCGTCGCAGGGCGCGGACATCGTGCTTTCGGACGTGCGGCGTGACCCGAAGGACCTGCCGCCGCAGGAAGTGCAGGCGCAGTGGCGCAGCATCGACAGCGTCGCCGAGGAAGTGCAGGCGCTCGGACGGCGCTGCCACAAGATCTGGTGCGATCTCACCGTCACCGCCGAGATCGAGGCAATGGCCAAGGAGGCGGCAGCCGCGTTTGGCGGCCTCGATATCCTCGTCAACAATGCGCGCGCGATCATCGGACGCGACCGCGTGCCGGTGACCGAGCTCGACGAGGCGGTGTGGCGACGCTTTCTCGATATCAATGCAACGGCGGTATTCCTCGTCACGAAATACGTCGGCCGCATCATGATCGAGCAGGGCCGCGGCGGCCGCATCATCAACATGGGTTCCGATGCATCGAAGCGCGCAAAGCCGATGACTGCGGCTTACACCGCGTCGAAGTTCGCGCTGCTCGGGCTCACACAGGCGTCCGCGCTCGATCTCGCGCCCCACCGGATCACGGTGAATGCGGTGTGTCCCGGCACCGTGAACACCGACCGGCTGAACTATTGGGAGCAGGCGCAGGCGCGCGCGAAAGGCGTCGCACCGGAAGCGTTCCGCGCCGAGGTCGTCGCGAATGCCTCGAAGGCGACGCCGCTCGGCCGCGTGGCCGAATCCGAGGACGTGGCGAATCTCGTCGCGTTCCTCGCTTCCGATGAAGCGTGCTTCATCACCGGCCAGGGCTACAACGTCAACGGTGGCGTGCTCTTCCATTGAAAAACGCCGATCTCATCGTTGCGCTGCTCAAGGCGGCGGGCATCCGGCGCGGCTTCGGCGTGCCCAGCGGCAACGTGCTGCCGCTGATGGACGCGATGCGCGTCGGCGGCATCGACTTCGTGCTGACGGCGCACGAAGGCTCCGCCGGCTTTGCGGCCGACGTAAGCGCGCGCATGTCGGGCGTACCGGGGCTGTGCATCGCGACGCTCGGCCCGGGCGCGACCAATCTCACCACCGGCGTGGGCTGCGCGTATCTCGATCGCTCGCCGCTGATCGCGATCACCTGCAACTTGAATCAGCCCCAGCTCGGCCGCCGCATCCAGATGTGGATCGATCATGCGGCGCTCTTCAAGCCGATCACGAAGGCGAGCTTCACGCTGCGGCCCGGCAGTATCGCCGCGACGGTCGCGGAAGCGCTGCGCCTCGCGCTCACCGAGCCGCAGGGGCCGGTGCATCTCGATTTGCCGGAGGATGTGGCAGTGGCGGAGGTGAGTGAGGCTGTCACCCCCCACCTCAATCGTCCCCCGCAAGGGGGGAGGACGGGCCTTCCCTCCCCCTCGACGGGGAAGGGTCAGGGTGGGGGTGTAACCAAGGCCGCCGAAATCCTCAGCCGCGCCCGCCGCCCCCTCGCCGTGATCGGCGCGTCCGCAATGCGCATGCGCCACCACGATACGCTGCGCGAATTCGTCGAGCGGCACCAGACTCCTTTCGCCACCACCACGATGGCGAAAGGGCTGATCGACGAAGCGCATCCGCTCGCGATCGGCTGCATCGAGCGCGCGAAGCGTCAGCTTCAGCGGCGCTTCATACACGACAACGCGGATCTCATCATCGGCCTCGGCTACGACACGATCGAAGTCGAGTACGAGGCCTGGATCGGCAAGCTGCCGGTGCTGCATGTCGACACCGGGCGGGCGGACGTGGACGCTTCCGTAACGATCGCGCACGAAGTCGTCGGCGACCTAGACGCGGCGATCTCCGCGCTGGCTTCGCTGCCCGCTAGTTCAAACGACTGGCATCGGATGGGTGAAACCCACCAGCCGAACGCTCTTGAACACCATCGCACCGCATTCCACCGCGCGCTGCGGCCCGCCACATCGCATTTCTCGCCCCACGAGGCGATCGATGTCGTGCGCCGCGTCCTGCCGCGCGAGGGCGTGCTCGCCTTCGACGTCGGCGCCCACACGCACCAGATCGCCAGCCAGTGGACGGCGCACGCCCCGCGCACGTTCCTCATCACGAACGGCTGGTCGTCGATGGGTTTCGGCCTGCCGGCGGCGATCGCCGCGAAGCTCGAGCGCCCCACTCTGCCGGTCGCGTGCATCGTCGGCGACGGCTGCTTCCAGATGACCTGCGGGGAGCTCGCCGTCGCGCAGCGCGAGCGCCTCGCGATCCCGTTCGTGGTGCTGAACGACCGCTGGTTGAGTCTCATCAAGGTGAAGCAGGAACGCCGCTCGCTTGAGCACTACGGCACGGCGCTCTCCTTCGAGCGCTCCGACGTAGCTCCGCCGGCGCACTACTTCGGCGTGCCTGCGGTCGGCGCGGGTACTTCGGCGGAGCTCGAAGCGCGGCTGGTGCAGGCGTTGCGCGCGGACGGGCCGACGGTGATCGAGGTCGAGGTCGATCCGGCGCATTACTCGGAAACCGTGTACGACTGATTCCCCTCACCCTATCCCTCTCCCCGCACCCGCGGGGAGAGGGAAATTGGTTCTGTGCGCTCCACTCTTCTGGGTCTTCTGCTGCTGTCGGTCGTGACGTGGGTGGCGCATGGCATCTACTCCGGCAGGATCGTGATACCGGATGAATGGAACCCGTGGGCGCCGTTGAAGCTCGACGAGCCGCTCAACTGGCTCACGCGCTACAAGCTGTCGCGCCTGTCGCGCGATCCGGCGCTGTGCCTCGCGGTCCTCGATCGGGCGAAGATGCGCTACGAGCCGGCGCCTGACCACGATGGCCCCGACGGCTGCGGGTATGCGAACGCGGTCCGCGTGAGCGCAACGAGCGTGCGAGTGGGCGAGCCGTTCACGCTCACCTGCCGCAGCGCGGTCTCACTCGCGATGTGGGAGCGCCACATCGTCGCGCCGGCGGCGCAGAAGCACTTCGAGCGGCCGGTCGTGCGCTTCCAGCATTTCGGTACGTACGCGTGCCGCAACATTTACGGCCGCAAGGACGCGCCGCTCAGCCGCCACGCCACCGCCGACGCGATCGACATCGCCGCGTTCGTCCTGGCGGACGGCAGGCAAGTCCGCGTGGAACGCGACTGGGGCAGCGACGACGCCGACGGCCGCTTCCTCCGCGACGTGCACGACGGCGCGTGCCGCGTCTTCGACAGCGTGCTCGGCCCCGAGTACAACGAAGCGCACCGCAATCATTTCCATCTCGACCGCGGCGGCTTCCGCATCTGCCGATGACACGCTGCACCATTCTGCTCGCAACGTTCGCACTCCTCGTCATTCCCGCGCAGGCGGGAATGCAGCAAACCTCGATCGTGCATTGGTGCGGCACGCTCGAAATCGCAAAAGGCGGAGGCCACCGCGGCCCGTGGCAGCAGAACGAGTCGCGCTACGACTACGTCGACGATCCGACCGTCGCGCTCGACGCAGGCGGCGGCGCCGCGGTCGCCTGGGTCGACCAGCGTCGCAAGGATGTCTTGTTTCAGATCTACGACCGCAACGGCGCGCCGCGTCTCGAGCAGCCCGTGAACGTCTCGCGTACGCCGCAGGTGTTCTCGTGGCTGCCGCGCATCGCGCTCTCGCAGCGGCATCCGCGGGACATCTACATTCTGTGGCAGGAGATCGTCTTCTCCGGCGGCTCGCACGGCGGCGACATCTTTTTCGCACGCTCCGGCGACGGCGGCGCAACGTTCGGGAAATCGGTGAACCTGTCGAACTCCACCGGCGGCGACGGCAAAGGCCGCATCAACCGCGACATCTGGCACAACGGGAGCCTCGATATCGCGGTGGCGGCGGATGGCACGATCTACGCCGCATGGACCGAATACGAAGGCGCGCTCTGGCTCAGCCGCTCGAGCGATCGCGGCGCGTCGTTTTCCAAACCGCTTCAACTGAACTCGGGCGCCGCGAAGCCGGCGCGCGCGCCTGCACTCGCCGTTTCACGTGCTCCCCTCGCGCCGCGACAGCGCGGAGAGGGTCAGGCCGAGCGGCACGCAATTTATCTCGCGTGGCCCGTCGGCGAAGACGACCGCGCGGACATTCACATCGCCGGCTCGTCCGACGGCGGCCGCACCTTAAGCGCCCCGCGCATCGTTGCACAGACGCCCGGTTATTCGGACGCGCCGAAAATCGCGGTCGATGGTAAGGGCGTGCTGCATCTCGTCTATGCGGAGAGCGCGGCGGGTCCGTTCGATCGCTATCACGTCCGCTATACGCGCTCGCGCGACGGCGGCAGGAGTTTCGAGGCAGTGCGAGATATTTCGGCCGTTCGCCCTGAGCCTGTCGAAGGGCGGGCGGCGAGTGCCGGGTTTCCGGCGCTCAGTATCGGTACGTCGGGCGACGTTTACGTGCTTTGGGAGACGTATACGGATCATCGCCAGCCGCCGCGCGGCCTCGCCTTCGCGCGGTCGCGCGACGGCGGCAGCACGTTCAGCGCGCCGGTCATCGTGCCGGGCAGCGCCGACGCGAACGGCGGCTTCAACGGCAGCCAGCAGGGTCTGCTCATGCGCAAGCTCGATGTGCGCGGCGACGACATCGCCATCGTCAACAGCAGCTTCCGGCCGCGCGCGGGGAGCCGCGTGTGGCTCATGCGCGGCGCCAGCAACGATTGCCGCCCGTAGGGTGCGCAGGTGGCGCACCCTACGAAAGCGGGAGCCGCGACGCGCCAAATCACATTATTGATGTCGTCTGCCACGAGTAGCGCGCCCGCCTGTCGACCGCGACGCCTACCGGGCATACTCGAGGTTCGGAGCATCGAGGAAGCGTCGACGCCTTGAGAATGCGCAACTGCATCGCACTGGTCGTAGCGGTCGCCGCGTTGGCGGCATGCCAGACCATGACGGAGTCGCCGGCCGAGACGGGCCTCCGCAGTACACACGCACTGCGTCAGGAGCCGCATCGCGCGGCAGTCTGCGTCGCGCGCAATCTCGATGCGCACCCCGCGGGATTCACCTCACGGATTCGCGAAGGCACGGCGCCCGGGCTCATCGAAGTGCACGTCACACGCGGCGCACCTGTGGCGCTCGTGCAGTTTGTCGTCAGGGACGCTGGCAGCACGGCCGCGGTGACGACCGCAACGCAGTTCGATATCCGCCGCGACGAATTCATCGCGGCGATACTCGCCGGCTGCTAAGCGTCACCCCCGCGTAGGCCGGGCCCTACTGTGTCATCGCGAGCCGCGAACAAGCGCGGGGTAGATTGCCGCGCTTCGCTCGCAGCACGTCTCGTGGCGCACGTAAAAGCCACGTTCGTAGACGGGATTGCCGCGGCGGAGCATGGGCTCCGCCTCGCAATGACACTACGCGGGAATGACGGAGGGATCATCATCCCGGCGAGGGCCGGGATCCAGAAAACAGCGGCACTGGGTCCCGGCCTTCGCCGGGACGACGCTTAAGGCGCGTAAAACCACGGGTCCACGACGACGCTGCACGACGGCACCGGCAGGTCGGCATGCACGCCGACCGCCGTGAAGGGAACCGGCGCGCCGCCGAGCGCTTCCTGCCAGGCGCGGTGCATCGGATAGAACTCGCCGAGATCGGTGTGGAACTGATGCACGCGCACCACGTTCTCGAGCGACGTGCCGCCGGCCGCGCATACGGCCTTCAGCGCATCGACGATGTGCTGCATCTGCGCACGTGCCGGAACGCCGAGGTGCTCGAGCTGCCGATGCTTCACGGCGGCGATCGCGCCCGCGGCGTCCACCGCGGTCAGGCCGGAGCAGAACAGCAGGTCGCCCGCACGTACAGCCGCGGCGCCGAAGCTCATCTCCCGCGGAATGCAGCCGTCGATCACGCGCTTGTTCGCGCCGGCGTTGTCCGTCAGCGCGACGAGATTGATTTCGATGTTTCCCGGGACGAGCCCGAAATCCTTGCCCGGCACGATCGTCAGCGCGCACTGCCGCGCGCCGAAATGGCTCTCCCACACGTCGAGGAAATGCGGAAGGTCTTCCATGTGCCGCAGATACACCTGCGCCTTCACTGCGTTGCGCAGCGACGAGCCGGCCGCTTCGAGCGCGGGCACGAACTTCTCGCGCACCAGGTATTCGGTCTGGCGGCGGATCTCGTAGCCGCCCCACAGGCTGTGCGGCGGAACATGCGCGCGCGGATCGGCATTGCCATCGGCCCCGCGCGCCATCTGTCCGGCGACGAAGATGAAATCGCCGGACGTGACGGCCGGCACGAATCCGGACCACACCGGCGCGGTGACTTTCGGCGTCGGCACGCGCTTCGGCTCGCGCCCGTCGCCCGGCACTACTGCGAGGACCGAAGTCGTGATATCCGCCCCGCCGGTGAGCAGCTCCTCCATGATGATCGAGGTGCTCGGCGGAATGTAGTCGCCGAACGCGGCACGCCGCGCGAGGTGATAGGGATCGACCGCTTTCCATGTCGGGTAGTACTGATCGAGCCGCACCGTGTTCGCGAAGCTCGTCCCCGCTTCCTTCAGAAGCGCGCTCAGCCGCGCGCAGATGAAATCGCCTTCGCGCCGGTGCTTCGGCAGGCCGTGCAGCGGAAATTCCGGATTGCCGCGCACCGTGTCGTGCAGACCGCGGCCGTAATCGGCCGCCTCGATGCCGGTGAGGAATACCCAGTGTCCGGCTTTGATCGCCGGAGCGTAATGGATGTCGGTGCCGGGGATCGTGATGGCGCCGATGGGTGTGGTTTTGTTTTTCATGTTGCCCCTCATCCCTACCCTCTCCCCACCATCGTGGGGGAGAGGGGGATTTACGGTTAGCGTTCGAGCTTGACGCCGGCTTCGCGCGCGACCGGCGCCCAGCGTGCGATCTCGTCGTTCAGCAGCTTCTGGAACTCCGCGGTCGTGCTGTGGCGCGGCTCTCCGCCGAGATTTCGGATCTGCTCCTGCACGTCGGACATGTGGAGCGCCTTGACCATGTCGGCATTGATCTTCTCGACGATCGCGCGCGGCACCTTCGACTGCGTCGCCGCCCCGGCGTAGCCCACCGACTGGAAGCCCGGCACGCCGGACTCGGCGATCGTCGGCAGGTCGGGCATGAGCACGCTGCGCGCGGGCGACGCGATGCCGATCGCGCGTATGCGGTTTCCTTTGATGAAACCGACCGCGGTCGGCATGTTCACGAACATGAACTCGATGCGCCCGCCGGCAAGATCGGTGAGCGCCTGCGGGCTCGAGTTGTAGGGCACGTGTATGCCGTCGAAGCCGGTCTGCTTCCTGAAGAGCTCCGTCGCGAGGAACGGCGAGCTGCCCACCCCGACCGTCGCCCACGTGGGGCCGCCCTGCTTCGACTTCGCATACGAGATCAGCTCCTGCACGCTTTTCACCGGCACCTTCGGATTCACCACGAGGATGTTCGGATACATCGCGATCAGCGTGACCGCGGCGAAGTCCTTCCGCGTGTCGTACGGCAGGTTCGTGTAGACGCTCGGGTTCACCGAAAACGGCGTCGAGACGAACACCAGCGTGTAGCCGTCGGGTGTCGCTTTCGCGCCGATGTCGTACGCGATCGTGCCGTTCGCGCCGGGACGCGCCTGGTTGATGATCGGCTGCTTCCACATGTCGCTCACCTTCATCGCGACGATGCGTGCGAGCGTGTCGGAGAGCCCGCCGGCTCCGAAGTCGATGATCCAGCGCACGGGCTTGTTCGGGTAGTCGCCGACGGGGTCGGCTTTTTTCTGCGCTGCGAATGCGGGAGAGATGGTCAGTGCAACAGCAGTGAGGGCAGACAGAATTTTCATGATTGCTCCTCGTTCTGGATTCCCGCCTCCGCGGGAATGACGGAGGACGGCTTGCATCTTCATCCCCGCGCCAGGCGACGCCCTCGAAGTGGTGTAGTCGGGGGCGGGGATCCAGTCAATCCCAAACCGCGGTGGCCTCGATTTCGATCAGCATATCCGGGTGCATCAGTGAGGCGACCCCGATCGAAGTGATGCACGGCAGCTCGCCATTTTTGGCGTGCTTGCCGAAGAACTCCACGCGCGCCGGTATCGCTTCGCGATGCCATTTCTCGCGGTCGGTGAAGAAGAACGTCATGTGGACGATGTCGTCCCACGTCGCGCCCGCGGCTTCGACGGTGCGCTTCACGTAATCGAGCGCCGTCAGCGTCTGCACGCGCATGTCGCCCTTGCCGATGATACCGTTCGGTCCGATCGCGGGATAACCGGACATGCGCAGCGTGTTCCCGCCGCGCGTGACGATCGCATGCGCGATCTTCACCGGCTGGTATTCCGGGATGTCCTTGTGCAGCGAGCCGGCGTAGAACTTCTCGATCTCCGGCAGAACGACTCTCTTCTTTTCCATCTCCCCCTCCTGTATTCCGTTCGTCCTGAGCCTGTCGAAGGACGGACGGCCTAAACCGCCGTGGCCTCGATCTGCACCCGCGCTTCTTTCAGCGGCAGATCCTGCACGGCGAGCACGCTGATCGCCGGCGGATTCTCGCCCAGTGTCGCGAGCAGCACGTTCTTCACGTACGGAAATTCGCTCATCTCGCGCAGGTATACGGTGAGCTTGAGCAGCGAACCCGGATTGGAGTCGAGGCTCTTCAGCACCCGCGCGAGCTGATCGAGAATGCTCTGGGTCTGCGCTGCCGCTGCGAGTTGTCCTGCGGTCTGAACGTCCGATCCGCCGATCGCCTTGTTCACCCGCTCCGCAGCGCTCGATCCGAGATCGGCCGCTCGCTTCACGATGCGATTCGACGCCGCGTCGTAGCCGAGCAGTCCCGACACGAATACGAGATCGCCGCCGCGCACCGCGTTCGCGTAGCGGCCCCATGAGGCCACCTGCGTATCCGCCGGCGAAGCGCGCGTCGCGCCGCGGTCGTAGGTGATCGCCTCGATCTCGATGAAGAAATCGCCGCGCGCGAGGCTCTCCACCCCGATCACCGTGCCGGCCGGTGCGCGCGTGCCGAAGAAGCGGCCCGCAACGCGCTCGACTTCGGGCAGCTCGGTCATGCTGCGCAGATAGATGTTGGTGCGCAGCACCCGGTCGAGGCCGCCGCCGTGCTCTTCGAGCATGGAGCGCATGAGCTTCAGAATCGTGTAGGTCTGCGCGGACGTGGGCTCGAGCAGGAGCCGCGTGGCGAGACCGCCCTGCGGCTTCGGCCAGGTCTCGTCCTTCAGCTCCTTCCCGCCGTAGACGATGGTGCCGGTCTCGGGGTGCGCACCGACCACGCCGGCATAGAACGTGTAATCGCCCGCGCGGGTCGCGAGCTCGTAATTCGAAAGCGGCCCCTGCACGACATGGCGTGACGTGAGCACCTTCTTGGCGATGCCGCTGCCTGCATCCGGAATGACCGCCACCGGATCGAAGTAGACGACGGCGCCCGGATAGAGCAGCCCCGGCACCTGCGACGCGGTGCTCGGCGGCGCCACACCGCCTTCGAACAGCGCCGCGCGCGTGCGCACGATCACCGGGAAGTTGCGCATCTCGCGCGCGTAGATGCTGTAGAAGAGCAGGTCCGTCTTCTGCGCGCCTTGCTCCGCGAGCAGCGTCTCCAGGTCTTCGTACATGCGCGCCGCCTGCGCGACGAAGGTCTCCTCCCAGCTATCCGGCGCGAGCAGTCCGAGCGACGGCACGGGCTTGCGGCCGAGCTGCGCGTAACCGGTCAGCGGCAGGCCCGACTCGCTGTCGAGCCCCACGCGCCCGGAGATGAAGAGCAGGTGCCCCGCGCGCGTGGCGACCGGAAAGCCTGCGACCGGCGCCCGAACTTTGGAGCTCGAGATGATTTCTTTTTTCATCGCTTCACATTCAGCACTCTCGCTGCGTTCTCGCGATAGATCTTCCGCTTCGTCGCCTCATCCAGCCGCTCCAGCGCCGGCAATGCGCGCTTCGCCTCGGGATCGCCGATGTCGAAGGGATAGTCGGTCCCGAACATCACGTTGTCGGCACCCGCAATGCTGATCGTGAACTCCACCGACTCCGGCGACAACGCGCAGGTATCGAAATAGATCTGCTTGTAGTACTCGCCCGGCGCTTTCGAGATGTTCTTCCTGTAGTACGGGTCCGCTTCCCAGCCTTCCGCTTCGTATGCGGAGTTGAGCCGGCCTTTCAGATAGATGAGGTTGCCGCCGCCGTGCGCGAGCAGGAGCTTCAGTCCCGGGTGCCGATCGAACACGCCTTCGAAGATCATCCGCGTCACCGCGAGCGTGGTTTCGAACGGCCATTGCACGAGCACCTGCACGCCATAGACCGGGTAACGCGTGAGCTCGTCGGCCGAGACCGGATGCATGAAGAAGAGCACGCCGTGCTTCTCGGCGACCGTGAAGAGCGCGTCGAACTCGGGCGCATCGAGCGGCCGGCCGCCCGCCGTCGCGGGCAGCAGCGCCGAGCGCACGCCGTAAAGATCGATCGCGCGCTCGAGCTCGTACGCGCACTGCTCCGGCGAACCCATCGCGAGCGTCGCCATGAGCTCCATCCGCCCCTCGCTTTGCGAGGCCACGCGTGCGCCGTGCTCGTTCAACGCACGCGCGTACTCGACGTCCGCCGCGCCGCCCGGCCAGGCGACGAAGCCCGGCGGCGGTCCCACGAGTTGAAGCTCCACGTCGCGGCGCGCGAGGCTCGCCACGCGCTTCGGGATATCGATCAGGTTCTCGTCCAGCGAATGCGCCGGACGATTCCCCCGCCTGATCCAGTAGCGGCCGTCGGAGCGGCGCTCGGCGGAAAGGCCGAACGCCGGTTTCTTACAGAGGCCGGCCAAAAAAGCTTCATCCAGTGCATGCGCGTGTGTATCGATAATCAAGCAGTCAACCTCCTCAGTCGTCGTTCCCGCGCGGGCGGCGGTGACGGTTTTGCGTCATTGGACCCGAATGAACTCCATCGGGTATTTCTGAAGCGACCTGCAGCCATTCTCTTCGATCAGCACGAGGTTGCCAGTCTGCAATCCCGCCTTGCCGTCCGCCGTCACGATGTTCGGCTGGATGACGATAAGCATGCCTTTCTCGAACGTGACGGGCGTCAGCTCGCGCTTGATCATCGCGCCCGGCAGATCGACGCGCGGCGGCTCGATCTGCAACCCCCAGCCATGGATCAGGATATCGAGTGTGCGGAAGCCTTCCTTCTCGATGAAGATCGCGGCGTTGCGCACGTCGGCGTCGGTCGCGCCCGGCTTGAGCACTTCGAAAATGCGGTAATAGCACTCCGCGGCCACGTCGTAGAGGCGCTGATACAGCGGCGTCGGCTTGGCGCCGATCGCGAACGCGCGCTGGATCTGTCCCGAGCAGCCGCCCCAGCTCGCGCTGATTTCGGTGAGCAGCACGTCGCCGCGCTGGAGCTTGCGGTTCGACGGGTACTGCCACGGGAAGATGATCTCGGGTGCGTCCATCGGCGTCGCACCGAAGAATTGCAGCCGCACGTTGCCGCCCTCCGGCAGCACGACTTCGTGAATCAGCGTGGAGATCTGGTACTCGGGCATGCCGATCTCCATGCTCTGCGCCATGTGCGCGATCACCTTGTCGGTGAGCTCCGCGCCGCGCTCGAACCACTCGATCTCCTCCGGGCTCTTGATCATGCGTGCGGCGACCATCGCCTCGAGCGCGTCGACGAATTCCGCCTCGGGCATCGCTTTAACCAGCGCATCGCGATGGTCCGCGAGCATCGAGCCCTTCGCGATGTTGCGCACGCCCGAGATGCCGATGCGGCCCTTCGCGTGACCGAGATCGATCAGCCGCTTCGCGATATCGGGTCCCGGGTTGAGCGCGCCGCACTCGATCGTCTCGCCGCGCGCCGCGCGCTTCGCGGTGTGCAGGAACAGCGGGTAACTCACGAACAGAAAAGGCCCACAGGTGCGCGTCATCACGACGTAATTCACCATCGGATCCAGCCAGTTCGTGAGCCAGTACACGCTCGCCTGATTCGCCGTGCGGCCGCCGGAATCGCCTGCGATCACCATCGCGTCGAGCCCGCGCGCCTCCATCTCGCGGCGCACGACGGCCTCGCGCCGCCGATACTCCGCTTCCGAGAATTTCGGAAAAATTTCTTCCATGCCGACCTTTCAAAACCGGAAAACCACTATGCCATAATCAATCGCATGGTACGCGCACTCTTCATCGCTCTCGCAGTCTGGACTTGCGCCGCGCACGCGCAGGAACCCTACCCCGCCAAACCCGTGCGCATGATCGTCCCGTACGCGCCCGGCGGGCCGATCGACGTCTGGGGCCGCGTCCTCGTGGGCGAGCTCAGCAAAGGCCTTGGCCACACGGTGGTGCTGGACAACCGTCCCGGCGCGAACGGCATCATCGGCAGCGAGCTCGTCGCGAAGAGCCCGCCCGACGGCTACACGTTCCTCTACCAGACCGGCAGCCACGTCGCCAACGTGCACCTCTACAAGAAGCTGCCGTACGACTCCGTACGCGACTTCCAGCCGATCACGCAGATGGCGGCGACCTACGGCATGGTGCTCGTCGTCCACCCGTCCGTGCCCGCCAACAGCCTCAAGGAGTTCATCAGCCTCGCCAAGTCGCGCCCGGGCAAGCTCAATTTCGCATCGGCCGGCACCGGCAACGCGACACACCTCGCGACCGAGATGATGAAAGCGGCGGCAGGACTCGACCTCGTGCACGTGATCTACAAAGGCGGAGGCCCCGCGCTGAACGACGTCATGGCCGGACAGGTGGAGACGATGATGGTGAGCGTCGCGCAAGGTACGCCTTTCGTCAAAGCCGGCAAGGTGCGCGCGCTCGCGATCACCGCCGGCAAGCGCGCTCCGCAGCTCGCGGACGTGCCGACGTTTCAGGAGTCCGGGTTCCCCGGGTTCGAGTTCGCCGGCTGGCACGGGCTGTGGTTTCCGGCCGGCGTGCCCAAGAATCGACTCATGCGCATGCACGGCGAAGTCCGCAAGATCCTGTTCTCGCCGGAGATCAAGAAACGCCTGGACGATCTCGGCCTGATCCCCGTCGGCAGCACGCCCGCAGAGTTCGCGCAGTTCATCAAGCGTGAGATCGCGCTCTACGCGAAGATCGTCAAGAGCGCCCGGATCGAGCCTCAATAGTCGGGCGTCATTGCGAGGCGCCGGCACGCGGCGCCGTCGCGATCCCATGGCGCACGTCATCAACGGCACACCGCTTGCCTCATCCGCTGCGCCACATGACACGGAGGGCGCATGGACGCCGTCGATCTATTGCTGCAGCAGCATCAGGAGATGGAGCGCCTGCTCAGGCGAGCGCTCGAAGTCGAAGAACCCGAAGAGCGCAAGAGACGATTCACGCGCATCGCGGACCTCCTGACGGTGCACATGGAATCCGAGGAGCAGGTGTTCTACCCGGCCGTGAAGGCGAACCGCACGGAGGACATCCTGCTGGAGTCGCTCGAAGAGCACCTTTCGCTCAAGCGACTGGTCGCCGATCTGCTGCCGCTAGACGGCGGCGACCAGACGTTCGAGCCCAAATTCAAGGTGCTGAAAGAGCAGGCCGAGCACCATCACAAGGAAGAGGAGGAGAACCTTTTTCCCAAAGTGAAAAAGCTCCTCGATAGCGACACGCGTGATGCGCTCGGCGACGAAATGTGCGCCCTTCAGCGCAGGCTCGCGCGTGAGGGCGAGCCCCGCGAGCTCGCCGCCGAACAGACCGACGCCGCCGCCCCGCTGAAGTAACGATCGTCATCGCGCGCCGCTGAGGCCGCGGCGGCGTGGCGATCCAGCAACTGTCCTCGCGGGCCGCCGCCAACGCGGCGCCATAGGGCCTCAGCAACTGTCATCGCGAGCCGCCGCCAATGCGGCACCATAGGGCCTCATCAACTGTCATCGCGAGCCGCCGCCAATGCGGCGCCATAGCGCCTCATCAACTGTCATCGCGAGCCGCCGCCAATGCGGCGCCATAGCGCCTCA
>DASPNJ010000098.1:0-6336 GCA_035626595.1 Burkholderiales bacterium
ACGGAGTCGCAGGTCAAATCCGCCGAACAAACGGCACAGGCGACACTCGCGCGCTATGAAGCGGGATTCGGCAGCATTCTCGATCTCATTACCGCGCAGCAGGATGAATCCAATGCGCGTGTCCAGCGAATCCAGTCATATCTCGACTGGTATACGGCCCTCGCGCGCCTGCAGTTCTCGACCGGCTACAACGACGTGATGACAGGCACCGGCGTAAAAAAATGAAACGATTGAGCATGCTCCTCGTGTTCGGGCTCATCGCGGCGATTGCCGGCGGAGGTTATTGGTACTGGACACAGAAGCCCGGGGACGCGAGCGCCGCGGCGAATGCGCCCAAAGGAAAAGGCAAGGGTAAGGGCAAAGGCAAGGGCGGCGGCGGACCGATCCTGGTGAAAGCCGTACAGGCCGCCGTAAAACCGATGCCGGTCCTCATCGAGGCGGTCGGAACGGTCGAGCCCGAGCACAGCGTGCAGGTGCGCGCGCAGGTGAGCGGCGTGCTGCAGTCGGTGCGCTTCAAGGAAGGCGATCGTGTCAAAGCGGGGCAAGTGCTGTTCGAGATCGATCCGCGCACGTTCCAGGCGCAATACAATCAGGCGCTCGCTCAGCTCGCACGCGATCGCGCGCAGCTTGAAAATGCGCGGGCCCAGCAGGACAGGCTGGCGCCGCTGCTGAAGCGCGAGTACATCACGCGCCAGGAATTCGATGTCGCGGTGACGTCGGTCAAATCACTCGAGGCGACCGTGCAGGCGGACCAGGCGGTTGCCGAAGCAGCGCGCATCCAGCTCGAATTCGCGCGCATCCGCGCGCCGATCTCCGGCCGCACGGGGACGCTTGCGTTCAAGCCCGGTAACCTCGTTCCCGCAGCCGGGGCAGGCACGCCGCTCGTGACCATCAACACGATGGATCCGATTCTCGTTGCCTTCAGCGTGCCCGAGCGGCAGCTCGATGACATTCGCCGCTACCAGGACGACAAGCTCATGCGAATCGAGATCCTGCCGGATCGAAACGCTCCGCCCGTCGCGGAAGGCAAGCTCGTGTTCGTCGACAATACCGTGACCCCGCAGACCGGAACGGTGCTGCTCAAAACGCGCGTATCGAACCCGAACGAAGTGATCTGGCCGGGGCAGTTCGTGAACGTGCGCATCGTCCTGACAGTCGAACCGGAGGCAATCGTGGTGCCGGAGGCCGCGGTGCAGCCGGGGCAGGAGGGCAGCTTCGTGTACCTCGTCGATGGCGAGAACAAAGTGCGCGTTCAGCCGGTCAAGGTAGCGCGCCAGATCGGCACAGAAGTCGTCATAGCTTCAGGCGTCAAGCCGGGCGACACGGTCATCACCGAAATTCCGCAGGCTCTGCAGGAAGGCGGTACGGTCCGCCTGGGTGGCCGCGATGACGCCGCCAAGGGGTCCGGAAAGGGTAAGCGCAACAAGGGCAGGAGCGACGCGGTCGACCAACGCAAGAGTGCCGATGGGGTAGCGCCATGAATCTTTCCAAGATTTTCATCGAGCGTCCCGTGGCCACGACGATTTTCGTCGCGGCCATCGTGATCTTCGGAGTCATTGCGTTCCGGACCTTGCCCGTGAACGAGTTGCCGAACGTCGACTTTCCGACTATTCGCGTCGACGCCGAGCTGCGCGGGGCGAACCCCGAAGTGATGGCGGCCACCGTCGCAACACCGCTCGAGCGCCAGTTCAGCCAGATCGCCGGCGTGGATAGCATGAACTCGGTGAACAGCGCCGGGCGCACCCGCATCACGCTGCAGTTCAGCCTCGAGCGCGACATCGATTCGGCCGCACAGGATGTGCAGACCGCGATCTCGCAGGCGATGCGGCGTCTGCCGGAAGGCATCGAGCCGCCGACGCTGCGCAAGGTGAATCCCGGGGATTTCACGATCATCTTCCTTGCGGTTAGTGCGAAGCACCTGCCGGTGCAGCAGCTCAACGAGTTCGCCGAAACCCGCATCTCGCAGCGGCTCTCGACGTTGAACGGCGTGGCGCAGGTCCTCGTCTTCGGCGCCCAGAAGTACGCCGTTCGTGTGTATCTGAACCCCGAGGCGCTCTCGAAGCGAGGACTGGGCCTCGACCGCGTCGTCAGCGCCATTCAGAACGCCAACAGTAATCTCCCCTCGGGCGTGCTGCACGGGAGCGCACGCAATTTCACGGTCAAGTCCTCGGGCAACCTGTCGCGTGCCAGCGGCTTCAACGATCTCATCGTCGCCTATCAGGACGGAATGGCCGTGCGCCTTTCGGACATCGGGCGCGCCGAAGACGGGATCGAGAATGCGCGCGTGAAGAGCTGGCTGGACGGCGAGCGCACGATCGGTCTCGGCGTCTACCGCCAACCAGGTGCGAATACCGTCGATGTCGTGAACCGGGTCAGGGCGCTTTTGCCGGAGATCGAGCGCGACGCACCGCCCGGGGTCAAAATCAACATCGTCAATGATCGTTCGGAATTCATCAAGGCATCGATCGCCGAAGTCGAGTTCCACCTGCTGCTCTCCGTCGCGCTGGTCGTGCTCGTCATCCTCGCTTTCCTGCGCAACGCGAGATCCACGCTGATCACGGCGTTGATTCTGCCAACATCCGTGATCGGCACGTTCGCGGCGATGTACATCCTCGGGTTCAGCCTCAACAACCTTTCGTTGATGGCGATCATTCTCGCGGTGGGATTCGTCGTCGACGATGCAATCGTGGTGCTCGAGAACATCACGCGACATATGGAGATGGGCAAGAACCGCCTGCAGGCCGCGCTCGATGGTTCGAAGGAAATCGCGTTTACCGTGCTTTCCATGACGGTCTCGCTGTCCGCCGTGTTCATACCGATATTGTTCATGCAGGGTCTGCTGGGGAGACTTTTCCGCGAATTCGCGGTGACGCTCAGCGTGGCCGTGTTGATCTCCGGCGTGATCGCGCTCTCGATGACGCCGATGATGTGCAGTCTTCTGCTCAAGCCGACGCACGATCACGGCCGCGTCTATCAGTTCTTCGAGCGGATCTTCGACTCAGCACGCGATCTGTATGCCTCCACGCTGCGCTGGACGATGCGGCACACGCTTCTCATGCTGGTGGGCTCCGTGGGCTTTCTCGTCCTGACGGGTGTGATCTACAAGATGGTGCCGCAGGGCTTTATCCCGCGGCAGGATACCGGCGTCATTTACGGCAATACGAGGGCTCCCGAAGGCGTTACCTTTGCGGAACTGGAGCGCAGGCAAAAAGCCGCCGCGGAGATCGTACGTAAGCATCCGGATGTCGAAGCGGTGATGTCCACGGCCGGCCAGGGATTCGGTGGACAGGTCGGTGACAACATCGGCCGTTTGATCGTGCGGCTCAAGCCGCGTGACGAGCGCGACCTGAATGCCGATCAGATCATCCAGGAGCTGAGGCGCCCGTTCGCGGGCGGTGCGCAGGGCCTGCGCATGTTCATGAACAATCCGCCGTCGATCAACATCGGAGGGCTTGCCGGCAACGCCGACTACCAAATGGTCCTGCAGGGCTCCGATCTCAAGGTGCTGTACGACGAGGCGCAGCAATTCGAAGCACGCCTGCGCCGGGCCGATTTCCTGCGCGACGTCAGCACGAACCTGGAGTTGAGCAACCCGGAAATACAAATCAACATCCTGCGCGACCGAGCGGCTGCGCTCGGTGTGTCGCCGCAGCAGATCGAAGCAACGCTCTACAACGCTTACGGCGGACGCCAGATCAGCACGCTCTACGGCGCGACGGATCAATACCTCGTTCTTCTGGAGCTCGAGCCGCGGTTCCAGCGCGATATCAACGCATTGGGCTCGTTGTACGTTCAGTCGAATACGGGGCGCATGGTGCCGATTCACGCGGTGGCCGATATTCGCGTGGGCGTTGGTCCGGTATCGGTCAGCCACTACGGCCAGCTTACCTCCGTCGTGCTGTCGTTCAATCTCGCCCCCGGCGTATCGATCGGCGACGCTGTGACTCAACTCGAGCGCATCGCTGCGGAAACGCTTCCGAGCGGCATATCGTCGACGATGACCGGCAGCGCAAAGGCATTCGAAGACGCTTTCCGGACGCTGCCCGTCCTGCTGCTCATTACCGTGCTCGTGATCTACATGGTGCTCGCGGTGCTGTACGAGCATTACGGCCATCCGGTGACGATCCTGACGGCGCTGCCCTTCGCCGGTTTCGGGGCGCTGCTGATGCTGCTGCTCTTCAATCAGGAGCTCAACGTATTCAGCTTCGTCGGCATCATCCTGCTCGTCGGGCTCGTGAAGAAAAACGGCATCATGATGGTCGATTTCGCGCTGCAGCTTCAGCGTGAGAAGGGCTTGCCGCCTCACGAGGCGATCGTCGAAGCGTCGATCATCCGCTTCCGACCGATCATGATGACGACCATGGCCGCGATCTTCGCCACGCTGCCGCTCGCGTTCGGCAGCG
The DNA here is from genome assembly GCA_035626595.1 of Burkholderiales bacterium. Taxonomy (GTDB): domain Bacteria; phylum Pseudomonadota; class Gammaproteobacteria; order Burkholderiales; family SG8-41; genus JAQGMV01. The sequence goes on from DASPNJ010000098.1 coordinate 4,404, forward strand.
GGACCGGTTCCGAGATGCGACAGCCGCTCGGTATTGCCGTGGTCGGTGGGCTCGTGTTTTCCCAGCTGCTGACGCTGTACGTGACGCCGACCTTCTACGTCAGCATGGAGCGCGTCGCGCGATTTTTCCAGAAGCGTCGCGAACCTGCGCCCGCCGCTGGACATTGAAATTCAGTCGTATACAATCGCGCTCCCGCGGTCGCTCCGGCCGCGGGAAACGCAGAGTGCGCCGGGCAGAATGCGGTGAACTTTGCGGTGCCGCGCGGGTCGTATAGAATCGCGCGCTGCCCTGAAAGGCAGCAGTTTCAGGCGACACGTTCTTTAAGAAAAGTAGCAGGTCGATTCGCCTCCCGAGCTTCTCGCAGGTCCCCCAGGGACCAGTCCGTACAGGCTCGGGGCCGGCTCAAAAACTTCTTCGAAGTGGTTGACCGGCAAGCGAAAAGACAGCTATAATTTCGGTCTTGGTTGATCGGGCGCGGGGTGGAGCAGTCTGGCAGCTCGTCGGGCTCATAACCCGAAGGTCATAGGTTCAAATCCTATCCCCGCTACCAACCTTAAGCGCTGAAGGCCTCGGGCCTCGCGCTCCCCGGATGAGGCGCTGCAAGGCGCGTTTTCTCGGAATCGCTCTTTAACAATTTACAGCCGATAGGTGTGGGCACTTGGTCTTGAAGGTGCCATTCACGCGGCGCGGATTCGTCCGCAAGGCGTGGTGGAAACTCAAGCAATATGAAGTGCTCGCACTGGCAAGCAATACGTCAAGCGAGTGATACTTTGCAGTGATTAAACTGAAGAGTTTGATCCTGGCTCAGATTGAACGCTGGCGGCATGCCTTACACATGCAAGTCGAACGCGAAAGGGGGGCAACCCCCGAGTAGAGTGGCGAACGGGTGAGTAATACATCGGAACGTGCCCAGTAGCGGGGGATAACCTCTCGAAAGAGAGGCTAATACCGCATACGTCCTACGGGAGAAAGAGGGGGATCGCAAGACCTCTCACTATTGGAGCGGCCGATGTCGGATTAGCTAGTTGGTGGGGTAACGGCCTACCAAGGCGACGATCCGTAGCTGGTCTGAGAGGACGGCCAGCCACACTGGAACTGAGACACGGTCCAGACTCCTACGGGAGGCAGCAGTGGGGAATTTTGGACAATGGGCGCAAGCCTGATCCAGCCATGCCGCGTGGGTGAAGAAGGCCTTCGGGTTGTAAAGCCCTTTCGGCTGGGACGAAAAGGTCCGCGCTAACACCGCGGATCCATGACGGTACCAGCAGAAGAAGCACCGGCTAACTACGTGCCAGCAGCCGCGGTAATACGTAGGGTGCAGGCGTTAATCGGAATTACTGGGCGTAAAGCGTGCGCAGGCGGTCTTTTAAGTCAGATGTGAAATCCCCGGGCTTAACCTGGGAACTGCGTTTGAAACTGGAAGGCTAGAGTGTGGCAGAGGGGGGTGGAATTCCACGTGTAGCAGTGAAATGCGTAGAGATGTGGAGGAACACCGATGGCGAAGGCAGCCCCCTGGGCTAACACTGACGCTCATGCACGAAAGCGTGGGGAGCAAACAGGATTAGATACCCTGGTAGTCCACGCCCTAAACTATGTCAACTGGTTGTCGGGGAAGCAATTCCTTGGTAACGAAGCTAACGCGTGAAGTTGACCGCCTGGGGAGTACGGCCGCAAGGTTAAAACTCAAAGGAATTGACGGGGACCCGCACAAGCGGTGGATTATGTGGATTAATTCGATGCAACGCGAAAAACCTTACCTACCCTTGACATGCCAGGAACCCTCCAGAGATGGAGGGGTGCCCGAAAGGGAACCTGGACACAGGTGCTGCATGGCTGTCGTCAGCTCGTGTCGTGAGATGTTGGGTTAAGTCCCGCAACGAGCGCAACCCTTGCCATTAGTTGCTACATTCAGTTGAGCACTCTAATGGGACTG
>DASPNJ010000099.1:0-14536 GCA_035626595.1 Burkholderiales bacterium
GCCGGCGGCGACGACGTACTGCGTGGCAGGGGCGGCAACGATGCGCTGCGCGGCGGCGACGGAAGCGACATCCTCGAAGGCGGCGCCGGCATCGATGGCATGGTAGGCGGTGCCGGGAACGATGTATTCGCGTTCGTGTCAGGCGAGGCGGACGGCGACAAGCTCGTGGATTTCGATGGCGCAGGTCCGGGCGTCGGGGACCGTCTGACGTTCGAGGGCTACGGCACTGCCGCGCAGGGCGCGACCTTCATCCAGCTCGACGCCACGCACTGGCAGATCAACTCGTTCGATGGTCTGGTGCACGAGACGATCACGATCATGAACGGCTCGCCGATCGACGCGAGCGACTACACGTTCCTGTAAGCAGTCTGTGCCGCGAAAGAGGGCTTGCGTGCATCCCCGCGCAGGCGGGGATGCACGTATCCAAGCCCTGAACGCCGCTTTCGCAGAAGTGACGCGCTGATGCTGAGAACGACCGTCCTATTCACGTTCTTGGCGATGTCGTCAGCTCACGCCGCCGACGCCGCCAAGGACTACCCTGGGAGCCGTCCCATCAGGCTGGTCTCGCCCTTCGCCGCCGGCGGCAGCACCGACACTGTCGGACGCCTCATCGCACCGCGAATCGCCGAGCGGCTCGGCCAGAACGTCATCGTCGAGAACCGTCCGGGCGCGGGCGGCATGATCGGCACCTCGCATGTTGCGAAAGCGACGCCGGACGGTCACACGCTGCTCTTCATCAGCGGCGCGTTCGTCGCGCATTCCGCCGTTACGAAGAACCTGCCGTACGATCCCGTGGGCGATTTCGCGTGGGTGACGCGGGTTCTGGAGTATCCCTTCATCGTGGTCACGAGGGCCGACTCTCCGATGCATACGGTGAAGGACCTGATCGCAGCGGCGAAGAAGAACCCGCGCAAGCTGAACTACGGATCGGTCGGCACCGGGTCGGTATTCCACCTCGCGGCGGAAATGTTCGGCGCGATGACCGGCACCGAGATGACGCACATTCCGTTCAAAGGCGGCTCGGAGCCCAACACCGAGCTTCTCGGCGGACGGCTGGACGTGATCTTCACGACAACGACGAGCGGCATGCCGCATGTCGAAGCGAAGCGCATGCGCGCGCTCGCAGTGACCTCGCTGCAGCCATGGCCGCAGCTACCGCAGCTGCCGACGGTGGCGCAGACGATTCCGGGCTACGAGGTGATGTCGTTCAACGGCATCGGCGTGCCGCGCGCGACGCCGCGGCCGATCGTGCTGCGGCTGAACCGCGAGATCCACGCGGTACTCGCGCAGCAGGACCTTCGCAAACGCCTCACTGACCAGGGCAACGAGGTGCGCCCGACGACGCCGGAGGAATTCGCCGGCAAGGTGAGCTCCGAAATCGCCAAGTGGCAAAAGGTCGTGCGCGACCGCGGCATCGACGTGCAGTAGCCGAAGGAAGGGAGGTAACGGAGGGGAACCATCATCGGTTCCCCTCTGTTCGTTCATCGCCGCCATCGGCGCGTGAGTTAGCGCAGCTAACTCACCACGCCGATGTTCCAGGGCACGAACTCGTGGTCACCGAGCCCCAGCAGCTCGCTCTTCGACTTCTCGCCCGACGCGATGCGCAGCAGGTACTCGAAGATCACCTTGCCCATCTCCTGCACGGTCGCTTCGCCGTCGAGGATCACACCGCAGTTCAGATCCATGTCCTCCGACATCCGGTTGAACATCGGCGTGTTGGTCGCGAGCTTGATCGAAGGCACCGGCTTCGCGCCGTAGCACGAGCCGCGGCCGGTGGTGAACGCGACCAGGTTGGCGCCGCCCGCGATCTGCCCGGTCGCGGAGCACGGGTCGAATCCGGGCGTGTCCATGAAGACGAAGCCTTTCTGCGTGACCGGCTCCGCGTAGCGATAGACCTCCATCAGCGGGCCGGTGCCGCCTTTCATCGACGAGCCAAGCGACTTCTCGAAGATGTTCGCGAGGCCGCCGTGCTGGTTGCCGGGGCTCACACGGCCCTGGATCTGCGCGTCGCGGCCGACGGTGTACTCGTCTTTCCACCACCGGATGCGCTCGATCAGCTTCTCGCCGACCTCGCGCGAGCGCGCGCGGCGCGTGAGCGTGTGCTCGACGCCGTAGATCTCGGGTGTCTCGGAAAGTATGCCCGTCCCGCCGTGACGCACGAGGAGATCGACTGCGGCGCCCAGCGCGGGATTTGCCGTGATCGCCGAGAAGCCGTCCGATCCGCCGCACTGGAGCCCCACGGTGATGTGGCTTGCCGGCACGCGCGTGCGCGTGACGCGGTTTGCCTCCGGCAGCATCTCTTTGACCGCCGCGATGCCGGCTTCGATCGTCTTGCGCGTGCCGCCGGTTTCCTGCATGACCAGCGTGCGCAGCCGCGCGTCCACCGAGAGCTTCTGTTCCCGCATGAGCCCGCTGATCTGGTTGCGCTCGCAGCCCAGGCCCACGATCAGCGCGCCCGCGACGTTCGCGTGACGCGCATAGCCCGCCATGGTCCGGCGCAGAAGATCCATCGGCTCGCCCGTCATCTCCATGCCGCACCCGGTGCCGTGGGCGAATGCGACGACGCCGTCGATGTTCGGGTAATCGGCGAGCCGCTCCGGTGTGAAGTATTCGGCGATCTTGTGCACGACCGTGGCCGAGCAGTTCACGCTCGAGAGCACGCCGATGTAATTGCGCGTGCCGACACGGCCGTCTTCGCGCACGATGCCCATGAAGCTCGCCCGCTCCGCCTCCGGGATCATCTCCACCGGCTTGTACTCGGAGGCGTAGGCATAGTCGCGATCGAACTCGCGGAACTCCATGTTGTGCGAGTGCACGAACATGCCCGGCGCGATGTCCGCGGAGGCGAAGCCGATGACGACGTTGTACTTGAGGATCGGCTCGCCTTTGCGGATCGCGCGCGCGGCGATCTTGTTGCCGGCGGGGACCTGGCTCTTCACCGTCAGGCCTTCGCGCTCGAGCTTCGCGCCGATCGCGAGATCGTTGCGCGCGATCAGCACGTTGTCGTTGTCGTGGAGGCGGATGGCGAGCCCGGCGGCGGGCCGTTCGCGGATTTCGATCAAGGGCATCTCCGGTGTGGGTGCTGCGGCGGAGGCTGAATTTTACGCGCGGATCATTCCGGTCGGGCGCCGGTCGCCTTGATCACCTTCGCCCACTTGTCCGCCTCCGCTTTGATGTAAACAGCGAATTCCGCGGGCGAGTTGCCGACGGGATCGAGCCCCTGCGCCGTCAGCTTCGCGCGCGTGTCGGTCGTCTTCAGCGCTGCAACGACGTCCGCGTTCAGCTTCGAGACGAGCTCACGCGGCGTGCCCGCGGGCGCGACGATCCCCTGCCACAGCGAAATGTCGAAGCCTGCCAGCCCCGCCTCGTGCATCGTCGGCAGCTCCGGGAGCATGCGCGAGCGCGTGAGGCGCGTCACCGCGAGCGGCCGCAGCCTCCCGCCACGGATGTGCGGCAGCGCCGTCGGCACCGAGGAGAACATGAGCTGCGTCTGCCCCGCGAGCAGGTCGGCGAGCGCGGGGCCGCTGCCTTTGTACGGCACGTGGACCATCTCCACGCCGGCTATCGACGCGAACATCGCGCCGCCGAGATGCGTCGTCGTGCCGCTCCCGGCCGACGCGTAGTTCACCTGGCGCGGCCGCGCACGCGCGTAGGCGATCAGCGACTTTACCGTATCGACCGGCAGCGACGGATGGACCACCACGACGTTCTCGCTCGTCGTGATCAGTGTGATCGGCGCGAAATCGCGCAGCGGATCGTAGGGCAGCTTCGGATACAGCCCGCGGGCGATCGCGAGCGTGCTCACGTTGCCGAGCATGAGCGTGTAGCCGTCGGGCGTCGCTTTGCTCACGAGCTCGCCCGCGATCGTGCCGCCGGCGCCCGGGCGGTTCTCCACCACGACTGCCTGCCGCCAGGCGTCGTGCAGGCCGACGCCGATGGTGCGCGCGACGATGTCGGTGCCGGAGCCGGGCGTGAACGGCACGACGATCCGTACCGGGCGCGTTGGAAACGCCTGCGCGTCCGCAACGGGCGCGGCAGCCGACGCAATCCACGTCGTGGACGTGAACAGGCCGATCACGGTAAGACGCAGCAGATTGAGCATCGCCGCAGTCTACCAATGGGGTCAGACTCGATTGAAAAACGGCCCGCAGACTTTCAATCGAGTCTGACCCCGTTGAAAATAGTGGTCCACCTTCCGGAAGCGCGTCCATGCCTACCTATCGCCCGACCCTCACCGGCAGCCGCCACATGATCTCCGCCGGTCACTATCACGCGGCGCACGCCGGCTTTCGCGTGCTCGAAGCGGGCGGCAACGCGATCGATGCGGGCGTCGCGGCCGGCATCACGCTCGGCATTCTCCAGACGGACCGCGTCAACTTCGCCGGTGTCGCGCCGATCATGATCTATCTCGCGGACGAGCGAAGAGTGATCAACATCGACGGCCTCGGCACCTGGCCGCGTGCAGCGTCGATCGATTACTTCCGGCGCCAGCACGCCGGCGCGATGCCGCCCGGTATCCTGCGCACCGTCATGCCCGCCGCGCCGGCGGCGTGGATCAAGGCGCTCGCGCAGTACGGCACGATGTCGTTCGGCGAAGTCGCGTCCGCGGCGATACGCCTGACGAGCGAGGGCTTCGCGATGTACGGCTTCATGGCCGATTACATCCGCGATCACGAGAAAGACTACCGGCGCTGGCCGTCGAGCGCGGCGGTGTTCCTGCCGAAGGGCAGACCGCCGCAGGTCGGCGACGTCTTCGTGCAGGAGGAGCTCTCGCGCACGATCCAGTACATGGCCGACGAGGAAGCCGCGCATCGCTCGCGCGGACGTCTCGAGGGGCTGAAGGCCGCGCGCGATGCGTTCTATCGCGGCGACATCGCCCAGAAGATCGTCCGCTATCACGAAGCGAACGGCGGCTGGGTCACGCGCGAGGATCTCGCGGCGTACGACGTGCGCATCGAGCCGACGGTCACGACGCGGTTCCACGGCATCGAGCTGCACGCGTGCGGCCCGTGGTCGCAGGGGCCGGTGCTGCCGCAGACGCTGAATCTCCTCGCGGGCTACGACTTGAAGGCGATGGGCCACAACTCGGTCGCCTACATCCACCACCTCACCGAGGCGCTCAAGCTCTCGTTCGCCGACCGCCATCGGTATTACGGCGATCCCGCATTCGTGGACGTGCCGCTCGACGTGCTGTTGTCGAACGATTACGCGGGCATGCGTCGGAAGCTCATCCGCGATACCGCGTGGCCGGAGATGCCGCCTGCCGGCGACATCAGCAACTTCCCACGCGCGCGGCCCATGCCGCAGCCGGCGCTCGGCGAGCCCGCACCGCTCGCAGACACCTCGTACGCGTGCGTGGTGGATCGCGCGGGCAACGCGTTCTCGACGACGCCGAGCGATGGCTCGAGCGCGATGCCCGTGATCCCGGGGACGGGGCTGTGCCCCTCCTCGCGCGGCTCACAGTCGTGGACCGATCCCGCGCATCCGGCCGCGCTCGCGCCGGGGAAACGCCCGCGCCTCACGCCGAACCCGGCGCTGGCGCTGAAGGACGGTCAGCTCTACATGCCGTTCGGTTCGCCGGGAAACGACATTCAGCCGCAGGCGATGCTCCAGGTTTTCCTGAACGTCGTCGTGTGGGGCATGGAACCGCAGGCGGCAGTGGAAGCGCCGCGCTTCGCGACCTACAGCTTCCCGGCCTCGTCGGAACCGCACAACTACCATCCGGGGCGGCTCAGCGTGGAGACGCGCATCGCCCAGCCCACGCGCGACGCGCTCGGCCTGCTCGGCCACAAGGTGGCGCCGTACGAAGAGCTCGACTGGCGCGCGGGGGCGGTGTGCGCGATCCGCGTGAACGAGAAAACCGGGATGCTCGAAGGCGGAGCCGATCCGCGCAGGCCGTGCTATGCGCTCGGTATTTAGGGCGCTTGCATGCGCCGCGCTCGGCGCGCTCACCACGGCAGCGGTCGCACAAAGCTATCCCACGAAGCCGATCCGCATGATCGTCGCGCAGGCCGCGGGCGGCCCGACCGACGTCGTCACGCGCATCTACGCGACGAAGCTCTCCGAGCTCCTCGGCCAGCAGATCGTCGTCGACAACCGCGTCGGCGCCGGCGGGACGATCGCCGGCGAGCTGGTCGCGCAGGCGCCGGCGGACGGCTACACGCTGTGCGTCATGGCGAACGGCACCGCCGCGATCGCGCCGCATTTGATGACGCTCAAGTTCCAGGTGCTGAAGGACTTCGCGCCGGTCGCGCTGATCGGCGACAGCCCGCTTGCGCTGATGGTGTATCCCGCGCTGCCGGCGAATTCGCTCAAGGAGATGATCGCGCTCGCCAAGGCCAAACCGGGGACGCTCAACTTCGGCTCTTCGGGACAGGGCGCCACCGGTCATCTGGCCGGTGAGATGTTCAAGGCGATGTCCGGCGCGAATATCGTTCACGTCCCGTACAAAGGCGCGGCGCCCGCGCTGGTCGCGACGATGTCCGGCGAGATCCACATGCTGTTCTCCGCGCTCTCGTCGGGCATGCAGTACGTCAAGGCGAAACAACTGCGCGCGCTCGGCATCACGGGCCCGAAACGCGTGCCGATGCTGCCCGACGTGCCCGCGATAGGTGAAGTCGTGCCCGGTTACGAAGCGAGCTCGTGGTACGCCGTGCTCACCCGCGCTGGCACGCCGCGCGCGGTCATCGATCGCGTGAACAAGGCGACGACACAGGTGCTCACGACGCCGGAGGTACGCGCGAAGCTCGTCTCGGTCGCGGTCGATCCGGAGCCGCTCACGCCGGAACAGCTTGGGGCGAAGATCCGGCGCGATTACGAGCGCTGGGGCAAGGTGGTCAAAGCCGCGGGCGTGAAAGTCCAGTAGAACAACCGTTCCGACCGGGCAAAGTCATCGCAGAAAACGGTTCGTGCCGGCCGTTCGACAAGCTCAGAATGAGCTTCACGAAGTGAAGTCGAAGCAAACAACCGTTCGTGCTGAGCGAGTCGAAGCACGAACGGCCGGCGACTACTGCGGCCTGACCCCCGCGGCCTTGATGACATTCCCCCACTTCGCCATTTCGCTGCGAACGAAGCTCGCCAGCTCAGCCGGTGAGCTGCCAACGGTTTGCAGCGCTTCGTTTTCGAAGCGCTCGCGCAGCGCCGGCATCTGCAGCACCGCGGCTGCTTCCTTGTTGATGCGCGCGATCACCTCGGGCGGTGTGCCCGCCGGCGCGAACCACGCGATCCAGACGGCGCTTTCGTAGCCCGGGACGCCGGCTTCGGTGAGCGGCGGCGCGTCGGGCACCATCGCGATGCGTGTCCTGCCGGACACCGCAAGCGCGCGGACGCGTCCCGAACGCAGATGCGGCAGCATCGCGGGCGCGCTCGCCATCATGAGCGGAACGCGGCCGGCGACGACATCGACCAGCGCCGGGGCCGGACCCTTGTACGGCACCGGCGTCATGCGCGTGCCCGACATGTACAGGAAGAGCTCCATCGACATGTGCGTAATCGCGCCGGAGCCGGAATGCGCGTACGTGAAATCCGCCGGGCGCGCCTTGGCGAGCGCGATGAGCTCCTTCACCGACTTCACCGGCACCGACGGATGTACCACCGTGACCAGCGGCGCGTTGTGCGTGTGCATGACGGGCACGAAATCTTTCAGCGGATCGTACGGCAGCTTGGCGTAGAGCGAGACGTTCACCGCGAACGCCGGCGGCGCGCTGAGCAGCGTGTAGCCGTCCGGCGCCGCACGCGCGACGGCTTCCGTGCCGATGATCGTTCCCGCGCCCGCGCGATTCTCCACGATCACCTGCTGGCCCAGGCGCTCCGAGAGCGGCTGCGACATGAGCCGCGGCACGAGATCGACGGCCGCGCCGGCGGAGCTCGGCACGATGATGCGAATCGCTTTCGCCGGGTACTGCGCGGGCGCGTGCGCTGCGCAAAGCAGCGCGGCCGCGGCAAAGACGACTTTCGTGCTGTTCATTGAAAACGCTCCGGGCGCATCGGTTCGATGTCGAGCCGCGGTGTTCTGCCTGCGATGAGATCCGAGATGACCTGTCCGGTCGCCGGCGCGGCCATCAGCCCGAAATGACCGTGCCCGTACGCGAGAAATACGCGGTCGCTGAGCGGCGCGGGGCCCAGCACCGGCAGCGAATCCGGCATCGAAGGACGCGTGCCCATCCAGCGGCTGTATCCCTCCACCTTGAGCTGCGGCAGCATCTGCGGGCCGAGGCGCGCGAGCGCATCGGTGCGTCGCCAGTTCGGCGCTGCGTCGGCGTTGCTGAATTCGGAGGTGCCGGCCAGCCGGATGCCGCCTTCCATCGGCGTCGCGACGAAGCGGCGTTCGCCGTCGGTCACCGGTACGCGCAGCGTGATGCCGGGCTCCGGAATTTCGATGTGATAGCCGCGCTCGTGCGCGACCGGTGCGCGCACGCCGACGGCTCTCGCGAGCGCGCTCGACGCCGTGCCCGCTGCGATGACCACCCGGTCCACGGGCATCTCGCCCTGATCGGTCTTCAGCGCCGCCGGACCGTCCGCGCCGAAGCGAAAACCGCTTACCGCTGCGCGCACGATCGACCCGCCGTTGTCGACGAAGTGGCGCGCGAGCACTTCGACGACGCGATAGGGGCTGCGCACGTGGCCGTTGTCGCGCAGGAAGATGCCGTACCTGAACTCCGGTGAAGCCGCCGGCTCGAGGTCGCGGATGCGCCCGGCGTCCAGCACCTCGATCTCGCCGATGTACTGCGCCCGCAGCTCGCGCGCGAACGCGGTGGCCGCGAACGACGCTTCGCTGCGATAGACGTGGAGCATGCCGTCGTGGCGCAGCAGGTCCGACGCACCGGCCGCTGCCAGAAGCTCGGTGTAGGACTCGAGCGACGGCGCATTGATCGAGCGCAACGCGCGCGCGCCGCGTATCACCGCTTCCTTCGTGCAGGCTGCGCGGAAATGGAGCAGCCACGGCAGCAGCCGCGGCACCTGACGCCACGACAGCGTGAGCGGCCCCAGCGGATCGGTGAGCCACTTCGGCACGTTTCGAAGCACGCCGGGCATGCCCATCGGGATGATCGAGCTCGGCGCAAGCGATCCCGCATTTCCGAACGACGTGCCGCGCCCCGGCTCGCCTTTGTCCACCACGGTCACGCGGTGCCCGTCGCGCTGGAGATAGATCGCGGTGGCGATGCCGACGATGCCGGCGCCGATGATCGTGACGTCGCGTCGCGCCGTCATTGGAGCTTGACCTTCGCAGTGCTCACGACCCGGGCCCATCGCTGCATGTCCTCGCGGATCATGCGCGCGAATGCGGCGGGACCGTCGGCCGCGATCTGGGCGTCACGCGCCGTCGTCAGGCGTTTGAACTCGGCGTTCGCGAGGATCTGCCTGAACTCGCCGTCGAGCCTGGAAACGATCGTGGCCGGCGTGCCCTTCGGCGCCATGATTCCGGCCCAGACCGGCGCATCGACGCCCTTCACTCCCGCCTCTTCGAACGTCGGCACCTCCGGCAGGCTCGCCGTGCGTTTGTCTGCGGCCACCGCGAGCGCGCGCACGCGGCCCGCATCGAGCAGCGGCTTCGCCGAGGTCACGGTCGTCACCAGCAGCGAGGCACGGCCTGCCGCGATGTCGGCGAGCGCGAGCGCGGCGCCGCGATACGGCACGTGAATGAACGTGATGCCGGCACGCTGAGCGAAGAGCTCCTGCGCGAGGTGCGACACGCTGCCGGGGCCCGAAGACGCGAACACGATCGCGCCCGGCTTCTCGCGCGCGAGCGCGACGAGCTCCTTCACGCTCTGCACCGGCAGCGCAGCCGCGGAGAACAGCAGCATCGGCGTGTCGATGAGCCGGGTGACCGGGACGAAAGCGGTACGCGGGTCGTAAGGCAGCTTCGGATGCAGCGCCGGCGCGATGGAAATCTCGGCGCCGCTCGCCATGAACAACGTGTAGCCATCGGGTGTCGCGTTGGCGACGATCTCACCGGCGATGAGCCCTCCGCCGCCCGTGCGGTTATCGACTACCAGCGTCTGGCCCGCCGAGCGGTGGAATTCGGGACCCATGGCGCGCGCGATCACGTCGCGCAGACCGCCGGCGGCAACGGGGACTACGAGCCGCACGGGCCGCGACGGAAAACCCTGCGCGCACGCGACGGCGCTCCCGAGCAGCGCAATCGCGAGCGCCGCCACCGCGCAGATCGGGGTCGCAGCCCGAACCCGCAGCAAGTTCGGGCTCTGACCCTGAAGTCGCGACCGCCATGGACGCACGCTCATCGCCTGCACCTCGCGTCCTTGGTGCGCAGGATCTGCGCCGTCTGGCGATCCTCTTCGGACCAGAACGTCATCCGGCGGTCACGCACGACGCCGATCACCGGCACGTTGGTCGTGATGGCTTCGTGGTCGCCCCGCGCGAACGGCTTCTGGTAACGCATCACCACGCCGTCCAGCCGCCGTTCGAGATTCTCGAGCGCATCGCACAGCGCCTCGCCCGCGACCGACTGCGCCTGCTCGATCGCGCTCTTGAGCAGGTAAACGGCGTCGAACGTCTGCGCCGCGGCGATTGCGGACGGGATGCGCTGAACGCCGTAGCGCTCGTGATACGACCGGATGAATGCCGCGCGCCGCGGTGTCGTCGACTCCTCGATGAATGTCTGCGGCGCCATCGCGCCTTCAGCCTGCGCTCCGGCGAGGTCGATAAACGTCGACGTGCCGATCGGCCACGAGCCGATGACCGGCACGCGCAGCCCGATCTCCGCCATGCCCGCGACGATCGCCGCGACTTCGGGTCCGACCCCGAACGTCACGATGATGTCCGCATCCGCCGCGGCCGCGCGCGCGAGCTGCGGCCTCATGTCGCGATCGCCGAGCTTGAACGCCTCCTGCGCGACGCACGGGATACCGAGCTCGCCGAATCTGCGCGAGAGGTCCTGCCGGCTGCTCTCCCCGTAATACGCGGTCGCGGCGAATATCGCGGGCCGCTTCAGGCGCAGCCGGTGGAACACGTGATCGGCGATGCATGCGGCGATCACGCCGTCGTCCATCGAGACGCGAAAGACGTAATTGCGCGGATACTGCGGTCCCTCGAACTGCTGCGCGATGCCGATACCGGCGGTGCAGCTCACGATCACCGGTATGCCGGCCGCCTGGTAGTGGCGCGTCGCGCTGAGCGCGGGATCGGTGTTGATGAAGCCGACGCTCGCCACGACGCCCGCGCCGACGAGCTCCTGCGCGACGGCGTTCGCGACGTCCACGTCGGCGCGATCGTCGCTTACCAGAGCCTCGAGCGGCCGGCCGAGCACGCCGCCCGACCCGTTGATCCCGTCGATGGCGATGAGCGCGCCATTGCGCATGCTCGTGCCCATCGCGGCGGAGCCGCCGACATACGGCCCGCAGACGCCGATCCTGATCGGATCTGCCGCCATTACGCCGGCACCTCGATCGCCATCAGCGGCACGTGCTGCTGGCAGCCGTAGACGTCGCGATCCTCGATATCGCCGGAGCCGACCGGCCGTCGGATCGTCACCTTGAACGCAACCGCCGGATCATAGGGCCGGCAGACGAGCACGTCGTCCACGCGCACGCGGTAGAGCTCGGCGATGCGCGCGGCATTGATCACGCCGGATTTCTTCACCCGCTCGTACTTGGCCGGATCGTCGAACATGATGTCGAACGTCACTTCGAAGGGGCCCGCGTTCTTGCTGCGGATGACTTTCGCCAGATCGAGCAGTGTCGTCGTCATTGCGAGGAGCGGGAGCGACGTGGCGATCCCGGAGCGTCCGTTATCAATTGCGCACCTCTTCGATCGTCATCGGGAAACACTCGCACGGGTCGGCGAGCGGCATCAGGTGGTACACGGCAAAGCGATATGCCGGCCCCAGCGGCACGCCGAACGGCGAGAACGGATAGGCCATGTTGCCCGCGGTGTTCCGGATGCCCGGATAGCTTGCATGCTGGAGCGTGCCGCGCACGAACATCGCGACGCCGGTTGCGAGCTCCTGCTCGGGCGCGACCGCGTCGATCAGCACGCCGACTTCATGCGGGTCGGCGTCGGTCATCGGCTCGAGCGCGCCCATCACGGCGTTCTTCCCGTAGACGCTGAAGTTGAGCTGAACGCCTTTCGCGGCCATGCCGAAACGCGCCTCGGCGCGCTCGCGCACGTCGGCGAACAACAGATCGAGCGCCTTGATCATGAACGGATCGCGGATGCCGACCAGCACGACGCTTCTGAACCCGAGCTTCTCCGCGCCTTCGAGCTTCACGCGATAGCGCGCGTCGGGAATGAAGCGGCTGCCGGACACTTTCACGCGGCGATCGTCCACCTGCGTGAACACCGCGTTGGTGAGGTCGTTCATGCCGCCCGGCCCGGGCTGCAGGCACGGGTCACCGCGCTCGTACAGCGAATGTCCCGCGACGGAGACGGTGGTGCAGCGGTGATCGGGATGACACGGCTCGACCTCGAAGTGATCGCGCCGCACCCGTCCGATCAGCGGCTCCGCGAGATCGGTCGGCACCGCCGAGAGCCCGGCGCATTCGAGGATCTTGCCGCAGTGGAGCGAGAGCCCCGCGTCGAAGCCTTTGAGCATCGGCAGCGCCGCGAAGATCACGTCGTCGCACGCGCGGCCGGCGATGATCACTTCGGCGCCGGCGTCCAGCGCTTTCATGAAAGGCTCGACGCCCATCTGGGCGACGATCGGGCCGCAGCGGTCGATCGTCTCCGGCGTGAGCGGCTCCGGGCCGATGCTCTCGAACGGCTCTTGCGCGAGCCGGCGCTTGAGCTCCGCCTTGTCGATCTCCGCGCTGATCACGGCCATGCGGAACGAGAGCCCGTCCTCGCGCGCGATCTCGCGCACGATCTCGACGGCCTGGGCGAGCGAGACGTTGGCGCCGCTCGTCAGCGCCGAGCCCACGAGCAGCGGAATGCGCTGCGCGCGCGCCGCGCGCAGCATCGTCGTGAGATCGTGCTTGTACGTCGCGAGCGGCAGGAACGTCGCGCCCGTGCCGTGGTAGTACGGCCCCATGTCGGTGGAGCCCGCGTCCTGTCCGATGAAGTGCGGCTTCGCCGCCATGCCGCGCTTGAATGCTTCGAGGTTGTAGCCGCTCCCCATCGAGCCCGAGGGGGCGAGTCCGACGATCTCTTCCATGGCTAACGCTCCCGCCACGGGTCGAGCGGGGACGAGCCGGGGAGCCCGTAATCGCGCGGCTCGAGCCCGGAATGAAACCAGCGCACGAACGTGGTCACGTCGAATATCGGAATGCCGAGACGGTGGTTGAGCGCGCGCGCGTAGGGTCCCATGTTGTGGGTCTCGCAGACGATCGCGCCGACCTCCGGGTGGCGCTTCAGCAGATCGTCGCCGGCATCGAGCACGTCCTGCTCCGCTTTCGCGTAATCCATCTCCATCTCGTCGCCGAGCAGCACGCGCGTGAACTCGCGCCCGTTCTCGGTGCCCGCGACCGGTGTGTCGAGCGGCGCGCCGACCGCGCGCCAGTGTTCTTCGGTGATGCGGTTGCCGTGCACCGACAGGACGCCCACGCGCTTGCCCGGTGGGAGCAGGCGCTGAACGAGCGGGATCTGCATCAGCGACGAGCTCGCGACCGGTACTTTCACGTGCGCCGCGAGCTGATCCTGGAAGATCGCGAGAAACCCGCCGGTGGTCGTGATGCCGTCGGCGCCTTCCTTCACGAGCTCCGCGGCGGCGTCGAGGAACGCCTGTCCGAGGCCTTTGCCTTTTTCGTGGATCACCACCTTCGCGCTCGCGCCCTTCACCACCTTGTAGAGCACCGGGAACGGCCACGTCGCCGCATGCCCGGTGTCGCCGGGCACGCGCGGCCACTTGGTGTCGAGCATGAGGATGCCCACGCGCGCGCCATAAACCGTTTTACCGCCTGTTGCTTTTCTCGATTGCAAGTTCGTTCTCCTTGGTCGGTGCGCCACCGGCGCACCCTACGATCTTCGTCACCTCCACGTCACTTCTTTTCGTCACTTCTTTTTCCGTCACTTCTTTTTCGTCACCTCTTATCGCTATTGTTCGATCTTGATGCCGGCCGTCTTCACGACTTTCGCCCAGCGCTCCGTGTCGCGCCGGATCATCGCGCCGAATTCTTTCGGACCCGCGGCGGCGACCTCGGCGCTTTGCGCCGCGAGCCGGTCCTGCACGTCCTTCGTCGCGAGCGCTTTGGCGAACTCGCTGTGCAGCTTCGCGATGATCTTCGGCGGCGTGCCTTTCGGCGCCATCGTGCCGATCCACAGCGGCGCATCCATCCCGCTGAGGCCCAGCTCCTCGAAGCTCGGGACGTTCGGCAGCGCGGGCGAGCGCCTTTTCGACGCCACGGCAACGGGGCGAATGCGATTGTTGTCGAGCAGCGGCTTGGCGGACGACGCGGTGGTGAAGATGAGCGGCACTTCACCGGAGGCGACGTCCACCATCGCGGCGCCCGCGCCTTTGTACGGCACCCCCAGGAGCGTGATGCCCGCGCGCTGACGGAAGAGCTCCATCATGAGGTGCGATACGCCGCCCACGCCGGACAGCGCGATACCGATCTTGCCGGGACTCGCCTTCGCGCGCTCGATG
>DASPNJ010000100.1:0-6603 GCA_035626595.1 Burkholderiales bacterium
TCAACTGTCCAAGATAGATATGTGGAGGGTCTCGCCGAAAGAGGCGGCGCCAAAATGGGGCTGCAGCGGCGGATATCATGATGCCCAACAACATGTTGAGCGGCGCAACTCAGCGCGCAGTGTGCGCGCTGAAACGCGTCCGCTCGAACTGAGGTTAGATCGCATTTACGACACGTCTAAGTATCGCGCCAACTACATATCCGACGCCGGCATACATCAGGGTGCCGACAATGGAGAAGAACCAGACGTATGCTGTGACGGAGCCGTAAAGGACGTAGCCGCCGCCGGGAACAACCTGAAGTAGTAGCACGAGTGGAAAGTCGAACAGCAACACCCCAAAGGCCTGCCCCTCGCCGTGCCCGCCCGAGGAGACCAACATGAGAACGACCGTGGCCACATGCAGTAGCGCGAACCCGGATGCGCATAACCATGGTATTTGGCGCGTCATGTGCCACTGGCCATGCGCATGTGCGATCTAACGTTCGCGTTGAGCGGCGCAACTCAGCGCGCGCCGCGCGCTGAAACGCGTCCGCTCGAACGCGGGGTTGGGCGCGGACGTATGCATGTCGCGAATACGTCCGAGAACCTTGCCATAAGCCGTTGAATTCGCGAGCACGATGCAATGGCAGCCGATGGCGGCGCTAACGTAACCGATGACGTGAAAATCGCGCGTTCCACGGGCAGTGGAGCGACTGCTCGCGCTGCTTTTGAGAGCCATCAGCATGCACTGAGGCAACAGACGATCGAGCAATAGGCGCATGTGACCTGAAGCGGCCGGCAAAGAAATAGGGCCTCGATGATGGTAGGGCTGAGAAACCGACGCGGCTGCAGAGCACGATGTGGCCTCATATGTCCGACGCCCAACAACATGTTGAGCGGCGCAACTCAGCGCGCAGCGCTGAAACGCGTCCGCTCGAACTGGGGTTAGAGCTCACTTGCTCACATCCAGGTACTTCTTGAATTTCTGCTTCGCCGGCTCGAACTGCTCCGTGAGCCATTTCAGTTCCTTGTGCATTTCGTCGACGACTTTGTTGTGATCGTAACCTTCGGGCTTCTCTTGGCGATAATCGCGGTACTCCTGCGACCATCGCCATAGCGCTACTCCGTGGCGGTAGATTTCATCGATGTATTCGGGGATCTCAGGCCCGAACAAGAAGTCCGCTTCTGAAACAGAAGTACGGAACTTCAACAAGTCATCCGTGCTCGCCTTTGCGTCACGTAGGATGATGCTCAATATGCGCTTCACCTCTTCGTAGATGCGGAGGCGTCGGTCGTATCGGTCGAGAATGAGCTTCGGCTGATTCGTCCTCCATTGCTGCCATGCGATGTAGGTGGCCACAATAGCTATGAGTGGCGTCAGCAGCGCTTGCGAGATTTGGACGATCTCCGGCACAGGTTGTGAGCTCTAACGACTTGTTGAGCCGCGCGCGCGACGCCGCTTGCATACCAACACCATAACAGGCAAACCACTCACGCTTCCTCGCGTCGGCTCGAACTAATGTTAGCCAGCATTGCTGCGCAACCATTTGTCTGCCGTGAGAGTTTCGATCTCGGCATAGTAAGCGTCACGCTGAACAGGTTGCTTCGATTGCAACGCGTCGAAGATCTGTGTTGTAACAACGGAACCAATGGCGTGTATCGCGTCATGCCGCGAGAGGCCTTGCTTCGTCAAGCGGACGAGTGCCCGAACCACAGGCTCATCATTCTGGGCTAATTGATTCTCGACGACGGCGTGGATTATTGAGTGGGCAGTCAGATCCGGGACCTTGATCCGCGCGCGTTGGTGATGCTGCTCCACGAGAAGCATGCGCTCCTGTTCATCCAGCGCAAGCCATTCGCGAGGATCTGGTGCTTGCGATGGATCGTAACGGCGCATGCATTCCCTATGACGGCTAACAATATGTTGAGCGGCGCGCGCGACACCGCATGCAGACCGAAGCCATTATGGACAGACCAATCACGCTTCCTCGCGTCCGCTCGAACTACAGTTAGACATCGTCTTGAACCATGACCTCATACAAGCACATCGGGGCCAAGAGCTGCGGTCATATTAATACGCAGGAAGAACCAGCACGGATACAAAGGCGATGAGAATCTCGAATATATGCTGGGGGATGCTCTTCCAATTTCGGCGCGCTAAGAGAACGACAGTCGTAATGAACGCGGCAGCCAGGGCGGCCACGAGAAGCAACGCACAGAAGTCGTAAAGATACCAATGCAGCAAAAATTCCGCGGAACTGCCGGTTCGGAACAAATGAGGTACAGGAAACAAGTGCATTGCCCACGGGAAGCCGAGAAGTCCGATGACCAAGAGAACGCTGCTAATACGAACGCGAAGCCACACGGATTTTCAAGATGTCTAACAAGAAGTAGACGACCTAAACGTCGCTCTTAACGACGACTGCGACCTAAACGTCGCTTTACAAACCGACAGCAGACCTGTATAAATAAACAGCATCAACGCCGCTTCTAACGTTCTTTCAGGGAGTTGGCCGTGCTGTTGCAGCCTTCCGTTCACCAATCGCAGCCCCCGTATCAAGTCCGGTCTCCACGCCTCCTCGATGAGCTGCGCGAGGTCATACGACGTAAGCATTACAGCTTACGCACCGAGGACATTTACGTCGAATGGGTCCGGCGGTATGTCGCCTTCTGCGACATGCGCCATCCGCGCACCTGCGGCGCTTCTGAGCTGGAGTCGTTCCTCACGCACTTGGCGGTGAAGGGACAGGTCGCGGCCTCCACGCAGAATCAGGCGCGCAGCGCGGTGCTATTCCTCTACAAGGAAGTGCTCGGGCTCGAGCTGCCGTGGCTCGAGAACGTGGAGACGGCTAAGCGGCCGGCGAAGCTGCCGGTCGTGCTGACGAAGGAGGAAGTCCGCAGTATTCTGATGCATGCCGAGGGCACGTCGGGGCTGATTCTGCGTCTGCTGTACGGCACCGGTATGCGTCTGCTGGAAGCATTGCGCTTGCGTGTGAAGGATGTCGATTTCTCCAGGCGTGAGATCGTCGTGCGCGAAGGCAAGGGTTTTCGCGACCGTGTGACGATGCTTCCGGCCGTGCTCGTTCACGATCTCGAGGATCATCTGCTGCGCGTGCGGGCGCTGCACGAGGGGGATCTTCTCGACGGCTACGGACGCGTGTATTTGCCGTACGCGCTGGCGCGCAAGTATCCGAAAGCGCCTGCGCAATGGGCCTGGCAGTACGTTTTTCCTGCCCAGCAGCTTTCGCGTGATCCGCGGAGCGGCGCCATCCGGCGTCACCACGCGTCACCGGAGTCGATCCAGCGCGCGCTGCGCGCTGCCCTTCGCGCCGCGCGGATCGTGAAGCACGCGACGCCGCACACGCTGCGCCACTCCTTCGCGACGCATCTGCTCGACGAGGGCTACGACATTCGCACCGTGCAGGAGCTGCTCGGGCACAAAGACGTGTCCACGACGATGATCTACACGCACGTGTTGAACAAGGGTGGGCGCGCCGTGCACAGTCCGCTCGATCGCAGCAATTAATCACCCGCGGTGCCGCTGAAAACGCTGACCGGCAAGCACGCCGATCCTCGCAAGGGTCGCGGCGCCGGCATCAATCCCGAAGGCCGCTTCGAAGTCGAGCAACGCGAAGCGTTCGACGACGGCTGGACGCGGGAAGAGCAGGAAGAGCTGCCGCCGCTCAAGACGGTGGTCACCGTCGAGCGCGCGAAAAGCATCATCAGTCACAACGATTCGCCCGACGTCGGTTTCTCGCAATCGATCAATCCGTATAGTGGATGCGAGCATGGGTGCAGTTACTGTAGCCACCCTGACACCCCGATCTTGATGTTCAACGGCCGCACAAAACCGATCCGTGAGTTGAGAGTAGGTGACGAGATCTACGGCACGGTCCGCGAGGGGTGGTATCGGCGGTACACGAAGTCGCGTGTGCTCGCGCACTGGAGCGTGATCAAGCCGGCGTGGCGGACGATCTTGGAAGACGGAACCGAGCTCATTACAAGTGGTGATCATCGGTTCTTAACCCAGCGTGGCTGGAAGTTCGTCAGCGCTGGCGAAGTGCGGCGCCCGTATCTCACGATGAATAACAAGCTGATGGGAATCGGGCGCTTTGCGTCGACCAGTCCGAAGACGCCGCAGTACGAACTTGGCTACGCGTGCGGCATGATCCGCGGAGACGGAACACTCGGCTTATATGAATATTCGCGCGCGAACGGGACACTCGACCGGCGCGGACACTTCCGGCTCGCCCTGAGCAACGGTCAGGTGCTTCTACGGACCCAGGATTATCTTGAGAACCTGGGGATGCACACGAACGGGTTCCTCTTCCAGGCCGTTGCCGGGCAGCCTCTGATGCGTGCGATTGCCGATCAGCGGCGCAGCGATGTCGCGCAACTACGCAGATGGATGACATTGCCGTACGCGCCGTCGCGCGGCTGGTGGACCGGCTTTCTTGCCGGTATCTTCGATGCGGAGGGCAGCTACGCTGACGGCATCTTGCGGATCAGCAATACGGACCCGGAGATCATCAGCCGCATCAAGCGTGGTCTCGACCTGTTGCGTTTCCGCTACGCGGTAGAACACCCAGAGCGTCGGAGCGGCAGGCCCATTGAAATCATCCGTGTAATCGGCGGTTTACGCGAGCACTTGCGTTTCTTTCACACGGTCGATCCGGCGGTCACGCAAAAACTCGATATCGAGGGTCGAGCCGTAAAAAGCAGCGCGAAGCTGCGCGTTGTCAGTATCGAGCCGCTCGGTAAAGCGATGCGTCTTTACGACATCACCACCGAGACGGGCGATTTCATCGCGAACGGCGTGGTGAGCCACAATTGCTTCGCCCGCCCATCGCACGCCTACCGCAATCTCTCCCCGGGCATCGACTTCGAAACGCGCATCTTCGCGAAGCCCAATGCCGCCGAGCTCCTGCGCGCGGAGCTCTCGCGGCCCGGCTACAAGTGCTCGGAGATCGCGATCGGCGTGAACACCGATGCTTATCAGCCGATCGAGCGCGAGTGGAAGATCACGCGCTCGATCATCGAGGTGTGCAGCGAGTTCAACCAGCCGATCGGGCTCATCACCAAGAACGCGACGATCGAGCGCGATATCGATCTGCTCGCACCGATGGCGGCGAAGCGGCTCTCGGCCGTCACGATTTCGCTCAACAACCTCGACCACGAGATCGCGCGGCGGCTGGAGCCGCGCTGCGCGGCGCCCACACGTCGCTTACAGGTCATCAAAAGGCTCTCCGACGCCGGCATTCCCGTGTGCGCGCTGCTCGCGCCCGTCATCCCGTTCATCAACGACGACCAGATCGAGAGCGTGCTGGAGGCGGCGTGGGCGCACGGCGCGCGCACAGCGGGCTACGTGCTGCTGCGGCTGCCGTGGGAAGTGAAAGACGTCTTCAAGGACTGGCTCGAGCGCCACTATCCGCTCAAGGCGAAGCACGTCATGAGCCGCGTCCATCAGATGCGGCAGGGGCGCGACAACGATCCGTGCTTCGGCAGCCGCATGAGCGGGACGGGGCTGCTCGCGGACCTGCTCGAGAAACGCTTCGAGATCGCATGCAAGCGGATCGGCTTCAACAGGCGCGGCGACCGCGAGCTCGACACGACTCTTTTCCGCGTGCCGGGCGGGGCGCAGCAGATGACGCTCTTCTGACATGGCCGCGCGCTCGTTCAAATGCCCGATGTGCGACTCCACCACCTACGCGGTGGTGCAGGTGAAAAAGCCGGACGGCCACTACCGGGACACGCCGCTATTCAAGTGCTCGCGCTGCTCGGTCATCTTTCACGACCCCATCGCGTTCACGCGGGGCAGGGAGGCGGCGAAGGACCCGCCGCGGATCGTCAACCGGCCCGGCGGTCGTATCAGGGATGACGGCTGACCGGCACATATCCCGGCTCCTGCGTATACGAAGGAGCCTGGACACGGCCGCGGCGTCGCGTTACTTGCCGACGTCGATCACGCGCGCCTGGATCTCGCGCTTGGACTTGTCGACGCGCTGGAGCGTGAGCGTCACGGTATTGCCGACGCCGACTTCATCGAGCGCGGTCGCGAGGTCGGCCACGCTTTCCACCGCTTTTCCATTCGCTGCGACGATGATGTCGCCCGGCTGACCGGTGGCGCGATCGAAGCCCTTCAGACCCGCCGCAGCCGCCGGCGCATCGGGCGCGACGGCGAGCACCGGCACGCCGCGCACGCCGAGCTGGCCGGCCACGCGCTCGTCCGCCGCGACGATCCCGATGCCGGGCCGCGGCGCGCGTCCGGAGGTGATGATCTGCGGCACGACGCGATTCACGAGATCGACGGGAATCGCGAATCCGATGCCGGCGAACTGGCCGGTCTCAGAGTAGATCGCGGTGGTCACGCCGATCAGCCGTCCCGCGGTATCGAGTAGAGGCCCGCCGGAGTTCCCCGGATTGATTGCCGCGTCGGTCTGAATCACGCCGCGCACCTCACGTCCACCGGCGGTCGGGAGCTTGCGCTCGAGCGCGCTGATGATGCCGGTCGTCAGCGTGCGCGAGAGGCCGAACGGGTTGCCGATGGCGAAGGTCGACTGTCCGACCCGAAGCTCCTTCGAAATGCCGATCGGCAGCGGCTTCAGGCTCGTCGGCACGTCGCGC
>DASPNJ010000101.1:0-73385 GCA_035626595.1 Burkholderiales bacterium
CCGCATACCGCGGTCCGACCCGACGAAGGGCAGGTGCCTACTGTTGCCGAGAGCGGCGTGCCGAACTACGAATTTGCGAGCTGGATCGGCATCCTGGCACCCGCTGGCACGCCGAGCCCGGTCGTAGCGCTCCTGAACAAGCACATCGTCAGCGCGCTTCGCTCACCCGAGCTTTCCACCACTTTCAGCCGCTCGGGAATGGACGTGATCGCGAGCTCGCCCGAGCAGTTCGCGACCTTCTTGAAGAGCGAGCTTCAGCGCTATGCGAAAGTCGTCAAGGAGCGCGGCTTGAAGGCGGATTAGCGCTCTCTCTCATTTAGAGACCGTAAGGGTCGGACCCGGCCAACCCATTGATAAACGGAATCGAACGGTTCTACGTCGAGCTTCTGAACGCCTTAGAAGCCCACTTTCGCAACTAATATTGCCGCCCGACGCGCTCGCACCGCCCTCCACGCAGCCAGCGCACTGCGGTCGAGACCGTAAGGGTCGGACCCGGCCAACCCATTGATAAACGGAATCGAACGGTTCTACGTCGAGCTTCTGAACGCCTTAGAAGCCCACTTTCACAACCAATATTGCCGCCCGACGCGCTTGCACCGCCCGCACGCAGCCAGCGCACTGCGTGGCAACTGGAGCCGACAGCCCCCCTCCTCCGCCGTATCCCCGCCTCGCGCACGTTTGTAGGTGCCTAAGGATCACGAGCGCAAATGGTTAGGATTTCCGAGCCGAAAAATGCGCACCTAAGCGTCAGATCGGGCCGGATTTCCAAGTGATTGACAGCAATTTCAACCGCATACCGCGGTCCGACCCGACGAAGGGCAGGTGCCTACTGTTGCCGAGAGCGGCGTGCCGAACTACGAATTTGCGAGCTGGATCGGCATCCTGGCACCCGCTGGCACGCCGAGCCCGGTCGTAGGGCTCCTGAACAAGCACATCGTCAGCGCGCTTCGCTCACCCGAGCTTTCCACCACTTTCAGCCGCTCGGGAATGGACGTGATCGCGAGCTCGCCCGAGCAGTTCGCGACCTTCCTGAAGAGCGAGCTTCAGCGCTATGCGAAAGTCGTCAAGGAGCGCGGCTTGAAGGCGGATTAGCGTCCTTCTCATTTAGTCTCGCGCGAGACTACTTCGGTCGCGGTGAGTTCATTCAGCCGGCGTAACATGCTGTGCGGAATCCCGGCCCGCGACGCGCACCCCTTGGGTTTTAACATCCGCTATGCCAGACTGAGCGTCATTTCGGGGGGCAAGTCGACATGGCACATAAGTATGCAGGTGGCTGTACCCACCACAGCACCTATTCGGACACCGATCCGATCGACAGCCATATATGTCACTGCTCGGTTTGCAAACGGGTCACCGGACAGCCCACTACGCATGTGGTCTTCTTCAAGCACGCAGATCTGACGGTAGAGGGGGCCGGGAGCGTGAAACGCCTGCCCTTCAACGATCAGAATCCCACCGGACCGCTCGAGCTGTGCGTTTGCGAAACCTGTGGCACCCCCATCATGCTCGACGACAAGCAACATCGCATCCGGGTGATCGTGCCCAACCTAATGGGGCATGACCCACAGAAGCTGGCCGCCACGTATCACGCGTTCTACGATCCTGCTTCCGGGATTCCGAAACCCGATGACGCGCGCCCCGTCTACGCAGGATTGCGCCCGGACTTCGTCTGGCCCCAGAGCAGTTAACGATGGAATTCGTGCTCACGAATCGGCGAGCGCTCTTCGAAGACGCGCAATCCCGCTGGGCAGGCCTCGCACTTTGAGAATGCGCCCAGCCGCGTCGTGCTCCTCGGAAAGCACGCGCGCATGCTCGTATATCTCGCCGAGCAGCGACTGCTTCGCGTACGGCAGCACGAGCTCCTCTTCGACCATCGACTCTTCGAAGAACGCGATGAGTGTCTCGCGCAGCATCGCTACGTCCGGTGGCGATTTGGCGGAGACGAGGATTGCGTCCGGGTGCTTCGCGCGAAGCGCGGCGCGATCGGCCTCGGCGAGGCGATCGATCTTGTTGAGGATCAAGCGGGACGGGATCACGTCGGCGCCGATCTCCTGGAGGACTGAGCGGCTCACCTCGAGTTGCGATTCGTGCGCGGGATCCGACGCATCGACGACGAACAGCAGCAAGGATGCTTCCAGCGCCTCGTCCAGCGTGGATTTGAACGAAGCGACGAGATCGTGCGGCAGCTTCCTGATGAACCCGACCGTATCCGAGACGAGGACGCGTGGATTCGTCGGCGGATGCAGCGCGCGCACCGTCGTGTCCAGGGTTGCGAAGAGCTTGTCGGCGACCAGTACTTCACTGCCCGTCAGTGCGCGCATGAGCGACGACTTGCCTGCGTTCGTGTACCCGACGAGCGCGACACGAAGCTGATCGCGCCGCGCGTAGCGGCGCTGGCTGTTGTCGCGGTGGATCTCGTCCAGCTGCTGTTTCAGCTCGGCGAGCCGATCTCGAACCTTGCGCCGGTCGAGCTCGAGGTCCGACTCGCCAGCGCCGACGCCCTGCTGCCGGCCGGGACCGGCCGAAGACTCCCGCAGCCGCGGCGCCACGTACTTCAACCGTGCCATCTCCACCTGCAGCCGGGCCTCGCGGCTGCGCGCGTGACGGTTGAAGATCTCGACGATCACGCCCGTGCGATCGAGCACCTGCGCACCGGTTGAACGCTCCAGGTTCCGCGCCTGGTTAGGCGAGAGCTCGTGGTCGACGATCACGAACTCCGGCTTTCGCTCCGCGCCGCCAGCAGGCGTCGGCGCTGACGCTTCCGTCTCCTCGTCGTCACCTTCGAAGCGCTCGCGGGCTTTGGACTTCCGAGCGACCGCCATCGTTTCGATGATGCCGCTTCCGCCCGTCATCGCCGCGAGCGCCTCGAGCCGGCCCTTGCCGAGCACGGCCGCGCTGTCGATCGCGCCGCGCTTTTGCGACACCGTGCCGACGACCTCATAGCCGAGCGTCTTCACGAGACGCCCGAGTTCGGCCAGATTTGCGGCGTGAGCGACATCGTCGACTCCTGGCAGTTGGACGCCGACGAGTATTGCTCGGGGGACTCGCACCATCCTTTGCATGAACGCAGCCAGCAGGAGCCCTTATCGGCCGGCTAGGCTTTGCGACCTCGAACGAGTCGGTAAATGACGAGAAGGATGATGGCGCCAAGCAGCGAACCGATGAATCCGGCTGCCTCTCCGGCCTCGTACACGCCGAGCGCCTGACCGCCATACGTGGCGATGAGTGAACCGACAATGCCGATCAGTATGGTGATGATGAAACCACCAGGGTCGCGCCCTGGCATCAACATCTTCGCCACAAGCCCCACTACGAATCCGATGACTATCGCCCAGATGATGCCCACTGCAATTCCTCCGTGAATTGGCGAGGACGAGTTGTGCAACGATCGGGCCCGTCTGCTGCTTCTCGTCGCAACCGGGCCGTACTGGCGGTGGAGATGTCCTGCCCGGCGGCACGCTCCTAGCGCTGGCGTTGGCTGTTTACCGCCTCAGGAAGTGATTTCGGTGGGTCGCTGAGTTTGTTTACGCCGGCATCACGATCGGATAAGGAGGCGCCACGCATATATTCCGGCGGCGCTCAGTTCCGCGCGGTTCCCTCACTTGATACGTTCGGAAGCCAGGACCTTCTTCCATTGCGCAATTTCGCCCGAGATTGTCCCGGCGAACTGCTCCGGCGAGCTCGCGACGATATCGTTTCCCTGTTTGGAGAGCCTATCCACCATCTCCGGTTCCTTGAATATGCGGTTGATGGTCTCGCTCAGCTTTGCGACGACGCTCTTCGGCATTCCGGCCGGGCCCATCAACCCAGTCCAACTGCTGGCCTCGAATCCCGGCGTGCCCGCCTCCGCCACGGTCTGGAGCTCGGGCATCAACGGTGACCGGCGGCTGGTGGTCACGCCCAGCGCGATCAGCTTTCCTGACTTGATATGCGGGATGCCGCTGGAGAGCTGCGGGAAGGACGCCTGAAATTCTCCGCTCAGCATGGCGCTGAGCGCCTGGCCCGATCCCTTGTAAGGCACATGGCCGAGGCGGATCTTGTTGAGCGCCGCAAACAGGACTCCGGCCACGTGGCTCGGTGTACCGACTCCGCCGGAGCCATAGAGCAGTTGCCCGGGTTTTTTGCGCGCGACCGCGATGAGATCCGGTATGGAGCGCACGGCTAACGAAGGATGAACCACCAGAACGTTCGGGGCCGCAGCGAGCAGTGAAATCGGCGTGAAGCTCTTGATCGGGTCGAACGGCAACTTTTCCTGGAGTGCCGGATTGATGGTGAAGCCGGCCGACGGCATGAGCAGTGTGTAGCCGTCCGCCCGAGCCGTGGCCACGATCTCGGATGCGATGATCTGATTTGCGCCTGCGCGATTGTCGACGACCACCTGCTGTCCGAGCACGTCCCCGAGCCGCTGCCCCACGATCCTGGCGACGATGTCGGTTCCGCCACCGGGCGCAAAGCCGACGAGCATCCGGATCGGCTTGGTTGGATACTCGGATTGAGCGCCGGTCGCGGCAGGAATATGTGCTGCGCACAGCACGAGAACAGCGGACGTTGC
This sequence comes from Burkholderiales bacterium, assembly GCA_035626595.1. GTDB lineage: Bacteria > Pseudomonadota > Gammaproteobacteria > Burkholderiales > SG8-41 > JAQGMV01. The sequence continues at coordinate 4,553 of DASPNJ010000101.1, forward strand.
CAGACAACTCGGCGCCTTGCGCCGTATCGCTTTCATCATTTTTTACCTCTCCTCGAATGGCGATCCAAGTAGCTGTGCGCGACGCCGCTCCCAGGCGGCCCGACCTCGCGCCGAAAAAGCTACTGCAGAGCGCGATATCTCGCTTCCAGCGCCTGGATCGTCTTCAGATCGGCCTGGGAAGTCGGCTCGTGGTAGCTGGTTCTATTCTTCATCCAGAGCAATTCGAACTCGGTCGCCTTCAATAGCCCCGCGTTGCCCTGGCTGAAAGCCGCCGGGCATTGCAACCGGATCATTTTCGTCTGGATGCCGTTGAGCAGCCCGGGCTCCAGCTCCTTGAGATTCTTGAGATTGCCCGCGCTCGTGATGCCGCCGCCGACGGTCGTCTCCAGCCCCTTGGCCTTGGCTTTCTTCAACGTGTCTTTCGTAAGCTCGAGCACACGCGCACTGTTGTAATCGGCATCGGATCCGGCAAGCCCCATGGACCACACCAGATCTTCGCGCCCGATAACAAGTCCGCTCAGCGCTTCGATGTTCGGCGCCTCGAGCATGCTGTCGAGATTGCTGTAGGCGTTGATCGTCTCGATGTAGAAGATGAAGCTCACGTTCTTCTTTTCCTCCGGAGAATAAACGCGGTCGATACCCGCGATGAATTTCCTCAGAGAGAACTGACAACTGGTCATGGGGGCCGCTACCCGGTCCGCGCCTAATGCGCGCGCATGGCGCATATCCGTCAGCGCCTCCGCGCCGCCGAGCTTGATGGTCAGCTTGAGTCCCGCTCTCATCGTCACTTCTTTGAGACGCATCGTCTCCCAGGCCTCCATGCCGGAGCTCTCCATGTTGCCCTTCACGCCGAAGGCGTGATGGTTCTCGTTCAGGTCCTGGAGCAGACCGACCATCTTCATTTCCAGCGCGTTCATGGACCAAACCCCTCGTAAGAAATTGCTTGAATGGAGCGTGGCATAAGGCCCTGCTTACTTCAAATAACTCGCGTTCCCACTCTCGATTACTCTCAGTTATGATGGCTCGAAGGGGAGCAGATGGAATTGCGTGACCTGGGTTATTTGCGTGCTGTAGCGGTTCATGGGCATTTGGGACGCGCCGCCAAGAGCGTAAAGCTCACTCAGCCGGCGCTGACGAAATGCATCGCCCGCCTGGAGCGCGAGCTCGCTGTCAAACTTCTGGAGCGCACGCCCAAGGGTGTGCGGCTTACGACCTGCGGCGAACACCTTGTCGCACACGCGGAGCGTGTATACGCCGCCGATGTCGACATCCGGCGCGAGCTTACGGAGCTCGCCACGGGGCAGGCGGGACATCTGCGCATCGGCACCGGGCTCGCCGCAGGACAGCGTCTCCTGCCGGCGGCCTGCATTGCGCTATTGCAGCGTTGTCCCGGCGTGACGCTCGATATCTGCACTGGAAACAGTGAAACCCTGTTTCCGGCGCTGCAGGAGCGGAAGCTCGACGTCGTACTGGCGAGCATCACCACCGCTTGCGCACTAGGCTTCAATCAAACGTTTCTGATGCACGATCAGGTAACCGTCCTGAGCCGCCGCGAGCATCCCGTACAGCGGCGCGGCGGGAATACGATCGAGGCTCTCGCGGATGCGAGCTGGGCTCTGCCCCCACTGGGCACGGCGCCGTGGGAATGGCTTGCACAGCGGTTTCGCGAGCTGGGGCTCGGCGCGCCGAAATGCGTCGTGCGCACCGGCACGCTATCGACACTGCTCCAGATCGTCGCCGAGACCGACCTCCTCGCGTTTCAATCGTGGTCGGTCGTCAGCGGCGCAAGGCATGCCGAACTGCTACGGCCCGTCGCCGTTAGCGAAATGATCTGGAATCGTCCAGTCGGCGCATTCACGCGGAAGCAGGGCTACTCCTCGCCGGTTGTCGATCGACTCATCGAGGCGCTGCAGGAAGCAGCCGCCGCTATCTGCGAAGGCACCGGAAATCGTCTCCTGCGCGCGAAAGCGCTGAAGATGGTGAGCACGTGACTGCAGCGCGCGAGTCGTCATGTCGGCTGACGCAGTGACCCGAGCCGGTCGAGAACCCCCTCCGCCTCCCGGATGATCGACAGCATGATCTCGCGCCCGGGCCGTTTCTTCTTCAACAAGCCGCTGATCTGCCCCGCGGGATTGTTGATGAGGTCGTAACGACCCGCAGCTTCGGCGGCGGCGACGAAGTCGCCCATGAGCACGCCTTGCAGCGGCATCGGCAGCGGGCTCAGGCCGGAGCTGTCCCACGCGCGGATGACCGGATTGTCGAAGTCGCGTGCGGTCTTGCCGGTATACGCGCGAGTGACCACGAAGTCGTCGGCCTTGCCCTTCAGTATCTCCTCCTGGTGCGCCGGATAGATGCGCGACTCTTCGGCTACGAGGAAGGCGGTGCCCACCCACACGGCGACGGCGCCCAAGGCCAGCGCTGCGACCATCGTGCGTCCGTCGGCAATGGCGCCCGCCGCGACGACAGGGATCGGGGCGACGGCATCGACCACGGAGGGAATCAGCGGAAAGTTAGCGATCTTGCCGGTATGGCCTCCGGCTTCGTAACCCTGCGCGATGACATAGTCGACACCTGCCGCCACTTGTCGCTGTGCCGCCCGCACGGTGCCGACCAACCCCATCACCTTGATGCCGGCCTCACGCGCGCGCGGCACCACCCAGGAGGGATCGCCGAGCCCCGCGGCAAATACCGCCACCCGCTCCTCGATGCAAACGTCGACCTGCGCCCGTATGAAATCGGGCGACAGCGCATCGCCTTGCGCTTCGAGCGGCTTGATTCCGAATTTCTCGTGCAACGACTGCACGAACGCAACGTGCTTCGGATAGTCGCGCGCAATGCGAGCACGCATCTCAGCCCGGTCCGGGATCGAGCTCTGCTCCATGCTCGCCGGCAACAGCAGGTCAACTCCGAACGGCTTATCGGTCAGCTTGCGAACGGCACGAATGCGCCGACGCACTTCGTTGCCGTCAAGCCACGAGCAGCCGAGCACGCCGAGCCCGCCTGCTTCGGAAACCGCGGCAACGAGCTCCGGGGGCGTCGCCTTGCCTTTCGAACCCATGCCGGCGAGGAAGAACGGGTACTTGATGTTCAGGTCGTCGCAAATGCTCGTATGGAGTCCGCTCTTGCTCACTCGGTGCGTCCTTTCGAAGTCGGATTGCGCTGCTAGGTTTTGACTCTAGGGTCAAGTTTGCTTGGAGATTATGGCATACTGTTTTGACCCGGCGTTCAAAAGGAGATTACCGCCAATGCAGCTTCGCCCCGCGGTCCGATGGCTCCCCCTGTTCGTGCTCCTGTGCTCGACGTACGCCGCAGCGCAAACCTTTCCAGCGCGGCCGCTGCGTTTGGTGGTGCCATTCGCGCCCGGCGGGATTGCCGACCTGTCCGCGCGGATCGTCGGCCAGAAAATGGAGGAGCTGCTCGGACAGACGGTCGTGATCGACAATCGCGGCGGCGCCGGCGGCGCGCTCGGGGCGGAAACAGTGACGAGAGCAAAGCCGGACGGCTACACGATGCTTCTGTGCAGCTCCAGCGTCATGGTGATCAATCCCCTGCTCACCGGCACCAGTGCTTACGATCCGCAGCGCGATCTCGCCGGCATCTCGTTGATCTCCTCTTCGCCTTATGTGCTGTTGGTGCACCCCGCGTCGCCGTTCGGCAGCGTGCGCGACCTGATCGCCGCGGCGAAAGCGAAGCCCGGGGCTCTCAACTTCGGCTCGGCCGGCGTTGGCTCCGCCTCGCACCTCGTGGGTGAAGTCTTCAAGTCGGCCGCGGGCGTCAATCTCACGCACGTGCCTTACAAAGGATCGGGTCCCGCCGCGATCGATCTCCTGGCAGGTCAGCTCCACATGATGTTCGAAGCTATTTCGGCATCGCTTCCGAACATCAAGGCGGGACGCCTGCGCCCGCTTGGCATTGCCACGCTGAAGCCGTTCCCGGTAACGCCTGACGTCCCCACCATCAGTGAAGCCGGCGTTCCAGGCTTCGAAGGCACCACGTGGCAAGGGCTCTGCGCGCCGGCTAAGACGCCTGCGCCGGTGCTTCAAACGCTCAACAAGGCCGCGGTCGAGGCAGTCAAGTCACACGACATCGCGCAGCGTTTCGCCTCGCTGGGCGTTATCGGCGTCGGCACCTCACCTGGCGAATTCCGTGCGTTCATCCAGAGCGAGACTGCACGCTGGCGCAAGGCAATCCGCGACGCCGGAATCAAAGTGCAATAGAGGAGCCGCGGCGGCTTCAACGTAGTACGACGAGCGCGTCGGCCGCAACGACGCCGCGGCCGCGAGGCCGGACGAGCAGCGGGTTGATGTCCAGTTCAGCGAGCCGGTCACGCAGCGCCCACGCGAGCGCGGAGACGCGCACCAGCGTATTCGCAAGCGCCTCGAGGTCCGCAGACGGGCGTCCACGCGCGCCTTCGAACAGCGCGTAGCCGCGCAGCTCCGAAATCATCGCTCTTGCTTCGTCCAGTCCGAAAGGCGCGATGCGAAAGGCGACGTCCTTCAGCGCCTCGGCAAAGACTCCGCCAAGGCCGAACAGGACCACGGGCCCGAAACTCTCATCGTTGTTTACGCCGACGATCGTCTCGATGCCGTCCGTGACCATCTCACACGCGAGCAGCCCGCAAAGTGATGCGTTCGGCGCAGCCTTCCGGGCGCGCGCGACGATGTCCCCGGCGACGTCTATGAGTGCGTCACGAGCCACGTTCAACCTGACGGCGCCGATATCGCTCTTGTGCGCGATATCGCGCGATACGAGCTTCAGCGCGACGGGAAAAGACACGCCCGACAAATCGCCCGCAGCCGGGTTGATCGGAAGCAGCACGTCGCGCGTTACGCAAATGCCCGCGGCTGCGATGATCGCCTTGCTTTCGTGCTCGTCCAGCGTAATGGCGCAGGGCGGAAGCTCCGGCAACGGCGCGAGCTCGGCGAGCTGATCTGCGGAGCTCCGCAATCGCGCCTCCGCGAAGTCGGCGAGCAGCCCCATCGCGTGGGCCGCGCGCGACGGTGTCGAAAAGAGCGGTATGCGCGCATCCCGCAGAATGTCCCGGCCCTGGTTGGAAATGGTCTCGGGAATTGCGGTGAAGCCGAAGACCGGCTTTTCCGAATCTCGTGCGGCTTCCGCGAGGACTCGCGCGCTGAGCTCGAACGTGCCGCCGGCGATCGTGCCAAAGAGCACGCAAAGCTGATCGATGTGCGGGTCGCGGAGAATCGCTTCCAGCGCCGTGCGATAGTCGTTCGCGTGCTCGGGCCGTGGATAGCCTGCCATCGTATCGACAGGATTGGCCGTCGATGCAAGAGGCGGAAGCGCCGCGGCGAGACGCGTTCTTGTTTCGCTACCGAGCGGAGCAAGCTCCAGTCGGGCGCGGTCGGCCGCGTCGGAAAACACCACCGCCGAACCACCGGTGTTCGTGACGATCGCGACATTGCGGCCCTTCGGCGTCCGTCCTGCGACGAACGCGCGGAGAAAGTCGACCGCCTGCTCCGACTCGAAAACCTCGAGCGCGCCGCACTGACGTATGGCCGTTCGATAGACGTCGTACGTGCTCGTGAGATTTCCGGTGTGGGATTGGGCCGCGCGCGCGCCCTGCGCCGTCTTCCCTCCCTTCCACAGGACGACCGGCTTACCCGCCGCGAGCGCACGCCGCAGGGACGCCATCAATGCGCGTCCGTCACGAACGCCTTCGACGTAGGCCAGGATCACCTTGGTCCCCGGATCGTCTACGTAGGCGTTGATGAGCTCCGGCGTCGTGATGTCGGATTCGCTGCCCGTCGCGACTACGTATCTGAATCCGATTCCAGCGATCGCTGCGCGTATCACGACGCTCATACCGAAACCACCGCTCTGCACCGCGACCGATACGGGACCCGGCTCTAAGCGGGGGGCCCGGGCCATGCTGCCGAAGGCGGCGATCACATGCTCGTGCGCGTTGACGAGCCCGATGCAGTTCGGCCCGATCAACCGTACCCCGTGCTCGCGTGCCGACGAGAGCATCTGCATTTCGAGCCGGGCGCCCTCCTCGCCGGATTCGCGGAAACCGCCTCCCAGGATGATCGCGTAGCCGATTCCGCGCAGCCCGCACTCATGCACTGCGTTCGGCACGTGCGCCGCCGGCAGCGCGATGACCGCCAGATCACACGGCTCTTCGATCTCCGATACGTTCGCGTAGCAGCGCCGTCCGTCGATCTCGCGATACTTTGGATTGACCGGAAAGATTCCGCCGCGGAAACCCGAACGGTTGAGCGCACGCACTGTCTGTCCGCCGGTACGCGTCACGTCGCCGCTCGCGCCGACGATCGCGATGCCGCGAGGACTGAAAAGCCGCTGAAAAGCGGGGAGCTCCGGTCTACGCTCGGTCATGGCCGCTTCCGCTTCGCCCTCGAACTTGGATGCCATCGCTCGAGCTACAGGGCGTCTTTCCTGAGCCCGGCGCTCCGAATGATCTTCTCGTATCGGGCTGACTCACCCCGGACGACATTCGTCAGATCGTCCGGCGATCCGAGCCACTGGTTGATTCCGGCCGCGGCCATCTGCGTCTTGAGCGTCGGGTCCTCGAATGCCCGCACCACTTCCTTGTAGAGCCTGCTCACGACGTCCCGGGAAGTTCCCGCGGGCGCGAACATGCCATACCAGCTCGGCATCACGAACCCCGGGAATCCGGCTTCCGTCGAGTTCTGCACACCGGGCAGCAACGGGTCGCGCTTGTTCGACAACACCACCAGCGCGCGGACCTTTCCTGCCTTGACGAGCGGCACCGACGAAGACACGCCGACGACCAGCTCGTCCACCTCGCCGGCCATCAGACCCACGGCCGCGAGCGTCGCGCCCTTGTACGGGACGTGCACGAGCTTCAACTTCTCCAGGCTGATCAGCAGCTCATTGGCGAGGTGGTTCGTCGTCCCGGGTCCGCCCGAGCCGTAGTTGAGCTTGCCGGGATGCGCGCGTGCGAGCGCGACGAACTCCTTCAACGTCTTCGCGGGAACGGCCGGATGGACGAGCATCACGTTCTCGATCGTCACGAGCCGCGCGATCGGCACGAGATCGCGCGTCGGGTCATAGCCGACGTTCGAATAGAGCAGCGGCCCGAGTGCTACGGCCGGTGAGGTCACCAGAATCGTGTAGCCGTCGGGCGCCGATTTTGCGACGTGCGCAACCGCGATGGTGCCGCCCGCACCCGCGCGATTGTCGGCAACAACAGCCTGCCCGATCTGCGCGCTCATTCTCTGCGCAATCATGCGTCCCAGCAGATCGCTCGGCGCGCCCGCGGCGAACGGCAAAACCATCCGGATCGGCTTCGTCGGATAGCCCTGGGCGCTCGCGGCACCGTGCCACAGCGTTGCCGCAGCGCATGCGGCGATGGCCAGACTCTTCATTGCTCGTTTCAGTTCTGCAGTAGCTTTCACGCGCGCTCCTCGTTGTGTAACGTTCTTATGCGGCAGGCTCGCCGGCCATCGGGCCGAAATCCACCGTCCCCTCGGCCGCCGACACGACTGACGTTCCATCCGACTTCACGATTTCGACCCGGCACACCGCCAGGCCGTGGCCTGAATCCACTCGTGTGTGCGCGACCTCGCCCGAGACCACGATCCGATCGCCGACGAACACCATCGCACTGAGCCGATACCGCAGACGCCGCAGGAATGCGTCGTGACCGCCCCAGTCCATGAGCTGTCGCGCGATGAGCGCACCCAGCATCTGGCCGTCGACGAACGGCGCAGGAAATCCGCGTTCGTTCACGTAGCGCGTGTCGTAGTGGTACCGGTGGAAATCCCATGTCGCTGCCGCATACATGACCAGGCACGCCAGCGTCACGTCGATCTCAAGCGCGGGCAGACGCTCGCCGACCACAATGCCATCGAAGGCTCGATTCGCCGCTCTCGTCATCAACGGATCATCGTTTCGCGGTTGATCGCGAGAAGCTCACCGCGTTGGTTGACGTAGCGGGCCTCGGAGATGACGAATATCGCCGAGCCTCCTTTTCGCGTCTCACGCTCGTAGATGTCCACGATGCGCCAGGTCACCGTGATGCTGTCGTCGGGGCGCACGGGCTGGAAGAACTCGTACTCGTTGCCGCCGCGGATGTTGCGGTCACTTTCGATCGGCAGATCCCAGCGGTGCCCGAGGTAACCATCCGCGGTTTGCGGCGCCGTGTAGAACTGGGCGGTCTCGCACACCATCGTGGGGGGCGCGATCACCCCGCCGTGACGACTGAGACTCGCGACGGCTTCGTCGGAATACAGCGGGTTCGTGTCCCCGGTGGCGACGGCGAAGTAGCGGATCGATGCTCTGCCGACCGGCTCGGGCGCACTGTAGGTCACCTCGCGACCGACGCAGGACTTCAACGCTTCGGTCATCCGCGAGGTCACGTTCTGTCGCTCACCGCGATCACTTCCACGGCAATCTGCGAGTCGGGCTCGCCCAGGCTTTCGCAGACCACCCCGGTGGCGGCCGGATACGGCGCTGCAAAGATCTGACGGCGGACTTCCGCGGTTCCCCTGTATGCGGCGAGCGCCGCCGACGTTACGAACTCGGTCGTCTTGACGACGGCGCCGAGTCCGCTGCCGGCCCGCGCCAGGCGCTCGGCGAGATCCGAATAGATCGCCCGGCATTGCTCGACCACGCCGCCGGCTGTTGCCTCGCCATACGCCGACATGACGAGAATCCGGTCGGATCGGCGCACCGCGGCCTGGATCTGCGACCCGGCGCCCGCTTCGATCACGCGGGGCATCACGACCTGCAAACCTTCTTCACGTCGACCCCGCGCATGCAGCGCACCGGTGCGCCCGGAGGCGACAAATTCGGTCTGCTTGGCGAGGTCGCTCCAGGTCAGGCGTCGAGCCGCGAGCAGGCGCTCCACACCCGCTCGTGCCGCATCCGTTTCGACCGCACTGACGGCCGGTAAGTATTCGAGCGCCAATTCCGGTCGCTGTCCGGCAATCGCCTCGATCTCGATCACGGCGGTCTCGCGCAGCAGCCTCTTCACGACGATCGTATTCACGAGCGGGACCCGGCCCTCGAATGCGTCCCGATAGAACGCCTGTAACGGCTCGATCTCGTCGAGGGCTGCCGGGGTCAAGTACTGCACCATCGCGCTGACGCTGCGCAGTGCGAGATCGCCTGCCGACAACGCGGCCTTGATCTTGTCGAGCGCGATCCTTGCCTGCTCGACGAGGTCCCCTTCGACCACCATACGCCGGTAGACGGGATCGAAGCGCGCAGCCGTGCAGCCCGATGTCCATACCGTGCCAAGCGCTGCGATCGCGGCTGAAAACGTCTTCGCTGACGAAGCGAGCGCCGGATCCTTCGGAACGAGAGCCTCTCTCATCGTCGGTTATTGTCCCTTCCAGATGGGGCGGCGCTTTTCGGCGAACGCCTTCAAAGCCTCGGAATGGTCTTGCGTACCCCGCGCGATGAGCTGCGCCCGCTCCGTGATGCGCACGGCGTCCTCGGGCTCGCTGTAAAGCGACTCGGTCAGCGACAACTTGAATAGCTGCACGGTGACAGGGGGGCACTGCTCGACGATCTCGCGCGCAAGCTCCCGACACCGATCCATGAGCCGCGAGGGCTCCACCACCTCGCTCACGAAACCGTCCGCGAGGGCTTCCGCCGAATCGATCGTGCGCCCGGTCACGCCCCACAGAAATGCGCGGCTGTAGCCGATGATCTGCGGGATGAATGCGAGGCTGCCGTCGTCAGGGATGATGCCCCGGCGCAGAAAAACCCAGCCGAAACGCGCCGTCGTCGCCGCGATGCGGATATCGCAGCCCGAGGCGATGCCCAGCCCGGAGCCGATTGCGGGACCGTTCACGGCGGCGATGACGGGTTTGCTGAGCCGGCGCAGCGACACGACGACGGCGCGCATGTCCGCTTCGTGCGGAAACATCTGCTCCCTGATCGTGGGGTCCGGCGGCTTGAGGGACTTGCCCTGCGCGACCATGCGTTTGATGTTGCCGCCCGAACAGAAGATGTTTCCCGATCCGGTCAGGATCAGCACGCGCGCTTTCGGATCCGACTCGATGCGCCCGCATTCGGCGACGAGCTCCTTGTTCATGACCCAGTTGACCGCGTTCTTCGCCTCCGGGTCGTTGATCGTCACCGTGACGATGCCGTCGTCACTCTGCTCAGAAATGATGTACTGGTAATTCATGGCGGTGGTCTCCGCGAAACTGCTCCAGGTCGTCCCGAAGCAAGCGCGCGAGCGCTCGCCGCTGGTGATTGACATGGCCGTACGCCGCTGCGGCCGCGATCGCGCGATGGTAGTAGAGCTCGAGGGGGTAATCGCGGTAGAAGCCGAACGCGCCGTGAATCTGGTGCGCAGTCCGCGTAACCGCAGGTATTGCTTCGCTGGTCTTCGCCTTGGCCATCGCTATTTCGCGCAGGGCAGGCTTGGCTGAATCGAGCCGGGCCGCAGCCTGCCACACGAGCAGGCGGCTCACCGCGATGGCGCGATACATGTCTGCGCAATGATGCTGCACGGCCTGGAAGGTGCCGATCGCGCGGCCGAATTGCACGCGTGTCCCCGCATACGCCACAGTCAGGTCCAGCGCTGCCTGGCCGATCCCCACGAGCTCGGCAGACTTCATTGCCGCGCCGCGCAGCAAAAGCTGCTCGACGTGCGGCCACGCACCGCCGGCAGCGCCGATCGCAGCATCGCCCGGCACGGTTACCGCTTCGAACGTGACTTCCCACAGCGTTTCGCCGCCGGCCGCGGGCAGTCGGCGGCGGCTGATGCCTCGTGCGTCAGCCGGCACGAGCATGAGAGTTAGCTTCTTCTCATCGTCCCGCTCTCGTCCGAGACAGATGATCGCCTCCGCGACGCCGGCGTCACGCACGAAGAGCTTCGTCCCGTTGACTGTGCAGGTCGAACCGTTGCGCGCGATCTCGGTTTGGACCTGACCCGCACTGCAGCCGCCGTCTGCCTCGATCAGCGCGGTCGTGACGATTGACGCGCCGGCCGCGATGCGCGGCAACCAGACGCGCCGCTGCTCGGGCGATCCGGCGTGGAGCAACAGCGCGCCTGCCTCCACCACCGCAGCATAGATGGGGCTCGGCACCGCGCCTCGTCCGAGCGCTTCCATGATCAGCGCCAGCTCCATCCAGCCGAGGCCGGAACCGCCGTATTCGTCCGGAAACACCGCCCCGGCCCAGCCCATGTCCGCCATCTGCCGCCACGTTGCCGGATCGAAGCCGTTTTCGCTGGATTCGAGCTCGCGAATGCGCGCGGCGGGCAGGGCCTCTTTGGCGAAGGCCCATGCCGTCTCGGCAATCAGCTTTTGTTCGTCGTTCAGTGTGATGTCCATGTCGGATCTCTCAGCGCGGCATGCCGAGCCCGCGCAGAGCAATGACGTTGCGTGTGATGTCGAACCCGCCCGCGGCGAACTGGAAATACATGCGGTCCCGATATTCCTCCTCGACTTCGCCGTGCATGGGCGCCCACGGCGACCCGGCGCGCAGCGGAGCGAACGGGCCGAGACGCTCCATCGAGGCAATGTCGAGTTTCCGTGCGGTCTCGCGTTTCACCAGCACGGCCAGTGAGGTTTCATGCTGCGGCCTCAGTCCACGGGCTTGCATCGAAGCGATCCAGTAGGTCGTGAGCCGTGTGGTCTCGCTTTCGATCGCGAGTCGCACCAGCTCGTCCTGGACCACCGGATCATCCAGCTCTCTGGACCCGTCCGCCCTTTCACGTGCCGCCCACGAGATCAGGCGGTCGAGCTGAAAGTCGACGACCCCATGGCTTGCCAGGGCACCACGCTCGAAGTCGATGGCACCCATGACGATCTTCCATCCTTCGTTCACCTCGCCGACCACCATCGAGCGTGGAACCCGAACTTCATCGAAGTAGACGGCGTGGTGAGTCCAGCCCGCCATGGTCGGATGCTCCGTGATGCGGATCCCGGGGCTGTTCATGTCGACAATGAACATGGTCAGACCGCGGTGCTTGGCCGAAGCCGGATCGCTGCGCGCTACGACCCAGCCGTAGTCCGCCTTGTGCGCATCGCTCGAGAACGACTTCTGTCCGGTGATCACGAAGTCATCGCCGTCGATGACGGCGCGCGTCTTGAGATTGGCGAGGTCCGAGCCCGCCTCGGGTTCGCTGTACCCGACGAACCAGGAGATTTCGCCGCGGATCACGCGCGGCAAAAAAAACTTCTTCTGCTCTTCAGTGCCGAACGCAAGCAGCGCGCTCGGCACGTAGGTGATCGAGCGGTCCAGGCCGGGCGCCCGGGAGTACGTCATCTCATCCCAGAAGAGCATCTGGTAAACGCGGCTGCGCCCGCCCCCGCCGTACTCGGCCGGCCACCCCATGCCGATATAGCCCGCCGCTCCCAGCTTTCGACGGAAGTCTTTCGTAAACGCCTGCGACCACCCGCTGTGCTCCGATGGATCACGGTGCTCGAGCCAGGCCTGTGGCGGAAGCTCGCGCCTGATGAACTCGCGAACCTCCGAACGAAAGCGCCGCTCCTCGGCGGTCAGATCGAAATCCATTCTTTTCTCCCGGCTACTGCAGGACCCCGTCGCGCTCGAGGCGCGCGTACTCGGCGTCCGAGACGCCGGCCAGGGTCGTCAAAATTTCCCGCGTGTGCTCCCCCAGAAGCGGTGCGCGCCGATAAGCGCTTCCGCCCTTGTCCACTCGCCAGGGCAGCCCCAGTTGCCGACGCACGCCCGCCACCGGATGTTCCGTCTCGATCACGACACCCAGACTCTGGAGCTGCTCGTCGTCGAGCAACTCGTCGGTGCGCAAGACAGGGCCCGCCGCCACACCATGGCTCTGGAGTAGATCCGTCGCCTGCCGCACATCCAGGGTTCGCGTCCACCCGCTGATGGCCCGGTCGAGCTCATCGACGTTCGTGCGGCGCGCCCGCGTGTCCGCGAATCGCGGGTCCTGCTGCCAGTCCATATGCCCGGCGGCCCGGCACAGTGCGTGCCAGTCGTCTTGCGTGCGCGTGCTTATCGCGATCCACGTATCGTCGGCGCGGCAGCGGTAGATGCCATGCGGTGCATCGACGCGGTCGCGATTGCCGATGCGCGCCGGATCACGGCCATTGAGGCTCAGGTCGAGGATCGCCTCCGGAATCAGCGTCATCAGCGATTCGTACATCGCCAGATCGATGAACTGGCCACGTCCGGTCTGCCTGCGGTGATGCAGCGCGGACAGGATCGCGAAGCTTGCATACGTGCCGGCTAACGGATCCGGCAGGAACCCGCCCAGAATGCGCGGCGCTCCGGCCGGGTAGCCGGTTACGTCCGCTACGCCGGAAAAGAGGTTGACGGCGCTGTGCAGGCCGCGCGCGCCTTTCAGTGGGCCAGCGCGGCCAAAGGCGCCGCAGGAAACCGCGACGATACCCGGATTGATCTCGCTCACCCGGTCGTAGGCGAGGCCGAGCTTCTCCAGCACGCCGCTCGAATAGTTATCGACCATCACGTCGACACGGCCCGCGAGTCGAAGCACGAGCTCGCGGCCCGCCGCCGTCGTCATATCGACGGTGACGCTTTTCTTGCCGCTGTACAGAAGGTTGTAGTAGCCGCTGGCGTCCGGATTGCCGGTCTTGCCCGGAACGAACGGCGGAGCGGTGCGCGAGGTCATCCGCCGGCGGGATTCGACCGATATCACCTCCGCGCCCATCCAGGCGAGCCACAGGGTGCAGAACGGGATCGCGATGAACTGACCGAGGTCGAGCACCCGCACACCCGACAGCGGCAAGACATTTGCGCCCGCATCCGGCTGCGGACCGGTGCCTGCCAGGCGCGCGCCGCCGCGAGCCGTGCCTCCATGCCGCAGTTCGTGCTCGATCTCTTTCGTATGTTCGCCGCGCCGCGGTGCCGGCCGCCGCAGCGTCCAAGGCGTCGCGGCCATCCGCACCGGCGCGCCCGGTATGCGCGCCCTTCTGCCCCCAAGTTCGATGTCGATCACGCTGCGGCGCTCGCGCACATGCGCCGAGTCGACCATCTTGCGCACCGGATAGAACGGGAATATGAGTAGGTCGTACTGTTCTGCAAGGGCGAACAGCTCGTCGCTGCCGACCGTCATCGTCCATTGCGTGAGGCAGCGACGCAGCTCCAGGCAATTGGCGGTGCGCGCAGCACCGCTCCCGAACCGAGGGGTACGCGCCCAGTCGGGATTGCCCATGGCCTCCACGAGTCGGGACCAATGCGCATCGAGCGGGGCGGGGATCGCAACATACCCGTCCTTGCACGGCAGGTAGAAATTCGGCATCCGGCCTGTCGTGGTCGTGCTGAACACGCGCTGGTGCTTGTACGGCCCCGCCGGATATGACGCGTTGTTGATGTCGCGCTGCTGCATCGTGGCGACGGCGGCCTGTTGACTCACCTCCACGAGAGCGCCGTGGCCGCACTGCGCTCGCACGTGCACAGCCGAAAGAGTCGCGACCGCCGCTACGGCGCCGCTTATCGTCTCTGCGGCGAAGCATGCAGGATGCAGAGGCGGCTCGCTCTCGAGGTCGCTCGCAGCATCAGGCACACCGGGCGTGCTGTACGCAATGCCGCCCATCGCGTACGTCACCAACTCGTCGCCTCTTCGCTTCGACCAGGATCCGTGAATACCGAAGGGCGTGATGCTCGTGATCACGAGGCTCGAATACGCGTCGCGCAACGCAGAGAGAGACAGCCCGATGTCATCCAATCGCGTTTGCGGCAGGTCGATGACGAAGATGTCCGCGCTGCGCAGCAGATCATTCAAGGTGCGCCGCCCGGCCTCTGCGCCGACATCCGTGACGATGCTTCGCTTGTTCGTGTTCAGGTAGGCGAAGAGACCGCTTGCCTCCGGATCGGGAACGTCGTCAGGAAACGGCCCGCGGCGCCGCGTGGAGTCGCCATCCAGCCCTTCGATCTTGACGACATCGGCGCCGAAATCCGCCAGGAGCTTGGCGGTGTACGGACCCGCCACACCGTCGGCCAGCTCGACGACGTGGAGGCCAGTCAATGGGCCGCGTGCTTCTCCGGGCGCCACCTCCGGGTCGGATGTCACTGTGGCTTCCCGCGCTGCGCGGCTGTGGATGTCTCAGACACCCGTGCGAGTCTAGGGACGTTTTGACTCGAGAGTCAACTTTTTGTCTGGCTCGTAGCAGCTCGACTATTCGGCGTTCGGCGCCGCGAAGCGCTTGCCAAGCGCCACATCAGAAAGTAAGCCTCCGCACGTCCGAATGTGGGCTCGTTACCGACCGTGTGGGCGGGTCGCAGCGTAGCCGCCGCGCCTCAGGCGATCGAGCCGTAGTAGAGGTTCTGCGGGTGGCGCGCCTCGGCGAAGAACGACCAGCGCTCGGCGATGAGGCCGACAAACTGGATCGCGAAAGCCAGGGCCGCGAGCGCCGGGGCGGCTGCGGTGATGGCCGTCGCCAGCAGCGCAATCGGAACGGCGAACGCCAGCAGCAGGAACCACCAGCGCACCGCGCGCAGCGTGCCGGAAGCCCGCCCATGCCTGAACTCGCGCGTGTTGAACGAACCGCCCATGAAGCCCTGCGCTTTCTGTTCGATGCGCGGATGCTTGATGCCGATCGCGGTCTGCAGCGTCGATGCGGGACGTATCTGGCGCTGTCGCAGAAGGGCCGCGCCGCGGGCGCACAAACCCAGGGCAGTCAGCACGATCGCGCACGCGCCGTAGATCGGCACCAGTGCCTGCGCCGCGAAGGCCGCGTATCCGGCAGCGAAGGTGAATCCCGACGCGCTGCCGAGCAGCGTGAAGTTCACCACCGTGAGCGGCGTCGCCCACTCCTGGAGGAAGCGAATGCACGCGTAGATCATGCCGGTGCACACGAAGAGCGCCATGCACGCAAGTACGGCTGCCGCGCCGATGAGCCGCGTGCCCGGGACGCCTGCGTAGTGAGCAACGGCATAGACGGCGACGAGCGCCATGAAAAGGGGCAGCACGATCACCTCGCGCGAAAGCCAGGACGTGCGCCAGCACGCAGCCGCGCGCCATGCGCGCTCGGGCCGCCCGAGGTGGAAGAACGACGCCACGAGGCCCGCGGCGAGCAGCACGAGCGCCGCGAAGCTGCCGCCGGTGAAGAACGACGGCGGCTGCGCCGGGAGCCATCCCAGAGCCGCTGCGATCTCCGCGGCATACAGCGCGAGATAGACCCCCTGTCCGACGCCGATCAGCGTCGTCAGGAAAATCACCGAGAACGCGGGCCGCATGCGAGCCTCACCACGAGGTCACGTCGTCGAGCGAGGGCGCCTGCACCGGCACCTTCGGCACGAGACCGTCGATCCTCAGCGGATTGTCGGCGCGCTCGAGCTCGTCGGCGTGGATCTTGAGCTTCGTGCGCCTGCGCGGCAGATAATGATTCGCCGGCCGCGTGCCCCACTCCGGCATGAGCTGATATCCCGCGTTTTCGCGGATCGCGGCAGACACCGCCGAGTCCGGGTCGTGTATGTCGCCGAAGAGCCGCGCGTTGGTCGGGCACGCGAGCACGCATGCGGGCTTGCGCTCGGCTTCGGGCAACGCGGCATTGTCGATGCGATCGACGCACAGCGTGCACTTCCCCATGACCTTTTCGTGCGCGTCCAGCTCCCGCACGCCGTAGGGACACGCCCACGCGCAGTACTTGCAGCCGATGCACTTGTCGTGGTCGACGAGCACGAGCCCGTCTTCCTTGCGCTTGTAGCTCGCGCCCGTAGGACACACCGGCACGCACGGCGGATTTTCGCAATGCAGGCACGATTTCGGGAAATGGACCGTCTGCGTGTCCGGATACGTGCCGACCTCGAAGGTCTGCACGCGGTTGAAGAAGGTGCCGGTCGGGTCCTTGTCGTAGGGCCGGTCGTCCGCCAGCGGCCCGGACACGCCGGAGGTGTTCCACTCCTTGCAGCTCGTCACGCAGGCGTGGCAGCCGACGCAGACGTTGAGATCGATCACCAGCGCGAGTTGCGTCATGTCATCTCCAGTTGCCGCTGCCGCCGACGAACGCCTGCCATGCGCGGCGCACCGCGCTCGTGCCCGGCGCGGCGGGTACGGCCGCGAAGCGCGGCCAGGTTTCCCGGGGCTCGTCGTCGCCCGCCCTGTAAATGCGCACGCGCACGTCGTACCAGCCGGCCTGCCCCGTGATCGGGTCCGAGTTCGACATGCGCCCGGCGCCGTCCGGCAGCTCGTCCGCGATCAGGTGATTCAGGAGGAAGCCGCGGCGCGCTTCGTTCGCGTCGGCGGCAAGCCGCCACGCTCCCGGCGCCTTGCCGATGGCGTTCCACGTCCATACGGTGCCCGGCTCTACCGCCTCGCTGTATTGGCACATACAGCGCACGCGTCCGTGCGTCGATTCGACCCACATCCAGCCGCCGTCTGCGATGCCGTGGCGCTGCGCGAGCCGCGGATTGACGAACAGATAGTTGTGCGCGTGGATCTGCCGCAGCCATGCGTTCTGCGAGTCCCACGAGTGGTACATCGCCATCGGCCGCTGGGTGATCGCGGCAAGCGGATAGCGCGCCGAGTCGGTCACCTGCGTCTCGAGCGGCGCGTAATAGAACGGCAGCGGATCGAAGTACGTCTCCACGCGCTTCGCGAGCCGCGCGGGCGGCCGCCGCTCGGAGCGGCCCCTGCCCTGCGCGGCCAGACGAAATCGCTGCAGCACGTCCGAGTAGAGCTGGATCACGATCGGATCGGTGTAGCGGCGCACCCGGGTCTGCGCCGCCCACTCGTGATAGCCCTTGTTCCAGTTGCGCATGTACTGGTACGAGCGCGGCAGATGATGCTGGAACACGCAGTCGTTCTTCGCGTACATCTCCCATTGACGCGGATTGGGCTCGCCGCGCATCGACTTCTCGCCGCCGGCGCCGCGCCATCCCGCGAGGAAACCGATGCCCGAGCCCGGCTCCGTCTCGAAATTCACGATGAAATGGGGGTAGTCGCGGTACTTGCGCGAGCCGTCGGCGTTGACGAACGCAGGCAGCCCGAGACGCGAGCCGAGCTCGATCAGCACCTCCTGGAACGGCCTGCACTCGCCTTTCGGCGGTACCACCGGAACGCGCACGGAGTCACAGGGGCCTTCGAACTCCGAGATCGGGCGGTCGAGCATCGACATGACATCGTGGCGCTCGAGATACGTCGTGTCCGGCAGCACCAGATCGGCGAAGGCGGTCATCTCGGACTGGAACGCATCCGCGACGACGATGAAAGGAATCCTGTAGTCGCCGTTCGCGTCGCGGTCGTTCAGCATACTGCGCACTTCGACCGTGTTCATCGTGGAGTTCCACGCCATGTTGGCCATGAAGATGAACAGCGTGTCGATCCCGTAAGGATCGCCGCGCCACGCATTCGTGATGACGTTGTGCATCATCCCGTGCACGGCGAGCGGGTATTCCCACGAGAACGCCTTGTCGATGCGCAGCGGCTTGCCGTCGTCATCGACGGACAGATCGTCCGGACCCGCGGGCCAGCCGAGGACGAGGCTGCCCAGCACGGTATTCGGCTTGATCGCCTCAGGTGAGCTCGGCGGTTTCGCCGCCGGCGGTATCGCACGCGGGAACGGCGCCTTGTGGCGAAAGCCGCCCGGCCGGTCGATCGTGCCCAGCAGCGACATCAGCACCGCGAGCGTGCGGATCGTCTGGAAACCGTTGGAATGCGCGGCGAGGCCGCGCATCGCATGGAACGCGACCGGATTGCCGGTGACCGTTTCGTGCTCGACGCCCCAACTATCGGTCCACGAGATCGGCAGCTCGATTTTCGCGTCGCGCGCGGTGACGCCCATCTCGTGCGCGAGGCGGCGGATCGTCGCGGCCGGGATGCCGGTGATGTCCGCCGCCCATTCCGGCGTGTACTGCTTCATGCGGTCGATCAGGAGCTGAAACGCGGGCTTCACCCGCCGGCCGTCGCGCAGCCGGTACTCTCCTGCGAGAGACGGATCAGCGTCGGGCGTGTGGTTGAGCACGGCCTGGCCGCTCACACGGTCCCACCACAGCTCGTCGTGCGCGTGCTCCGGGTTGTCGTGGCCGCTTTCTTCGTCCGAGCTGACGGGCAGTCCGAAGCACGCGCTGTCGGGATCCACGTCGATCAGATAGCCGGCGTTGGTATAACGCGCGATGAACGCGCGGTCGTAGAGGCCGGTCTCGATGGTCTCGTGCGTGAGCGCAAGGAGCAGCGCGCCGTCGGTCCCCGGGCGGATGGGCACCCACTCGTCCGCTATGGCCGAGTAGCCGGTGCGCACCGGATTGATCGAGATGAAGCGGCCGCCGCTGCGCTTGAACTTCGAGATCGCGATCTTGAGCGGGTTGGAGTGATGGTCTTCCGCGGTGCCGATCATCACGAAGAGCTTCGCGCGTTCGAGATCGGGGCCGCCGAACTCCCAGAACGATCCGCCGATCGTGTAGATCATGCCGGCGGCCATGTTCACCGAGCAGAAGCCGCCGTGCGCCGCGTAGTTCGGTGTGCCGAACTGACGCGCGAAGAGCCCGGTCAGCGCCTGCATCTGGTCGCGCCCGGTGAAGAGCGCGAGCTTCTTCGGATCGCTCGCGCGGATTTGCCCGAGGCGCTCGGCGAGCAGCGCGTACGCTTCGTCCCACGAGATCGGCTCGAATTCGCCGCTGCCGCGCTCGGCGCCGGCGCGACGCCGCAGCGGCTTGGTGAGCCGCGCCGGCGAGTACTGCTTCATGATCCCCGACGCGCCCTTGGCGCAGATCACGCCGCGGTTGATCGGGTGCCGCGGATTGCCGTCGATGTAGCGCACCTCGCCGTCTTCGAGGTGCACGCGTATGCCGCAGCGGCACGCGCACATGTAACACGTCGTCGTCTTGATCTCGCGAGATGCGCAGATCGCATCCGTGTGCGCGTGAGACATCGTGCCCCCCTTCGTCAACGACACGATTCTACGGAGCGATGCGCGCTTGTCTGTTCGAATCTCCTTATGCGCGCATCAGCGCGAAGTGCGATCAGCGGCGTTTATCAGCGGATCAAGAATGCCGGAGGCTGACGCGTGAGTCGCGCTAAACAAAGTCGATGAACATGGCCGAGGTCCAGACCTTCGCGTCGTCGGTCTGACGCCCGTGGAAGTACACCGGCCGGAAGCCGTGCGGACCGTTCACCGGTTCGATTTCGAGCGTGCCGCTCACGTCGATGGGCGTGGCCTTGTCGGCGATGCGTTCGACCGCGAGGAAGAGCTCGCAGCCTCCCAGCTCCTTACGGAGCCGGCCTTCGCTCGCGAGGAGCTCCGCGCCGGTCACTTCCCAGTCGAACGTCGGGCAATGCACGAAGGGATTGCCTGCGAGCGGATCGCCCACTTTGACGTAGCTGTCGATGCGCCCCTGAATGCGGATGCGGCAGTGCGCGAGATTGGAGACGTCGATCACGATCGAATCGGCGTCGCCGTAGGTGTCCGTGCGGAACGCAATGTCGGTGGGGCCGGCGCGCCAGCACGACTCCTCGGGGTGCTCGAAGCCGCCGCCCGCGAACGCGTTGATCGTGCCGTTGACGACGCTTACCGTGCCTCGCCATTCTGCCCAGCGATAGCGGTCGCGGATGCGCGCGCCGCCCCAACGCACCCGAATGCGGCGCCCGGAATAGCCCGCCTCCTTCTGAAGATCGCGGCGCCAGATGACGCCCGTGTGGTCGTAGGCCATGACCTCGTCCCAGCCCTGCAGGCCGAGGAAGCGGTATTCGATCTTCGCCGGTCCCGAATGCCGGAACTCATCGCCCTGGATGTGCTTGCCGCAGCGCGCGATGGCGGCGACACGCTCGCCGGTCGCGGCGAAGGTATGGCGCGCGCGCAGCGCGCGGCCGAAGCTCTTGCGGTCGAGCGCGTCCGCGATCACGCCGGTGATGCCGCCCTTGGTGCCGAAAACCTGTGTGCCGGGCAGACCGCCCCCGGGGCGTCCGCGGTGCTCGTCGCCGCTCGCCGAGGCGCCGAGCTTGTAGCCGCGCTCGATCACGTCCTGATACAGCCAGCCGAAGTGCCCCCACGCGGAGGTGATCTCGATGAGACGCTCGAGCTCGGGGTGATGCCAGTCGGGGATGTAGCGCCGGCCGCCCACGTGCGGCATCACGAGATGGTTTTCGGGATCGTCGATGTATGCAAGCCACAGCTCCTCGACCGGCCAGCGCCCGAGATCGACGCCGGTGCCCTTCATGTCCTCGTTCCAGGTGAAGGTGCGGTTGTGCTCGCCTCTCGCGTTGTAGGGAAAGCCGGGCTTCGTCTCGCCCAGGAAGACGACGTTGTGATCGCCGCCCGCGGTGGAGCTTCCGCACCACTCCTGCACCGGATAGCACAGGAACTCGCCGTCGCGGTGCAGCTCCGCGAGCGCCTTCAAGCCGAGCTCCCAGTTCGCGTCGGTGATCTGGAAGTCGTTCGCGGTGTACGCGGTGGCGTCGAGCGCGGCGATGTCGCGGGCATACGCCGTGTTGTAGTGCGGGCTGTTCGTGCCGACGGTGTCGTGTGCATGAACGTGCAGATCGGCATAGAAGATGCGCGGCGACGGCGCTGCCGGATCGATCGTGACGTAATGCACCGCGGGCTTCACGTCGGCCGCGCCGGGCATGCACGCCATCACTTTGAGCTCACCCGCGTCGCGCGGCAGATCGTCGACGGCAGCGCTTGCCCATTCGCCCGCGCCCAGCTCGATCGTGCGCCGATACACTTCGCGCCCGGCGCGCTCCGCCGTCACCTCGATCTCCGCGTTGCTGCCGGTGCACGCGTTGCCCCAGCGGTCGTGCGCGGAGGCGCGCAGCCTGTACGGCGTACCGGGCCGCGCGAGGCGTGGGCCCATCAACGACAGGCTCTCCGCCTCGCCGGGCACGATGTCGATGACGACGTCGCCCGGCACCGCCACGAACCGCGACGTGCCGAGCGGGTCGACGTAGCAGCGGAATCTGAACTTGTCTTCGACGAACGTCTGGACGCGCGTGCCGGGACCGCCCGCTCTGCGATCGCCGAGCCGGATGATGATGTGATCGCCGGCGTTGAGGTAGCCGTCGACGGTATCGACGATCACCGCCTTCTGGAACGGCCGCTCGTGGCCCTTCTGGTCAAAGCGCACCTTGAGCGACTGCACCGCCGCGGGGCTCTGTCCCTCGGCGAGCGGACCCGCGTGATACTCGGCCGAAACGTAGTTGGCGCCCGCCGGATCGGTGGTCTGGAACAGCGCCCAGTCGGAATAGAACTTGAATGTCGCCTTGAACCACGCCCCGTCGGCGACACCTGAAGCGCCGACCTCGTAGTCCAGCACGATCTCGGTCCACTGGCCGGCGACCAGACGATCGACGTTACAGGTGACGCGGCCGACGAACGGTCGCGCACGATTGCGTTCGTACAGTCCGCGCGGAGCGACGTAGCGGCCGAGGCGCGCTCGCAGGTCTTCTTCGGTGACGGGCCTGACCGCGTCGGCGGCGAGATCGGTAGGACGGTTCATCGCTGCATTGCTCCTTCGTGAGGGGTCATTTCTGGAACGGCCACGGCGCGGTCGGATCCCACACCGGCAGGCCCATGAACGCGTACCACGGGGCCATGACCAGGATGCCGTAGGCGATCCCGATCAGTACGGCGACCGATCCGACTCTCGCGTAATCGGTCGTGGTGAACGTGCCGCTCGAATAGGCGATCACGGCGGCGGTGATCTGCGTCGGCAGGATGTAGGCGAACGTGTCGGTGTCCGATACCAGCATCGTGAACGCGACCGGATGCAGTCCCAGCTTGGGCGCCATCGCCAGCAGGATCGGCGCGAGCATGGTGATCGCCGCGACGTTGGAGAGCATCCCGAGGCGGATGAAGTGCGTGCCCACCATCAGGATCAGCAGGATCATCCACCACGCATGCCCGTCGGCGAGCGGATGGATGCGGTCGGAGAGCCACTGCGCGAGCCCCGAGCTGCCCATCGCCGCGGACATCGAGAGCGCCCCGGCGAGGAGCAGCAGCGTGCCCCAGATCGTGCGGTCCTGGATGTCTTTCCATTTGAAGCCGAAGAGCCCGGGAATGAAGAGCGCCGCGAGGCCGATCAGCGCAGCGTTGTGGGCGGCGATCTTGTGCCACGGCTCGGTCATCCACGCGAGCGCGATCAGGCCGAACACGGTGAGGATGAGCCATTCGGCCTGAGTCATGGGCGGCAGCGCCTGGTTCTGCTTCTGCACGGCGGCGTATCCGCCATGGATGCCTACGGCGCG
This sequence comes from Burkholderiales bacterium, assembly GCA_035626595.1. Classification (GTDB taxonomy): domain Bacteria; phylum Pseudomonadota; class Gammaproteobacteria; order Burkholderiales; family SG8-41; genus JAQGMV01. Next base: position 27,642 of record DASPNJ010000101.1, read on the forward strand.
CGTCTTGAAGAAGTGCTGCACCCACCACTGCGTGAGCACGAACATCCCGAGATACGGCCACTGCAGCAGGAACCAGTCGACATACGAGATCCGCAGTCCGAGCTGCGACTCGAACAGTCCCACGAGCACGAGGTTCGGCAGGTGTGCCGTCATGATGCACATGCCGCTGATCATCGAGCCGTAGACGAGGGTCTGGATGACGATCGCCTTCCTGCCGTTGCGCTCAGCTTCGGTTTCGCCGAAGAAGCGCGTGATGCCGTTGATCACGGGCAGCAGCGTCGCCGCGCGCGCGTTCGCCGCGGGGATGATGAGCGAGAGCACCATGTTCACGGCGAACATCGCCCAGATGACGCCGTTCACCGTCCTCACCTTCATCTTGTTCAGCAGCGACAGCGCGATGCGCCGATCGAGCCCCGCAGCCTGCATGATCGCGGCGAAGATAAAGGCGGCCAGGCATAGAAACACCACCGGCGTCGTGAAGCCGCTCGCCGCACGCGGAAACGGCGAGGCGCCGCCCGAGAGCACGAGCAGCATGGGAATCATGAGTCCCGAGACGCCGACGGGCATCGCCTCGAAGATCCACATGGTGCACGCCCACACCATCACCGCGAGCACGGCTTTGCCCTGCGCCGAGAGGCCGTCGGGAACGGGCATCATGAACAGGATGAAGAAGAACGCGGCCCACGCGAGCGCGAAACCGACAATCGTCTTGCGCGGGTTGCCGCCGGCCGCGGATATGTTCTCGCGCCAGCGTTCGATGAAGCCGTTGCCCAGCGGGGGCGCGACGGCGGTGGTGGCCGTCGTCAGCGGTACGCCATTGCCCATCTCTCCTCCTAGCTTCGAATGACTGCGCGCACGCGGCCGTGTGTGAGTTTTGATGCGCGTGCTGGATTAAGTTAGCATCGGGCGCCCCCGGAGTATGTCAGCCAGCCGACATCGCGCGTCCACCAGCGCCGCCCCGCCTGCGGCCGCGGCGCGCGAGCCCTATTCCGGCGACGCCGGCGCGATCACGCCATCGAACTTTCTCGCACAGCTTGAGCCCGTCGATCACAAGGCACTCGTGGCGCTTGCGGCATTGCAGCGATACGCGAAGGGCAGCTTCGTGTTCCGCGCGGGCTCCCCGGGAAACAACGTGTACTTCCTCGTCGACGGCAAGGTGAAGATCAAGCAGCTTTCGCCCGCGGGCCGCGAGGTGATCCTGTGGTTCTGCCTGCCGGGCGAAATCTTCGGCTTGGCGGAGGTGGCGCGCGGCGGCGGACGCGTCGTGAGCGCGCAGGCGTGCGAAGCTTCAGACGTGCTGGCGGTGCCGCAGGAGCGTTTTCGCAGCTATCTCGCCGCGCATCCGCGGGTGGCGCAGCTCAGTATGCAGGTGCTCGCGCACCGTCTGCGCGTGCTCGGCGAGATGTTCGTGAACCTGGTCGCCGACGACGTCAACACGCGTCTTGCCAAGCTCATCCTGCGCCTGTGCTCGCGCTACGGCACGCGCGTGGAGGGCGAGCTGCGGCTGAACCTGCCGCTCACGCACCAGGAGATCGCCGACATGATCGGCACGACGCGCCAGACGGTGACGACCGCGTTGAGCGCGCTCAAGCGCAAGGGTGTTCTGACCATGGAAGCGCATCGCGTGCGCATCGACAGCGAGGAACGCCTGCACGAGCTGGGCGGCGCCGCCTAGCGGCGGCTAGGCGCAGCTCAGCTTCCCGCGATCTCCGCTGCCGACTTGATTCGCGGCGACCACGGGCAGCGTCGGAATCGACTTGAGGCCCGACCCCGTTGAAACAGCCACGATGCGCTCACCGCGGTTGACGATGGCGAAACAGTTTCGCCGCTGGGGATTACTTCGAGATGCGTGAGATTCATCGTGTCTCCTTATGCGACCCCCATGGCTGCAATGGCATACCCGTCGATTTCACACTCTTGTGGGCCGGTCTCCTGCTGGAGCCGGCATGCACCGGCCAGCAACAGAAGGCGCTGTCGATTTCCCCCGCCCTCATTCGACTAAGTGCCAAAGGAGCCGGAAATGGAAATCGTCACTGGCCTTGCCGAAACCCTGCGCCGAGCGCTGCACAAGGCCGGGCCCTACCTCATCGTGGAGATCGTCCTGCCCGGCGGCACGCTGTTTGCGCTGGCGCTGGCGGTTTATCGGTACAGGAAGTTGATTTCTGTCGATGCGGTCGAAGAGCGTTTCCGTGCGCCACGAGATCGCCACGGCGCCGTCGGCGCCTCGCAATGACACCCGAACTTCAACATTTGCAAGGAGGCGCCATGCTGCAGAACGCTCCGATGTATGCATACATCCCGGCGAAAGACGTGGACCGGGCGCGCAAGTTCTACGAAGGCAAACTCGGTTTCAAGCCGAAGGAGGAAATCGCGGGCGGCGTCGTCTACGAATTCGCCAACGGCACGTCCTGCTTCCTCTATCAGACGCCGAACGCCGGCACCTCTCAGGCGAGCCAGGCGTTCTGGCAGGTGGAGGACATCGAGAAAGAGGTCGCGGACCTGAAAGCGCGCGGCGTGAAGCTCGAAAAGTACGACCTGCCCGGCGTTGACGAGGAAGGCATCGAAACCGGCGATGGCGCCAGGGCTGCGTGGTTCAAGGATACCGAAGGGAACATCATGGCGGTGATTCAGGCCATCTGACCGGCCGTCAGGCGATTCGCTGTCGCCGCGTCGCACCCCATAGTGCGATGCTGGATAGCAGCACCCCCATCGCGACGCCGACGATCACGAGGTCGTAACTGCCGTAGCGGTCGAACATCCAGCCGGCCCACCACGGCCCTGCCGCCGAGCCCAGGCCGAAGCCGAGGTCGAGCAGCCCGAGGATCGTGCCCAAATTCTTGCCTGAGAACCGATCGGAAACGGCCGAGGCATAGACTGGGGCGATGGCGTTGAAGCCGAGCCCGAACGTCAGCAGGTAGCCCGACAACAGCGTAATGCGCAAGGCGGCGGATTCGGCCGGAACGACAGACGCCAGCCACAGCAACGTCAGCCCGACGAGGCTGATGCCGCACATGACGATCACGCAGGCCGAGCGGCCGATCCGGTCCGAGAGCGATCCCCATATCAAGCCGCCCACGGCGCGCACTACACCGAGCATGCCGAAGATGAGCGACGCCAGCGTCAGGCCGTAGCCCATGTCCACCAGCATGCGTGTCTGGTGCACGACGATGGTCATGGTGCACACACCGATCAGGGCGACGGCGATGGCGAGCAGCCAGAAGTGCCGAGTGCGCACCGCGGCGTCGACGGTGGCGCTCGCCCTGGCAGGCGCGGCACGCGCGGCGGCCGCCGGTGGCGCGCCATCGCGTACCAGCCCGACGCGCTCCGCGGAATGTCGATGGATCGCGATGTTCACGGGGATCAGCACCACGATTGCGGCAATGCCAACCCACCACATGGCGTCCCGCCACCCGACGTGCACGATCAACTCTGCGCTCACTGCGGCGACTGCGAGTGAGCCGAGACCGGTGCCGGCGAGGGTCAGTCCCGACGCGAGACCGCGACGCCGGTCGAACCAGCGCGGCACGATCGCCATGTGCGGGATGAATCCGAGCGCCGCGTAGCTGAACCCCAACAGGATGCCGTAGGCGGCGGTCAAACCAACGAGCGATTGGCTTGTCGAGCAGAGCATGAGCCCCGCGCCCATGCACAGCGCGCCGATCGGGAAGAGCACGCGCGCGCCCATGCGATCGAACAGGTAGCCGCTCAGCGCCGCCGTGCACGCATAGACGATCATCGCGGCGGAGACCACGCCCGCCGTTTCCGCGCGCCCCCAGCCTGTCTCGTCGAGGATCGCTGAATAGTAGACGCCGAACGCGAAGCGGAATCCGATGGAGATGAACAGCGTCAGGAACATCGCCGCGACGATGACCCAGCCGTAGTAGATGCCGCGCCGGCCGAACCAACCGATCAGATCAGCCACGGCCGCCTGGATTCGCGCATACGCGGGACATGACGAGCAGGCCGCAATCTCGTTCTGAAGGAGGCGCAGGACAGCGACGGCCGCTTCCCCGAACCGCGTCTGACGCGACAACGCCACGCGAACATCATGGCCGTGATTCAGGCCATGTAGCCATCAACTTTCGGCGATCTCCGCTGCCGACTTGATCCGGTGCTCCGCGACGACCGGCAGCGTCGGAATCGATTTGAGTCCGGATCCGGTTGAAACGGCCACGATCCGCTCACCGCGATCGACGATGCCGCGCTGGAGCGCTTTGCGCAGACCCGTGATGATCGTGGCGCTTTCAGGCGCCGCGAAGATGCCCTCGGCCTGAGCGATCCTGCCGACTTCGACGATCGCTTCGTCGGTCGTGACGCTGATCGCCGCACCGCCGTGCTGCCGGATGATCGCGAGCACCGCATCGCCCGCCGGCGGATTCGTCGATTTGAGTCCGCCGGGCGGCACGTCGAGCGCGCCCCACTCCTCCACTTTCGACTTCCCTTCCTCGAACGCTTTCACGACCGGTGCGCATCCGGCGAACTGCGTGATGACGAGCTTCGGCATGCGGCCCTTGACCCAGCCGAGCGCGAGCAGCTCCTCGAACGCCTTCCAGATCGCGATCGCGCCCAGGCCGCCGCCGACCGGGTAGATAACGGCATCGGGTAATTGCCACCCGAGCTGTTCCGCGATCTCGAGGCCCATCGTTTTCTTGCCTTCGGTGCGATACGGCTCCTTCAGCGTGTTCACGTTGAGCCAGCCGTACTTCGCGGCGGCGTCGGCCACGATTTTCCCGGCGTTGTGCCAGTCCTCGGTGTAATACGTATGCGCGCCGCCGAGCTCGCAGTGACGGCGGGAGGAGGACTGCGCGTCGGTGGGCAGGATCGTCGTGCACGCGAGGCCCGCGCGTGCGGCGTAGAGCGCCCACGATCCGCCCGCGTTGCCGGAGCTGTGGAGCGCGACGGCTTTTACGCCGAGCTCCTTATAGCGGCTTACGGCGACCGCGGCGCCGCGGTCCTTGAAGGTGCCGCTCGGATTGCGGCCTTCGTCCTTGATCCACAGGTTGTCACACCCTACTTCCCCTGCGAGCCGCTCTGTACGGATGAGCGGCGTCCAGCCTTCGCTCAGCGAGACGATGTTCTTCGGATCGCGAATCGGCAGGAGCGGCGCGTAGCGCCAGAGCGACGCGGGCCCGCGCGCGATGTCCTGCGGCGTCCACTCCGCTCTGATCCTGGCGAGATCGTAGCGCGCATACAGCAGCGTGCCGGGCGCGGCGTTGATGGCCTGATCCGGCGAAACGCTTTCCCCGCCGGGGATGACTTCGAGGTGCGTGAGATTCATCGTGTGTCCTTGTGCGATCACTTTCGTCACTGCGTAACCGCCGGCCAGGTCACGTCTTTATGCTGGATGCCAAGATAGATCGGCGCGGTGCGTTCGAGGTGAATGTTTATCTTTGCGTTATAGACGGTGTGGCTCAGGCCGTGCTTGTCGGTCACGTTGAAGGCCACCGTCTCGAAACCGCCGGCCGGCGTGCTCGCTCCGGTCAGATAGCAGCGTATCGTCCGGATGTGATCACCGGCTACGCTGAGGCCGCTCAGGTGGTCGAGAGACTCGGCTGTCACGTCGACGAATCCGGGGGTTTCGAGTCTGTCCTGCCCGGACTGTCCGGCGACGTCGAACTTCCCCAGCACGATCTGCCCGGCCTCGGCGCTTGAAAGCATGCGCGCAAGCTCCACCGTTACAGGTCCGACGATGTAGCCGAACGTCGTCGGATTCAGGGCCTCGACCTGGTAGAACTCATAGTGCTCACCGACGTGAAACGCGGCGCGTAGCCGTGGCACTGGAAACGTGCCGGCCTTTGCATGCGCCACCGCGTTGTCCGCCAGCATCAGCATCATCAGCTTGTACAGCGCGACGTTGGCGTCACGTGTACGGGCTCGATTCCAGATATAGAAGCCGTCCCCTGTGGTCGTGCGCGCAAAGTTGATCTGGATATCCTTCGAGGCAAGTTGGCTGTAGGCCGAGTTGACCGAATAACTGAGGCTGTTCAGCATCGCCACCTGCTCCAAAGGTGTACGGAGCGAGAACCCGACGATATCGAGCAAGACGACAGCCCGCTCGTGCACGAGTGTCACGCCGTAGCGCGTGACCAGGCTGCTCAGGAGCTCGACCGGAACCTGCTCTTCGTCGGACATCGCAATGCGAATGACCTCGGCGCGCGATCCCAGGGCGCGGCACGTCGCGTCGAACGTGCCGGCGCTCACGTGCTTCGGGCCGGCCAGCAGTGCGTTCATCGAGCCGCTGTCGGTGGCTTCGAGCAGCGAGTAGTGCGGAATCGCCAGAAACCGCAGCTCGCCGTGCGCATGGGTCCACACGAGGAGAATCTTCTCGCCGAGGTGCCAGCTGTCGAACAAGGCCTGGTCAACCGATGACAGCGTCTCGCGCATGCGCGGCGAAACCGGCGCGGTGATGCCGGCCATGCTCGTCAGGATGTCCAGCCAGGTCGAGCGCTTCATGCGGCGTGTCTGTGCACGAACGCGAGCGTGAGCTTGAAGCCACGCCTGGATGCTCCCATCGGCATAGCTCGCCTAGCCCTCATCGATGCTGCTCCACCTTACTGAGAACTCAATCTTGTGCAACGACGGGCTACATCGCAACCGGCAGTCCATATCGTGTTCGGCCGCGCACCCGGAGGCCACGCCTCGCGTGTAATCGCGTATCGCCGCGCGTCGCAACGGCGTGTCGTGAGTCAATCTGCGGCGGCGGGGGAATACAGCGGGTCGGGGGGAATACAGCGGGTCGAAGGGAATACAGCGGGTCGGGGGGAATACAGCGGGTCGGACTACAGCACTAGAACGTCTGCACCTCAATTCCCGCGGCTTTAACGACGTTGCCCCAAATCCCGGCACACCAGCTTAAGGCAAGGGTCGGCGGGTTCGGTAACCAGCGACCAGGGGTCGCGGAGCTGAAACTGAAGGCCTCGCCGACAGGCCTTAGCATCAGCCCGATTGTTCAGCGTTCGGCGCCGCGTATCGCTTGCCAAGCATCAACATCTGCGGCGTCTGGACCAGATCATTTATAGTCTGCAGGTCATACATTGATTCGCGCCAAGGCGCTGTAGTGCCGTGAAGCTTGAGCGCCTCGAAGTAGCGCCCGAGAGTATGTGCAAGCGCCCGAACAGTGCCGCCGGGGAAGATCGCAATAGAGAAACCGAGCGCCTGAAGTTGCGAAGCGTCCTTAATTGGCGTCTTGCCACCTTCGACCATATTCGCGAGCAATGGCACGCGGCCTCGAAACCGCGAAGTTATTTCTTGGAGCTCGGTGTCACTTCGAGGTGCTTCCACGAAAAGAATGTCTGCGCCGGCATCGAAGTAAGCCTCCGCACGTTCTAATGCACGCTCTAAACCTTCGACGGCTATCGCATCTGTCCGAGCGATGATCATGCAGTCGGGACCCGCTCGCGCATCCAGCGCCGCTTTGATCTTACCGACCATCTCGCCACAGGGCACGAGCGCCTTATCGGCCAGGTGTCCGCACCGCTTAGGAAGCGTCTGGTCTTCCAGCTGAATGGCTTGCGCACCATGGCGGGAAATCAGTCGCACCACGCGCTGAACATTGAGCGCATTGCCGAATCCGGTATCTGCATCCACGATCAGGGGGATCGAAGTGCGCTCGGCAATCACAGCAACCGTATCGACGACTTCCGACATGCTTATCAGGCCTATATCGGGCCTTCCGAACCGCGTATAGGCTAGCGCTGCACCGGACAGATAAGCGGCTGCGAAACCTGCCCGCTCGATGAGCAGGGCACTTAAGGCATCGTAGCAGCCCGGTGCCACCACGATCTCACCGGAGGTTACATGCGAGCGTAGCATCGACATTGGTGAGCTCACTGGACCGCGGCCGCCGATGCGGGGACGCTATGCGCGACCTTCATGCCGAGGTCGGCGGCTTGGCGCGTATCGAAATCAATGCAAGCGCGATCGTAGTAGTGACCGAAGATGCCGCCCCTGACCGCACCCGGTTCCACCGAACGGTATTGCACGCGCCAGCTCTCCGGAAGGCGAACGCTGTCAGGCGTAGCTAACCAGAGCCTGAATAGCAGGCGACGTTTCTCCGGCTCCTCATGATCGACAAAATCGGTGCGTGCGTGGAGGTTCACGTGACTGTTCAGGAGCTGGACATCGCCGGGCTTCAGAAACATCGTGTACATCAGATCTGGCCGGCGTAGCAGTTCATCGAACTGCAGAAGCGCTTGCTGCTGGCGCTCACGTATTCGGGGTACGCCTTCCAGCTTTTGAGCGGCGGTCACGCGGTTACGGTTCCAGCGGCTGAAAATCCGTCCGTTCGCGAAATCGAAAATCGGATGCGGATAGGACGCGGCTTCATCCGCAGCTTGCTCGCCTTGTCGGCTGAAGTGAACCGGTTCGTGGAGCAACTCCACGAGGTTAGGGAATGTATCGCGCATAACGGCGTATGCGGCGACCGAGCTCGTCACCATGCTCATGCCGCCTGAGACTGCCTGGTTGTAGCAGCTGAGCGCCACGACGTCGGCAGAGTCTGTATGAAAGTCAAGCTCGGCGTTGGACGAATACCCTCGCCCAGTGGAGCTGCGGTAGTCAGTACCGACATTGCGCACAGCGGACATGTACTGGCTCGCTTTGCCTTGGGGTCGAGGAACGCCCATGTATAGGCCAAGCGCCCAGCTCATGACCTTGAATTCGTCCTCGGTTAAGTCCTCCCGGGGCAAGCCGCGGATCAATGCGACACCCCTGCCCGTTTTTGCCTCCTCTAAGGCTGCCCTGATCACTGGCAACACCGGCTCGAAGTCGAAGTCGCTGCGACGGTAGTCGAACAGATCCCTGGCTGGATCGAACGCCCTTCGTACGCTTTGCTCCAGATGCCGCCGCCCCTTGTCATCGATTGAAAAAATCCAGCGTTGGTCCGTCTGCAGATCGGCGGACCTCCACGCAGCCGCGCCCTGCGTTGCTTCAAAGGTCATTTCAGAACTCCTATGTTGCAGCGGTTGTTTATCTGGCAGGCGTATGCGGAAAGGTCTGCGCCAGGAGCTCCGCGGCCGCCTTTACCATCAGCTTCGCCGCGTAGCCCACTGAAACGAGGCTATAGCCCTTGGCGATGGCAGCGCGGGCGACTTCCATGGTGCCCGCATACGTTCCCGCTACGATCGAATGCTCGCGCGCGATGGCGATCGACGATTCCATGGCTTCGATGACGCGAGGGTCGGTGGCGACATATGTCGGCTGGCCACCATGGTCGATGGTGAGGTCGTTAGGGCCGACATAGAGCATGTCGAGGCCGGGTGTCGCGGCGATCTCTCGCATGTTGCGCACGCCCTTCACGGTCTCGATGAGGGCGACCGTAAGGATGTTCTCTCGATAGGATTTGAAGTAGTCCGCACCGCCGTATAGGAGCCCGCGCGTAGGGCCCCAGCTCCGGCGTCCTTCGGGCGCATAGCGGCACGCGGCCACGAAACGCTTGCAGTCCTCCGCCGTTTCGATCTGGGGACAGATGACCCCGTAAGCACCCGCGTCCAGCACGAAACCGATCTCGGCGGGATCGTTCTGCGTAACGCGCACCAGCGGCACACCGTCTCCCAGCGAAAGCGTCTGCAGCACGTGCACGCCGGTCGCGCGATCGATGAGGCTGTGCTGAAGGTCGAGCACGAATGCGTCGTACGGAAGTCGCGCTAGCGCTTCGACCGAGACGGTCCAGCCAAGGTCGATCCATAGACAGGACGCGACCTTGCCCTGAGCCCACAGTTGCCGCAGTTTATTTGCGCGCATTGCTGTCGCCCCCCTCAATGCGCTGTGGCCGCCGAGCTGCCGATGCCTTCGCAGATCGTCGTGCGCAGGAACCTCCGGAGCTGGTCCTTCGGATAGTCGGGCCGCCCCGAATGCCACGCGGAGCGGTTCTCCCACATGATCGTATCGCCCGCGCGCCACTCCTGCTCCCACTGGAATTCTTCGCGGATGCACCAGGCGAAGATCTCTTCCAGCAACGCCTCGCTGTCCGAATCCGACATGTCCGCGATACGAACAGTGTGATGCGGATTCACGAAGACCGATTTGCGCCCGGTCTGGGGATGAACACGGATCACCGGATGCATAACGTCGTTCATGCGCCTGAGATCCTCGCCGGAGACGATGCCCTGCGTGTGCTGCTTACGCCCGCGCAATCGAAAGATCGCCGATTTGCCATCCACTCGCTTCTTCAGATCAGCCGGCATGGTCTCGTACGCGAGATACATGTTCGCGAATATCGTGTTGCCGCCACGATCAGGTACCGCGATGGCGTGGAGCACCGTCGCTTTCGGCGGCACCGCCTCGAAAGTTCCGTCAGAGTGCCACCCCACGCCGCGCTCGGCCCCCACTCGGTCGTAATTACCGCGCTCGTCCTGATTCGTCATGATGACGACCTCCGGCACCTCCGGGTCGCGGTAGTTCTTCGCGACGTGCTCGCGAAGCGGCCCGAACTGGCGTGCGAAATCGCGAAGCTGCGCGATACTCATCGAGCAGTCGCGAAAACGCAGCACCAAATGGTCCAGGAACGCCTGCTCTATCTCGCGGATTTCCGAGGGGTTCAGCGGGGCAAGAGGATTAGCCCCGAGGACTTCTGCGCCGCACGCCCTTCCGAGTTTCCTGATCTCAAGCATCACACCCTCCGGCAAGCTATCGGTGGCGGATGCTAGCAGCGGGCGAGACGTGCCAGGAAATACGTCTTATGTATGGACGCTATATGACAGCGCTATGCCGCGTCACGTGAGACTCGGAATGCCATTAACGGGCAGCATAGCGCCGGGCCACATGTCGTTCTCGACCAGGGTCGTGAGACTTTCCGGGACGAGACTGGCGACGGCTTCCGCCGCGTGCGAAAGCGCGCTCACGCTTACCCGCGCAAAGCAGATCCTGCGGCGCAGGTGCGGCTGTGCAATACGCGCCGCAAAGATGCCACCGGCCTCGATTTCCCGGCGGATGCTGGCACCGGAGAGAATCGTAAAACCGGCACCGCCGAGCGCGATTTCTTTTCTGATCGACACCGAATCGACCTCGGCGGCGACGTCGAGCTTCACACGGCGCGTCCTTGCAATGCGCTCGAGCTCCTCGCGAAACGAGTTGGATCGCGCCGAAAGGTACAGCGGCACGCGTGCGAGATCGCCGAACGTGATCTCCCGCAGATCAGGTTTTCCGAAATGCTTCTTCGCGCGCTGAGCGGTGCCGACCACAAACAGGTCTTCGGAAAACACATTCGTCGTTCGTATCCCCCGCCCTGCCTGTATTGCGTAGGAGAACGCAAAGTCGAGCGCCTCGGCACGCAAGAGATCGGGGATATCGCCGCTCATTACCTCCCGTACGCGTACGCGCACGCGCGGGTAGCGCTTTGCCGCGAGCTCAAGTAGCGGCAACGCGAGTGCCGGCCCGATCGTCTGCGAAAGTCCGATCACCACGTTGCCCTGGGGCTCGCCGCGCCCGCTCTCGAGACGTTCGCGGAGCCGTCGTGCGTTCGCGAGCAGCGCGCGGCCCTCTTCTGCGAGCGTGCGACCGAGCTCCGTGAGACGTACGCCCTGTGGTCCGCGCGTGAAGAGCTCGGACCCTACTTCCTCCTCCAGGAGACGGATCTGGTGGCTCAGTGCAGGCTGCGCGACGTGCAATTCCGCCGCCGCGCGCGTGACGGAGCCGAGCTCCGCGACCGCCACGAAGTAGCGCACGCGTCTAAGGTCGAAGCTGCTCATACGGCCACGCTCGAGGTCATACCGTATCAATATGCAGACTATACATAAGACGTATTACCCACCGCCTCGCAGCGGCTGCTAGATTCCCAATACCACAAACGCGGCCCGCCGGATGCACGCTATCGGGTCGAATTCCGAGGAGATGCTATGCACGAAGTCCGTCGCGCGCACGCCGGCGCGCGTTTCGCAGGTACGGTCGTGATCGTTACATTGGCGCTCATCGCGCCAGTCTCTCAAGCCGCGATGTACCCTGAGCGGCCCATTCGGTTGGTCGTGCCTTTCAACGCTGGATCCAACATCGACGGCACGGCGCGTCAAGTGGCTCCGCGCATCTCAGAGCATCTCGGGCAGCAGGTCGTGATCGATAACCGCGGCGGCGCGAGTGGAACGATTGGCGCCACCCTCGTCGCGAAGTCTCAGCCCGACGGCTACACGATTCTGATGGGCAACGCGCCTACGCATGGCATCGCCCCGAATCTTTACAAGAAGCTGCCCTACGATGCAGTACGAGACTTCAGCCCAATTGCCCGCATCGCCACTTCGCCGTACGTGCTCGCGGTGAGCGCGGCGGTGCCGGTGAAATCCGTGAAAGAGCTCGTCGCCTACGCCAAAGGCAAACCGGGCCAGTTGAACTATGCCTCGACGGGCAACGGCACGGGCGTGCATCTCGCAGGCGTTTTCTTCAACAACAAAGCGGGCCTCGATATCAAGCACGTCCCGTACAACAATATAGGCCAGATGTTGGGCGATATCTCGAGCGGCACGATCACGCTCATCTTCTATCCGTACCAACCGCTTACGCCAGTGATCCAGACTGGCAAGGTGCGGCTGCTCGCGACCACCGGCGCAAAACGGACCTCCTCTCTCTCGACGTTGCCAACGATGATTGAGTCGGGCATCCCCGGTTTCGATTTAGGCGCGTGGCACGGTTTCTACGCGCCGGCCGGCACGCCGAAGCCCGTAGTAAGCGTGCTTTACACGGCGATTCGCAAAGCGATGAGTGACTCCAAATTGGTCGCGAGCCTTGCGGCGTCGGGCGCGGACGTCGATCTCGCCGATCCCGTCGAATTCGCAGCCTTCACGCGTAAACAGACCGAGCGCTACCGAGAGCTGATCCAGCTCTCTGGCGCAAGGGCGGACTGAGGCCATGGGGACCGCCGTGCCGCAGATCGCTGCGTACAGCACCGCCAGCGCCGGACGTAAGCAGCGCAGCGTGCCGGGCGGGTTGGCCTGGCGCACCGATTTTTTCACGCCAACCGAGGGCCTCGAGAATGCCCCTATGGCGTTTCTTTCCGAAAGCACCAGCGGACGCGTGATCCGGACCCACTATCACGCCCTCGATCAATTTCACGTGGTCGTGAGCGGCGGCGGAACTCTCGGCAGACGCGCGCTCGGACTCAACATGGTCCACTTCGCACGCGCATATACGCCGTACGGCCCGATGACCGCGGGAGCGCACGGCCTCGGATTCATCTCGCTCTATGCGCGGCGCGACCCCGGCGCACACTACCTCCCGGAGCACACCAACGCACTGAAGTCGATGGTTGGCCGCAAGCCTGGGCAGGTCTCGGAAATGCCGATCTTTGGGCAGACGTTACAGACTCATGTGCACGCGTTCGAGCGCATTCACGATGATATGGGACTTGCGGCGTACTCGATATCGCTCCCAGCGGGTGCGCGCGCGCTCGCGCCTGATGCCTCAGCGAGCGGCGGTCAATACATCGTGGTGACAGGCGGGGCGCTCATGCATGACGACTCCGAGTACAGAGCGCTCGCTCTCGTATTCGCGCCGCCGGAGGACCCGCCGTTCGAGCTCATCGCAGGCGCCAGCGGCTTGCAGGTGCTCGTGCTGCACTTCCCTCATCAGGAGACCGCACGCACGCAGATCGGACTGGCGCTTTAGAACGTCTGCACCTGGATGTTGGCCGCTTTGACGACCTTGCCCCATTTCACGACCTCGTTGCGCAGATAGTCGGCGAACTGCTCCGGCGTCATTTGCGGCGCCGGCTCGATGCCCGCGACGAGCAGGCGCTCGCGCACGTCGGGCATCGCGAGGATACGGGTGATCTCCTGATGGAGCTTCGCGACGATATCGCGCGGCGTGCCGGCCGGAGCGAGTATCCCCACGGAGTTGGTCGATTCGTATCCGGGCACGCCGACTTCGGCAACGGTCGGCAGGTTAGGCAGCACGACAGAACGCTTCGATGTGCATACGCCGAGCGCGCGCAGCCTGCCGGCCCGCACATACGCGACGGCAGTAGGCATCGTCGCGAACGTGACATCCACCTCGCCCATCACCGTTGCGAGCACCGCTGGCGCCCCGCCTTTGTAGCCGACGAATGTGATCTTCGTGCCGGCCATGCTGTTGAAGAGCTCGCCGGTCATCTGTGGGCCCGTGCCGCCGGCGCCGAAGTTGAGCCGCCCGGGCTTGGTCTTCGCGAGCGCGATCAGCTCCTTCACCGTGCGCACCGGCACCGACGGATGAACGGCGAGGACCTGGGAGATGGTCGAGGTGAGCGTGATCGGCGCGAACGCCTGGGGAAACTGGTAGGGCATGTTTCGGTAGGTCACCGGATGCACCGTGTGCGTGCCGGTCATCACGAAGAGCGTGTAGCCGTCGGGCGCGGCCTTTGCCACCGCGTCCGCGCCGATGATGCCCTGCGCGCCTGCCCGGTTGTCGACGATCAGCGGCTGCCCGAAGGCTTCCTGAAACTTCGGCGCCATCACGCGCGCGACGATGTCCGACGAGCCACCGGGCGCGAAGCCGTCGATGATGCGGACCGGCTTTGCGGGATACGTTTGTGCGAATGCGCTCCCTGTCAGGGCCGCGGCAGAGACGAAGAACAGCGATCCGATCTGCAGGACGGTGCTTACGTGCATGGCATACCTCCGGTGATGGCGCGATGCGGGCGTGATCCTGTGTATGTTAGGTTACACCGCGACCTACATCCTGGAGGAGCTGCGATGAAGAAGAGCAGGCGCAAGACGACGGTTACGGCGGAACTGTGCGAGTCGATCGCGCGCAACCTGCGGGCCACGAAGATCACGCCGGCAGTCGCGCAGGCGCTTGCGCCGAACCTCGAGCGTCTCAACAACGCGGCGCTGGAGGCGGCGAAGGACAGCGATTTCAACCATGAGCCCTCACGCTTCGCATCAGTTCTCGCGCAGCTCAAGGCGCCCTCCGCGCGGCGATGAACGAGGACATTCTCGAGCTCGGGCTGACGGAGCTGGCCGCTGCGATCCGTAAACGGAAGATTTCATCGCTCGCGGCGACACGCGCGTGTCTCGACCGCGCAGAGCGCCTTCAGCCACACCTGAACTGCTTCATATCGATCGAGGCGGATGCGGCGCTGAAGGCGGCACGCGCCGCCGATCGGGCGCTTGCACGCGGTGCGAAGCTGGGTCTCCTGCACGGCGTGCCGCTCGCGCACAAGGACCTCTTCTATCGCAAAGGACGCGTCTCGACCGGTGGCGCGAAGATCCTGCGCGACTACAAGCCTCGCGTCACCGCGACTGTGGTCGAGCGCATGCAGGCGGCCGGTGCGATCTGGCTGGGCACGCTCAACATGTCGGAGTTCGCCGGCAATCCGACGGGACACAACGAGCACTTCGGCGACTGCCGCAATGCCTGGAACATCGAGCACGTGAGCGGAGGCTCGTCGAGCGGCTCGGGCGTCGCCGTGGCGGCGCGCCTCTGCTACGGCTCGCTCGGTTCCGACACCGGCGGATCGATCCGCCATCCGGCCGCGTTCAATGGCGTCGTCGGATTGAAGCCCACCCAGGGCCGCGTCAGCCGCTTCGGCGTGCTGCCACGGTCGTGGTCGCTCGACAACGTGGGGCCGCTTGCGCGCAGCGCGCGCGATTGCGCGCGCTTGATGCGCGTGATCGCGGGCGCTGACGAAAACGACTCGACCTGCAGCACCGAGCGCGTGCCCGACTACGAAAAAGAGCTGGGCGGCAGTGTGAAAGGCCTCCGCATCGGCGTTCCCACGAACTATTACTACGACAGCGCCAGCGCCGACGTCCGCCGCCGCATGGAGGAGAGCCTGGCCGCGCTGAAGTCGCTCGGCGCGCGCGTGATCGAGCTCGAGGTGCCGGACCCGCAGCGCCTGCTCGATCTCTCCAACGTGATCTCGCAGCCCGAGGTCGCTGCCGTGCACGGCAACTGGCTGCGCGAGCGGTCCGAGGACTACTCGGTCTGGCGCGGGGCCATCGAGCCGGGGCTCGTGGTCTCGGCGGCGAGCTACCTCGACGCGCAGATGGCGCGGCCGCGGCTGATTCAGGAGTTCGTCGAGGCGGTCTTCCGGCGCGTCGATCTGCTGCACGCGCCGGTGTACTCGCGGCCGGTGCCGACGATCGCCGAGGCGACGCCGCGCTCGGCGGCCGACATCCCGCGCGTGCAGGGCATCTCGCGGAACAACCGGCCCGCGAACTTCCTCGGTATTCCGTCGGTGAGCGTGCCGGCGGGATTTTCGACGAACGGGCTCCCCGTCGCGTTTCAGCTCATGGGCCGGCCGTTTTCGGAGCCGTTGCTCTTACGCGTCGCCGACGCGTATCAAGGTGTCACGCAGTGGCACCGGCGTGCGCCGGATCTGTCGCGCTATCTATAGGATTGCTTGCGAGAAGCCGCAGAGACAGAGCATCCGGTGTCGTTGCGAGGCGCAGCAGCGACGAAGCAAGCCGCGGAGCGTTCGCTTGCGTGCGCCACGCGATCGCCACGTCGCTATCGCTCCTCGCGATGACTGGCCTGCGATGACCAGTTGTGTCAGGCGTCTATCAGCAGCTTTCCAGCGGTCAACAGGTTGTCGAGGATCTGCGTCTGCGTGAGCGTGTTGTTCGCGGTGAAGTCGACGCCGGTGAGGTTGATCTGCTGACTGATGCCGCCGCCGAAGCCGTGGGTGTCGATCCGGATTTCGGTGGCGGTGCCCGTATAGACGAAGTTGAGGTAGTTCACCAAGCTCGCCGAGTTCGCGTGCTCGCCTTGCAGCAGGTCCGTCAGCTCCAGACGGTCTGTCGACGGGGCGGCGTCGAAGTCAGTGATGGTGTCCACGATCACGGGGAACTGCTGGTCGCCGTTGCTCCACCTGAAGGTGTCATTGCCGGCGCCCCCGGTCAGCGTATCGGCGTTCGCGCCGCCGGAGAGCACGTCGTTTCCGCCGCCGCCGTTCAGGTCGTTCGCGAAGAAATCGCCCAGAATGATGTCGTCTCCGGCAGAACCGATGACATTCTCGATGTTGAAGACGGTATCGAACCCCATCGGGAATGGGTTTCCGAGCGCGATATGGTGCGCGCCGAAATCCTGCGAAACGTCGAACGTGTCCGTTCCGCCGCCGCCGTCGATGATGTCATTGCCGTCACCGCTGCGGATCCAGTCGTTGCCGTTGCCGCCGTCGATCTTGTTGTTGCCGCTGGTGCCGGTGAGCGTGTCGTTGCCCGCGCCGCCGCTCACGCTCTCGACCCCGGCGATGGACGTGAAGCCGGATGCCGTATTCGCTGCGAGGTCGACCGTGACATCGGCATTCGTGGAGGGCGTGTAGATGAGCCAGTCGGCGTGTCCGCCGAAGCCGTTGGCGCCCAGATCGAGCGTCACCGATTCGATGCCTGAAGCACTTCCGCCGTTCACCTCGGTGATCACGCCGGTCCCGGACCAGAACACATTGAGAATGTCGTCGAAGTCGTTGCCGACGATCTGAAGCACGTCGAGCGCGCCGGCGCTGTCGACGACCGTGTCGGCGTCGCCGAAGTTGCGATAGATGTACGTGTCGTTACCGTCGCCGCCCTGCAGGTTGTTCGCGAGGAAGCTTCCACGCAGCGTGTCGTCGAACGCGCTGCCGATGGCGTTCTCCACGTTGCTTATGGCGTCGAAGCCGGGGCCGCCGAACAGATCGACGAAGGCGCCCCCGGCGAGACCCGCAGCGGACAGCGTGTCGATCCCATCACCGCCGTCGATCGTGTCGAAGTCGCCGGCCAGGCCGTCGCCGGCCCACAACGTATCGTTACCGTCGCCGCCGTTCAGGATATTGAAGCTTCCGTCGCCGATCAGCGTGTCGTTGCCGGAGCCGCCGGTGAGATTCTCGACGCCCAGAATCGCGCCGGTGAACCCCGACGCGGAGAATCCGAGCGTGGCGGTGACGTCGAAGATGCTGCCCGCGTACGACAGCGTGTCGAGGTTGAAGCCCATCGGGGGCGGCGAGCCCGGGGGCGGCCCCATGTTGAGGCCGAGATCGAGCGTCACCAGCTCGACGCCCAGGATCGCGCCGCCGGCAACTGCCGACAGCGCGGGGCCTCCCGAGTACGTGACGGACACGAAATCGTTCCATTGCGAACCGACGATATCCAGCCGGTCGCTGCCGGCGCTGTCGATGATCGTGTCGCTCCCGAACCCGACGTTGTATATGTAGACATCGTCGCCGGCGCCGCCTTCGAGCTGGTTGTTGCCGACGCTGCCCTGGAGCGTGTCGGCGAAGGCCGTGCCGATCGCGTTCTCGATGTTGCTGATGATGTCCTGCCCTACGGCGCCGCCGAGATTGATGGTGATGCCCGACGTAAGGCCCGTCGCGAGCGCTGCCGACAGCGTGTCGTTGCCGTCGCCGCCGTCGATCGTGTCGAGGCCATCGCCGCCCCACAGCAGATCGTCGCCGGCGCGGCCTTCGAGGCGGTTGACGAAGCCGTTGCCGATGATCGTATCGGCATGAGCGGAGCCGAGCACGTTCTCGATATTGAGCACCACGTCGGCGCCGTTCGTGCCGGTCACGAGATTGACGACCTGCGGACCGGTGCCGCCGGAGCGATCCAGCGTATCGATCCCGCCGCCACCGTCGATGACGTCGGCGCCCGCGCCGCCGTTCAGTGTGTCGTCGCCGTTCATTCCAAGCAGCCGGTCATCGCCGCCGCCGCCGATGATCACGTCGTTGAAGCGCGAGCCGGTTACCTCCTCGATCCCCAGCAACGTGTCGGTGCCGCCGCGTCCATCCGTCGCCGTGCTCATGCCAAGGTTGACTACGATGCCGCTCAGCGCCTGCTGATATTCGGCGCGATCGCGCCCGCCCTGGCCGTCGATAATGTCATCGCCGCCGGAGCCTTCGAAAATCTCGGTCACGTCGGTGCGATCGCTGCCGGTGATCGTGTCGGCAAAAGCCGAGCCGCGCACGCCTTCGATGCCGGAGAACGTGTCGATCGTCCCGTAACCGTCGGCCGCCGTGCCGCTGCCGTCGATGCCGAGTGTGATGTTGATGCCCGCCGGCGCGCTGACGAAATGCAGGTGGTCGATGCCGCCGCGGCCGTCGATGGTGTCGTTTCCGGCGTTGCCTTCGAAACGCTCGTTGCCGCTGGTCGTATCGCTCCCGAACATCGTGTCGTCGTGCGCGGAGCCGCGAAGGCGCTCGACGCTCACCAGCGTGTCCTGGCCGCCGTCGCCGTCGTTCGAGACGGTGCCGGCCGCAAGGTCGCCGACGATGCCGGCCGCGGCGTTCGTGTATTCCGCCCAATCGTTACCGATGCCGCCGTCGATCAGGTCGTTGCCGCCGCGTCCCTGGAAATTCTCCGAGCCCTGCGGGTCGTTGTTGGTCGCGTCGCCGCCGGTCAGCACGTCGTTCCCGGCCGTGCCGATCACGCGCTCGATGTTCGAGATGCGGTCGGTGCCGCCGAGACCGTCCGTCGCGATGCCGGTCGCGAGGTTCACGTTCACCGGGCTCGTCGAGCCCGAGTAATCGAGCGCGTCGTTGTCCGGCAGCGCGCCCGCGGCGTTCTCGCCGCCGTCGAGCGTGTCGTCGCCTGCACCGCCTACGATCAGATCGTTCCCCGCGCCGCCGTTGAGCCGATTGGCGATGCCGTTCCCGATGAGGGTGTCGTCGAAGGCACTGGTGGTGGCGTTCTCCATGTTGACGAACGTGTCGCCGCCGTTCGTGCCGGTAACGAAATTGATCACCTGAACGGTCGTTGCACCTGAGCGGTTGAGCGTATCGCTGCCCGCGCCGCCGTCGATGGTGTCGACGCCGAACGAACCATTGATCGAGTCGTCTCCGGCCCCGCCGAGCAGCACGTCGTCGCCCTCGCCGCCCTGTATCGTGTCGTTGCCGTCGCTGCCGTCGATGCGGTTCGGGCCCGTGTCACCTGTAAGGATGTCGTTGAAGCGCGAGCCCATGATCTGCTCGATACCGGTGAACGTGTCGTTGCCGGCGCCGCCGGTGGCGGTTCCTGCGACGAGATTGACCGTCACACCCGAGCCGGACTGGCTGTACTCGATGCGGTCGATGCCGCCGTTGCCGTGGATCGTGTCGTTGCCGCCGAAGCCTTCGAAGTATTCGATCGAGTCGGTGCGGTTGCTGCCCGTCAGCACGTCTGCGCTGTTCGAGCCGCGCACGCCTTCGATGCCGAAGAAGGTGTCGCTGCCGTGCCCGCCGGTCGCGGTGCCGCTGCCGTCGCCGTTGAACGTCACCGTCACGGCGGAAGGCGAGTTCGTGTACATCACGTAATCGAGGCCGCCGCGGCCGTCGATCGTGTCGTCTCCGGCCATGCCCTCGAAGCGCTCGTTGCCGCTCGTCGTATCGCTGCCGAAGATCGTGTCCGCGAAGGCCGAGCCGCGCACGCGCTCGATGCTGATCAGCACGTCGCTCGCCCCGTCGCCGTCGTTCGAAGCCGTCCCGGCCGCGATGTCCACGACGACGCCGGCGGCAGCGTCCCGATACTCCGCCCAGTCGTTGCCCGTGCCGCCGTCGATCGTATCGACGCCGCCGCGGCCGGCGAAGACTTCGCTGTCCGACGGGTGGTTGTTGTTGGCATCGCCGCCCGTCAGTGTGTCCGCGAAGTGCGTGCCGATCACCCGCTCGACGTTGACGAGCGTGTCCGTGCCGCCGAGTCCGTCGCTCGCCGTGTGCGTGGCGAGATTCACGACAACCGCGCTCGTGGAGTCGATGTAGCTGATCGTGTCGGTATCCGGGAGCGAACCTGCCGCGTTCTCGCCGCCGTTGAGCACGTCGTTGCCGGCGCCCCCGACCAGCGTGTCGTTGTTCGCTTCGCCGCGGAGGCGGTTGTCACCCGCGTCCCCGACGAGCGCATCGCGGAAGCTCGTGCCGCGCAGGTTCTCGATCGAGATCAGCGTGTCGATGTTGCCGCCGCCGGCCACGTTATAGCCGTCGCGCGCGGTGCCGGCTGCCGCGGTCGTATTGGTGCCGCTCCCGAGGTTGAACGCGACGGTCGCGCTGCTCAGATTCGCCACCACGCCGCTCGTGCTCGCCGAACGAAAATCGGCTTCGTCGGCGCCGTCGCCGCCGTCGAGAATGTCGGCGCCGTTCTCACCGCGCAGGCGATTGTCCGCGGCGTTGCCGATCAGCACGTCCCCGGATGACGAGCCGCGAACCGCATTCATGTCGATCAGCGTGTCGATCGTGCCGTAGCCGTCCCGCGCGGTTCCGGCATCCACCGTGATGCCGCCGCCGGCATCGTACGCAGTCGTACCGAGATTGACGATGATGCCGCTCGGTGCGTTGGTGTAGAACGCTTCGCTGAGCGGTGCGCCGCCGCCCACCAGCGTGTCGTTGCCCGCGCGCCCGTCGAACCGCTCGTTGAACGGATTGCCGCCGCCGATGATGATGTCCGCGCCGCTCGTGCCGATGATGACTTCGATGTTGCGCAGCGTGTCGGTGTCGTTCGCGCTGCCGCCGACGACCGCGGTCTGGCCCGCGATGCCGTAGGTCGCGTTCGCGGCCGAAGCGAGATTCACGACCACGCCGGCCGCGCCGGCATAGGTGTAGTTCGCCGTATCGCCATCGCCGGTGTTGCCGGGCTGGATGCCGGGCGTCGTGCCGCCGTCGAGAAGATCGTTACCCGTGCCGCCGTTCAGCGTATCGTCCTGCGCGCCGCCGCGAAGCTCGTCGTTGCCGTTGCCGCCCGTGAGGTTGTCGTTGCCGTCGCCGCCGAAGAGATAGTCGCCGTTGTCTGCGCCGTTGATCGAATCGTTGCCGGCGAGCCCGTCGTAGGCATCCACGCCGGCGCCGCCGGTGAACATATCGTTGCCCGCGGTTCCGTAGATCGTGCCCGCGATGACGCCGACGTCGTCGGCGGCGTCATCGACCGCCTGCTCGAGGTTGGCGCCCGTGAACTGCGTTTGCGCCGTCGACGCATCGCCCGAGGAGCCGGCGTCGGCGAGCGCCGCCGTCGCGCCGTTCTGCGGGTCCTGCGCGACGACTGCTGTCTGTGCGATCTGCGTCAGCGCGGCGCTGCCGCCCGCCGAGACCGCGTCGGCGACCTGCGTGTTGATCTCCGCCACTACATTCGCCGCGGCTGCCGCGGTGTTGTCGATGTTGTTGCCCGTGACCCCGGCCGCAGCGGCTGACGTCACGATCAGGTCGGTCGCGGTCGTGGCGTTGCCGAGGTCGACCGGGCCGCCGCTCGTGGAAATCGTATTGGCGAGCGCGCCGATCACCGCCGCTGCCGCGGCGTCGTAGCCGGTGGACCCCGCGCCGTCGATGAGCGATGCGGCGAGCGAGATCGTGTTCTGGACCTGGACGCCCGCCGAGTAGATTTCCACCGCGTCGGGATCGCCGCTCAACGCGGCCTGTACCGGGTCGAAGGTCGTGAGGTCGATGTCGGGCAGACCGAAAGCCGTGATGACCTGCGCCTGCGCGTCGGCGACGCTCGTGCCGGGCGTGCCCTCGATGAGCGCCGCGACGAGCGTGGTGAGCGGCGTGATCACCGTCGAGCCTTCGGGTGCGCGCAGCGTGCCGGTGAAAGCAAGCCCCGTGGAGATGTCCGTGCCGCCGATCATCACGAGCGGCCCCACGCCGCCGTAGAGCGTGAAGAGCCCGTTCGATCCGGTGGTGGTATGCGCTTCGCCGGGATCGAGCACACCGTCCTCGTCGGTGTCCGCGAACACCGTCGCGCCGACGACGTAGCCGTCGATCGCTTGGCCGACGAAGGGATCGTTGACGGTGATGTGCAGCGTGTCCTGCGTGGTCGCGGTCGACGTGCCGTCCGTCGCCGTCACCGTGACGACGAGATCGAAGTCCTCGGCGCTGCCGGGCGCCGACGTGATGGTGAGGCCGGTCAGGTCAGCGAGCGTGAGCGTCCAGACGCCTTCGTCTTCGACACCGGCGTTGAGCACGGCGCCGCTGGGTACACCCTCGATGGAGATCGACAGCGTCTCCGAGCCGTCGGTGTCGGTCGCCGAGGCCGAGATGGAAAGCGGTATCTCGACGTCAGGATCGCCGGTCGCGGGCGTCACGCCGAGCAGCGGCGTGTCCGCCACCGGACGCACGCTGATGTCGAACACACGCGAGGTGACGGCTCCGCCGTCGTCGGCGTCGATCTGGAGCGTCGCGGCGCCCGAATAGTCAGGGGTCGGCGTGAACGTGAGGCCCGCGCCGAGCGCGGCATTGAGCGCGGCGATCGAGCCGCTGATCGTGAGCGTGCCGTCGAGTCCGGCGCCGTCGACGACCGTGACGCCGGTCGTGTCGGCGAGCACGAGCGCGCCGTGCGTGGCCGTGAGCGTGATCGTAAGCGGGTCGCCCTGTGCGTCGGAAACGCTCAGCGCGTTGAAGTTCGCCGTCGAGAACGTGAGCGACTGGTCCTCGGGGACGAAAGCGGAGACGCCGAGGAAATCGGCGAGGTCGAGCTGATGGATCCCGGTGAGTCTGACGGCAAGCTCCGGCGCCGCGGCGTTGCCGTTGACGTCGGCGTACACGAGCGTGTCGCCCGCGGCGTGCTCGTACCAGACGCCGTTCGCGATGGCGGCGGTGCCGCCCCATGCGAGGTGACTCGAGTCCGCGCCGGTGCCCGGGTTGTAGCCGCCGAGCAGCGGCCGCAGATCGATGCGGTCCTGACCCTGCTGAAAGTCCGTGAGCGTATCCATCGCGATCGCGGTGGAATCGGAAGCGCCGCCGGCCGCGTTGAAACGGAAGAGATCGAGGCCGTTGCCGCCGGTCATCGTGTCGGCGCCGGCACCGCCTTCGATGACGTCGTCGCCGTCCATGCCGCCGATGAAGTCGTCGCCGCCGCGGCCGTTGATCGTGTCGTTGCCGCCGAGACCTGCGATCGCGTTGACCGCGCCGTCGCCGGACAGCGTGTCGCCGTGGTTGAGCGTGCCGACGAGACCTTCGATCGAGTTGTAGGTGTCGCCCTGTGCTTCGCCCAGATTGCTGCCGGGCGTCTGCAGGTCGGCCGTCACACCCGCGGCCGCATAGTAATAGCCGGCGGAATCGAAGCCGTTGCCGCCGTTCAGGACGTCAGCGCCGGCGCCGCCTTCGAGGCGATCGTCGCCCTCCCCGCCTTCGACCGCGTCGGCGCCACCGCGCGCCTGCAGGTAGTCGTTGCCGCCCATGCCCTTGAGTGCGTTGGCGGCGTTGTCGCCGATCAGCGTGTCGGCGTTCTCCGATCCGACCAGCCCCTCGATCGATCCGTAGACGTCGCCGGCGGCATCGCCGGTGTTTTGCGCGCGGTCCGCGAGACTCGCGACCACACCGACCGCGGAGCTCGCATAGCTCGCGGCGTCGATGCCGCCGTCGCCGCTGAGGATGTCGCCGCCTGCGCCGCCGTCGAGCGTGTCGTCGCCGTCCATCCCCTGCAGCCTGTCGTTGCCGCCGCGGCCGTTGATCGCGTCGTTGCCGCCGAGACCCGCGATCGCGTTGGCGGCGCCGTCACCGGACAACGTATCCGCGTGGTTGAGCGTGCCGACCAGGCCTTCGATCGAGGCGTAGCTGTCGCCCTGCGCTTCGCCCAGATTGTTGCCGGCCATCTGCAGGTCGGCCGTGACGCCCGCGGCGGCGTAGTAATAGACGGCGGAATCGTTGCCATTGCCGCCGTTGAGGACATCGGCATCGGCGCCGCCTTCGAGGCGGTCATCGCCTTCGCCGCCTTCCACCGTATCGGCGCCGCCGCGCGCCTGCAGGTAGTCGTTGCCGCCCATGCCCTTCAGTGGATTGGCGGCGTTGTCGCCGATCAGCGTGTCCGCGTTTTCCGACCCGCCCAATCCCTCGATCGATGCGTAGAAGTCGCCGGCGCCATCGCCGGTGTTCTGCGTCCGGTCCGCGAGACTCGCCACCACACCGCTCGCGGAGCTCGCGTAACTCGCCGAGTCGATGCCCCCGCCCCCGCTGAGAATGTCCACGCCCGCGCCCCCGTCGAGCGTGTCGTCGCCGTCCATCCCCTGCAGGTTGTCGTTGCCGGCGCGGCCATTGATCGCATCGTTGCCGCCGAGGCCCGCGATCGCGTTGGCGCCGCTGTCGCCGGACAGCGTATCGGCATGATCGACCGAGCCGATGAGGCCTTCGATCGACGTATAGCTGTCGCCCTGTGCATCGCCCAGATTGTTGCCGGGCGTCTGCAGGTCGGCCGTGACGCCTGCGGTCGCGTAGTAGTACACAGCGGAGTCGAAGCCGTTGCCGCCGTCCAGGACGTCGGCGTCGGCGCCGCCTTCGAGGCGATCATTGTCCTCGCCGCCTTCGAGCGTATCAATCCCGCCGCGCCCCTGAATGTAGTCGTTGCCGCCCAGGCCCAGCAGCGTGTTGGCGAACGCATCGCCGATGATCGTTTCGTCGGAATCGTCGCTCAGGATCGAGCTGTCGTTGCGTGCAGCCATGGCGGGCCCCCGGTTGTTCGTTGTGGTTGTATGCGTTTCATGGGCGCACGGCGCCGCCGGCCTTACATCGGCCGTGCATCGAGGCCCAAGGTTTTCACTTCGAGGTTATTTCAGGTGGCGAAACTCGTCCATGGGATGGAACAGCTAGGTGAATTCAACTATTGCAGCCATGCCGGTTCTCGTACACACCCGTGAACCGCGCGCGGATGAATTCGGCTTGCCGTGCGAGTTGACGCTGATCGCGGCGATAACGGTGAGCACCAGCGCGTTTCCGACGTCCTGCGCCTTCACCTCGGACGGCACGACCGACGTATAGACAGTCGTTCCGTTTTCCATGGCGTCGATCAGGCTCTGCCTGGTGTCCTGAAAAGTGAACCCACCTGGATCATTGTTGCCAGGGATCGATCAACTTCACTCCGTAACCCTGGAAGTCGCTCACATTGCGCGTGGCGACCGCAGATCCGGTTGCACGAGCAATGGCCGCGATTTGCGCGTCGAAGTGCGAAATGGGATGGCCTGCTCGCCGGCGAGTTGCGGCTATGCGCGCGTAGTGGCGCGCGGCATCGCTGCCGAAAGGCAGCACGCGACCGCCGAAATCCTGCGAGAACATCGCTTCAGCCGCCGCTTCGATTGAACTACGCCGCTTGCCAGAAGGCATAAGCATGATGCCGTGAAGGATCTCCGCCTGCGTGATGCTTGTCGTATACATGCTCGTTGCCGGCTGCGACGCGACCCAATCCATAACAGCACGCATCGGCGCCGGCTTGATCAACTCCGACAGCACGTTCGTGTCGAGAACGATCACTTGCCGGGCTTCGGCGGGTCACGCATCGGTTCGCGGGGCGGCAAACCGAGCTTGACGCCGCCCAGCGGCTGAAAACGCCGCCGGATCGTCTCAGCGAGGTTGTGTCGTGCCGGTGGCTCCTCGCTGAGCGCTGCGCGCAGGATATTCCTCACCTCGTCTTCCATCGATCGCTTGTGATGGGCCGCGCGCACACGGAGTCTGTCTTTGGTCGCTTCATCGATATTGCGAATGGTGATGCTGGCCATGAGGGACAATCCATGGTGATATCAATGATTGCATTGTAATCAATGCGGTCGAATCGATCAAAAGCCGGTGCGTCCGCGCGCTCGTACCACGCGCGGCTAGCATGTCCGGTAACGCACTCGATCCAGCAGGCTTCTTCGCTGTTCTTGTTCACCCTGTTAACCTGCGATGAGGTCGTTTACACGGTATGGCCGTCAGGCTCGATAAAGATTGTCAGACCGCATTACCAAGGAGCAGTTGCATGTCCAAAGTCGCAGTCATCGGTAACACCCCGCGCGCGATCGCCGCCGTGTGCGCGTCGGATCTCACGCTGTCGGGCCACGATGTGAACTTCACGGTCTTCCCGGGGCAGGACGCGAGTCTCATCCCCGCGCTGCGCAAAGCCGGCGGGTTCACGGTCGAAGGCGATGCGAAGCACCTTATCTCGAAAAAGGCCGGCTTCGCGAAGCTCGCGAGAGTCTGCGACACCACGGCGGAGGCGCTGAAGGGCGCCGAGGCCGTGTTGATCGAGCTCGACATGCACAAGCTCGAAGAGCAGTTCAGCAGGATCGCGCCCGAGCTCGCACGCAACGCGGTCGTGCACGTCCAGAGCCACGGCTACTGGCCGGCTGCGCGCCTGACGCCCATCCTGCGCAAGGCCGGCCGCGAGGACGTGCTCGTCACCGAAGCGCCCGCGCCCACGCACGCCGCGCGCATCGAAGGCACGGTAGTGACGCCGAAGGGACTTCGCAGCGGAATCCAGATCGCGACGGTGCCGGCCTCACGCACGCAAGACGCCCTCGCGGTGCTGAAGCCTCTGTTTCCGCATTTCTCCGCGGCGTCGTCCGTGCTCCAGACCGGATTGGAGAACCTGAACCTGATCGTGCACCCGGCGATGGTGCTGCCGAACGTCGGCGCGATGGAGCGCGCGAAGCTCGACGGCAGGAAGTTCGGCTTCTACCAGGAAGGCGTGGTGCCCGCGGCAGGGGTGCTCGGCGACGCGCTGGATGCCGAGCGCAAGCGCGTATGCGAGGCTTACGGCGTCGAGCACACGCCGATGGCGAACGCCATCGACCAGTATTACGGGTTCAAGAGCAACACCTTCTACGAGGCGATGCAGAATCCCGTCTACAAGTCTTTTCCGCCGTTCCAGCCGGATGTCTGGCGCACGTGGACGGGGGACGATCTGCCCTACGCGATCGTGCCGTGCGTGCAGCTTGCCGAGCAGGCCGGCATCGCAGTGCCGCTCCACCGCGCGTTCGCGGAGGTCATGGGCGTGCTGCTGGGCGTCGATCCGTGGAAGTTCGGGCCGTCGCTCGAGGACATGGACCTGGGGGGCACCCCGGAAGCGGTGAAGAAGCGGGTGCTGGGCCGGTAGTATTCTGACGAATGAATTCGTCGGCCCGCTCTGGATTCCCGCGTTCTGGAGCCGCTACGGCTTGCGCGCGCAAGCACCCGCTGATGTCGGTCCCGACCGCGCGGGCAGCGGAATCGACATCAGCTCGCCGCGCAGCGTCCTGATCACCGCGCGCTCACACGTCTCGGACACGAGGCTCGCACGTTCCATTCTTTCCACTGTGCCTTCCGGGTAACGAAAGGTCCTTTCGCGTCCTTCCGGGCTGGACCGCGGAGCGCGCGCCTCGGACAGCGCGAGATCGAGAGCCTGCGCCAGCAGCAGCGCGCTTTCCTGCCGCAGCTCTGCGCCGTCGTCGGCGGTCCAAAATACGAGGGCGTCGTTCAACTGCTGCGGGTGGCCGACGACGCGTACGGTGTAGTTCCGTGCGTCTCCGCGCTGAGCCGCATCACGGATCGCAAACGCCGCATACAGCACCAGCGCGCGCTGGTCCTGCGTCATATAGAAGACGACTGCGGGATCCACGACCAACGCAGCACCCGAGCCGCCGTCCTGATCGATGAAGGCCCGCACGTCGGAAGACGATCCGGGCTGCCGCAGCGCGCGCGTGATCAGCTCGTCATGCGTGAAGCGCGCGAGAGTTGAACGATAGCGATCGAGCACGCGGTCGGCGGCTTCCTGCAGCTCGCGCCGCTGACGGCTCTGGGCGGAGTCCGCAATGACGGCGTGCGTGAGCACCGCCACCAGAGCCCCGGCCGCGTTCGGCGCCGGATACAGCATGTTGAGCGCGCCGGCGCCCGCCCCGTCGAAGTCCGCGATCCCTTTGTACGAGACCGCCTGTTCCTTCGGAAGGCGCACTGCGACCTCGATCTTCCCCGTTGTGGTGGCGGACGGGGAGTCGGAGCTCCCGCCGGCGTGCTCCGCGGACCATGCCGCGGCGCTCGTCAGACACAGCACGGCTACCGCCCAACGCGCGCCGGCCGCAATCCCATGCAGCACGCGGCCGCGCCTAGTTGCCAAACGGTTTCAGGAAGCTGTCCTTTCCGGACTCGAGCGCCTGAAAGTAAGCGTTGGTGAGTCCGGGAAATTTGGGAGGCTCATCCCACTTGCCGCCTGCGCTGCGCATGATGTTGACCGGCACGTACCATTCGTAATGATGGTTCTTGAGGTTCACGAGGTAACCGGTGCCCTCGAAGACGCCTTTGGGTTCGGCGGTCGGAATGTACGCCGAATACGTTCGTACGAACCCGAGGGTCCGTATGTCGATCACGACGAGCTTGTCGATCTGGTACTTGCCGGCGAACGAAGAGAAGTCTTTCCGGGACATGCCGACCCCGGGGGACGACACGCTGCTCAGCGCCGACAGGTCGATCGGTTCATTGATGATGACGACGTGCGCGTTCTTCTTGCGAAGCCGCTCCGCGATTTGCTGCTTGAGCTGAGGCAGGTCCTCGTACGGCAGGGTTCGTGCGTGCGACGTCAGACTGGAATTGGCGACGGACGCGGCGGCCATACACAACAGGCACCCGGCTCCCGGAAAAGACGTGTCGACTTTCGGCAGGGCCGTCATCGCCACGCCGATGCGGGCGGGGCTCGAGATACGCACGTCGGCGAGTGAGATGGGTGCCTGCGGAGGTGTCGCACAGGCGGACAGAATCAGCGCTGCGGCGGCAGCGGCCAGCAAACGAAAGCTCATGAACCCCCCTTGGTCGTGTTCGGCGTTCGCGCCGGCTTTCTTGGCCGGTCGCGACAGCCCGGATCAGCATCTCATAGCGATGTCACAATGCGCAAGCCACCGAAGACCATCCGGAGGAACACATGAAAGTCAAAGCGGCGAACGGCATTGCACGCATACTGAAAGCCGAGGGTGTTTCGTGGATCAGTTGTTATCCCACGAGCCACATCAACAACGCGGCCGGCGAGGAGAACCTGCCCATTTACATGATGGGCGAGGAACGCTTCGGCATCGCGGTGGCCGACGCCTACTCACGCGTAACCTGCGGCAAGCGCATCGGCGCGTGCACGGCGATGGCGGGGCTCAACGCCGCGGGCATCCAGATGGCGTACGGCGCGATTGCACAGGCGTGGGAAGATTCATCGCCGGTGCTCATCATGGCCGAGGGCCTCTCCCGGGGCGCGAGCCGGCACACGCATTTCGACATCGCCGGGGCGCTGAAGCCCGTCACCAAATGGGTCGGCGAGATCGATCGCGCCGAGCTCGTCCCGGACTACATGCGCCGCGCGTTCACGCAGCTTCGCTCGGGCCGGCCGGGTCCGGTGCTGCTGCTCGTGCCGAAGGACCTCGGCGAGTACGACGAGGCGCAGCATCCGTACACGCCGGTGAAAGGCTGGCGCACCGGTCCCGACCCCGACGACGTGAAAGCGGCGATCGGCGCGCTGCGCGCAGCGAAAGATCCGCTGATCTACGCCGGCGAAGGCGTGTATTACTCCGACGCCACTGCCGAGCTCCTGCGCTTTGCCGAGCTCGCGCACGTGCCGGTGCTCACCACGCTGAAAGCGAAAGGCGCGTTTCCCGAGAATCACCCGTTGTCTGTCGGCGTGCGCGGGTCGCTCGCGGCGCACTATCTCGAAAAATGCGATGTCCTGTTCGCGATCGGCTCCAGCCTTTTTCCCAACCGATTCAGCCACGCGATACCCGATCCGCAGAAGAAGACGATCGTCCAGTGCAACGTCGACATCCTCGACATCAACCGCAGCTACGAGACGAAGCACGCGGTGATCGGCGACGCGAAGCTCACGCTGGAGGCGCTCACGGCCGAGCTCGAGAAGCAGGGTCCGAAAAAGCGCACCGGGCTCACAGACGAGATCAGCGCGGGCCGCAAGGAGCACATGGCGAAGTTCCGGCCGTTCATGGAGTCGAACGACAAGCCGATCAATCCGTATCGCGTGATCGGCGATCTCATGAAAGTGCTCGATCCCAAGGCGTCGTTCGTGACCGCCGATTCCGGCAACACGCGCGACCAGACGAGCACGGTGTACGAGGCGCAGATCCCGCGCGGCCACCTCGGATGGGGCAACGTCTCCACGCTCGGCTTCAGCTTCGCGGGCGCGTTCTCCGCGAAGCTCGCGTATCCCGACCGGCAGTGCGTGAACATCACCGGCGACGCGGGCGTGTGCTACATGATGGGCAGCTTCGAAGCGGCCGCACGCTACGGCGTCGGCATCACGACGTTGCACATCAACAATGGCGGCTACTCGGGCTACGGGCCCGGATTCTGGGGCAAGGGACACGATCCGTACACGTGGAAGGTGTCCGACCACGGCTCGGCGTGCATGGCGTCGATGGCGGGCGCCGTCGGCTGGCACGCGGAGGACGTGAGCGAGCCTTCGGAGATCATTCCGGCATTGAAGCGCGCGTTCGACGAGAACGCGAAGGGCCGTCCTGCGTACCTCGAGTTCATCTGCTCGCACCATCCGGTGCACGGCGGATGGGTCGGACGGGAGTAGTCGTCATTCCCGCGTAGGCGGGAATCCAGACCTAGCGCGCGCGGTCACCTCCGCGCGCACGATCTCGGCGCCTTCGACCATCGCCCGCATCTTGCCGAACGCGACCTCGCGCGGGAGGTACTTCATGCCGCAATCGGGCGCGACGATGATGTTGTCTGCCTTCACGTACGGCAGCGCGCGCCGGATGCGCTCCGCGACGGTCTGCGGCGATTCGACGTTCATGTCGCTCAGGTCGATCACGCCGAGCAGGATCTTCTTATTGTCGAGCGCGGCGAGCGTGGAGCAGTCGAGCCGCGGCTGAGCGGTCTCGAGCGACACCTGCCGGCAGGCGCAGTCGCGCAGCTCGTCGAGGAACGCGTAGCGGTTCGGCTTGTCCGTCTTGACCATCGCCGCGTAGCCGAAGCACATGTGCACGATCGTCGCGCCGGTGATGCCTTCGAGCACGCGGTTGATCGCCTTTACGGCGTAGCGTCGCGCCTTCTCCGGCTGAGCCTGCATGTACGGCTCGTCGATCTGCACGAAATCGGCGCCGGCCGCGAACAGATCGCGAATCTCCGCGTTGAGCGCATCGGCGTACGCCATCGCGAGGCTCTCTTCGTCCGGGTAGTGCTCGTTCTGCGCGAGCTGCGTCATCGTGAATGGACCGGGCACGGTGATCTTCGCGAGCCGCTGCGTATGCGCGCGCAGGAACAGCATGTCTTCCACTTCGACCGGCCGGCGCCGGCGTACCGGGCCGATCACGCGCGGCACCGCGGTCGGTCTGCCGCTGCGCGAGCGCGCGTTGCCGGGACGATCATTGTCGATGCCATCGAGCGCGGTCGCGAACCGGTTGAAGTAGCTCTCGCGGCGGATCTCGCCGTCGGTGACGACGTCGAGCCCGGCCTCCTCCTGCGCGCGGATCGCGAGGAGCGTCGCATCGCGCTGCGCCTCGTCGAGCCACGGCTCTGGAATGCGCCAGAGCGCTTTCGCGCGCACGCGCGGCACGCCGCGGGATTGAAGCGCGGCGCGATCGATCAGCCAGTCGGGTTGCGGATAGCTGCCGACGAGCGACACCGGCAATAACGTGTGGTGTTCGTTCATACGCCGACAAGATACAAATCCCGCGGTCGGCGCGCCAATAAATCATTTTTCTGCCACAAAGGCGCCCGGCCCCTGCCCCTCTGGGTAGTTACGGTTGAGTCCGCGCACGCAAAAAAGGGGATAACCGTGATCGCAATGCACCGGGCCGTCGAAATACCAGCCGTCGTTCGCGCAAGCCTCGCAGCGTTCTGCCTTCTGCTCGCGAGCTGTGCCACCACCGAAGAGACCGCCGTCGCGCCGGCTAAGCCCGCGCCGGAAATCGCCGCACAGCCGAAGCCCGCGCCGGATTTGGTGTCGAAACCTGCGCCGAAGGCGGCGCCAAGGCCGATGGCCAAACCAAAACCGGAAGTCAAACCAAGGGCCGCCGCAAAACCTGCCCCGCAGTACTACAGACCTACGCCGCTCCAGGCCTACGCGCGGCCGCCGGCGACCTATCCGGGCGTCGACCGTTTTCCCGATAAGGAACCGACCGGCGTGGTGTCCGTGGCCGAGCATCCGGTCTCGACGTTCAGTGTGGACGTCGACACGGCCTCGTACGCTTTCGTACGGCGCCATTTGACGGCGGGCAGGCTGCCGCCGCGCGAAGCCGTGCGCGTCGAGGAGATGGTCAACTACTTCCCGTACGCGTATCCCGCTCCGCAGGAACGCACTCAGCCGTTTCGCGTGACCCACACCGTGATGCCGAGCCCGTGGTCCGCGGAGAACAACCTGCTGCACATCGCGATCAAGGGCTACGACATCGCTCGCTCGGAGCGGCCGCGCGCGAACGTCGTCCTGCTCATCGATACTTCCGGGTCCATGGCGCCGCCCGACCGGCTGCCGCTGCTCCAGCAGGGCTTGCGGCTGTTCGCGTCCCAGCTTCGCGAGCACGATCGAGTCGCAATCGTGACGTACGCGGGACAGGCGCAGACGGCGCTCGATCCGACCGCCGGTTCGGATAAACAAAAAATCGTCGACGTGATCGACGGCTTGCGCGCTTACGGCTCGACCGCCGGCGGAGAGGGACTCCAGCGGGCGTACGCGCTCGCCGAGCGGCACTTCGATCGCAACGCGGTGAACCGCGTCATCCTCGCGACCGACGGTGATTTCAACGTCGGCATCACCGATCCGAAGGCGCTCGAGCGGTTCATCGCGGACAAGCGCAAGACGGGAATTTACCTCTCGATCCTCGGCGTCGGCCTTGGCAATCTCAACGATGCGCTCATGCAGCGCCTCGCCCAGGCCGGCAACGGCAACGCGGCCTACATCGATTCAGTGCTGGAGGCGCGCAAGGCGTTGAGCGAAGAGCTCGGCTCCACGCTCTTTCCGATCGCAGACGACGTCAAGGTGCAGGTCGAGTTCAATCCCGCGCGCGTGGCCGCATACCGTTTGATCGGTTATGAGACACGCGCGCTGCGGCGCGAAGACTTCAGGGACGACAACGTCGACGCAGGCGACATCGGCGCCGGGCATGCCGTGACCGCGATCTACGAGATCGTGCCGGCCGGCGCGAAGCAATCGAGAATCGATGCGTTGCGCTACCAGGCCGAGCGCCGCCCGCCCGTGGTCGTCCCGAGCGGCCACGGCGACGAGTACGCGTTCGTGAAGCTGCGCTACAAGCTGCCGGGCGAAGCGACGAGCCGCCTGATCGAGCAGCCCGTGCGCGCGACGGGAATCTACGCGGCGCTGGAGAACGCTCCGGCCGAGCAGCGCTTCTCGGTGGCGGTCGCGGCGTTCGCGCAGCGGCTGCGCGGCGAAAGCGGACTCAACAGCTACTCGTACAGCAATATCGCCGCGCTCGCGAACGCCGCGCGCGGACCCGATCCGGAAGGCTATCGCGCCGAGTTCGTTCGACTGGTACGGATGGCCGAGACGCTGAGCGCAGTCCGCTGACCGCTTCAGGAAAAACGGGCGGGATCGAACGGCGTCAAATCGACGGCCTGTGTTTTGCCGTCGACGATGAGCGCCGCGACGGCCTCGCCCGTCGCCGGCGCATTGAGGATGCCCCATACGTTGTGACCGGTAGCGACGTAAGCGCCGTCGATGCCCGGCACGCGGCCGATCAAGGGTACGTAGTCCCGCGTAATCGGACGGAAGCAGGCTTGCTTCGCGATGATGCGGTCTGCCGTGAACGCCGGCGACAGCCGCTCGCATAAGGCGCGCAGACGTTCCATCACATCCGGTTCCGGTTCGACGCGGGCAGGATCTAGCGGCAGCGGCGCTGCGCCGGAGAATGCGCAAACGTGGGTGCTGCCGTCGGCGCGCGGAAACACTTCAACCGTCACGTCGTCTCCGCACGGATCGCGATATTCGAGGAAGAGCGCGTCGGCTGGAACGTCCGCTCCCGTGTCGTAGACGATGCTCGGGCTGACCTGACCGAACACTTCGGGAAGCGGCAGCCAGTCTGCGGCGAGTCTGGACCAGGGGCCCATTGCGATGACCATCGCGTCGGCTTCGATAGTCGTGCCGTCCACCTCCACGCCTGTCACCTGCGAGGTCTGGCCGGTGCGCCCCTGGCGCACCCTACGTGTTGCGCCAGTGACCTGTCCGTGGAGCACTCGTGCTCCGTAAGTCTGCGCAGCGCGCATCATCCCCGTGGTGAATCTGCGCGGATGAACGGTGGCGGTCGTATCAGGCGTGCTGATTCGATGCGAGATCACGACACCGGGCGAAAGCCAATCAAGCGCCGCGGATGTCTGTCTGCGCACCTCGCGTTCGCGGACGACATAACCGCTGTACGCATTCGTACCCCGATAGCCCCAGTCACCATCCAGCTCGCGGGCAAGCTCGGCATGCAGGGCGAAGCTGCGGCGCGCGAGCGCATCGAGCGCACTGCCGGCGCACCAGTCGAGGGCGAGAAAGCCGCCGGCCTTGCCGGAAGCAGCACATGCGACCTCGGTTCGTTCGACGACAGTCACTTCGACGCCGCGCCGGGCGAGGAAATAGGCAGTGCAGGCGCCGATTACGCCGCCGCCGCAGATCACTACACGCATTTCACCTCTCCGCTGCCAAAATGCCCCCTCACCCTACCCTCTTCCCGCCTCGGGAGAGGGAATTGGTTAGATGCCCCGGAGTCGGCCCTCTCCGATACGGAAAGACGGGGCTCATTTTGCGGTGGTTTAAAGGAGTGCGCGCATGAGATTGGGACTGCTACTGCGATATGCGGGAGAACCCGGCGGCCCGCGGATGGACGCGGTGCTGGAGGCCGAGCGGCTGGGCTACACGTCGGTGTGGGCCGGCGAGTCCTACGGCACCGATGCCGTCACGCCGATCGCGTGGGTGCTGGCCCGCACGGAGCGCATCAAAGCCGGCACCGGCATCATGCAGATTCCGGCCCGCACGCCGGCGTGCACCGCGATGACGGCGGCGACGCTGCAGGCCATGTCCAACAACCGGTTCCTGCTCGGCCTCGGGCCCTCGGGGCCGCAGGTCGTCGAGGGTTGGCACGGCGTGCCATACGGTAAGCCGCTCACCCGCACGAAGGAATACATCGACATCGTGCGCAAGGTGTTCGCACGCGAAGCCGCGCTCACGCACCGCGGCGAGCATTATCAGATCCCCTATGCGGGTGCGGACGCAAGCGGCCTCGGCAAGCCGCTGAAGAGCATTCTTCATCCCAATCGCGATCTGCCGATATACACCGCGGCGATCACGCCTGCGGGTTTGCGCACCGCCGGCGAGGTTGCCGATGGCGTGCAGCCGTTCATGATGAGTCCCGAACGCCCCGGCCTCGTCACCGAGCCCGTGCTTGAAGGACGAGTGGCGGCTGGAAAGGGCCGAACGCTGACGGGGTTCGACATCGCGCCGTTCGTGCCCGTGGCGATGGGAAACGACCTGCAGGCCTGCCGCGATGCGATCAAGCCGCGACTGGCGCTTTACATCGGCGGCATGGGCGCGCGCGGCAAGAACTTCTACAACGATTACGTGAGGCGCATGGGATACGAAGCTGCCGCCGCGAAAATCCAGGACGCGTACTTGAACGGACGCCGCGAGGAAGCGACCGTCGCTGTTCCCGACAGCCTGATCGACGAGATCGCGCTGGTCGGCTCGCCCGAGCGCATCAGGGATCGGCTGCAAGTCTGGAAGGAGAGCGCCCGCGACGGCGCGATCGGCACCATGCTGCTGGGCGGCGCCAGCATCGATGCGCTGCGTGTCGCCGCCGAAGCCGTTCTCTAGCTTTCAGATACGATACGGTCGTTGGTCAACCACGCGGGGGACGAAACCATGGCACGGATCAGACACATCGCGATTCAAACCCAGGATGAAGAAGCGACGAAGCGGTTCTACGTCGAGAACCTCGGCTTGAAGGTGGTGAGAAAGCTCGAGAGCGAGCGCACCTCCGGTTATTTCCTTACTGACGGCCACATCAATCTCGCGATCCTGCGCTTCAAGAACGACGTGATCGCCGGCGCCGAGCGCGGCAAGGGCTGGAGCGGCATCCATCACTTCGGCTTCGAGGTGGAAAGCCTCGAGGAGACGGTCGCAAAGCTGGAGAGATCCGGCGCCGCGAGACCGCGCGATGACATCAACGCCGTGCTCGGCGCCGGTGCCACGGGTGCAGCAGCGGGACATGGCAATGTCGAAATGCGTTACCTCGGTCCGGACAACGTGAACTTCGATATCTCGCAAACGGGATGGGACGGAACACACGGCGACGCGTCTCACGACGAGAAACGCTCGACCGAGACCGTCGCATCGTAACCGTGGGCGGGATGCGAGCGTGCCGGATCGTTCGTCCGGCTAGGATTGAGTCGTGATACGGCCGCTCAAGCTCGCGCATACGTCCGACGTCCACCTGCACGACGGGGAGGCCGGCCAGCACGTGCGCGACGCGTTCGCGCGCGTGATCGATACCGTGCTCGCCGTGCGCTCCGATCTTTTTCTCATCGCCGGCGATCTGTTCGATCACAATCGTGTCAAGGGCGATGTGATCGATTTCGTCTACGAGCAGCTCGCGCGGGTGCACTGTCCCACGGTCATCATCGCCGGCAACCATGATTGCTGGGAGGAGCGCTCGGTGCTGCGGCGCATGGACTTCCGGCATGCGGGGCATCACGTCACGCTGCTGGACGAAGCCGAGGGCAGGCAGATTGAATTTCCCGAGCTGCACGCGACGGTGTGGGGCCGCTGCATGCTCGATCACGACCGCGGCAACAAGCCGTTGGCCGGCGCGCCGCCCCGCAAGGGCAACCTGTGGCATATCGGCATGGCGCACGGTCTGTATATGGAGGATCCGGATTCCGACCGCTCGTCGCTCATCACGCCGCACGAGATCGAGCATTCAGGATTCGATTACCTGGCGCTCGGGCATGTGCACGCCCATCGCCAGATGCGCCATGGCGACACCCTTGCCTGTTATCCCGGCGTGCCCATGCCGTACTACGGCACCGATGAAAGCGGCGAGATGACCCTGGTGGAGCTAACGCCGGGCGCGGGCGCGCGCGCCGTTGTCCATGCGCTCGATCGACCGGCTTCTCAGGCGGCGGCCAGGAAGCGTTCCACGCTCTGCGCGAAGGCGTCGGGCTGATCGGTAAAGAGACCGTGGCCGGCGCCTTCGATGCGCTCCACGGTACACCGCGGCATGGTCTCCGCCATGCGTGCGGCGAGCTCGCGGCTCACCACGTTGCTGTGGCTGCCGTACTGGAGCAGCGTCGGCGTGGAGATGGATTTCACTGCGCTCCACAGATCCACGGCACTCGAGCGCGACCTGCGTCCTGCGAGAAAAGCGGGATCGTACTTCCAGGTGTAACGCCCGTCGTCGGTCCGGCGCACGCCGTGACGCACGCTTTCTTCGACCAGCGGCGCGGGGGCGCGCGGCATCAAGCGCTTCAGATGGGCGAGCGCAGCTTCAGGGGAATCGAATACGCCTGGCGCGGTGCGTTCGTCATCCGACGATTCGCCGCCAGCGGGAACCGAGGGGCGGCCCGGTGTGATGTCGACCAGCACCAGGCGCTCGAGCACGTCAGGATGGCGATGGGCATACAGCATGGAAACTCTGCCGCCCAGCGAATGCCCGATCAGCGTGAAGCGCGATAAGCCCCTCGCTTCGATCACGGCGCGCAGGTCCTGATAGAAATTTTCCATCTGGTAATCGTCCGGCGGACCCCACCCGCTGTCGCCGTGTCCCCGCTGGTCCAGCGCGACGATGTGATAGCGGTCGCTGAACCTGCGGCTGAAATCGTTCCAGACATGGGCGTGCAGGCGACTGCCGTGCACAAGCACGATCGGATGCCGGCCGCTATTCCCCCAATCCAGATGATGGAGCTTGATGTCGTCGCGGACGATAAAGCGGCTTTGAGCCGCCACCGCCTTGTCGAAGCCGGCGCTGCCGCCACCCGGAATGCGCTCTATGCTCATGCTGGCTGCTTTCGTTGTACCGTGCGAGTTTAATATTGGCCGGTGCGCCCTGCGCCAGCTCAGGACGCATCCTACAAAGGGAGCCGCCATGAACGATACCGCTTCGCGCGACGTCACCGGGAATCAAGACCATCTCACGCTGAAGCTCGCCGAGCGGGCGCAGCGGACGCAAGCCGACGACCTGCCGTCGGACGTGCGCGAGGTCGCGAGGCAGTGCGTGCTCGACTGGATCGGCGTCGCGCTCGCAGGCTCGGACGATCACCTGACGCGCATCCTGCTCGACGAAGCCGCTGCCGACGGCGGCAAGCCCGCGGCCACCGTGATCGGCCACGCTGCGCGCGTTACGACCACGCAGGCGGCGCTGATCAACGGCGCGTCGTCGCACGTGCTCGACTACGACGACGTGAACCTCTCGCTGAACGGCCATCCGAGCGCCGCCATCCTGCCGGCGCTCACGGCGCTCGCCGAGAGCCGCGGTGCACGCGGAAAAGATCTCATCGAGGCGTTCGTCGCGGGCTACGAGGTCGGCTGCCGCGTCGGGCTGCTGGTCGCGCCGGGCCACTATGCGCGCGGCTATCACTCGACATGCACCGTCGGCGCCCTCGGCGCAGCCGCCGCCTGCGCGCGGCTCCTTGGACTCGATGCGGAACGCACCGCGCACGCGATCAGCATCGCAGCGACGCAGGCCGGCGGGCTCAAATCCATGTTCGGCACCGAGTGCAAGCCGTTTCACGCAGGCGTGGCCGCTCACAATGGCCTTCGCGCCGCCCGTCTGGCCGCGGCCGGCATGGTGAGCCGGCCCGACGCCCTCGAGTGCCGCCAGGGCTTTGCGTCGACCATGAGCCCCGATTTCAATCCGCAGGCGGCGCTCGGCGATCCCGCGCGCTTCTATATTCGCGACAACCTGTTTAAGTACCACGCGTCGTGCTACGGCACCCACGCTTCCATCGAATGCGTGCGGCAGTTGCGCGAAGCGAACGCGATCCGACCCGAGGACGTCGAGCGCGTGAAGCTGCGCGTCGACAAAGGCGCGGATGCGATGTGCAACATCCCGAATCCGCGCACCGCGCTGGAGGCGAAGTTCAGCCTGCGCTTCATGGGCGCGGCGGCGCTCGCGGGCGCGGACACCTCCGACCTCGCCTTCTTCAAGGACGCCACGACCGCGGATGCGACGCTGTGCGTGCTGCGCGACAAGGTTTCGGTCGATTTCGTGAGCGACCGCCCGAAGATGGTGGCGGACGTCGTGATCGAGATGAAGGACGGGCGCGAGCTGCGCGCGACACACGATGCCGGCGTGCCGCTAAACGATTACGCGATGCAGGGCCGGCGCCTTGCCGCGAAATTCGAGCGTCTGGTCGAGCCGGTGCTGGGCGAAGCGCGCTGCGGCAAGCTCCTGCGACTGCTCGAGCGGCTCGAGGACACGCTCGTCGCCGACCTCATGACGGCGTGCGCGAAATGAACGCGACGGCGCGCTGCGCTCTCGCGCTCGTCACGCTCGCGCTCGCGCCGGGCGCGATTGCGCAGACCCCTTCCGCGGGCTCGGGGCAGGCGTATCCGGCGAAGCCGGTGCGCGTCATCATCGCGTTCGCGCCGGGCGGCACCACCGACATCCTCGGACGTCTCTACGCTCAGAAGCTCTCCGCCGCAACGGGGCAGACCTTCGTCGTGGACAACCGGACCGGCGCCGGCGGGACGATCGGCACGGAAGCCGTCGTCCGGTCGG
The DNA here is from genome assembly GCA_035626595.1 of Burkholderiales bacterium. GTDB lineage: Bacteria > Pseudomonadota > Gammaproteobacteria > Burkholderiales > SG8-41 > JAQGMV01. Next base: position 67,890 of record DASPNJ010000101.1, read on the forward strand.
CCCCGGACGGCTACACCATCAACTTCGGGTCGACGAGCTCGCTTGCGGTGAGCCCGAACTTGTATCCCAAGCTGTCCTATGACCTCATGCGCGATGTCGCACCCGTGATGCAGGTGGCAACCGCGTCGTTCATGCTGGCGGTGCATCCGTCGGTGCCGGCGAAGAACATGCGTGAGCTGATCGCGCTCGCCCGCGCCCGCCCCGGACAGCTCAACTACGCATCGTCGGGGAGCGGCTCGTCGCTGCACCTCTGCGGCGAATATCTCAAATATCTGGCGAAGATCGATCTCACGCACGTGCCTTACAAAGGCGCCGGCGCCGCGCTTCCCGATCTGATCGCCGGACAGGTGCAGCTCCTCTTCTCCGACATGGCGCCGTTCGTGCCGTACGTCAAAACGGGCCGGCTGCGAATACTCGCCGCATCGACCGCGCAGCGCTCCAAGCTCTATCCGGAGTATCCGACGATGATTGAGTCGGGCGTTCCCGGGTACGACCTCTCGGGCTGGTACGGCGTTGTAGTGCCGGTCGCGACGCCGCGGCCGATCGTCGATCGGCTGTACGCGGAGTTCAATAAAGCGATGCGGGCGCCCGACATCGCGGAGCGCTACGCGACGCTCGGCGTGGAGCCGCTCGAAAACACGCCCGAGCAGTTCGCCGCCTACATGCGCGCCGAGCTCGCAAAGTGGGGCGACATCATCAAGCGCTCCGGAACCAAGCTCCAGTAACCCAGGGAGGATTGCCATGCAGCCGAGGGACTACGGTCCGTTCCCGTACGTGCCGATCAACCGCAGGCCGAAGTGGAACTGGCCGAACGGCTCACGCCTGGCCGTGTGGGTGATCCCGAATCTCGAGTTCTTTTCTCTGAATACGCCGCTCGCCGGCCATCCGTGGGAGAAGGCGCACGACTACAAGGCGCCGACGGTGCGCGCGTGGGGACAGCGCGACTACGGGAACCGCGTCGGCGTCTTCAGGATGATGGACGTGCTGACGAAGCACGGCATCCGCGCGACGGCCACGACCAACACCGACATCTGCGAGCACCACCCGCAGATCATCGAGGACGCGGCCAAGCTCGGCTGGGAGTTCATGGGCCACAACAAGACGAACACCACGCGGCTGACGGCGCTGGAGCCCGAAGCCGAGCGCGAGCTGATCGGCCACTGCACGAAGCGCCTCACCGAAGCGACCGGCAAGCGGCCGCTGGGCTGGCTCGGCTCGGCGCTCGCCGAGACGTGGCACACGCTCGATTACCTCGCGGCGGAAGACTATCTCTACGTCTCGGACTGGGTGAACGACGATCAGCCGTATCGCATGACCATCGGCGACAAGGCGCTCGTCTACCTGCCCTACTCCTACGAGGTCAACGACTCCAACCAGATCAACTACCGGTTCGCGACGGGCGAGGATTTCGGCCAGATCATCCGAAACACGTTCGACGTGCTGTACGCCGAAGGCGCGGAATCGGCGCGCGTGATGGCGATCTGCCTGCATCCGTTCATGACCGGCGTGCCGCATCGCATCGGCGCGCTGGACAAGGCGCTTGCATACATCAAGGGGCACGACGGGGTGTGGTTCGCGACGGGCGAGGAGATCGTCCGCGCGTATCTCGATTCGAAAGCTTCGATCTGAACGTCATCCATCAGGAGGTGCGGCGATGACACGGACCTACGAATTCGCCACTGAAGGCCCCCGACCGGCCCTGATGGCGGCGACGTGAGATGAACGGCTGCCGCGCGAAGCTAGCCTGAGGCTAGCAGGCTGGTCAGCAATCCAAGATCGGCCGGCTTGACCAGGTGGTGGTCGAAGCCCGCGTCGCGGGAGCGCTCGCGATCGCTGTCCTGGCCCCATCCCGTCAGCGCAACCAGCATGGTCTTCCCGGCCCACGGCTCACTGCGTATGCGACGCGCAACCTCATAGCCGTCGATTTCCGGCAAACCGATGTCGAGCAGGATCACGTCCGGCCGGAACTCCGCAGCCGCGACAAGGGCTTCGGCGCCGTCGTGTGCGCTGCGAACGATGTGACCGGCAAGCCCTAGCAGTATTTCGAGGCTCCTCGCGCTGTCCGCGTTATCGTCCACGATCAGAACGCGCCGAGACGCTCCGACGGCCGGACCGCTCGTCGCGGGCGCGGGTGCCGCGGCCGGCTGCTCCGCGAGCGGCAGGCGCACGATGAACTCGCTGCCTTTGCCTGGACCCTCGCTTCGCGCGCTGATCTCGCCGCCGTGCATCTCGACCAGCCGCTTCGCGAGCGTCAGCCCCACGCCCAGCCCGCCCTGCGAGCGCCGCATCGTATCGTCGGCCTGGGTGAACATGTCGAAGATCCTCGGCAGCACGTCTTCGGATATACCGAAGCCGGTGTCCGCTACTCGGACCACGAGAGCATTTCCTTCGCACGCGGCGGTCACCGAGATGCGCCCGCCGCGCTCGGTATATTTCGCCGCATTGTTGAGCAGGTTCGCGAAGACCTGTGCGAGCCGCGTGACGTCCGCATCGACATGGATCGGACGCAAGGGCAATCTGACTGTCAGCTCGTGGCCCATCGCATCGATCAGCGGCCGGCTTGTTTCGACGGCGCCTTCGATTACGCGGGCGAGCTCTACGCGCTCCTTGCGCAGCTCGAGCCTGTTGCTCGTGATGCGGCTCACATCCAGGAGGTCATCGACGAGCCGCACCAGTTGCGCCACCTGACGTTCGATCGTGGACCGGCACCGCTCGCTCAGGGTGGCGTCGTCACCCGCGCGCTTCATCACCTCCAGCGAATTGCAGATCGGTGCGAGCGGATTGCGCAGCTCGTGGGCCAGCGTGGCGAGGAATTCGTCCTTGCGCCGGTCGGCTTCCTCCAGGGCGAGACGGCTCTGGCGCAAAGCCTGCTCGGTTCGCTTGCGGTCGGTGACGTCACGCGTGAAGCACCGCGTGTGAACGAATCTGCCGTCTTCCCACATGACGTTCGAATTGACGACGACTTCCCGGATGGAGCCGTCCTTGCAGCGCATTCGAGCTTCGTATTCCCGCAGGTCCTCGCCTGCTTTCAGGCGTCGCAGCATGTCCTTGATCACGGCCTCGTCGACGTGGAACTCGGCGATGTGACGTCCGACATACTCCTCGCGCGAGTACCCGAGCAGGTCGAGCTCGGCGCGATTGACCCGAACGATGATGCCGTCCGGTCCAACCCAGTGCAGGCCGAGCGTCGCATTCTCGAAGAAATCCTCGAGCGCCCGCTCGCTGCGTCGCACGCGCTCCTCCGCCTGCTTCGACTGGAGAATGACGGCCGCCTGGTTCGTTGCCACGCTGAGGAGGAGGCGCTCGGTCTCCGTCGGGAAATCAGCGCGCGAAGAACCCGCGACGAGGTTGCCGTACTGGCCGGTGTGCCCGAAGCGTGCTACGGCGATACTCAACTGCCCGTCGCCGAACGGGTTCGGCACGCGCAGCGTGCCCGACCCACCGGCTGCGAGCCACGGCTCGAACAGTTTTCCGGCGGCCGAGGCACTCAGCGCAGCCTCAGGACGCGCGGAGCTCGCTACGGCCTCTGTAACGCAACCATTCCGATGCACCGGCAGCCGCATGTAAACGACGTCCACCGAGAGAACCTTGACGAGAACCTCGGCGAGGCTCTGCCCGATCTCGGCAGGAGACTTCGCTGCCCATATGGCCGGCAACGTCGACAGCGCCACCATGTCACGCAGCGCGCGCCGCAGGTCGCCCGATTGGGCGTCAGCCGACTTGTCGCTAGGATCCATCTTCCCGTCGCTGGCTGCGCCGTGGAGCCCGACTGCCATGGCTCCTTCGCTCAATTGGCGCGCGCGCGAAGCTCCCGCAGCATCTCGTCCGGTGGGACGAAGAACGGATTTTCCTGAAGTATTCCGCCGATGATCACCATCGGGTGCGTTCGCATGATGTCCATCACGATGTTGGCGCCGAACCGGGCCAGATCGTACGTTCAGCAGACTGCGTCGTCGTATTTGGGCAGCACGAAGTTCAGGCGCGTTTCGTACTCGACGATCGCGTCCACGCCGGGCCGGTCCTCCAGCGCCCACTCCATGTTCGCAACCAGACGAGTGAGCGGAAACCCCTCCGCCTTGCCGCGCTGGAGCACCTCCTCGATGAGCGCAAGCATGCGGTTCTGATCGAAATGCCCACCCTGCAGATAGGCTTCCTCCCAGCGTCTGACTTCCAACTGCCGTGCCTCCTGCGCTTTCGACACTGCAATGCCTGCGTCCTGCAAACGGCGCAGGTGTTCCGAATGGTGCGCCGGATCGACGACATGAAAGGCCTTGTCACCCGCGACGAAGCCCTCTTTTATGAAGGGCAGCAGCACTTCGTACTCCTCGTCCTTCGTGTGGAAGAAGGCGCAGACGTGGCGGGCCTGGTCGAGCGTCGAGCCCGCCAATCGGACCGGCTGCCTGGAATCGCTCATGCCACCCTCCTCTGGATTCGTGCCGATCGGATGATTATCCGACGTTTGGCCTCGCGACAACAGCGCTGCCGGCACGGCGCTCGCATCGAATTTCAACTGCGTCGTGCGCCACGGGATCGCCGCGGCACCGCCGCCTTGCGATGACGCAGTAGAACTAGCTCGCCAGCAGCGAAGTCAGCGCCCGCGCGCCGGGCTGCTTTTCGAGCGCCAGAATCACATCCCTGATCTTCTCGGCACGCGAGCGCGGAATCGCGAGCTCCGCGTTATCGAAGAATTTGCGGGTGATCGCCTCGGCGCTCGCCGGCTCGTCGGGATCGATCTCCTGGCGCTCGCGAAGCTTCGCGCCGTTTTTGAGGGTGACGATCACCTCGCCGCTGCGTTTCTTCGGAAAAGCCGCGTTCGGATCGATCGCGTAGTCGACCTTCCGGGCGAGCTCGAGCAGTGCGGGCTCCGTGTAGGCGGGCGCTTCGATTTCCTGCAGACCGAAACGCTTGCGCGTGAGAGACGCCGCCATGCCGTATTGCAGGCTGAATTGCGCGGCGTAGCTCGACTGCGGCCGCCGCTTCGCTTCCGCAGGCTCGCAGACGAGCTCGCGTGCCACATCGGCGACGAGCGTCTCGACGCGCTCGATGTCCTCGGGCCGGAAGCGGTGCTCGTCCGCGATCTTGATCGCGGCATTCATGAAGGCGTGCATCTGGTGACACGCCGGGAAAAGCTTTACCGACGTGCGGGCGAATTCCCAGCGTTCCCCGAGCCCTTGCACGACGAGCGCGGGATCGCCTTTCGTGCGCAGCTCGGAGAGGAAGATGTTGTAGAAGCCGAAGCGCCCTTCGTACGCTTGCGCCGGTCCGGTGAAACCGCCATCCGCGAGCGCGGCAGCAGTGATGCCCGACGCGGCCGCGGCGCCAGGATGGAGGCGCTTCGTCCAGGTGCCGTCCTGCATCGGCTGCATCGTTCCGCTCGCGAGCGAGAGCGCGACGCCCTGCGCCCACTCGAGCTTCTGGTGGTCGAGTTCCATCAGTCGTCCGGCGAGCAGCGAGCACCCCATCGCGCCGCAGATGCCCGTCGGATGGAACCCGACT
>DASPNJ010000102.1:0-32170 GCA_035626595.1 Burkholderiales bacterium
CGCGAGTGGGACCTCACCTCGCGCGAGAAGCTGCTCGGTTACGCGGAGAAAAACGGCATCGCGGTCGATTACAAGAAGAAGAAAGGTCAGGCGCCGTACTCGATGGACGCGAACCTTCTGCACATCTCCTACGAAGGCGGCATCCTCGAAGACCCGGCTTACGAGCCCGAGGACTCGATGTGGCGCATCACGGTGTCTCCCGAAAAAGCACCGGCGCGGCCCGAGTACATCGATCTCGAGTACGAGCGCGGCGATATCGTCGCGGTGAACGGCAAGCGCATGACGCCGGCGAAAGTGCTCGCGGAATTGAACCGGCTCGGCGGACGGCATGGCATCGGCCGCCTCGATCTCGTCGAGAACCGTTACGTCGGCATGAAATCGCGCGGGTGCTACGAGACGCCCGGCGGCACCATCATGCTGAAGGCGCACCGCGCGATGGAGTCGATCACGCTCGACCGCGAGGTGCTCGCGCTGAAAGACGACCTCATGCCGCGTTACGCGCGCATGATCTACAACGGCTACTGGTTCAGCCCCGAACGGGAGCTCCTGCAGAAGCTGATCGACGAATCGCAGAAGCCCGTCACCGGCAGCGTGCGGCTGAAGCTCTACAAGGGGACCGTGACGACGGTGGGACGCTCGTCGCCGAAGCACTCGCTGTTCGACCCGGCGATCTCGACCTTCGAGGACGACAAAGGCGCGTACAATCAGGCCGACGCCGCCGGTTTCATCCGCCTGAATGCGCTTCGGATGCGCATCGCGGCGAGACTCCGGAAGCCGCGCCGCTGATACCCCCCGTCGTGCCTGCTTTTCTGCAGGGCAAGCTTATTGCAATCTGCCCCCGCTGGAGTGCGAAGCGAGAGGTCCCGAGATGACGACCATAGCGGTCGTAAGAAAGAACGGCCAGGCGGCCATCGCCGCGGACACTATGACGAAGTGGGGCTCCGGCAAGGAGACCGCCCAGTACATCGTCAACAACGCGAAGATTTTTCGCGTCGGAGACACTTATCTGGGCGTGACCGGAAACGCGACGTTCCAGACGATACTGCGCGACTATTTCTCGCGGCCACGCGTCTACGCCCGGTTCGAGTCGCCGATCGAAATCTTCAAGACGTGGCAAAAGCTGCACTCGGTGCTGAAGCAGGACTACTACCTCGTCGCCGGTCACGGCGAGGACGACGCCATAGAGTCATCCCGCATGGACGTGCTGATCGCCAATGCACGCGGCATATTCGGCGTGGCGGCGCACCGCACGGTCCAGGAGTTCTCCAAGTTCTACGCATTCGGCAGCGGCGGCGACATCGCGCTCGGCGTCATGTATGCGATGTACAACGATCCGAAGCACACCGCCGAATCAATCGCGCGCGCAGCGATCGAGGGCGCTGCGGAGTTCGACGACAGCACCGGCGTGCCGGTCACACTGCATACGTTAAAATTGCGGCGCGGTTAACCTCCGCTTCCGCTTCACAACAGCCAAAGGAGGCGTGCGATGCCTTCGTTCGACATCGTCTCCGAAGTGAACCAGGTCGAGGTGCACAACGCCCTCGACCAGGCGAACAAGGAGATCACCAACCGCTTCGACTTCAAGGGCTCGGACGCGCGGGTCGAGCTGAACGAGAAGGAGAAGCTCCTCACCGTTTACGCCGACGACGAGTTCAAGCTGGGGCAGGTGCGCGACGTGCTCACGGGCAAGCTCGCGAAGCGCGGCGTGGACGTGCGCTGCCTCGACGCGCGCGACATCGAGAAGGTGAGCGGCAACAAGGTGAAGCAGACCGTCGCCGTGCGTCAGGGCGTCGAGCAGGAGCTCGCGAAGAAGATCGTGAAGCTCGTGAAGGACAGCAAGCTGAAGGCTCAGGCGAGCATCCAGGGCGACGCCGTGCGTGTTTCCAGCGCCAAGAAAGACACCCTCCAGGAAGTGATCGCGCTCGTGCGCAAGTCGATCAGCGACTTCCCGCTCCAGTACAAAAACTTCAGGGAATAAAACCCACGACGCGCCGGGACGCGAGCATCCCGGCGCAAGAAGTCGCTTATCGCGGCTGCCGCCGCGTTCGGAAAAATCCACAATGCGCCGGGAAGAAAGCGTCCCGGCGCAACAAATCGCTTATCGCGGCTGCCGCCGCGTTCTTACATTAAGTACCCAGCGGGAATAGACGCGGTCGGCAACCGCGTGCAGCGCGGCGAGCTTCGTCTCTACGTCGTCGAGTATCTGCTCGCGGCGCTGAACCGCCGGGCTGCGGCCGATACTGTCCTCGATTTCGCCCGCTCCGGTATTGCACCAGGTTTCCAACAGCTCGCGCGTCATCTCGATATGACACTGCATGCCGATGTGCGGGCCAAACACGTAAGCCTGATTCTCGCAGTGGGCGCTCGACCAGATGCGCACGGCGCCGGCAGGTATCGCGAACGTCTCGCCGTGCCAGTGAAAGGACATGAACGAGCGCGGCGGGCTCCACTCGCGCGCGGATTCGCTGTCGTGCACGCTCACTTCACCCCAGCCGATTTCCTTGACCGGATTGCGCATGACGCGCGCGTCGAGCGCTTTGGCGAGCAACTGTCCGCCGAGGCAATGCCCGATGACGGGCACGTCGCGCTCCACCGCCTGCCGGATGAGATGGAGCATCGGCGGGATCCATCGAAGCTCGTCGTTCACGCTCATCGGACCGCCCATCATTGCGAGCCCGGCGATCTCCCCGGGACGCGGCAGCCGTTCGCCTTCGTCGAGCCTCACGAGCCGCCAGTCGAAGCCGTTGCGCTGAAGGTATGTGGCAAAATAACCCGGCCCTTCGGTCGGCGCGAACCTGCAGATGGCAACGGCTTTCATGCGTCAGCGGATGAAGATGCGATTAACTAGTGTAGTCGCAGCGCTGCTCGTGTCCGTTCCCGCGCTCGCGGCCGACATCTCGGTCAACGCGCTCTTCAACAACAAGGCGATGCTGGTCATCGACGGCGGCAAGCCGCGCATGCTGAGCGCCGGTCAGACCACACCGGAGGGCGTGCGCCTGATCTCGGCGAACAGTGAGGCCGCCGTGGTCGAGTACAAAGGCCAGCGCCAGACACTCAGCGTCGGCCAGGGCACGCGCATCGGCAGCGGGAGCGGCGGCGATGGCGCCGGCAGGGTAACGCTCATCGCGGATTCGCGCGGCCACTTCGTCGCGAATGGATCGATCAACGGGCTCTCGGTGCGCTTCCTGGTCGACACCGGCGCGAGCCTCATTTCGTTGTCCACCGACGAGGCACGCCGGCTGGGTATCAACTATCTCGCTGGCGAGCGCGGATACAACAGGACCGCGAACGGTCTCGTTCAGGCCTACCGCGTCAAGGTCGATAACGTACGGCTCGGCGACATCACCCTGAGCAACGTGGAAGCGAGTGTGAGCGACGGGATGAAGGGCGCGCCTTACGCCCTGCTCGGCATGAGCTTCCTCAACCGCACGCACATGACGCGCGATGGCGACAAGCTCACTTTGGTAAGACGCTTCTGAGCTCCGGACCGCTTTCGAGGTCTGGATCGTTCTTGTAAACGCCGCGGATGTTCATTGCCGCGAGCGCAGCCTGCAGCACGATCAACGCGTAAGCGCCCGTATGCCAGCCCCACACGGTCCACAGCACGTTGCTCGCGAGGAACACCCAGAAGCCGACCGACCGCTTGCGGCGCGAGCGCGCGGCCACGAGCCACGCGGCGGCGACCGTCACCACCATCGCAGGCCATTGCAGGAAGTCGATCCAGTCCATCGCAGGAGCCTCAAGCAACGGCTGGGCCAAACTCCGACCTATTCGCCGGGAACTGAATCCTTGCGCTCGGCCACCAGCGACAGGAGGTGGCCGAACTTGGTGCGCTTAGTCTGAAGATAGCCGCGGTTGGCCGACCGCGGCGCGGCTTCGACCGGCACGCGCTCGACGACGGTCAGCCCGTAACTTTCCAGCGCCTGCACTTTCTCGGGGTTGTTCGTCATGAGCCGGACCTTGCGCACGCCCAGATCGAACAGGATGTGGGCTCCGGCGCTGTAGTCGCGCATGTCCGCGGCGAAGCCGAGCGCATGGTTCGCTTCCACGGTGTCGTGTCCCTGATCCTGCAGCGCGTACGCACGGATCTTGTTGAGGAGCCCGATGCCGCGGCCCTCGTCGAACATGTAGACGAGCACTCCGTTTCCGGCCTGCTCGATCATCTCGAGCGCGCTGTCGAGCTGCTCGCCACAGTCGCAGCGCTCCGAGCCGAACACGTCACCGGTCAGGCATTGGGAATGGAGCCGCACGAGCACAGGGGTCTCCGGCCCCGGCTCGCCCTTGACGAGCGCCACGTAGGCATTGGTATCGAGATTGTCGGCGTACGCGATGAGGCGAAAGTCGCCGGCCTTGCGCGTTGGCAGCACCGTCTCGGCGCGGCGGCGCACGGTGCGCTCGTTCTCGCGGTAGGCGACGAGGTCCTCGATTCTCAGGATCCGCACGTCGTGCTTGTCTGCGAAGCGCTCGAGCTCCGGCATGCGCGCCATCGTGCCGTCGTCGTTCATGATCTCGCAGATGACGCCGGCGGGCTTCAGTCCGGCGAGGCGCGCGAGGTCCACCGCGGCTTCCGTATGCCCGCGGCGCGCGAGCACGCCGCCATCGATCGCGCGCAGCGTCTGCAGGCGTCCGGGACGGATCAGATCGCTGGGACGCGTGGCATCGCCGATTGCGACCGCGATGGTTTTCGCGCGATCGTGCGCCGACATCCCGGATCCCACGCCCTCGCGCGCGTCGATCGGCGTGGCGAACGCCGTCTGGAATTTCGTCGTGTTCACCTGGTCGTCCGCGATCAGCGAGAGTCCGAGGTCGCGCATGCGCTGCTCGGTGAGCGCGAGCGAGATCAGCCCGCGCGCGTGCGTCGCCATGAAGTTGATCGCCTCCGGCGTGGCTTTCTCGGCGGCGACGAAGAGATCGCCTTCGTTCTCGCGGTCGGCGCTGTCCACGAGTATCACCATGCGCCCGCGCCGCACGTCCGGAAGCAGGCTTTCGACGATGGATTCGCTCGTGCGATTTACGGCCATGGCGGGTTCGTGCTTACGCGTGCGAGCCGCTCGTGATGAGACGCATGAACTCGGCACGCGTCTTGTCGGTATTGAACTCGCCGGTGAAAGCCGAGGTGGTCGCGATCGAATGCTGTTTCTGGATTCCGCGCATCACCATGCACAGGTGCTGCGCTTCGATCACCACCGCCACGCCGAGCGGCCTGAGCGTCTCCTCGATGCAGTTACGGATGTCCACCGTAAGCCGCTCCTGCACCTGGAGGCGGCGGGCGAAGGCGTCCACGACGCGCGGCACCTTCGAGAGCCCGACGATGTGTCCGTTGGGGATGTACGCGACGTGCGCCTTCCCGAAAAACGGCAGCATGTGGTGCTCGCACAGCGAATAGACCTCGATATCGCGCACGATCACCATCTGCTGGTACTCCTCGCGGAACATGGCCGAGCGCAGGATCTCCGCGGGGTTGAGCCCGTAGCCGTGCGTCAGAAACTGGAGCGCCTTCGCCACCCGCTCGGGCGTCTTGACGAGACCTTCGCGCTCGGGGTCTTCGCCGATGCGCGTCAACAGTGCGCGCACGTGCTCGGCCATATCGCCCACGGCCACCGGGTTGTACTGGTCGATCTTCGCGTAGCCGTTCATCGCGTTTTCTTCGAGCATGTCGCGGATCTGGTCGTTCATCGGGGCACGTCCTTCAAAGGGGCGGCTGGTTTAGCTGCGGCGGCCGAGCCGGGCTCGGATCGACTCTGCTATTCCGTCGCCGGTGAGACCGCATTCTGCAAGCTGAATTCCCGGATCGCCATGGTCGATGAAGCGATCCGGCAGTCCGAGCTGGAGCACGGGTACGTGCACGTCGTGGCGCTCCAGCGCCTCGAGCACGGCACTGCCGGCGCCGCCCGCGACGACATTCTCCTCGACCGTGACGATGAGGTCGTGGCGGCGCGCGAGATCGAGCGCGAGCGCTTCGTCGAGCGGCTTGACGAAGCGCATGTTGGCGACAGTCGCCTGCACCGCCTCGGCGGCTTTCAGCGCCGGCTGCAGCATCGCACCGAACGCGAGTATCGCCACGCGCGCGCCCGCTTCCGGGCTGCCCCCTTCCCGGCGGATCTCGCCTTTGCCGATCGGCAGCGCGCGCATGTCCTGCTCGACCGGCGCACCCGGGCCGCTGCCGCGCGGATAGCGGACTGCCGCGGGCGTATCCATCTGGAACGCGGTGTACAGCATCTGCGTGCACTCGTTTTCATCCGACGGCGTCATGACCGTCATGTTCGGCAGGCACCGCAGGTACGTGAGATCGAAGCTGCCGTTGTGTGTCGCGCCGTCGGCGCCGACCAGACCCGCGCGATCGATCGCGAAGACGATCGGCAGGTTCTGGATCTGGATGTCGTGGATGAGCTGATCGTACGCGCGCTGCAGGAACGTCGAGTAGATCGCCACGACCGGCTTCGCGCCCTCGCACGCGAGCCCCGCCGCGAACGTGAGCGCGTGCTGCTCCGCGATGCCGACGTCGAAGTAGCGCTCCGGAAAACGTTCGGCGAACGCCACGAGACCGGAGCCTTCGCGCATCGCGGGGGTGATGCCGACGAGCCGCGGATCGCGCTCGGCCATGTCGCAGATCCAGTTCCCGAACACCTGCGTATAGGTGAGCTTGCCGCCGGTTTTGCCGCCCACGATGCCGTTCGCATGGTCGAATTTCGACACACCGTGATAGAGCACCGGATCGGCTTCCGCGAGCTTGTAGCCTTGGCCTTTGCGCGTGACCACGTGCAGGAATTGCGGGCCGCGCATCTGCCGGATGTTGTAGAGCGTCGGCAGCAGAGCGTCGAGGTCGTGTCCGTCGATGGGCCCGATGTAGTTGAACCCGAACTCCTCGAACAATGTCCCGGGCGTCACCATGCCCTTCACGTGTTCCTCGGCGCGCCGCGCGAGCTCGCCGAGCACGCGCTCGCCGATCCCGCGGGCAGCCCGGTACACGCGCCCCGACATGAGCCGCGCGAGATACTTGTTCAGCGCGCCCACCGGCGGCGAGATCGACATGTCGTTGTCGTTCAGGATGACGAGGAGATCGACGTCCATGTCACCGGCATTGTTGAGCGCTTCGAATGCTTCGCCCGCCGTCATCGCGCCATCGCCGATCACCGCGACGACGCGGCGGCGCTCGCCTTTCAGCTTCGACGCGACGGCCATGCCGAGCGCGGCGCTGATCGAGGTGCTGGAGTGCGCGGTGCCGAACGTGTCGTATTCGCTTTCCTCGCGGCGTGGGAAGCCGGAGATGCCGCCCCACATGCGCAGCCTGCGCATGGCGGCGCGGCGGCCGGTGAGCACCTTGTGCCCGTACGTCTGATGACCGACGTCCCACACGATACGATCGTGCGGCGTATCGAAGACGTAGTGCAGCGCGATGGTGAGCTCGACCGTGCCGAGATTGGACGACAGATGGCCGCCGGTCTGGCTCACGGACTCCAGCAGGAACTGCCGCAGCTCGTTCGACAGCCGCGGGAGCTGGCTGCGCTCGAGCGCGCGCAGCTCGTGCGGCCAGTTGATGCTCTCGAGCAGCTCGAACATCAGAATTTTCTCAGCACGATGAAGTCCGCGAGCTGGCGCAGGCGCACGGCGCGCGCCCCGAAGCTCTCCAGCGCCTTCAACGCTTCCTCGCGCAGCTCCGCGGCGAACACCCTCGCGTCGGAGAGTCCGAGCGCGCTCACGTAGGTCGGCTTGTTCTGGTCGGCATCCTTGCCTGCCGTTTTTCCCAGCGTTGCGGTCGGCGCTTCGGTATCCAGGATGTCATCGACGACCTGGAATGCGAGGCCGATCGATTTCGCGAACGTATCGAGCGCACCGAGCGCTTTGTCATCGAGGCCGCTGCCGCAGCGCGCGCCGAGGAGCACCGACGCGCGGATGATCGCCCCCGTCTTGTGGATGTGCATCAGCTCGAGCTCGGGTACGCTGAGCTTCTTGCCGACGGATTCAAGGTCGATCGCCTGTCCGCCGGCCATGCCGCGCGATCCGGCGGCGGTTGCGAGGAGCTTCACCATCTGGAGCTGATCGGCCGGATCGTCGGCGAGCCGGTATTCGCCCATGAGCTGGAACGCGAGCGCCTGCAACGCATCCCCGACGAGCAGCGCCGTCGCCTCGTCGTACTCGACGTGACAGGTCGGCTTGCCGCGCCGGAGCACGTCGTTGTCCATCGCCGGCAGATCATCGTGCACCAGCGAATACGCATGGATGAGCTCCACCGCAGCGCCGGCGATCGCGACACGTTCCGCATCGGCGCCCGACAGCTCGCCGGCCGCAAATGCGAGCAGCGGGCGCACGCGTTTTCCCGCGCCGAGCACGGCATAGCGCATCGCGCCGTGCAGACGCGACGGCACGATCCGGGCCGGGGGCAGGACGCGCTCGAGAACGGATTCAATACGGCTTTGCCGGGCTGCGGCCCAGCCCTGAAAATCGACGGGATCCAAGGAAAATTCTGCTGTGGTTACTGCTCTGCCGACCCGAAGCTCTTGAGCACGTTGTCTTCGAGGATCTTCACCTGCTGCTGCGCGTCCTGCAGCGCGGATTGGCAGAACTTGAGAAGCTCGGCGCCGCGTTTGTATGCGGCGAGCGACTGCTCCAGGGGCATCTGGCCGGTCTCCATGCTGGCTACGATCTTCTCCAGCTCGTCGAGCGCGGATTCGAAGCTTGCCTCACCCTGGCTCTTGCCTGACGTAGCCATACGAAAGCATAACGCAATCAGAGGGTTGCGGTCAAAGTGCGACACGTAAGGAAGGCGCCTCGCAGCGCGACGAAGGGTTGAAGCACTTAGGCCGTGCAACACTATCGGCCGCTCGTTCATTCCGACCATCCCGCAACCATGCACGCAACGCTGCCCCGCATCGCCGCCACCGATTTCCCCGCCATTCGCCGCACCAAGCTCGAAACGCTTCAGGTGAACGTCGGCTACAGGTGCAACCAGACGTGCGTGCACTGTCACGTCAATGCGGGCCCCACGCGCACCGAGCAGATGTCGCGAGAGACGCTGGAAGAGGTGCTGGCGTTCATCGAGTCGAGTCGGGTGCGCAACGTCGACGTGACCGGCGGCGCACCCGAGTTGAACGCGCACTTTCGCGAGCTCGTCGTAGGAGCGCGCGCGCTGGGGGCGCACGTGATCGACCGCTGCAATCTCACGGTCATGGAGCAGCCCGGTCAGGAGGACCTTGCCGGTTTTCTTGCGGATCACCACGTCGAAGTTATCGCCTCACTGCCGTGTTATCTCGAAGACAACGTCGAGCGTCAGCGCGGCAAAGGCGTGTTCGGGTCGAGCATACGGGCGCTCACCGCATTGAACGCGCTCGGTTATGGCCGCGGTGAGCGCGGCCTCGCGCTCAACCTCGTGTACAACCCCCAGGGCCCGGTGCTGCCGCCGGCGCAGGCGCAGCTCGAAGTCGATTACCGCCGGCATCTGCGCGAGCGCTACGGCGTCGTCTTCGACCACCTGTACGTGCTCGCGAACATGCCGATACAACGCTTCGGCAGCACGCTCATATCCAAAGGTTTGTTCGAGGAGTACCTCGCGCTGCTGAAGAACGCGTATCGGCGCGAGAACCTGGAAAACCTGATGTGCCGGTCGCTCGTTTCGGTGGACTGGCGCGGCTACGTCTACGACTGCGATTTCAACCAGATGCTCGACCTGCCGCTCGCCTGGCAGGATCGATCACGGACGCGCCTGAGCGACCTCCTCGACGCGGACCTCACCCACAACCGGATCGTCGTGAAGGATCACTGCTACGGCTGCACTGCCGGGCAGGGCTCGAGCTGTGGCGGCGCGCTTGCGTGAGACGATCTGAGTGACGAGGAAACTCGTCCTCGCGGCTGCCGTCATCACGCTGATCGCGCTCTTTTTCGCGCTCGATCTGCGGCAATACGTCTCGCTTGAATTCTTTCGCGCGCAGCGCGAGGCCATCGATCTTCAGGTGGCGGCCGCGCCGTTGCGTGCCGCCGCGGCGTTTTTCGCGATTTACGTGACGGTAACGGCGCTCTCCGTTCCCGGCGCGGGGGTGCTGACGCTGGTTGCCGGCGCGCTGTTCGGTGTCTTGTGGGGAACCGTCATCGTGTCTTTTGCCGCGTCGATCGGTGCCACGCTCGCGTTTCTCACGTCGCGGTTCCTGCTGCGCGAATGGGTGCAGGCCAGGCTCGGTGAGCGTTTCAGGGCCATCAACGACGGCATCCGCAAGGACGGCCTTTTCTATCTGCTCGCGCTGCGGCTCGCACCGGTGATCCCGTTTTTCGCGATCAATCTCGCGATGGGCCTCACGGCTATGCCCGCGCGGACCTTCTACTGGGTGAGCCAGGTCGGGATGCTGCCCGGCACGCTGCTGTACGTATACGCCGGCACGCAGCTCGGACGCTTCGAGATCACCTGGCAGCTCGTGCTCGCCCTCACGCTGCTCGCGATCTTCCCGTTGGTCGCGAAGAAAGCGGTCGATATCGGCCGGGCGCGCAAGGTGTATCGCCGCTGGCCGCGCCCGCGCAGCTTCGATCGCAACCTGGTCGTGATCGGCGCGGGCTCCGCCGGGCTGGTGTCCGCTTACATCGCCGCGGCGGTCAAAGCAAAGGTGACGCTCGTCGAACAGCACCGCATGGGCGGCGACTGTCTGAATACCGGCTGTGTGCCGTCCAAAGCGTTGATTCGGTCGGCGCGGCTCATCGCGGACATGCGGCGCGCTCGCCGGCTCGGGCTTGCCGAACCGTCGGTGGAGCTCGATTTCGCGGCGCTGATGGAACGCGTTCAGCGGGTCATCGCGGACGTGGCGCCGCACGATTCGGTCGCGCGCTACGAAGCGCTCGGCGTCGAATGTCTTTCCGGCACCGCGCGCATCGTGAGTCCGTGGAACGTCGAGATCACGCTGGCGGACGGAACGGCGCGCACGCTGACCACGCGCAGCATCGTGATCGCGGCCGGTGCTCAACCGCTGATACCGCCGATCCCCGGGCTCAACGAGGTCGAGCCGCTCACTTCGGACACGGTGTGGCGGCTGCGGACGCTGCCCAGACGCCTCGTCGTGCTCGGCGGCGGACCGATCGGCAGCGAGCTCGCGCAATGCTTCGCCCGCTTCGGCTCCGAAGTGACCCAGGTCGAAATGCTGCCGCGCATTCTCATACGTGAGGACCCGGAGGTCTCGGATCTGGTCGCCGCACGGTTTCGCGACGAAGGCGTGCGCGTGCTCACCGGCCACAAGGCGAAACGCGTGGTAATCGAAGGCGCAGAGAAGGCGCTCATCGTCGAACACGAAGGGCAGGAACAGCGGATCGCGTTCGACGAGCTCCTGTGCGCCGTCGGCCGCAAGCCGACCACCGACGGACTCGGCCTCGAGGCGCTCGGTATCGCGCTGGCGCGAGCCAAAACGATCGAGACCAACGACTATCTGCAGACGACCTATCCGAACATCTATGCCTGCGGGGACGTCGCCGGGCCGTATCAGTTCACGCATACCGCGTCGCACCAGGCGTGGTATGCGTCAGTGAACGCGCTGTTCGGCCGCTTCCGCCGGTTTCGTGCGGACTACCGCGTCATTCCCTGGGCGACGTTCACCGATCCCGAAGTCGCCCGCGTCGGGCTCAACGAAACGGAAGCGCGCGAAAAGAACGTGGCGTACGAAGTCACGAAATTCGAGCTTGCCGAGCTCGATCGCGCGATCGCCGACGAGGCCACGGCGGGCTTCGTGAAGGTGCTCACGGTGCCGGGCAGGGACACGATACTCGGCGCGACGATCGCCGGCGCACATGCCGGCGATCTCATCGTCGAATTCATCCTGGCGATGCGTCATGGTCTGGGCCTCGAGAAGCTGCTCTCGACGATTCACATCTATCCGACGTTCGTCGAAGCCAACAAGTATGCGGCCGGCGCATGGAAGCGCGCGCACGTATCACCTCGCGTGCTGCGGCTGCTCGAGCGCTATCACGCACGGATGCGCGCATGAGCGGCACGCGCCCGCCGCGCCTGAGCATCATCGTGCCGTGCCTGAACGAAGCCGAAAGCATCGAGTACGCCCTCGACGCCCTCGCGCCACTGCGCGCACGCAGCGCCGAAGTGATCGTGGTCGACGGCGGGAGCGCCGACGGCACGCCGGATATCGCCGAACGCGGCGCGGACCTCGTGGTGCGTTCCGAGCGTGGACGGGCAATCCAGATGAACCGTGGCGCTGCATGCGCGCGCGGCGAGATCCTGCTGTTCCTGCACGCCGACACGCGCCTGCCGCAGCAGGCCGACGCGCTCGTGATCGACGGGCTCGCGCGCACGGGCAGAGCGTGGGGCCGCTTCGACGTGCGCCTCGCGGGCACTCATCTCCTGTTCCCCGTGATCGGGGCGGCAATGAATGTGCGCTCGCGCCTCACGGGTATCGCGACGGGCGACCAGGCGATATTCGTCGAGCGGACCCTGTTTCAGCGCGTCGGCGGCTATCCACCCATCGGACTGATGGAAGACCTCGCGCTGTCCGCGATGCTCAAGAAGCACGGTCCCCCGCTATGCCTGCAGGCAAAGGTCGATACGTCCGCCCGACGCTGGGAAAAGCATGGCGTGGTGCGCACGATGGTGCTCATGTGGCGGCTGCGGCTGGCGTACCGCCTCGGCGCAAATCCCGATGAGCTCGCAATGCGGTATGCGCCCCACAGATAGGCGCGTTCTCGTCTTCGCAAAGGCGCCTCGTCCGGGCGCAGTGAAAACGCGGCTGGTCCCCGTGCTCGGCGCGGAAGGCGCGGCGGCGCTGCAAGCGCGTTTGCTCAAGCACACGCTGAAGACCGCGGCACGCGCGGCGCTCGGGCCGCTCGAGCTGCATGGCGATCCCGCCGACGACGATTTTCTGCGCTACTGCGCGAGGCACTTCGGCGCGGAGCTGGTCGCGCAGCGCGGCGACGATCTCGGTGCCCGCATGCACCGGGCGTTCGAGCAGGCGCTCACCCGGGCATCATTGGTCGTGCTCGTCGGCAGTGACTGCCCCGCGCTGACTGCGAAACACCTGCGTCTGGCCGCACACGCGCTGGCTGAAGGTCACGACGCAGTGTTCGTGCCGACCGAGGATGGTGGTTATGCGCTCATCGGCCTTACGCGCTCGGACCCACGTCTTTTTCGCGACATGCCGTGGAGCTCTCCGGACGTGATGGCCGAGACCCGGCGACGCGTGCGCGAGCTTGCGTGGCGTGCCGTCGAGCTCGAAACGCTATGGGACGTCGATCGGCCGGCTGACTACGAGCGGCTCGCCACCAGCGGTCTATTAGCGGTCGGCGCACGTCGCACGTCGTGAATTCGACTGCTGAAACCGCCGCTTACCCTCCAGCGGGCATTGCAGGCCAAATTCTGTTGCCTTTTCAAGGTACTTAGGGAAGAATACGGCCTCTTTTTTGCCGGGCGTTTGCAAAAAGAACCCCCCTGCATGTCCGATCTTTTCAGCCCCGCGGTTTTCGGCAGCACGTCGTCGCAGCTTCCCCCGGACTGGTACTTCGATCCTCGAATCTACGAGATCGAGAAGCGGCTGTTCTTCGATCGAGGACCGGGCTACGTCGGTCACGAGCTGATGGTGCCGAACGTCGGCGATTATCAGACGCTGCAATGGCTCGACGACGCGAAAGTCCTCGTGCGCAGCGCAGACGGTATCGAGCTCCTGTCGAACATCTGCCGGCACCGCCAGGCGATCATCCTCAAAGGCCGCGGCACGGCGCGCAACATCGTCTGTCCGCTGCACCGCTGGACGTACGCGCTGGACGGCCGGCTGATCGGCGCGCCGCATTTCCCCCAAAACCCCTGTCTCGATCTCGCCCGGTCCAAGCTCACGACCTGGAACGGGCTGCTATTCGCCGGTCAGCGCGACGTGGCTGCCGATCTCGCGAATCTGGGGGTCGCCGCGGACCTCGACTTCTCCGGCTTCGTCTTCGATCGCGTCGAGATCGAGGAGTACGCGTGCAACTGGAAAACGTTCATCGAGGTCTACCTCGAGGATTACCACGTCGAGCCGTTCCATCCCGGTCTCGGCAATTTCGTGAACGTGGGTGACCTGCGCTGGGAATTCGGCGACTGGTACAGCGTGCAGACATGCGGGGTCAAACGAGGGCTCGGGAAGCCTGGCTCGGCCATTTACCGTCGCTGGCACGAGCAGGTCCTGAAGTACGCCGAGGGACGTTCGCCGTCCCATGGCGCGATCTGGCTCACGTATTTCCCGAACGTCATGGTCGAGTGGTACCCGCACTCGCTGGTGGTGAGCACGCTCGTGCCGCGCGGCCCCGAAGCGTGCACGAACGTGGTCGAGTTCTATTACCCCGAAGACATTGCGCTCTTCGAGCGCGAATTCGTCGAAGCGGAACAGGCGGCGTACCGCGAAACGGCGGTCGAAGACGCGGAGATCATCGCGCGTATGACTGCCGGGCGCCGCGCGCTGGTTCAGCAGGGGCTCGCCGAGACCGGGCCCTACCAGTCACCGCTGGAAGACGGCATGCGCCACTTCCACGAGTTCATCCGCCGGGAGCTCGGGCGCCACGTCTGAGGGAGGACCAGTCGTGTTCACGACGTTGATCGGAGCCGACGAGCTCGCAGCCCATCTCGGCCGTGCCGATTGGGTGGTCTGCGACTGCCGCCATGACCTCGCCGACTACGAATCGGGCCGCCGCGCCTACGCCCAGGGACACGTTCCCGGCGCGCGCTTTCTCCACCTCGACGAAGATTTAGCCGGCCCGAAGACGGGCACGAACGGGCGCCACCCGCTGCCGCACCCGATGACTTTCGCGCTGCGGCTCGGCGCGCTCGGCATCGACAACGGGAAGCAGGTGGTCGCCTACGACGCGAGCGGCGGCGCTTACGCCGCGCGCATGTGGTGGATGATGCGATGGCTGGGCCATACGCGCGTCGCAGTGCTCGACGGCGGCTGGCAGGCGTGGGTCGAAGGCGGGCACCCCATCAGCGCGGAACCCGTGTTGCCTCAGCCGACGACATTCACGCCGCGGCCGCGGCCGGAGATGGCGGTGGACGCTGGCTTCATCGTGGGACACCTCGGCGAGCCCACCTGCACTGTGCTCGATGCGCGCAGCCCCGACCGTTTCCGGGGCGAGAACGAAACGCTCGATCCGGTCGCAGGGCACATCCCGGGGGCGCTGAACCGCTTCTTCAGGTCGAATCTCGACACGTCGGGTCGCTTCAAACCGGCCGAAGCCTTACGCGCCGAGTTTGCTGACGTGCTGCGCGAGCGCGATGCAGGCGCGGTCGTGCACCAGTGCGGCTCGGGCGTGACCGCCTGTCACAACCTGCTCGCGATGGAGCACGCGGGGCTCGCGGGCTCGCGGCTCTATCCTGGGTCGTGGAGCGAGTGGGTGAGCGATCGGGTTAGGCCGATGGAGCGGTAGCGCCTACATCAGGCGCCGTCACTGATCGATCGGTCAGGCCCTAAACAATGACGCTGCCTTAGCGATTAGATCGGCGTCGCAGTTGAGAACGTCGTTGAGCGTCGGGAGGTGTTCCGCGTCGCGCCGGACACCAGCGTCTTCGAGAACCTTGTCTTGATTCTTGTACACGCGAAACGACCGACGGTGCGCAGTCATCATGGAGACCCCCTCCGGCAGCTCCTGATATGGCGTACCGGGCCAGTACCGTTTGCCCGCTTGATCCTGACTCCATGCGGCGGCGCCGCCACCGCCGGTAGTTGGATGTACGCCGAGAACTGGTCCGATCTCGTGGTCCTGGAACCCAGCCGCGAAAATATCACCGGCGCTGTACGTCAATGCGTCCGTAACCAGCACCACCGGATGCTTATAGACCATCCCGCGGACGTTGCAGGCTTCTTCATCGGTTTTCGGTAGCCGCTCGGAATACGGGATACCTGCGCGCCATCCTTTGTCCACGGAGGGCCACCAAGCCCTGAGCTGCGCGTCTCTTTGGCAAACGTCCGCATTGAATCGGGTGTTCCGCATGTCGAAGGTTTCGGGTTTGATCCGCGGTTTTTTCGTCGGAAGCGTTTGCAGGAGCCGCTCTCCGGAGTTGATCCACCCGCCAGGGTTGTCCCGGATGTCCAGAATAAGCCCGCCCTCCGGCATGCGATGTAGATAGTCCACGAAAACTTCTTCGAATAGGCCTTCGGGAATTTTCTTGTCGAAGCGGTGTATGCGAATGTAGCCGTAAGGCTTGCCGCTGATGGTGTAATCCCGCGCCTCGAACACCTTCGGGTACTGCAGCTCGACTCGTCGAAAATCGGCGCAGGGTTTGGGCGGAAATGCCTCCGATATGGCCGTCAGCCGAATCTCCCGCAGCTCTTTCAGGAGCGCGAGCTTTGGATCTTCATCGCGGGACGTCAGTCCAGTGAAAAATGCGATGAGCGTCGGCAGAACTCCCGGGCTGGCTCCATGTACGAAAGTCCATGCAAACGGGTGTTCTTTGATCTCACCGTTCGTGCTGAAGCCGACCTTGATCTTTTCCTCACGCGGAAAGCCGTCGTAACGCAACGTACGGGTCGTTAGCGTCTGCAACGCGAGCGCACGGCACGCATCCATTGTCGAGCCGGCTTCGAGAGCCGCCTGGCTTTGCACGACGGCGTTTATTGGCAGGCCGTTCCACGTGACGAGGCGTACACCATTTCTAAACTCGGGATCGACTCGCTTAGCGTCGATCGACGCGGCTACGTACAGCGGTTTGCCTTGTTCGTAGATCTGTCTCACGTCAAAAGGCAGATACGCGAAGCACTTCGAGTCGCATCTTGCGTAGCGCAAATGTCGGTCGCGCGCCGAAGTGAAAATTTCATCGACCTCGTCGTGAAAGGCTGTCGTGTCCCCGAGCGGCTGCGTGCCTATAAGGCGTTCACGCAGCTCCTTCAGGCGAGCCACCGGGTCGATGTTGTGCCGCTTGCGTTTGTCGGAGAGATGCACGTAATTCGCTTCCAGGAGCAGGATGGCCTGATCCAAAATGACTGTTCGCTGCTCCTGCGTCAGAACCGTGTTACAACCACACGACTCAGCTCCCGCGTGAGCCGCGAGCGCCTCCGAGTTGCCAAGCCCGGCGGCCGGCAGTAGCGCACTGGCCGTCAGGGTTCGTAGAACATCGCGGCGAGTCGTCATTGCCCCTCCCGTCTTTTTCTGACTACATCGCGGCCGACGCGGCATCTTAATGACACGCCTGTAGCCCCTGTACCGCAAACGTCGGCTGCGGCTGATGAAACCCCTTGAGGTTGAACTCGCCGATCCTTTCCGCTCTTGCGATGTGTTCTATCGCCGCGAACACTCGCTGCGTAACCAGCGTCTGGCCGGCCTTTGCCTCAGAGCAAAGCCGGGCGGCGAGGCTGCAAACGGCACCGATCGCGCCATAGTCAAGACGTCCCTCAAACCCGATGGCGCCCAAGGTTGCGTAACCCTGCGCGATACCGATGCCGAGGCCGAGATGCACCTGATGCTTCTCCCAGAGATTCGCAAGGTTTTGGAAAGCCTGATGCATGTCTATCGCCATGCGTACGGCGTGCTCGGCCGGGTTGGCTTGAGGCACCGGGTCGTTGAAGAAAATCATGATGGAATCGCCTGCGAAGCGCTCCAGCGTGCCTTGGTACTTGAGGATCAGCCGTCCCATCGCCGCGTGATACTCGCGCAGTACCCCCATCACGTTCTCGGGCTCTGCGGTGTCGGTGAACTCCGTGTAGCCGCGCAGGTCGATAAAGACGACTACGATGTCGCTGCGGTGACTGCGCAGCGGGTCCTCCGCGTCTCCCGCGAGGATGAGATCTGCGACTTGCGGTGAGAAGAAGCGCTTCAGGCGCGACAGCCGCTCGAGCTCGGCGATACCTTCGGCGACCCGCTGTTCCAGCGTGCGGTTCCAGTCAGCCAATTCCGCACGCTGCGCCTGCACCTCATCGAACAATGACTTGATGCGCAGCAGCGATCTCACGCGCGCAAGCAACTCCGGCTGGTTGACGGGTTTCGTGAGAAAATCGTCTGCGCCGGCTTCCAGACCTTTCGAACGCTCGGACGTATCGAGCGCTGTGACCATCACAACGGGAACGATGGTGGTCGCAGGGTCGCTGCGTATCGCTCGGCATACGTCATAGCCACTCATATCGGGCATCATGACGTCTAGCACAACGAGGTCCGCTGCAACGCGCCGCAACTTGTCGAGGGCCTCGGTGCCTGAATGAGCGGTATGAACGTCATAGCCGTGAGCGGTAAGAATGTCCGCGAGCAACTTCACGTTTTTGACGACATCGTCTACGACGAGAATCCCCGGCATCACGCAGCCATCCCGATGAATCGCTCCACCGTTTTTACGAAACTATGCATCTCGATGGGCTTCGTGATGTAAGCGTCGAATCCCGAGGCCATTATTCTTTGCTGGTCATCGGGCATGGCCGAGGCTGACACGGCCAGCACGGGTATGTGCTGCGTAGCCGCATCGGAGCGCAGCCTCAGCAGTGCCGTGATTCCATCGAAGTCAGGCAGTTGGATATCGAGCAGTATCAAGGCCGGCTGTTCCGTTCTCGCCAGACGCAGCCCGTCCTCGGCGGTTCCAGCTTCGAGCGTGGAGTATCCCTTGAACTGCAGAATGTCGCGCACGAGCTTCAGATTTCTTTCATTGTCCTCGACGATCAGGATCGGTTTCATACCGTCGCAAGCCTCTTCTCAGGCAGCGTGAACACAAAGGTCGAACCCTCGCCGACGCGACTGCGCACCTGCATCGTGCCCCCGTGTAGTTCCACCAGCCGTCGGGTAAGTGGGAGCCCGAGGCCCGTGCCGTCATGCTTCGCATTGTCGGACCCGAGTTGCCGGAATTCATCGAAGATCATGTCAAGATGGTGGGGAGCGATGCCAACGCCGGTATCGGCGACGCTGACCTCAAGACCGTCCTGCGACCGAGCTGCTGCGACGCGCACGCTACCGCCGCGAGGCGTGAACTTGACTGCGTTGGATAGCAGATTGAGCATGATCTGCTTGAACTTCCGTTCATCCGCGACCCAATCGCTGAGCCCCGCGGCTAGAGTTACGTCGAGCGTAATGCCGCTACGGACAGCACGATCACGGATCAGACTGGCTGCGCTCCTGATCGCCTCCTCCAGGTCGAAGCTCGACAGCTCGAGATCCATGCGGCCTGCCTCGATCTTGGCGAGATTGAGGATGTCGTTGATGAGGGACAGCAAATGCTTACCGGATTCGTGTATGTCTTCGACGTACTCGAACTGCTTCTCGTTGAGCTCGCCGAACATGCGCTCACGCAGCACGTCGGAAAAACCGATGATGGCGTTGAGCGGCGTGCGCAGCTCGTGCGACACATTCGCCAGAAACTCCGATTTGTGGCGATTTGCACGTTCCAGCTCACGCGTCTTTAGGTCGATTTCCCTGAACATGCGCACGTTTTCAAGGGCTATCACCACCTGCGCGGCGAACGTCTCGAGCAGCTGCATGTGCGCGCGGTCGAACGGATGACGCGCACGGCGGCGCACGACGATCGCGCCTGCGGTGGCAGCGTCGCGGATAAGCGGGACCACTGCCTCGGCGCCGGATGCGGAGGAATTAACATCGCCGAACTCTGCCGCCACGCGGCTCTGTCCGTCCTGAATCAGGCGAACTACCACGTGATCGGCACCGCATAACCGAGCCGCCTTCTCTGCGACCGCGTTCAGGACGGGCGCAAGATCTGTCGGTGAGCTCGAGATCGCCTGCAGAATCTCCGCTGTGGCGGTTTGCTGCTCCAGCGACTGCCGCAGCTCGCGCGTGCGCTCCTCCACCTTGTGCTCGAGGTGCGTATACGACTCACGCAGCTGCTGGGCCATGTTGTTGAACTCTGCCGCGAGACTCTGCAGCTCGTCCCCGGTTCTGACGCTGATGCGCTGGTCGAGCTTCCCTGAAGCAATGCGCGCGGCGCCTGCCTGGATGGCCCTGATCGGGGTCACCATGCGACGTGCGAGCGCGATGCTGACGCCGAGGGCGAGCAGCAGCCCTGCCATCAGTAGCAGCCCGGTTCGCTGAAGCGACGCATACAACGGCGCCAGAGCCTCCGACAACGGCTGCTCGACGAATACGCGCCAGCCGAGCGGCCGGATCGCCGCATGCGCGATCAAAGCTTCGTTTCCACGAACGTTTGGCGCAAGCGTCACTGGTATCGGATCGCCTGCGACCGCGCGACTGACGTAGGCAAGATGAGACAGGTCCGTCTTCTGCAACGCCTGGCTCATGTCCGGATGCGCAATGAGGTGCCCGCGGGCGTCAACCAGGTAGGCAATACCTTGCTGACCAATTCGAATGCCGGATATGACGTCCCAGATAAACTTCAGGTTGATCTCTGCCACTGTCACTTCGCCGCCCTCCGGTTCGACTCCAGCTACGGCCATTGTGATGTACGGCTCGGAATCGTTGCGGAAGTAAACATCGCTGTAGTACGTCTCGCCACGCCGCGTCCTCTGAAAAGCGGGCGCGGCAGACCGGTCCGCTGCACTGTTCTGCACGTCCATGCCGAGCCGCGAGACCCGGAGCTGCTCTCGGCCAGTCGAATCGAGGACTAAGACGTCGGTGATTGCCGGCACCTGCCTGAGGAGCTTCAGGTGTTCGAGCCGGCGGTAATCAGCGGCGGCGGGGCCGAAGCGCGACAGCCGCATCCACCCGAGCTGTCGTTCGATTTCCTTTACGTAGGAGTCGATACGCGTAGCCGCAGCCTCGGCTTTTTCGCGCTGCAGGTTGAGCCTCGCGGTCTTGCTCTCCTCGTAAGTGAAATACAGGCCCACCAAGCCGCTCACGAGGAGGGCGACGCTGACCAGCGCCACGAGCGAAACGACATACTTCCGGAGCAGAGAACTGCCGGCGTTTATCCTCCTCGTCTGCCGCGTGCTGCCAGCCGACGCCGCGTCAGGCGCGGACGTGGGAGTTGTCGTCACAACGGTCACAGGTAAATAGCCGTGGGTCTGGAGGTTCGGACCTAGGTCTGGACATTGATTGTGCAGCACGGGAGCCCACAGTGGCCGTACGGGAATTCGTATCCGGTGCGTAAACGCACCGCGTGGATGAAGAACCGGCGATGGGCCCCTTGCGTTACCGTGGCGCGGCTGGCCGGCTACGGCGTCAGGTAGACCGCCGCAGCTCGGTCACTATCCGTTGCAACCTCTCCACGTCCGTCACGACCAGGGCGCGGCCGCTACGCTGAAGCAGGCCCTGCCTCGTCAGCACCGATAGCTCACGCGTGACCTGCTCGCGATAGGTGCTCACCTTCCCCGCGATGTCCGAGTGTCGCGGGGCCGGATCGATTCGAGCCGTGTTGCCGTCGACGCCGGCTTCTTTCGCAAGACGAAGGAGCTCGGCGTGCACGCGCTGTTGGACCCCGAGCGTGCTGAAGTCGAACACGCGCTCCGAAAGATCGCGTACGAGTCCTGTAAGCCGCGCGAGCACGCGGTCGCAGACGCCTGCATGAGCGTGGATGAGCTCCTTCAAGACCGTCGGACCCATGGCGGCGAGCAGTGTGTCTTCGAGAGCGTCGACGTCGGCTGAGCGAGTGCGACCGTCGATGGCAGCCAGATCGCCGAACCAGTCTCCGGCGCCCACCTCGCGGTACATCACTTGTCGGCCCCCCGCGGAAAACGCAGTCACCCTGACGCGGCCAGAAACGATCATGTAAAGATCGTTGTCGGCGGCATCGCGCGAGATCACCCGGCTTCCGGCGGGACAGCGGCGCCATCGGCATCTGAGCGCTACAGCGTCCAGCGCCGATGCCGGCAGGTCCGCAAGCAGGGCCACGGCGCGCAGCCCGAGAGTCGACGCGCGGAGCGCGTTGGACTTTTCAGGCGGCTGAAGTTCGTGCATGCGCTCAGTCGATCAAGTGGCTTGCCTGCACGCGGATAGTTTCCGGAATTATGAGGCCAAACTCTTTGGCTTTCGCACGATTAACTGCAAGCTCGAACTTCGTCGGTTGCTCGATCGGAATGTCTCCGGCTGGCGTACCTTTGAGAATCTTGTCCACGAGGTATGCCGAGCGCCGCATCTGTTCGTCCAGGACGGTGCTATACGCAAGCACGGCGCCGTCATGCGCGAAATAGGTGCGGTGGCCCACTGCCGGCAAGCGCTGCTCGTGCGCCAGCTTGAGAATGGCTTTGCGGGAGCTCTGGAAAAGCGGATAGTGCGTGATGAGCACCGCCTCGGCTTGGCCCTTTGAGAGCTGCGCGAAGGCCGCCGCCGCCTGATCTTCGTGCTCCATCATCGCTGGTACGACCGTCACCCGCACGCGCTGCGCGGCTTCCTCGATGATCTGGTGCTCGCGAATGCAGTTCGGATTCTTCGGGTGCATAAGTACACCGACGCGCGCGAGCTTTGGCATCATCTCGTGAAGTAGCTGAAAGCGTTTCGCCCCGAGCTCCCAGGTGAAGTTGCTGATTCCCGTGAAGTTCTTGCCGGGGTGCGCCAGGCTCGCGGCAAACCCGCGCGCCACTACATCGCTCACGGCGGCACCCACGACAGGGATAGTACCCGTGACCTTGAGCATGACGGTTGCGCTGACGCTGCTCGGCAACCAGATCACGTCTGGTTTACGTCCGATCAGCTCGTGCGCGATGTCCAACATTTCTTGGTTATCCCGCGGCGGGTACAGATCACGCAGCGGATAACGCGCGTGCTCGTACGCGAGATTGCCGCCCTCGATCCAGCCCAGATCGCGCATGCCGCTCTTGAAGGACTCAACGTAGTGCTGCTGCGTTGTCTTCAGGGGCCCCGTGAGAAACAGGCCTACGCGATACAGCCCCGGTTTGCGTGACGGTAACTGACCGTGGGCGCGTGTAACGATCAGCGCCGGGATCAGAGCGAGAAACTGCCTGCGTCTCATCTGATGTGACGTTGACGCCCGTCCGGGACCGCGGGCGAGTGGCCGACAGCAGACTGTGCGGCTGCCCGCCGTTGAACCTTACCGCTGAGCGTGTTTCCTGCGCGAGCCCTTCGCCGGCAGTCGCGTACCGACAGTTTCCTTCATCGCCGCGGATTTTCGCTTGGCGCTCTTGGCCTTCGTCCGTCCGCTTTGAGCTACTGAAGCCCCGCTCGCGACGCTGGAGCGGCTGACGTTATCCCTCGCCGCGCGCGCTGACCGGATTGTTTTCCGCGCTGTTTTCGTTCTAACGCTGCGCGAAGCATGCTTCGTCGGAGTACTTCCGGAACCGCCGGGCCCTCCAGCCGACCCTCGACCCAGAAAGTCGCCAAGGTCTACGCTGCCGTCGTCACCCTCGCCATCGTTGCCAGTGCCGATGATGAGCTTCAGATGCCAGCCACCGGTGAAGTATTTGTCAAGATACCTCTTGAAGTCCTTTGGAAAGCCCTCTTCGAAATTGACGCCGCCGCTGATCGAATCGTGCTCCGCACTGCCACGGCTGCCTCCGCTGCTGCCGCCGTTCTCCGCCGGCGCCATCTTGCGCGATGCCATACGAGTACTCCCCTGTGATTGATCCGCAGACCTGCGCTTACAGACTACACTAGGCGGAACAAATGCCACAAGCAGTTCGACGCGACTTGCAATTCTTGGAGCGATATGTCGAAAGCCAGCACGTTACAGCGCATCATCAGTCCACTGACTATGGACGAGTTCGTCGGCGCATATTTCCAGCGCCGGCCTTTGCCGCTCGCTGGTCGCGAAGGCAAGTTCGACTTTTTGTTCCGGGCCGGTGATTTCTGGAAGAACCTCGACCAGGTCAAGCAGATCCGCGCAGTGTTCGCGCGACATCGGCAGGCAACGATTCGCCCAGCCGACATTCCCCACATGGTGTCTGCCGGCGCAACGATATGCATCACGGGCATGGAGCAGGCGCACCCGAAGCTGCTGCAAGCCGCCCGGCGCATTCGGGCAGAGCTTGGCTATTCCGGCGAGGTGAGCTTCCGCGCGTACCTCTCGGCTCCTGGAAGTGGTTTCGACCTTCACTACGACGCGCGTGTCGTAACCACGCTCCAGATCATGGGCAGCAAGCGCTGGTGGTACTCGAAGCAGCCAGCCGTGCCGTTTCCGACTCACAATTCCGGCAAAGAACCGCCGGGATATCCGCGCTTCGAGCCGCCTCCGCCCGATGCGTTCCGCTCTGTGGTGCTGAAGCCAGGCCACGTGCTCTGTCTTCCTGCCGGAACTTGGCACCGCGCGGAAGGCAGGAGTACTTCTCTTGCATTGAATCTCGCGCTCGATCACAACCACGGCGGCAGCACGTTCGACTCGGTTATGAGGCTGCTGCAAGCGCGCCTCAGCGAGAATCCACGCTGGCGCGAGCCGCTCCCGCTGGCATTGCGTCACAAAGCGGCTCGCGTCCCGCAGCCCGTCGCACGGAGCTTGCGTGAATGCATCGACGCCTTGCAGGCGGAGCTTGCTGCGATGCGCCAAAGCGAAGCAGATCTCACGCGCGCCTGGCTCTTGGCAACCCATATGCGCCAGCCCTTGTAACGGCAGCAAGCGACCGCCCCATCTGAGATGACAGAAGCAGCGGTCGCAAACGGGTTTGCCCACACATTCGACCGCGCATTGGCCCTCAGCCACTCCGGCCGCTCGTTTTTGGAGCACCTGTACGAAACATCACGCGTGCTGGCCGCTTGGGGCATGCCGGCGAGCGTCTGTCGCGCCGGCTTCCTGCACAGCGCCTACGCCACCTCCTTCTACCCCCACGCGCTGTTCGATCTGAGTGAACGTGATCGTGTGCGCCGCCTGATCGGACGCGAAGCCGAGTCGCTCGTATACCGGTTCTGCACGATGGATCGCCGCGGCTACTGGGACATGCTTGCGAAGGCGCGGCCCTCCGGCACCCTGTATTACGCGGATCGGGTCCGTAATGGCGCGCCGGTAAGGATTTCTCTTACGGCGGTGCAGCGCCTGCTCATGATCGAGAGCGCGAACGTGGCGGAACAGAGCAAGGCACCCGATGGCGGCCCGGCACCGTGGATGTCACGGCTCTTCCGCTGGTGGCGGTTTCTGGATTGCAAGACGCTGCCGGTGCGTCTTTCGCGAAAGCCGGCCCTTTCACGATATTCGGAGGAGGCGGCGATCGGCGCGTACGCAGAAGCGTTGCAGACGCGTCACCGCGAGGCGGCGCGCCTGTTCGCCCTCGCAAGTCAGCGCAATCCGTTCGCCGGAGAGCCGCGCATCCTGCGCGCGCTGTGCGCACCGGTAGCGAGCGAGGCGCAGCGGCAACGCCACCTTCGGACAGGGGCGGCATTGCTTTCGGCTTGGGCAACGCCTTGGGATAAACGGCTCTCGCTGCAGGCGTGGCTGAACATTGCCCGCCGGTGCGAAAACCGTAGCCGCCACGATCGTTTTGCTGATTTCGAAACGATCGCCGGGATGCTGACGGCGGGCGCACGGCCGCCGCGCTGGCTTCGCCTTATCGCGACGAGCCGCACGTCCTGTGCGACACGTGAGTGACCGCTCCATGCAGCAGGTTCTCGCCGACCTCATCCTCGTCCTGCACTTCGCGACTGTGGTTTTCATCGTCGGCGGCCTCGCCACGGTATGGACCGGCGCCCTCGCGGGCTGGCGCTGGGTGCGCAACTTCTGGTTCCGCATCACGCACCTCGGCGCGATCGTGTTCGTCGCCAGCGAAGCCCTGATCGGCATCGCCTGCCCGCTCACCGTCTGGGAAGACGCGCTCCGCGGGCGCGCGAGCGACGTAGGTTTTATCGCCCGCTGGATCCGCAGCGTCATGTTCTACGAGCTGCCGCTGTGGGTGTTCACGGCTGCGTACGTCGGCTTCGCGGCGGTGGTCGCGCTCACATTCTGGCTCGTCCCACCCGCGCGCCGCCGCAGCCGAGGGATGCCCCATAAGGCGTAGACCGCCGCGCCCGCTCGTGCGTTACGAGATGTAACCGCGGCCGACGCCGGCTGGAGGCGCGAGCCGGGAAACAGGGGAGTCACGCATGGAACCGACAGGCTTTGCAGGCCGAACGAGCCGGCCGCGGCTGACCCCGCGTCAGCGCGACGTGCTGGAGCTCTTGTGCGCCGGGCTCGCTAACAAGTTGATTTCGCGACAACTACACATCTCGCCGGGCACGGTGAAGGTGCACGTCGGGCGGATACTCAAGGAGCTCGGCGCGACCAGCCGCCTTCAGGCGGTGATCGCCGCCCGCGAGCTCGGGCTGGTCGTCAGCTCGCGGCCGCCTCAGGCGAGCGCGTCAGCCCAGATGTTGCGCGCCCAGCCCCACGCGTAGGAGCCCTCGAGCTCGCTCGACTTCGGCGACACACCACCGGCGCCCTTCACCGCCACGAGCGTCTTCTGCGCAGGGTCGTAGTGGTGTATCGAGGTGACGTGCATCGCGGCGTTACGGCTGACGAAGCTGTAGCAGGTGTTCATGATCACAGGCGGCGTCACCGTCTGTCCGCGGAGCAGCGCGATAACGGCTGCCGCGCAGAACTTGCCGTGCTGGTTCGCCATGCTGGCCGATTTCGGCATGGCCGGCGCCGAGAGCGTGGAATCGCCGAGGACGTGTATGCCTTTTGCGACGGTGGACTCCGCGGTCATCCAGTCGATGCCGCACCAGCGGTCGTTCGCGGTGATGAGCCCCGCCTGCCGCGCAATGTCGCCCGCACGGTGCGGCGGAATGACGTTGAGCACGTCGCCTTTGACGTTGTCGAACGTGAGCTTGAGCACCATCGATTTCGCATCGATGTCCTCGAGCTCGCTGTTCGGACGGTATTCGATGATGCCCTTGTATTGCCCATTCCACTCGGCGCGGAACAGGCCCGCCTTTGAAACGATGTCCGGGTTGCTGTCGAGCACCAGAATCTTCGACTTCGGCTTCGCGCGCTTGAAATAGTCGGCGACCTGGCACACGCGCTCGTACGGCCCCGGCGGACAGCGGAATGGCGCGAGCGGGATGTGCAGCACGTACACGCCGCCGTCGCGCATCGACTCGAGCTGTTTGCGCAGCGCCACGGTCTGCGCGCCCGCTTTCCAAGCGTGAAGCACGCGCTGCTGCGCTTCCGGCGTGCGCCATCCGGGCAGCTTGTCGACAATGAAATCGACGCCGGGCGAGACGATCAGCCGGTCGTACGGCACGACCGAGCCCCCGGCCAGCCGCACTTCCCTGCGTGCCGCGTCGATCGCCGTCGCTTCGTCGCGCACGATGCGAACGCCGCGCGCCCGCAGGCCCTCGCGGCCCATCGTGATCTCCTGCATCGTGGTGTTGCCGGCGAGCACGAGATTGCTGACGGGACACGAGATGAAGTGCGCGTCGCGCTCGATCAGCGCGACGTCGATCTCAGGAGCCCAGAGCTTCACGTATTTCGCCGCCGTGGCGCCGCCGTAGCCTCCGCCGATGACGACGACGCGGGGCGCTCCGCGAGCGGGCTCGGCGCCGGGCGTCTCGCAGCCGACAAGTGCTCCCGCGCCCGCGCCAGCCGACAACCATTTCAGGAATTCGCGTCGGGTGACTGACATGATCGGCTCCTCAGGGCTTGGTTGGCACGCGCGGCGCCGCGGATTTCTGCCCGGCGAAGTAGCCGGCGATCAGCTCGAGCTGCTGATCGGTGTAGCCCTTCGCCTGCTGGTGCATGATCGTGGCGGGCCGCTTACCGGATTTGAAGTCCTTCATCGTCTGGAGGAGCTCGGCGCGATCGCGTCCGGCGAGGCTCGGCGGCACGCCGCCGACGCTGTTGCCGTTCAGGCCGTGGCACGTGAAGCAGCTCGACGCGAGGTTGCGGGCGGCCGTCGTGTCTTGCGCGAACAGGAACTGACATGACAACGAGGAGCCTGCGAACAGCACAGCGGCGAGGACGTTGGCCGGCTTCATGTGCCCTCCACACGTGAAAGCGGGCGGCCAGTATAAGATGAAAGCCCCGGGAGGCTAAGACCTCGCGGGGCTTTCGTTATGCCGCTGTGCTACGAAGTGAAGCTTTAGGATACGCCCGCAGGCTCCTCTGCCGCGAACACCAGCCGGACCTTGTCGGCATCGTCGATGTCCACGGTCACCTTCCCGCCGCTCGCGAGGCGTCCGAAGAGCAGCTCGTCGGCGAGCGCGCGCCGGATCGTGTCCTGGATGAGCCGCGCCATTGGGCGCGCCCCCATCAGCGGATCGAAGCCGGTCTTGGCCAGGTGCTCCTTGAGCGCCGGCGTGAAGGTGATCTCCACTTTCTTCTCGTGCAACTGGTCCTCGAGCTGCATCAGGAACTTGTCGACCACACGCAGGATGATCTCGCGGTCGAGCGCGGCAAACGAGATGATCGCATCGAGCCGATTGCGGAATTCCGGCGTGAACATGCGCTTGATCTCGGCCATCTCGTCGCCGGCCTGCTTCGAAAGCGTGAAGCCCATCGACGTCTTCGAAAGCTCCGCCGCCCCGGCGTTGGTCGTCATGATGATCGCGACGTTGCGGAAATCGGCTTTGCGCCCGTTGTTGTCCGTCAGCGTTCCGTGGTCCATGACTTGGAGCAGGATGTTGAAGATGTCCGGATGCGCCTTCTCGATCTCGTCGAGCAGCAGCACCGAATACGGATGCTTGGTGATCTGCTCCGTCAGCAGCCCGCCCTGGTCGAAGCCGACGTATCCAGGTGGCGCGCCGATCAGGCGCGACACGGCGTGCCGCTCCATGTACTCGGACATATCGAAGCGGATCAGCTCGACGCCCATCGTGTAGGCGAGCTGACGCGCAACCTCGGTCTTACCCACCCCGGTCGGGCCGCTGAAGAGGAAACACCCGATCGGCTTCAACGGATTGCCCAGACCGCTGCGCGCCATCTTGATCGAGGCCGCGAGCGCGTCGATCGCTTTGTCCTGACCGAACACGACCGCTTTCAAATCGCGATCGAGGTTTTTCAGCGCACTGCGGTCGTCGCTCGAAACCGTCTGCGCCGGAATGCGCGTGATCTTGGCGATGATCTCTTCTATTTCGTGCTTGCTGATGACACGCTTCTGCTTCGATTTCGGCAGGATCTTCTGCGCCGCGCCCGCCTCGTCGATCACGTCGATTGCCTTGTCGGGAAGGTGCCGGTCGTTGATGAAGCGCGCGGAGAGCTCCGCCGCCGCGCTCAGCGCCGACGGCTGGTATTTCACGCCGTGATGCGCTTCGAAGCGCGACTTCAGGCCCTTCAGGATGAGCACGGTCTCCGCAACCGTCGGCTCGATCACGTCGATTTTCTGGAAACGCCGCGAGAGCGCGTGGTCTTTTTCAAAAACGCCGCGATACTCGTTATAGGTCGTCGCGCCGATGCACTTGAGCTGCCCCGTAGAGAGCGCCGGCTTCAGCAGGTTCGATGCGTCCAGCGTTCCGCCCGAGGCAGCGCCTGCGCCAATCAGCGTGTGGATCTCGTCGATGAATAGAATTGCATGAGGATTGTCGACGAGCTGCTTCAGCACCGACTTCAGGCGCTGCTCGAAATCGCCGCGGTACTTCGTTCCGGCGAGGAGCGCACCCATGTCCAGCGAGTACACGTTGCTCTTCTTCAGGATATCCGGGACGCTGCCCTCGACGATCCGACGCGCGAGCCCTTCGGCGATCGCAGTCTTGCCGACGCCCGCTTCGCCCACGAGCAGCGGGTTGTTCTTGCGGCGGCGGCAGAGCGTCTGGATCACCCGCTCGAGCTCCTTTTCGCGGCCGATCAGCGGATCGATCTTGCCGGAGAGCGCGAGCGCGTTGAGGTTGAGCGTGTAATTCTCGAGCGCGCCGCCGGGCTGAGCCTCGTGCTCGGTTTCGGAATCGGCTTCGGTCTTCGCCTGCTGCGCCTGCGGCACCTTGCTGATGCCGTGCGAGATGTAATTCACCACGTCGAGCCGCGTCACCCCCTTCTGATGCAGGAAGTACACGGCATGGGAGTCTTTTTCGCCGAAGATCGCCACCAGCACGTTGGCGCCCGTCACTTCCTTCTTGCCGGAGGACTGCACGTGCAGGATCGCGCGCTGGATCACGCGCTGGAATCCAAGCGTGGGCTGCGTATCGACGTCGTCGCCCGCGAGGATCGGCGTGTGCTCGGTCACGAAATCGGACAGGAGCTTCCTCAGGTCGTCGATGTCGGCGGCGCACGCGCGCAGCACCTCTGAAGCCGACGGGTTGTCGAGCAAAGCCAGCAGCAGATGCTCCACGGTGATGAATTCGTGGCGCTTCTGGCGCGCTTCCATGAACGCCATGTGCAGGCTGACTTCGAGTTCCTGAGCGATCATCGTGGTCTAAATCACCTCAATTTTCTTCCATCACACACTGTAACGGATGCTGATGCTGTTTGGCGTACGACCGCACCTGCTCCACTTTGGTTGCAGCGACGTCCTTGGGATAGATGCCGCAGATGCCCATGCCTTCGCGGTGGACCTTCAGCATGATCTGCGTGGCGCGCTCCCGGGACAAGGCAAAAATCTTCTGCAGCACGATCACCACGAAATCCATCGGGGTGTAGTCGTCGTTCAGCAGCAGCACTTTGAACATCGGCGGAGGCTTGGTCCGGCTTTTCTTAGCCTCCAGGACCGTGTCGTCGCGTTGCCTCGTCGCCATACTTGAAGAACGTTTAATCCCGAGCTTTCCCCGGCTATTTTGGACGGAATCCCGGAAATATCAAGTAGATTTGAGACCTTGTGCGCGGCCGGTGCGTATCTTGACACCCTGTTTTAAATGCCCTAGAAAGCAATCGGGTGTTTGGCTTCAAGTTTTTCGTGAGTAGTGGCTTCGGCCTTCTGGCGATCTTGAAAATCCAAACAGACGCGGGCGTGGAGGCCCGTTTTTTCGTAGCAGAGGAAGTGTATGGCAACTGGTACCGTGAAATGGTTCAACGATGCGAAAGGCTACGGCTTCATAACACCGGACGACGGTAGCGAAGACCTGTTCGCGCACTTCTCGGCGATCCAGATGGGCGGCTTCAAGACGCTCAAGGAAGGCCAGAAAGTGTCGTTCGAAGTGACGCAGGGTCCCAAAGGCAAGCAAGCCTCGAACATACAGGCCGTCTGAGAACGCCACGCCGGAGCCCGATGGCTCGGCTTTAAGAATACGAAAGCCCACTGACCTCGCGGTCCAGTGGGCTTTGCTTTGGGGAGCACTTGTAGCGACGTCGCGAATTGCGCAGGCTGCGCAATTCGCTTGCGTGCTATGGGGGAAGGGGGGTCACGGAGGGATAGGGCGCGCTGCACGCCTTGCGTGGAGGCTTCCCTCTGCTCGTGGAGCGCCGAGGCCCGAGCCTTCAGGCGAGCGGCGCGACTATTTCGTGCCCCAGGGCTTGATCGCTTCCTTCAGCTTGGCGTAGCCCTCGAGATAACGGGGGCGCTTGCCGCCGTAGATCTTGTC
Source organism: Burkholderiales bacterium (assembly GCA_035626595.1). Lineage (GTDB taxonomy): Bacteria > Pseudomonadota > Gammaproteobacteria > Burkholderiales > SG8-41 > JAQGMV01. Next base: position 31,180 of record DASPNJ010000102.1, read on the forward strand.
GAACGTCGCGAGCTGCGCGTCGAGCCAGTTCGCGAGCTCGCTGTTGCCGGGATTCGCCGCTTTGTACGCTTCGTTGATCAGCACGAAGTGAATGCGCGGATCGTACGGCTGCTTCTCGCCACCCACGGTCTCGTCACCGGCGAGCAGCCGCAGCAGCATTGCGTCTGCCGAGCCGAGCGTCTGCTCGAAAATCGGCGCGCCATGAATGCGGTACATGACGCTCGTCATGTCCTTCCCGTTGGTCATGGTAAAGCCCATGTCCTTCCAGACTTTGTTCATGTCCAGACCGGTCTTGGCGTGGTCGAGGACCTTCTGACCCCAGGCGCGGAGCACGTCGGGCGCATCCGCCATGAGGTCGGTCAGGCGGTCGCCGTCGAGGTCGGTCGCGTACACGATCGCGGGGCGCTGATTGATCATGTCGTGCAGCAGGATCCCGAAGTTCGTGTCCGAGATGTGCTCGTGGATCTCGCCGCCCCAGTTCTCCATGCCCGCCTTGAAGTCCTTCGGCAGCAGCGCGACGATCGCATCGACGTTCTCGCGATGCTCCTGGTAGGCGTCGACCACGTACTTGCGGCCGAGCTTGAACTTCGTGCCCTGAAGCAACCAGCGGATGATGCCGGCGTTGACCGCATCCTCCTTCGCCTGGGTCGGCTTGGTCGCGACGCGGCCGATGTGGCCGGTCTGATGCACCATCTGCAGAAAGAGCCGTGCGGCATAGGCCATGCGCACGCCGGGCGTGTTCATTTCCGAGTGAACGTTGCCGGTGTCCTTATCGACGCGGAACTTCTTGTTGTCCTGCGAGTACGGCAGTCCCGGCATGAAGCGCACGCTCGTGATGCCGCCGTAAGGTCTCACGTTGCAGTACACGCCGGCCGCGGTGCGCAGCGGCGCGTTCGCCGACTTGCCCATCACGACGACCTTCTTGCCGTTGTCGTTCACCATTGCATCGCCGGCGGTCGACCACTTGATTGCGGTCGCGTCGAGCTTGCCG
>DASPNJ010000103.1:0-223762 GCA_035626595.1 Burkholderiales bacterium
GCTCCCGATCGAAGATGTCGACGTCGGGATCGGTGACTTCACCGTGCACGAGCAGCGGCATCGAATGCTCGGCCATGGCCTCGAACACCGGGTAGCAGCGCGTGAGCTCGGTCACGCCGGAATCGGAATTCGTGGTCGCCCCCGCCGGGTAGTACTTCACCGCATGCACGAACCCGCTCGCCTTCGCACGCGCGATCTCCTCCGGACGCGTGTTGTCCGTGAGATACAGCGTCATGAGCGGCTCGAACGACGCCCCTGCCGGCAGCGCCGCGAGCACGCGGTCGCGGTAAGCCGCGGCGGCATCGGTGGTCGTCACCGGCGGTCGCAGGTTCGGCATCACGATCGCGCGCGCAAACCGCCGCACGGTGTCGGGAAGCACTGCGCGCAGGTGCGCACCATCGCGTAAGTGCAGGTGCCAGTCGTCGGGGCGCACGATCGTGATGCGGTCCATCGTGCCGATTTTATATAGCCGCGACGGCTGCCGCGTTAAGCTACTTTTTGCGCCGGGCAGCGAAGCCACTCGGCGCGTCGTCCGCTTTAAACTGCAGAGCGAGGTCGTAGAGCTCGTTCTTTCTCGCCCCCGTGATGCGCGCGGCGAGCGCCGCCGCCTGTTTCACCGGCAGCTCCGCGAGCAGGAGCTCGAGCACACGTCGCGCGTCGGCTGCCGCGGCATCGATATCCTCCTGTGCACCTTCGACGATCAGCACGAACTCGCCTTTGACGCGCTTGTCGTCGGCCGCGAGCCATGCCGCCGCTTCGCCGAGCGCGCACGTGTGGATCTCCTCGAAGAGCTTCGTCATCTCGCGCGCGAGCACGATGCGCCGCGCCGCTCCGAATGCTGCGGCGAGATCGGCGAGCGTTTCGATTACGCGATGCGGTGCCTCGTAGAACACGAGGGCGTAGCGGATGCGCGCGAGCGCGTCGAGCGCTCTGCGCCGCTCCGAGCTCTTTGCAGGCAAAAAGCCATAGAACAGGAACTGTGGTCCCGCGAAGCCGCTCGCCGACAGCGCGGCCGCTGCCGCATTCGCGCCGGGCACCGGCACCACGCGAAATCCCGCTTCACGCACGGCGGCAACGAGATGCGCGCCGGGATCCGAGAAACCCGGCGTCCCGGCGTCGCTCACCAGCGCGACCGAGCGTCCGGCTTGCAGCTCTTCGACGATGCGCGGCGCGGTGCGGCGCTCGTTGTGCTCGTGCAGCGCGATCAGCTTGCGCGAGATGCCGTAGCGCTCGAGAAGCCTGGAGGTGACTCTGGTGTCTTCCGCCGCGATCGCGTCGGCTTTTCTCAGCACGTCGAGCGCGCGCAGCGTGACATCCTCGAGGTTACCGATCGGCGTAGCCACTACATATAATGTCGGCTCCGCCCCGCCGGTCCCGCCATGCTCCGCCGCGCGCTCCATCTGGTTGCGTTCCTGCTCGTTGCCGCCGGCTTACTATACGGGCGCCTCCCGGCCCGCGCCAGCGAAGCGCCGGTCGCGCCGCCGAGCGCCGCGCACATCGCACTGCTGCTGCCCGCCGGCTCGGAAGCATTCGCACGCGCCGCCGAAGCAGTGCGCGCGGGCTTCACCGATGCATCGAAGAAAAGCACCGCGCCGCTGCCGGTGCGGCTCTATGCCGTCGGCGACAACCCTCAGCTCGTGCTCGCGGCCTACCGCCAGGCCGTCGCGGCCGGCGCCGGCCTTGTCGTGGGGCCGCTCACGCGAAACGGCGTCAACGCGCTCGTCTCGGCGCCCGAAGTCGTAACCGTGCCGACCCTCGCGCTCAACGTACCGGAGCGCAACGCCGCGATTCCGACGCGGCTCTACATGCTGAGCCTGCAGATCGAGGCCGAAGCCCGCCAGGTTGCGCAGCTCGCGCTGAGCGAAGGCCGGCGCAAGGCCTTCACGGTGAGCGAGCCGACACCGCTCGCCCGCCGCATGCGCGACGCATTCGTCGAGGCGTTCCAGCGCGGCGGCGGCCATCACATCGCGGACTATGCGTACGCAACCGATCCCGCCTCGCTAGACGGCATGCGTAAGGCCGCGGAGACGCGCGTGGCCGATATGGTGTTCTACGCTGTCGACGCGAGCCGCCTGCGCACCGTGAGATCCGCGATGGCCGGTCTCACCGGCTACGGCACCTCGCAGCTCAATCCGGGTGCGGCAAGCGACCCCGCTGCTGCCATCGAGCTCGCCGACGTGCGATTCGTCGACATGCCGTGGATGGTGCAGCCGGATCATCCGGCGGTCATGATTTACGCGCGCGGCGGGCAGCGCCAGGCGGACGACCTGGAGCGCCTCTATGCGCTCGGTATCGACGCCTTTCGTGTGAGCGAGGAGCTCCTGAACGGCAGCCGCGAGATCGCGCTCGACGGAGTCACCGGGCGCCTTACGCTCGGTCCCGACGGGCAGTTCCGCCGCGGCCTGCTCGTGGCGCTCGTCGACAGCGGTCGCCTGACGGTGCTCGGCGAAAGCCGCCCGTGAACCGCCTGGGAATACCCGGCGAAGACATGGCCGTTGCGTTCCTGGAGGCGCGCGGCCTCACGGTCCTCCAGCGCAACTATCGCTGCAGGCTCGGCGAGATCGACCTCGTCGCGCGCGATGGCGCCATGATGGTGTTCGTCGAGGTGCGCAAACGCAAGTCTTCCGCGTTTGGCGGCGCCGCGGCCAGTATCACCGCTGCGAAACGCGTGAAGCTGCTCAAGGCGGCGCGCCATTACATCTCGCGGCTGCGCACGGCGCCGCCGTGCCGGTTCGACGCGCTGCTGATCGAGGGCGAGCCGCCGCGCATCGAGTGGATCCGCAACGCCTTCGGGGAGTAGCAGCGCGCTCGCCCTTCGGGCTCGGGCCTGGCGCCGCAACGAACAGAGGGAAACCTTCCACGGTTTCCCTCCGTAACCTGCCGCGGCAAGAATCCTCGCGGGCTACGCCCGCAGCCGCGGCTCGGCAAACGAACAGAGGGACACCAAGGTTTCCCTCCGTAACCTCCTTTCCTTTCGTGCTCGCCGGTGTGACTGGGTACAATATGCGGCGATGGATCTCATCAGCCGCATCAGCGAAAACTTCTCGGAGAGCGCGCACGTAAAGCTCCAGAGCATGGATGCCCTCGCGGGCCCGATCGCCGAGGCCGCCGAGCGCATGGTGCACTGCCTGAAGCACGACGGAAAAATCCTTGCGTGCGGCAACGGCGGCTCGGCCGCCGACTGCCAGCACTTCTCGGCCGAGCTGCTCAATCGTTTCGAGATGGAACGACCGGCGCTCGCCGCGATCGCGCTCACGACCGACACGTCCACGATCACTTCGATCGCGAACGATTACGACTACGACCAGGTGTTCTCCAAGCAGGTACGCGCGCTCGGTCATGCGCCCGACGTGCTGCTCGCGATCTCCACGAGCGGCAACTCGCGCAACGTGATCGCCGCGATGGAGGCCGCGCACGAGAACGACATGACCGTGGTCGCGCTGACGGGACGCAACGGCGGCAAGATGGCCACGCTGCTGGCGGCCAACGACATCCATATCTGCGTGCCGGCCAGCAGCACGGCGCGCATACAGGAAGTGCACCTGCTCACGCTGCACTGCATCTGCGACGCCATCGACTGTCTACTTCTCGGAGTCCAATAAATGCGCCTATTGATCACCGCCGCCGTTCTGTGCTCGCTTCCGCTCATCCACGGCTGCGCCGCCGTCGCGATCGGAGGCGCGGCCGCGGGCGGTTACATGGTCGGCGAGGAGCGCCGCACCGCGGGCACGCTGACCAATGACCAGACCATCGAATTCCGGATCAGCAATCGCGTCACCGAGAAGTATCCGAATTCGCACGTGAATTCGACCGCGTATAACCGCATGGTCCTTCTGACCGGCGAGGCCCCGAGCGCCGAAGCCAAGGCCGACATCGAGAAAATCGCGCGCAGCGTTCCGGACGTGCGCGACGTCTATAACGAGCTCACGGTCGCGCCGGCGAGCCCGCTCTCCGCGCGCGCCACCGACACCTATCTCACCTCGAAGGTGAAGACGCGCTTCGTGGACAACGGCAAGTTCAACCCACTCCACGTCAAAGTCGTGACCGAGCGGGAAACCGTGTACCTGATGGGCCTCGTCAAACGGCCCGAAGCGGATGCCGCGACGCAGATCGCCCGCACGACGCCGGGCGTGAAACGCGTGGTGCGCGTGTTCGAATATCAGGAATAGCGGCGACGCGGTGACGGAGTGACGGGGTGACGAGCCAAAGCGGACCCTTCGCCCCGCCTGCGTTCGAAGCAAAGCTCTGCCCGCCTGAAGACGCCGCGCGGCGTGCCGCCGCGCTCGCCCGGCCGCTCGTATTCACCAACGGCGTCTTCGACATCCTCCACCGCGGGCACGTGACCTACCTCGCGCAGGCGCGCGCGCTCGGCGCGAGCCTCGTGCTCGCGCTGAACAGCGATGCCTCGGCGCGGCGGCTCGGCAAAGGCGACGATCGCCCGGTCAACCGGCTCGACGATCGCGCCGCCGTCGCGGCCGCGCTGCAGGCGGTCGACCTCGTCACCTGGTTCGAGGAAGACACGCCGCTCGCGCTCATCGTGCGGCTGCGTCCCGACGTGCTCGTGAAGGGCGGCGACTGGCCCGTGCAGAATATCGTCGGCGCGCAGGAAGTGCGGGGCTGGGGCGGCATGGTTTACTCGATCCCGTTTCTGCACGAGATTTCCACGACCGCGGTGCTATCCGCCATTCGTGAAGGCGTGACGAAAAGCAGTGACGTGAAGAGGTGACGAACCCCGTCACGTCCTCTCGTCACCTCTACTTCGTCACCTCTTCTGCGTCACCTCTTGTCCGTCACCTCTTGACCGTCACGTCTTGCTGCTACGACGGACACGGACCGGCCTTGATCTCCGTTGCCGGAAAGGTGCGCTGAAGCGCCGCGATCTTCGCCGCCTTGTCGTTGTCCGGATCGGGCACGAAGAAGGAGTAGCGCCGTGCGCCGCCGGCATTGGTCGCGGAGCGCTGCATCGGCGGCTGCGGGAGCGCGAGCTTCGCTAGCGCGCTCTCCGCTTTCGCGGCGTCGCCGGCGGCGAACGGGCCCCACTCCAGACAGGCGCGGTAAGCGCCGGTGCGCGCGCTCGCCGTGCCGCTGCCTGGTCCGCGGGTCGCCACACCCTGGATACGAATGCGTCCGGGATTGATCTGCAGCTCTTCGATGCGTGCGCCGGCGTCGGACTGCCGGTCGGGCGTGAAAAGCTGATAGGCGAAAACCAGCGCGTTCGCGGCAACGAGCAGCGCGAGCACGAGCCTCGCGTTCACGCGGCGCCGCTCAAGATTCGGTTGTTCCAATGCGCAGCAGTCCTTCCAGCACGAGATTATCCACGACCTGCGCCGGCGCGCTCACGTGGCCTGCGAGCACCGCCGCGTTGCCGCCGGAGAGCACCGCGAGCGGGTCTGCCTCGCCGCTTTCCATCATGTAGCCGCGCATGCGCTCGATCGCGCCGGCGAGCGCATTGATGGCGCCGCTCGCGATCGCGTCGCCGGTGTTGTCGGGGAAAAACCGGAATTCGCCCTCGCGCAGCTTGAGCCGCGCGGTATTGGCATCGAGCGCTGCGCGCATGAGATCGAACCCCGGCACGATACAGCCGCCGAGGAATATCGATTCGCCCGAAAGCGCATCCACCGTCATCGTCGTGCCCACGTTCACGACCACGCATGGAAGGTCGAAGAGATGCCGGGCGCCGATGAGCGCGGCCCAGCGGTCCGCGCCGAGCTGCGCGGGCTCCGCGTAGCTGCTGCGCACGCCGCACTGCTCCGGGCGTCCCTGCACCCATTCGATCACGGGAGCCTCGCCGAGCGCGGCTCGCAGCGCGTGCGCGACGCGCTCGCCGGCCACGTTCGCGACGACCGCGCGCGTCGCCGCTCGCCACGGCGCCAGCGCTTCGCTCAGCCTGTCGGTCTGCGCGGTCGGCAGCGCATCGCGCTGCAGCCATTGTCCGTTCGCGTGCGCGCCCCACTTGATGCGCGTGTTGCCGGCGTCGATCGCGAGCAGCGTCATGCGCCGCTCCGCGCGCGCGCCGCGCGCAGGCTCACTTCTCCGCTGTGGAGCCGCCTCACGGCATTGCCGGTCTCGAACAGCAGCGCGCCGTCGTCGCCGACGCCGCGCGCGATACCTTCGTGCGTCGCCCCGCCCGGCAGCTTCACTGCGATGCGATGGCCCTGGTAGGCGTGGTAACGCTCCCACTCGCCACGCAGCCCGACGAAGCCTTCGAGCGCAAAGACGTCGAGCGTGCGCACGAGCTCCGAGAGCAGCCGCCCGAGCACCGCATTGCGATCGACGGCAGAGCCGCATGCGCTTTCCAGATCGGCGGCGGGTTGATCGATGCGCCGGCGAGCCGTATCCGAGAGCCGCACGTTGATGCCGATGCCGATCACGACCGCGCTCGGGCCGAGCGCGTCACCCTGCATCTCCAGCAGCAGGCCGGCGAGCTTCGCGTCGCGCCACAGGACGTCGTTCGGCCACTTGAGCCGCACGTCGCACGCGCCAATCGCTTCCAGCGCGCGCGCGATCGCCACGCCTGCCGCGAGACTCAGGCCGGCGAGCGCGGCCGCGCCCTGCTGAAAACGCCACAGCAGTGAAAACGTCAGCGCGCCGCCGACTTCCGACTGCCATGCGCGGCCCATGCGGCCACGTCCGCTGTGCTGCCATTCCGCCACGATCACCGTTCCGGAGCGCGCGTCAGCCGCCGCGCGCCGGGCGAGCATCGTGTTCGTCGAATCCGCGATATCGAGCACCTCGATATCGAGCCGTGAAGCGGCCTCACCCGCGTGCGCCGCGATCGCGCCGGCCTGAAGCAGCGACATGGGACTCGCGAGCCGGTAGCCGCGGGCGCGCACGCGATAGACGTCGACGCCTGCGTCTTCGAGCGCGCGCACGGCGTTCCACACGCCGCCGCGCGAGATGCCGAGCGCGCGCGCGAGCGCTTCACCCGAGTGGAACTCGGCGTCCGCGAGCAGCCGCAGCACCTTGAGCGAAAGCGCCGTCATGGCCGATAGAATAGCCGAGGTGAAACGCCAGATTCTCGCGATCGGCGGCATGGCGATACCGCCCGAGCTCGATAACCTCCTGCTCGTCGAGTACTTCCTCGCGCAGACCGGACGCCGCAAGCCGAAGGTGCTCTTCATCGGCACCGCGCACGGCGATGCCGATCTCGGGCGCCTGCGCTTCTATGCCGGCTTCAGCCAGTTCGACTGCAAACCGTCGCATCTCACCTTCTTCGCGCGCACGCCGCGCGATCTCGAATCGCTCGTGCTCGAGCAGGACGCGATCTTCGTCGGCGGCGGCAACACGCGCAGCATGCTCGCGGTGTGGCGCGACTGGGGACTCGACCGGCACCTTCGGAGCGCATGGGAGCGCGGCATCGTGCTCGGCGGCGGCAGCGCCGGCTCGATCTGCTGGTTCGAGCACGGCGTGACCGACTCGCTCGCCGGGCCGCTCACGGCGCTGCCCTGTCTGGGATTTCTCGAAGGCAGCAACTGCCCGCACTACGACAGCGAACGCGACCGACGCCCCACGTTCCGCAAGCTCGTTGCGAGCGGAAAGGTGCCCGACGGCGTGGCAGCGGATGACGGCGTGGCGCTGCATTTCGTCGATCACGAGCTCGCGCGCGTGGTGTCCAGCCGGCCGCGCGCGAAGGGTTACCGCGTCACGCGCTCCGGAAAGCGCGCGGTGGAGACGCGGCTGCCGACACGCTATCTCGGAAAACGCTAACCGAGCGCGTCGGGGCCGCCACGGCGCCCGTGCCGGCGCCTCGCGATGACGTTCAAGCTGTCGTTGCGACGACAATGCGACGAAGCAATCCCGTGGCGCACGTTCAAACGGGCTCGAGCCCCTTCGCCTTCATCACTTCGCGCGCGTCCGGCGTGGTGAAGAACTTCACCAGCGCACTCGCCGCCTCCGGCTGCTTCGTCCGCGCGTGCACCGCGCCCGCGAAGCGCGTGATCTCCTGGATCTCGGGCGGCAGGGGGCCGACGATGTCGATGCCCGGCACGGGCAGGAGCTCCGACATCTGCTGAAAGCCGATCTCGGCTTCACCGCGCGCGACGAGCCCGCCTGCCGGCTCGCCCTGCACGCGCTTGACCTTCGATGCGATCTCTCCCGCGATACCCATGCGATCGAAAAGCGCGTTGAGGTAGACACCGCTCGGGCCGTGTGAATACACGATCGACTCCGCGCCCAGCACCGCGCGCCTGAACGACTCCGCGCAAGAAAGATCCGGCCTCGGCGCGCCAGCGCGCACCGCGACGCCCACGCCGCACGCCGCGAGATCCGTGCGGCTCGTGCGATCGAGCACGCCGGCTTCGATCAGCTCGGCGAGCGCGGCCGCCGAGGAAATCACGACGTCCGTGCGGTCGCCTTCCTTCAGCCGGCGCACCATGACGGCGGTGGGCACGGTGCCGCCGTTGATTTCGTGCCCGCTCTCGCGCTCGAAGCGCGGCGCGAGCTCGACGAACGCCTCCTTGAAAGCGAGCGTCATCATCACGTCGATTGCTGCCATCGCTGTCCTTTCTATTCAACGGCCATGCCGGTCGCGGCGACGACTTTCGCCCACTTTGCGATCTCGGACTTCACGAAGGCGGCAAATGCGGCGGTTTCGAGCGGTGAGGGCTCCGCGCCCTGCGCATGGAAACGCTGCACGATCGCCGGCTCGCGCAGGATGCGCAGCGACTCGGCGGCAAGCCGTTCGACGATCGGTCGCGGCGTTCCCGTGGGCGTGAACAGGCCGAGCCAGTTCAACATTTCGTAGCCCGAAACGCCGCTCTCGGCGATCGTCGGCAGGTCCGGAAGCACGGCCGAGCGCTTGCCCGACGTGACGGCGAGGCCACGCAGCTTGCCGACCTTCGTCTGCGGCGACACCGAGGCGGCGGTACCGAACGTGATCGGCACTTCGCCCGCGAGCAACGCCACCATCGCGGGCCCGCCGCCTTTGAATGGCACGTGCACCATCTTCACGCGCGCGAGATGTTCGAAGAGCACGGCAGCGAGGTGCGTCGAGGTGCCGGAGCCGGCGGACGCGTAGTTGAGCTGACCGGGCTTCGCGCGTGCGAGCGCGATGAGGTCCTTCACGTTCTTCACAGGCAGCGACGGGTGCACCGCGAGAATGCTGGGGGCGTCGGCGAGCCGCACGATGGGCTGGAAATCGCGCAGCACGTTATACGGGAGCTTCGGGTACAGGCTTTGATTGACGCCGTGGGTGCCGGCGCTGCCGACGGTCAACGTGTACCCGTCCGGCGCCGCGCGCGCCACGATCTCGGTGCCGACGATACCGCCCGCGCCGGCGCGGTTGTCCACGACGAACTGCTGAGCGAGTGCGCTCGACAGCGGAGCGGCGATGAGCCGCGCAGTGAAATCGACGAAACCGCCGGGCGGGAAGCCGACGACGATACGCACGGGTTTCGAGGGATAGCTTTCCGCGGCGTGCGCGTGTGCCGCGCAGCCGAGCAGAACGCCGAGCACGAGGAGTCCGATCGAGCGTGTAGTCATCCGTTTAGAATACCGCCTCCCGCCATGGCCCGCCCCGCCGTAAAACCCGAAGCTTCGCCGTCGAACTTCATTCGCCAGATCATCGAGGGTGATCTCGCGAGCGGCAAATACAGCGGACGCCGCTGGGCGGGGCGGCCCGGACCCGCGGCAGTCCACCGCGACGCCGCTCCCGACCCCGCGAAGATCCGCACGCGCTTTCCGCCGGAGCCGAACGGCTATCTGCACATCGGCCATGCGAAAGCGGTGTGCCTCAATTTCGGCCTTGCGCTCGAATACGCCGGCGCGTGCCACATGCGCTTCGACGACACCAACCCCGAGAAGGAAGAACAGGAATACGTCGAATCGATACTCGAGACCGTCAAGTGGCTGGGGTTCGACTGGGGGCCGCACCTCTATTACGCGTCGGACTACTTCGAGCTCATGTACGAGGGCGCGGAGTACCTGATCGGCGCCGGTCACGCGTACGTGGACGAGAGCAGCGCCGAGGAGATCCGCGCCGGCCGCGGCACGCTCACCGAGCCCGGAACGAACAGCCCATGGCGCGAGCGCCCGCGGGACGAATCGCTTTCCCGGCTGCGCGAGATGCGCGCGGGGCAACACCCGGACGGCGCGATGGTCGTGCGCGCGAAGATCGACATGGCCTCGCCGAACTTGAACCTGCGCGACCCGGTGATCTACCGCATCCGCAAGGCGGATCATCACCGCACCGGCGGCAAGTGGTGCATCTATCCGCTGTACGCCTACGCGCATCCGATCGAGGACGCGCTCGAGAACGTGACGCACTCGCTGTGCACGCTCGAGTTCGAGGACCAGCGTCCGTTCTACGACTGGGTGCTCGAGCGGCTCGCCGAAGGGGGGCTTCTGCTCACGCCGCTGCCGCAGCAGATCGAGTTCGCGCGCCTGAATCTCACGTACGTCGTGCTCTCGAAACGCCGGCTGATCCAGCTCGTCAACGACGGACACGTCGACGGCTGGGACGATCCGCGCATGCCGACGCTCGCGGGCGCGCGCCGCCGCGGTTACACGCCGGAAGGCTTTCGGCTGTTCACCGAGCGCATCGGCGTATCGAAGGCCGATTCGTGGATCGACTATTCGGTGCTGGAAGACGCGATGCGCGACGATCTCAACGCGCGCGCCGAGCGGCGCATCGCGGTGCTCGATCCGGTCAAGCTCGTGATCGACAACTATCCGGCGGAGCAGGAAGAGGCGTGCCTCGCGCCGAACCACCCGCAGAGGCCCGAGCTGGGTAAGCGCTCGGTCGCGCTCACGCGCGAGCTGTGGATCGAGCGCGAGGACTTCGTGGAGACGCCGCCGAAAGGCTATTTCCGGCTCTTTCCGGGCAACAAGGTGCGGCTGCGCTACGGCTACATTGTCGAGTGCACCGGATGCGACAAGGACGCCGCGGGCAATATCATCGCGGTACATTGCAATTACATTCCCGCGACGAAATCGGGAACGCCCGGCGCCGAGAGCGTGAAGGTCAAAGGCAATATCCACTGGCTGTCGGCGCGACACGCCTGGACGGGCGAAGTGCGCATCTACGACCGTCTCTTCCGCGTGCCGCACCCGGGACGTGAACGCGATTTTCTGGAAGACCTCAACCCGGATTCGAAGCGTGTCATCACCGCCCAGCTCGAGCCGGCGTTACGCGACGCGAAACCCGAAGAGCGCTTCCAGTTCGAGCGTCACGGCTACTTCTGCGCGGACCGCCGCGACTGCAAACCCGGCGCGCCGGTCTTTAACCGCGCGCTGCCGCTCCGCGATTCCTGGAAGTAAACCGGTTGCGTGCGCTCGGCGTCTCGTCCGCGAAACGCACCGCCGTGCTGCCGGACGTGCCGACACTGCAGCAAGCGGGTGTACGCGGCTGTGAAGCGGACCTCTGGACCGGCATGCTCGCACCGGCCGGCGCGCCCCCGGCCGTGCTCTCGAAGCTGCACGCGGAGATCGCGCGCGCGAACGTGCGGCCGAACTGAAAGCGCTCGCAGCGAACGACGTGCGTTCGCCGCGGCGTGCGGTGCCGCCGCACGCCGCTGCACGGGCATCAAAACTGCTGTTCGTGAAACAGCATGAACCTGCCGCTAGCCGCCGTGCGTCCGGTCCGGGCGTCGCCGATTCAATCCGGCGAGTTCCGCCTTCCCGTTCAGACCCTGCCGCAACCGGACGAAACGACGTGCGGCCCGACGTGCCTGCACGCGGTCTATCGCTACTGGGGCGAGAGCGAAGCGCTGCAGAACGTCATCTCGCGTACCTTCCGGATGGAGCAGGGCGGCACCTTCGCGGTGTTCCTCGCCTGCGATGCGCTGCGCAAAGGCTACAAGGCGACGATCTACACGTACAACCTGCTCGTCTTCGATCCGACCTGGTTCAAGCGCGGCATGGACATCGCCGAGCGGCTGCGCGCACAGAGCGCGGAAAAGCCGGACGCGCGGCTTCAGCAGGTGACGCCGGGTTACCTCGAGTTCCTCGCGCTCGGCGGGCGCTTGCGCTTCGTCGATCTTTCACCCCGGCTGATCGACCGGATTCTGCGGCGCCGCTTTCCGATCCTCACGGGACTGTCTTCGACGTATCTCTACCATGCGGCGCGCGAATACGGTCCCACCGACGAGAAGGACGACATCCGTGGGTTTCCCACGGGACATTTCGTGCTGATCGCGGGCTACGATGCCCTGCGGCGGCGCGTCCTCATCGTCGATCCGTACGAGCCGCATCCGTACGGCCGGACGCACGAATACTGGATCGGGATCGACCGGGCGGTCGGCGCGGTATTGCTCGGCATCGTGACGCACGACGCGAACCTGCTCGTCGTGCACCCGCCGCGAAAGACGAGGCCGTGACGGTCCTGTTCGTCGTCAACCGGCAAGGCGACTGGCCGTTCGAAGTGCCCGGGTCGGACGTCGCGACCGCGCGGGCGTACCTGACCGATCCGCGTTACAGCACCGATACCGACACGCGCGTCGTGAATCTCTGCCGCGCCGATCGCTACCAGGGACGCGGTTATTACGTGTCGCTGCTCGCGGAAGCGCGCGGACACCGGCCGCTGCCGGACGTGAAGACGATCGAGGACCTGCAGGCCGAGGCTTACATCGCGCGGCTCGCGGACGAGATGGACGAGCTGGTCCAGCGCTCGCTGCGGCACGCGTCGTCCGGGCTCTTCGAGCTCGATGCGTACTTCGGCCGCGATCCGGCCGAGCGCCACGCCATGCTCGCCCAGCAGCTTTTCTCGGTTGTTTCCGCGCCGCTTCTGCGCGCGCACTTCGAGCGCACGAACGGCCGCTGGCGACTGAAGGAGGTGCGCGCGATCGGCGTCTCCGACGCGCCGTCCCAGCATCGCGCTTTCCTGCTCGCCGCGGCGACGGAATACGTCACCGGCTGCCGCCCGGTGCGCGCGGGCTCGGCCGACAGCGACGTGCCGGTGGTCGCGATCCTCAAGGACGAACGCGAGGTCGATCGGCCATCCAATGACAAAGCGCTGCAGAAGCTCGTGGAAGCCGCTCCGAGCGTCGGTCTGCGCGCCGAGATCGTCGGGCGCGACGTGATCGACCGCATCGGCGAGTACGACGCGCTCTTCATACGGACTTCGACCTTCGTCGGGCAGTACACGTACGAAGTGTCGCGGCGGGCGGCGGCGCTCGGGATGCCGGTGATCGACGACCCGGAGTCGATACTGAAGTGCACCAACAAGGTCTACCTGAGCGAGCTCATGGCGCGGCACTACATACCCACTCCAAAGACGCTCGTCGTCCACCGCGACAACCTGCACGAGGTCGTGCCGACGCTGGGCCTGCCGTGCATTCTCAAGCAGCCCGACAGCGGCTTCGGCCTGGGCGTGGTCAAGATCGAAAACGAGCAGCAGCTCATGTCCAAGGCGCGCGAGCTGCTCATGAAATCCGAGCTCCTGATCGCGCAGGAGTGGCTGCCCACCGAGTTCGACTGGCGCGTGTGCGTGCTCGACCGGCGCGCGCTCTTCGTCTGCAAGTACTACATGGCGCCGGGACACTGGCAGGTGATCAAGCGCGATCCGGCGAACCGGGTGGAGGGGCTCACGCAGGCGCTCGCAGTCAGCGAAGCGCCGGAGAGCGTCGTGAATACCGCCGTACGGGCCGCGAATCTCATCGGGTCGGGCTTGTACGGCGTAGACGTGAAGCAGGTCGGCCGCGAGTGTTACCTGATCGAAGTCAACGACAATCCGAACATCGACGCAGGCAACGAAGATCAGGTGCTGGGCGATGCGCTGTACCGGGAGGTCATGGGCGTGTTCGCGCGGCGCATCCGCGAGCGCGGCCGCGTCGCCGCGCAGTGACGCTCCACGCGTTCGAGGGCGTGGGGCTGGAGATCGAGTACGCCCTCGTGGACCGCGCGAGCCTCGATGTCGCGCCCATTGCCGATCGCGTGCTGCAGGCGCTGAGCGGCGCCGCGCGGCCGGTTAACGATTACCTGAACGGCGAGCTCGGCTGGTCCAACGAGCTGGTGATGCACGTGCTGGAGTTGAAGAACGTGGCGCCGAGCGCGCGCTTCGACCCGCTCGCCCGCATGCTTCAGGACGAAGTGCGGGCGATGAACACGGCGCTTGAGCGCTTCGGCGCGCGGCTCATGCCGGGCGGCATGCATCCCTGGATGGATCCGGCGAAGGAGACGCGCCTCTGGCCGCACGATCACGCGCACGTCTATCGCGCCTACGATTCGGTCTTCGGCTGCCGCAGCCACGGCTGGGCGAATCTCCAGAGCACGCACGTGAATCTCCCGTTCGCGAACGACGGCGAATTCGCGCGGCTGCACGCGGCGCTGCGCGTGATCGTGCCGATCCTGCCGGCGCTGACCGCCGCGTCGCCCTACGCCGACGGGCGTGCGCCGGGACCGCTCGACTTCCGCATGGAGGCGTATCGCACGAACGCGGATGCAGTGCCGCAGTTGAATGGGCAGATAGTCCCCGAGCCGGTGATGACGCGCGCCGATTACCAGCGTGACGTGCTCGAGCCGATCTACCGCGCCATCGTGCCGCACGACCCCGACGGCATACTCCAGGAAGACTGGATCAACGCGCGCGGCGTGATCGCACGATTCGAGCGCAACGCACTGGAGATCCGCGTCGTCGACACGCAGGAAGCGCCGGGCGTGGACCTCGCGCTCGCGGCTTTCGTGCTCGATCTCGCGCAGTCGCTCTATGAGCGGGAATGTTCGAATCCCACGCTGGACATCCAGCTCCCGACACGCGTTCTCGCTGAAATTTTTCTGCGCTGCGTCCACGACGCCGAGCGCGCGCGCATCGACAGCAGCGAATTCCTGTCGCTGTTCGGGCTGACCCGTGCCACATGCCCGGCCGCCGACCTCTGGTCGGCCATCGCCGAGCGGCTCGAGCGCGAGAACGCGCCGCACGCGGGCGTCTGGCGCCGTGCCGTCGAGTTCGTCGTCACACGCGGCCCGCTCGCCCGGCGCCTGCTCCGCGCGATCGGGCCGCGCCCGGACCGCCGTGCGCTGCACGAGCTGTACTCCGCGCTCTGCGATGCGTTGCACGAGGGCAGACAGTTCGACCCGTAGGGTGCGCCAATGGCGCACCGGCCGGTGCGCTACCAGCGCACCCTACGTTAACCACGATATCCACATGAAGGTCATCATCACTTGCGAGCACGGCGGCAACCGGATCCCCGCGAAATACCGGCCGCTCTTTCGCAAACACCGCGCGCTGCTCGAATCTCACCGCGGCTACGATCCCGGCGCGCTCGCGCTCGCGCGCGACTTCGCGGCCGCGCTCGACGCCGAGCTCGTGTATTCGACGACGAGCCGGCTCCTCGTGGAGCTCAACCGCTCGCGTCACCACCCCCGGCTCTTCTCGGAGGTGAGCCGGGACCTGCCCGGCGACGAGCGGCAGCGCGTGCTCGAGCGCTACTACGAGCCGTACCGCTCGTGGGTCGACGAGCAGGTGCGCCAGGCGACCTCGGGGGGCGGCAGCATCGTTCACCTGTCGTGCCACAGCTTTACCCCCCGGCTCCATGGCGTCGAGCGGCGAACGGACGTGGGTCTTCTGTACGATCCCGGACGCAGCGGCGAGCTGCGGCTGTGCCTCGCGTGGCAGCGAGCGCTGAGCGCGGCTGCGCCGAAGCTCAAGGTGCGGCGCAATTACCCATACCGCGGGTACAACGACGGCGTCACGACAAGCCTGCGGCGCCGTTACGGCGACGCGCTCTATGCGGGTGTCGAGCTCGAGGTGAACCAGAAGCACCCGCTCGGCGATGCCGCGGGCTGGCGTGCGCTGCGCACGACGCTGGTCACTGCATTCATTCAGGCACTGTGTCCGAGTTGTTAACCCGCGCCGCCGCGCCCGTGCTCTCATGTGTTCGGACCCGAATTTGACGCGCTGGCGGCCGGATGTATAGTGCGGGACAAAAGCAGGAAATAATGCACAGGACCGGGAAGATCCGAGCGCGCGCGGACGGCAGATGTTCGACACCCCGACACTGCTGATCGTCCTCATCGTCAGTAATCTCCTGATGGCGGGCGCGATGTGGGTCGCATTCGCCGGTCGCTTCCGCGACGGCCTGGGTCAGTGGACCTTCGCCCTCGTAGTGCAGGGCGTCGCATGGCTGCTCGTCACGCTTCAGGGTCTCATTCCGCCGCTTGCGGCGATCGCAGGCGCCAACGCGTTTCTCGCCTATTGCTGGTCGCTGCAGATGAGCGCGCTGCTGGAGTTCCACAAGCGGCCGACCCCGCGATGGCTGCTGTACGGGCCGATCCTCATCGCGTTCCTGGTGTTCTTCATCTACGTCGTCGAGCCGCGCGAACGCCTGGCCTATAGCGGACTTGCATTCGGCATCGCGCAGCTCATCACGGGCTTCGTGCTGCTCCATTACCGGATCGCCGCGGAGCACAGGACCCGCTGGCTCCTCGCCGGGAGCTACGTGCTGATGGCGTGCGGGCTGCTGTGGCTCGGCTTTACCTCGTGGTTCGAGCCCGAAGCGATCCTGCCGACCTCCGGCGCGCCAACGGCGCCGGGGCCCGCGCTGCTCGCGTTCTATGCCGTGACGATCGCCTCGTCTTTCGCGTTCATCCTGATGCACAAGGAGCGGGCCGATCGCGAGACCTACGAGCTCGCCACGACCGATTCGCTGACGGGCGTCTACAACCGGCGCACGTTCAAGGAGCTCGCCGAGCCTCAGCTTTCGCGCAGCCGCCGCGCCAAGCTCCCGGTGTCGCTGCTCATGCTCGATCTGGATCACTTCAAGCGCATCAACGATACCTACGGGCATCTTGCGGGCGACGACGTGCTGAAAGCGTTCTCGATGCTCGTGCGCAACTGTCTGCGCAAGGAGGATCTGCTCGCGCGCTATGGCGGAGAGGAATTCGTCGTACTGCTTCCCGGGTCGGCGCAGACCGCCGCGGCGGCGCTCGCGGAGCGCATTCGCGAGGAAGTGGCGGCCAAGGCGTTCGACGCGAACGGCCATCTCGTGCGCGTGACGGTCAGCGTCGGCGTCTCCAGCGAGTCCGGCGACACGCTGCCGTCGCTGGAAGCGATGCTGGGGCGCGCGGACGAAGCGCTCTATGCGGCCAAGGACCAGGGCCGCAATCGCGTCGTCGTGCTGCCCATGCAGTTCGAGATGAAGACGGCGCCGTTCGCGAATGCGCTCACTGCATCATCAGGACAGCCCGCCCCGTAATCGCACTCCGATCCAGCTTCTGGTGCACGCTCTCGGCCTGCGCGAGCGGCACCTTCTCCATCACCCACGCCGAGAGCTCGCCGCGCGCGACCAGCTCCAGCGATTCGTTCACCTCCTGCCGGGTCGCGTAACGGCTGCCGAGCAGCTCGATCTCTTTGCGCAGCATCTCGCCGGGCCGCGCGCTGAACGGCGCGCCATGGCCGCCCAGCATCACCAGACGCCCGCCTTTGCCGAGCGCGGCGAAGCCGGTTTCGATCGTGTCCCTGCTGCACACGAAATCGATGCACACGTCGACGCCTCTGCCGCCGGTCGCCTCCAGCAGTTGCTCGGCGACGCGGCCGTCGGTTGCGTCGATCGTCGCGTCCGCGCCCGCTTTCACGCACGCCTCGAATTTCGAGGCCATCACGTCGACGCCGATCACCTTGCACGCGTGAGCCCAGCGCGCGACCTGCAGCATGTGCAGCCCGAGCCCGCCGCCGGCGCCGAACACCGCGACGGTGTCGGTCGGCGAGACGCGCGCCCGCCGTGTCACCTTGAGCGGTGTGGCGATCGCGTCGCAGATCACCGCCGCTTCGGCCGGCTTGCCGCGCCAGTCGAGACCCTCGGGAAACTTCATGAAAGATCGCGCCGGCAGCTTGATGTACTCGGCATAACCGCCGTCGATCTCGCGCCCCACGTAGCCCCCGAAGTTCTCGCACAGCGTCTCGCGGTTCACGCGGCACCACCGGCACTCGCCGCACGTCAGATAGAAATACGCCGTCACGCCGTCGCCCGGCCGTAGTCCCACGACACCGCTGCCGGTTGCGACGATCTCGCCGGTGATCTCGTGTCCGAGGATGCGCGGGTAGTCCACCTTGATGCGGCCCGCGCGGGCGTGATGGATGGTGAGACCTGCGCCGCATGCCAGCACTTTCGCCACGGCCTCTCCCGGTCCGGGAACAGGATCGGCCACGTTCTCCAGCACGAGCGGACTGCCTGCGGCCTTCAACACCATCGCTTTCATCGCGTTCTCCCGGGACGAGCGCCACAGCGTACCATCGCGGGTTCCAAGGCTGCACAAGAAAACATGAGTGACAAGGCCAAAGGCATAGCCGTCGCGGTCGCCGTCGTACTACTGAGCGTGTGGGTCTACCGCGTGTATCAAAAGCATATGGCGCGCGATGCGACGCTGGCTTCCGTCCGGGATGCCGGTGAGCGGCTTCGCAAGGCGCTGTCGGGCTCGTCGGACGCGCCGGATTTCGAGCGCGACGCGGCGGCGGTCGATGCCCACGTGACCGCGCTGCGCAAGCGCGATGTAACGGCGATACAGCCGCTGGCGGACGCGGCTGACGATTACCTCGTTACCGCGAGGGAGATCCTGCGACGCGAAGCGGCCATGAAAAGCGCCGCAGAGGGTCTCGCGAAACACCTCGATGCGCTGGCGCAGCACATACAGCGTGACCGCGGCCGCGGCGACTGGACGCAACTCGCGGTGCGCCTGCGCGCGGAAGTCGACCGCGAAGCGCGCGAATATCGCATCGCGGCGGAGTCGTACGCGGCGATCGTGGAGTCGCTGCCGACATCGCAGACGCGGGTCGCGCCGTACGTCGATCCCGCGCTGCTGCTGGATGACGAGAGCGTCAAGGCCGCGCGCGAACGCGCGCTCGACGCGCTCGCGCGCACCGAAGAGAATGTGAGACGCATCGCGAACCTGAGGAGGGCAGGATGAATGAGACCGACAAAGTCGCCGTCGTCACCGGTGCCGGCACCGGCATCGGCCGCGCGACCGCGCTCGCGTTCCTGCGCGACGGCTGGAGCGTCGCCATGGTCGGACGGCGCAGGGAGCCGCTCGAGGAGACGGTGGAGCAAGCGGCCGAGCACAAAGGCCGGGCGCTCGCGGTGCCCACCGACGTGGGCGATCCCCAGGCCGTGCAGGCGCTTTTCGCGCGCGTGAAGGACAAGTGGGGCCGCGTCGATGCGCTCTTCAACAACGCCGGCCAGAACGCGCCCGGCGTGCCATTCGAAGAGCTGCCCTATGAAAAATGGAAGTCGGTGGTGGACGCGAACCTGACCGGCTCGTTTTTGTGCGCGCAGGCGGCCTTCCGCATGATGAAGGAACAGGATCCGCGCGGCGGTCGCATCATCAACAACGGCTCGATCTCGGCGCACGCGCCGCGGCCCGATTCGGCGCCCTATACCGCCACCAAGCACGCCATCACGGGGCTTACCCGCACCATCGCGCTCGACGGGCGCAAGTACGACATCGCGTGCTGTCAGATCGATATCGGCAACGCGATGACGGAGCTTGCCGCGCGCATGTCCAAAGGCGTGAAGCAGGCGAACGGCGAGGTGAAAGTCGAGCCGATGATCGACGTCGATGACGTCGCGCGCTCGGTGCTGCACATGGCCAACCAGCCGCTCGACGTGAACATCTACCATCTCATGATCATGGCGACGAAGATGCCGTACGCGGGCCGCGGATAAAATCGCGGCCTGCGCCGGTGCGCCATCGGCGCACCCTACGGGCTTGCAGCGCACTCACACGAGGTCGGGTGCGCTGGTAGCGCACCGCCGGTGCGCCAGCGGCGCACCCGACGAATATAACGAGGAGGAAATCCATGAAGGCAATTGCATTCGCGTGTGCCGCACTCGCCTGTTGCATCGGCGGCGGCGCGGCTGCGCAGGCGTATCCCACGAAGCCGGTGCGGCTCATCTCGCCCTACCCGCCCGGCGGCGGCACCGACGCGACCGCGCGCATCATCGCGCAGGCGCTCGGCGAGCAGCTGGGGCAGCAGGTCATCGTCGACGTTCGGGCAGGCGCGACCGGCCGCATCGGCACCGAGCTCGCGGCAAAGTCGGCCGCCGACGGCTACACGCTCGTGCTCGGCAACAACGCCCCGATCGCGATGCTGCCGGCCGCGGGCGTCAAGCTCAACTACGACCCGGTCCGCGACTTTCAGCCGGTGAGCCTCATCGCGACGTCCGACTACGTCCTCACCGTGCATCCATCGCTGCCGGCGCGCTCGGTGAAGGAGTTGATCGCGCTCGCACGTTCGAAGCCGGGCACGCTCACCTACGCCTCCAGCGGCACCCTCGGCGCACCGCATCTTGCAGGGGAGCTCCTGAGCCTGCTCGGCAAGGTGAAGCTGCTGCACGTCCCGTACAAAGGCAACGGCCCCGCGGCGGTGGCGGTGCTGACCGGTGAGGCGACGATGCTCTTCGGGAGCGGCCCGACGGTGGTACCGCACATGGACGCCGGCAAGCTGCGCGCGCTCGCAACCACCGGCGCCAAGCGCTCGATGCAGAACCTGCCGACCATGGCCGAGCTCCTGCCGGGCTACGAGGTCACGCAGTGGTACGGCATCCTCGTGCCGGCCGGCACGCCGAAAGACATCGTGGCGCGCCTCCACAAGGAGATCGCGGCGGCGGTCGCCAATCCGAAGCACGCACAGCTCTTGGTGAAGCTCGGGACACAGCCGGTGAGCAATACACCCGAGGAGTTCGCGGCATTCATCCGCGCCGAGACGGCCAAGTACGCGAAGGTCATCAAGGCGGCGAACATCAAGGCGGAATGACGCACGCGCTCCGTTGCACGCCGCGGACCGTCGTCTGGGGCCATATCGTCGCGGGCTTGCCCGCCGCGCTGACGATTCGCTCCGGCGACACCGTGCGCGTGGACACCGTGTCGCATCAAGGGCTCATGAAGCAGGCGCCGGCGGAATTCTTCGCCGACATGGGCATCGCGCGCGAGCAGGTGCTGGCGGACGCGGCGGAGATCTATCGCAACGTCAAACGGCGCGAAGGCGCGGGCTCGCACGTCCTCACCGGGCCGCTCTATGTCGAAGACGCGGCGCCCGGGGACATGCTCGAAGTGCGCGTGCTCGACGTCGAGTTCCGCGTGCCGTATGGCGTGAACTCGAGCGGCCCCGGTTCCGGCGTGTTGCCGGAGCTGCTGAGTGCCGCCTCGCCCAAATTGATTTCGCTCGATCTCGAGCGCCGCGTCGCGCGCTTCGCACCCGGCGTCGAAGTCCCGCTCGCGCCGTTCATGGGCATCATGGCGGTCGCGCCGCCGCCGGAACGCTCTCCCGTCAGCACCAAGCCACCCGGGCCCTGGGGCGGGAACATGGATTTTCGACAGCTCACGCAAGGCTCGCGGCTGTACCTGCCGGTCTTCAACGCTGGCGCGCAGTTCTTCACCGGGGACGGGCACGCGTGCCAGGGCGACGGCGAAGTGAACGGCACCGCGATCGAGATCTCGCTCGCGCCGACGCTGCAGTTCGTCGTGCACAAGGACGCCGGGCGCGAGATGCACTGGCCGCGCGCCGAAGACGCCGCGCACTGGTACGTGATGGGCATGGACGCCGATCTCGATGTCGCCGTGCGCCTTGCGGTCGACGAGGCGGTGCGGTTCCTCACACGCGAAGCGCGGGTTTCGACGGCGGACGCCTACGCGCTTTCGAGCCTCGCGGTCGATTTTCGCGTCGGCGAAGCGGTAAACAACGTCAAGATGGCTTACGGCGCGATTCCGAAACGCATTTTCAACAAGGAAAAACAATGAAAGTCTGCATCTACGGCGTCGGCGCCGTCGGCGGTCATCTCGCCGCGCGGCTGTGCGCCGCCGGCAAGGCGGAAGTTTCAGTGATTGCGCGAGGCGCACAGCTCGATGCGATCCGCAGGAACGGCATCACGCTCAAGTCCGGCGGCAAGGAGATCCACGGCAAACCGGCCGTGGCGACCGACGATCCCGCCGGGCTCGGCAAGCAGGACCTCGTGATCGTCACGCTCAAGGCGCACGCGGCACCGGGCGCTGCCGCGCCGGTCGAGCGACTGCTCGCGGCCGACGGCTGCGTCATGTTTCCCCTGAACGGGCTTACGTGGTGGTGGCGCTACGGCCGCGGACCGAAGCAGGAGCCGCTGCCGCTGCTCGATCCGCAGGCCGAGCTCTGGACGCGGCTGCGCGAGCGCACGCTGGGCTGCGTCATCTATTCACCGAACGAGGTCGTGAGTCCGGGTGTGGTGTCACACGTCGGCGGCAACCGCTTCGTGATCGGCGAGCCGACCGATGAGAAAACCTCTCGCGTGCAGGCCGTCGTCGATCTCTTCAATGCATCGGCCATCACGGCCGAGGTTTCACCGGACATCCGCGCGGAGCTCCTGCGGAAGTTCGCCGGCAACGCCTGGAGCAATCCGCTGGGCGCACTCACCGGCCGGGTTCAGTCCGAGATATCACAGGATGCCGATCTGAAGCAGATCGCGATGCGCATCATGCGCGAGACGCTGGAGGTCGCAGCGGCGCTGGGCTGGGATCTGCGCAACGAGATCGACGTCGAGAAGAACGTCTCGCGCGCGAGCCTCGGGGCAACGCCATCGATGTCGCAGGACGTGCTGCTCGGACGACCGCTCGAAGTCGAGGCGCACCTCGGGCAGACGCAGGCCTTCGCGCGCGAGCTCGGTGTGCCGGTGCCGACGATCGACGTCGTGCTGCCGCTGCTCCGTGGGCTGGATGCCTCGATTCGTTCGCGAAAATCGTAGGGTGCGCTAGTAGCGCACCGCGAGCGGCCGGTGCGCCCTCGGCGCACCCTACGTGATCTACGACAGAGTACGTCGAGCGATCGCTTCCGCGATCGCCGCGTTGTCCCACCCGGCTTCGCCGTGCGCGATGCAGTCTTCCATCATCTGTGCGTAGACGGTGGCGAACGGGAGCTCCTGCCCTCGTGCGCGCGCCTGCTCGAGCATCAACAGGAAATCCTTCAGACTCTGATCGATGCGGCTCTGCGGCCTGTCGTAGGTGCGCTTTGCCATGAGCTCGCCTTTGACGTCCATCGCCTGCGAGTACGCGGCCGATCCCCGCGCGACTTCGAGGAAAGCCACCGGATCAAGTCCCAGCCGTGAGGCGAAGACCAGCCCTTCTGCAAGCGCCGCACGGTTGAGGCCCAGCACGAGGTTGACCGCGAGCTTCGCGCGCGAGCCGTTGCCGACGGGCCCGAGGTAGTGACGGCGCGGGCAGATCGCCTCCAGTACCGGCGCGGCGCGCCCGACGAGCTCGGCATCACCGCCTGCCAGACCGACGCCCTCGCCGCGCGCGACCTGACGGCTCGTGCCCGAGATCGGGAATTCGACGATCTGCGCACCCTGGTCCTGCACGCGCCCCGCGAGCGCGGCGAGGCGGTCCGGATCGCACGTGCTCGTCACCACGAAAATGCGCTCGGCCGTGCCACCCTGAGCGATCGCGTCGAGCCCGCCATTCGGGCCTTCGATCACGTCCTCCACCTGGCCCGTGTCGAACACGCAGATCACGTTCACTGCCGCGGCGGCGATGACGACGCTGGGCGTCGCCTGCGCTTTCGCGCCGATGCGCGCGATCGCGTCACGCTTGTTCGCGTCGACGTCGTAGGCGAGCACTTCGAAACCCGCCTCGAGCAGTCGCCCCGCGACGGCGGTGCCCATGAGACCCGCGCCGATGACGCCGACACGGGTCACGACCAGCCCCACCCTGATCCATCCCGTGAAGGGGAGCGAAGGCTTTCCTTCCCCTGTAGGGGGAAGCTCGGAATGGGGGTGTTGTGCATCAGATCAGTGCTTTGTAACGCACCCGGTGCGGCTTGTCGGCTTCGTCCCCGAGGCGCTTGCGCCGGTCGGCGAGATAGTCGGCGTAGTTGCCTTCGAACCACACGACCTGGCTTTCGCCCTCGAACGCGAGGATGTGCGTCGCGACGCGGTCGAGGAACCAGCGGTCGTGCGAGATCACCACGGCGCAGCCGGGGAAATCGAGCAGCGCCTGCTCAAGCGCACGCAGCGTTTCGACGTCGAGGTCGTTGGTCGGCTCGTCGAGGAGCAGCACGTTACCGCCGCTCTTCAGCACCTTCGCCAGATGCACGCGGTTACGTTCGCCGCCGGAGAGCTCGCCCACGTGCTTCTGCTGGTCGGCGCCTTTGAAGTTGAAGCGCGCGACATAGCCGCGGCTCGATGTCGTGTAGTTGCCCACCGTGACGTTATCGAGCCCGTCGGAAAGCTCTTCCCACACGGTCTTCTTGTCGTCTAGCGTGTCGCGGCTCTGATCGACGTATGCGATCTTGACGGTGTCGCCGATGCGCAGCGTGCCGGCATCAAATTTCTCGGTCCCGACCAGCATGCGAAAGAGCGTCGTTTTCCCCGCGCCATTGGGCCCGATGATGCCGACGATGCCGCCGCGCGGCAGGCGGAAGGTGAGCCCATCGAACAGGAGCTTGTCGCCGAACGACTTCTTCAGTCCCTCCGCTTCGATCACGAGATCGCCGAGATGCGGTCCCGGCGGAATGTAGATCTCGTTCGTTTCGTTGCGCTGCTGCACTTCCTGCGACTGGAGCTCCTCGAAGCGCGCGAGCCGCGCCTTGCTTTTCGCCTGCCGCGCTTTCGGGTTCGACCGCACCCACTCGAGCTCCTGCTGCATCGCCTTGATCCGCGCCGACTCCTGTTTCGCCTCGATCTCGAGCCGCTGCTCCTTCTGCTCGAGCCACGACGAGTAGTTGCCTTCCCACGGGATGCCGTGCCCGCGGTCGAGCTCAAGAATCCAGCCCGCAACGTTGTCGAGGAAATAACGATCGTGGGTGACGCCGATCACGGTACCGGGATAGCGCTCGAGGAACTGCTCGAGCCATTGCACGCTCAGCGCGTCGAGGTGGTTGGTCGGCTCGTCCAGCAGCAGCATGTCCGGCTCGGACAGAAGCAGCCGGCACAGCGCGACGCGGCGCCGCTCGCCGCCGGAGATCTTCGTGACGTCGGCATCCCACGGCGGCAGCCGCAGCGCGTCGGCCGCCACTTCGAGCTTGCGGTCGAGCTCCCACGCGTTCGCCGCGTCGATCTTCGACTGCAGGTCGCCCTGCTCTTCGAGCAATTTCGCCATCTCGTCGTCTTCCAGCGGCTCGGCGAAGCGGTCGCTGATCTCGTTGAAGCGGTTGAGCAGCGCCACCGTCTCGCCGACGCCTTCCTCGACGTTGCCGCGCACGTCCTTTTTCGGATCGAGGTGCGGCTCCTGCGGCAGGAACCCCACGCGCATGTTCGGCATGGGGATCGCTTCGCCTTCGTAATCCTTGTCCACACCCGCCATGATGCGAAGCAGGCTCGATTTTCCGGAGCCGTTCAGCCCGAGCACGCCGATCTTCGCGCCGGGAAAAAACGACAATGAGATGTCCTTCAAGATCACGCGTTTCGGGGGCACGACTTTGCCCACCCGCCGCATGGTGTATACGTACTGCGCCATTGGATTTACGCGAAGATGAAACGTGGGAAGGCGCCCATGATAGCCGATTCGGGTGCGCTGGACCGATGAGCCGCGCCACGTTCGAAATAGACGCCGCCCTGCGCACGTTCCTCGCGCGCGAGCAACGCGACGGCGCCGTCACGGTCGAATGCGCGCGCGCCGCGACGCTCAAGCAGGCGATCGAAGCGCTGGGCGTGCCGCACACCGAGATCGGGCGCCTGCTCGTCAACGGCACGCCGGCGACGCTCTCGCGCACCGTGCGCGAAGGCGATCACGTGGAGGTTTTCGCTCACGAGCCGGGGGCGGCGCCGTTCGAGGCGCCGCTCGCCTTCATCGCCGACGCGCATCTCGGCGGGCTCGCGCACATGCTGAGGATGCTGGGGTTCGACACGCTGTACGACCAGAACTTCCAGGATCGCGCGGTCGTCGATCTTGGACAGTCCGAGCACCGCGTCGTGCTCACGCGCGACCGCGAGCTGCTGAAGTGCCGCGACGTGCTGCGCGGTTGTTACGTGCACGCGCTGAAGGCCGAGGCGCAGCTTCGCGAGGTCGCGGCGCGCTACCCGATCGCGCGCCAGATGCGTCCGTTCACGCTCTGCCTGCATTGCAATGCGGCGCTCAAACCCGCCACCGCAGAGGCGATCATCCAACAGGTGCCGGCCCGCATCCAGGCGCGCTACAGCACCTTCATGTGCTGTCCCGAATGCCGCCGCGTGTACTGGGAAGGCTCGCATTGGGAGCGTATGCGTAACGTCCTCGCGGCGACGCTGGACGTTCCGGTCGCGGAAGTGCGCTCACGGGTTTGACGTAACATAGACGCGCAGCCGCGAGCGGCCGGAAAGAGCCTGCCGCGCGATCGTACTCAGGGAGGCATCATGAGATTCACGGCCATGGCGGCATGCGCCGCGCTGATCGCAGCAGCGCCCGCAGCGGCGCGTCTGACCCAGATCGAAGTGAAAGCGGTCGAGCCATTCGCGCCCGGCACGAGCTTTGGAAACGCGGGCGCATACGAACGGGTGAAAGGCGTATTCCGCGGCGAGCTCGATCCGCAGGACCGGCGAAACCGCGTGATCGCCAACCTAGACAAGGCGCCGCGCAACGCCGCCGGCAAAGTCGAGTACGAAGCCGACTTTTTCATGCTGCGTCCCGCGGACGCGACGCGCGGCAACGGCAAGATCATCTACGACGTGACGAACCGCGGCCGGCTGAATTTCCACTGGCGGTTCACGGAATCCCGCAAGCGCACCAACGATCCGCGTGTCGCCGAGGACGCGGGGGACGCCGCGTTCTTCCGCGACGGCTACACCTTCGTCTGGAGCGGCTGGGATCCGGATGCGCCCACGCGCGGCAACGGGCTTGCGATGAAACCGGTGGTCGCGACCGACGGCGCGGCGCCGATCGTGCGCACCATCCGCGAGGAGTTCGTAAGCGGCACCCGCGCGCGCGATGACGCCGCTTCGAAGGCGAAAGGCACGGCGTTTCGCCTGACGTACGAAGCCGCGAGTCTCGACCAATCCCGCGCAAAGCTCACGGTGCGCCGGACGAACGCCGCTCCGCGCCGCGAGATACCGGCGAGCGGCTGGGCGTTCGTGAGCGAGCGCTCGATCCGCCTGATCCCCGACGGCACGCAGGCCGAGCCGGGCTCGCTCTATGAGTTCCACTATGAGGCGAAGAACCCGCGAGTGCTCGGCGTGGGTATGGCTGCAACGCGCGATCTCGTCTCTTTCCTGCGATACGAACCGAGCGACGCAGCCGGCACGCCCAATCCGGCGGGCACCGCGATCAGGCGCGCGCTCGCGTTCGGCTCGTCACAGAGCGGCCGCTTCCTGCGCGACTACGTGCGCGACGGCTTCAACCAGGACGAGCGCGCACGCAAAGTGTTCGACGGCGTGATGGCGCACACCGCCGGCGTGGGCGGCGTGTTCCTGAACGAAGCGTTCGCGCAGCCGAATCGCACCAGCACGCAACACGAGGACCACAGTTTTCCGGAGGCGGCGTTTCCGTTCTCCACCGCGCGGCTCACCGACCCCGTCACGGGTAAAACCGGCGCGCTCTTTCGAGACGACGGGTTCGATCCGCTGTGGATGGAAACGAACACCTCCACCGAGTATTGGCAGAAAGGCGCGTCGCTGCTCACGACCGATCCGCTCGGCAAGCGCGACATTGCGCTGCCGCCGAACGCGCGCTCCTATCTGATCGCGGGCACCCAGCACAATGCGACCGCCTGGATGGCCTCCACGCGCGGCTCGTGCGTGAACGCTCGCAATCCGCACAATCCCGTTCCGCTTCAGCGCGCGCTGATGGCTGCGCTCGACGAATGGGTCGACGGCAAAGCGCCGCCGGCATCGCGTGTGCCGCGCATCGCGGACGGCACGCTCGTCCCGAGCGACGCACTGAAAGTCCCGGCGATTCCGGGGGTACAGGTCGCGCGGCGCATGCACGACGTCGTGCTCATTCGCGACTGGATCAAGCCGGACATCGACGAGTCGGCCCGTTACCGCGCGCTCGTGCCGCACATCGATACCGACGGCAACGAGCGCGCCGGCGTTCTCCTGCCCGACATTGCGGTCCCGCTTGCCACGCACACGGGATGGAACCTGTTCCGTGCGCCCTTCGCCGAAGGTGAGCTGTGCGACCGCGACGGCACGCACGCGCCTTTCGCGCGCACGCGCGCGGAGCGCGAGGCGAACGGCGATGCGCGGCTGTCATTGGAAGAGCGCTATGGAAGCCATGCCCGGTACGTGGAGCGCTATGAAGCGGCGGTGCGGAAGCTCGTCGCGGAACGGCTGCTGCTGCCGGAAGACGGCACGCGTCTGGTCGCCAAGGTGCGCAGCACCGAGATCGCCAAACGCTTCGAAGCGCCTGTCGTGGAACAGGCAGGGATCAAATGACCAGATGCAAATGAACTCGCGGGGTAATCCTTGAAGCTCGGCTACTTCACGATGCCGATACACCCGGCGTCGCGCAATTACACGCAGACGCTGAAAGAAGACCGCGAAGCGATCCTCGTTGCGGACCGGCTCGGCTACATAGAAGCGTTCATCGGCGAGCACATCACCGACGTCTGCGAGACGATTCCCTCGCCGCTCTCGTTCATCGCGAGCGTCGCGCACGACACGAAGCTCAGGCTCGGGCCCGGCACGCTGAACCTGCCGAACAGTCATCCCGCGCAGATCGCGGCGCACGTGGCGATGATCGACCACATGCTCGAAGGCCGCTTCATTCTCGGTATCGGCCCGGGCGGCTTGCGCTCGGACTGGGAAGTGTTCGGCAATCTCGAGCAGGATCGCAACGCGATGTTCGTCGAATGCATCGACCAGATCCTCGCGCTCTGGGCAGGCGATGCGCCGTACGATCTCGACGGGCAGTACTGGAAGATCAGCACGCGCAAGACGCTGCTGCGCGAAGCCGGACAGGGACTCATCCTCAAGCCCTACCAGAAGCCGCATCCCGAGATCGTGATCACCGTGGTGGTGGCGAACTCACGCGGACTCGCCGCCGCGGCCGCGCGCGGCTGGCATCCGATCTCGGCCAACTTCATCCACCCGCACTGGGTCGCCACGCACTGGCCGACGTACAAGGAAGGCTGCGAGCGCGGCGGCCACGCGATTCGCGGCGAGGACTGGCGCGTCGCGCGCAGCATCTTCGTCGCCGACGACGCGGCGACCGCGAAGCGCTACGCGCTCGATCCCGACGGCGCCTACGGCTTTTATTTCCAGAACCTCATGGCGAAGCGCCGCGCGCGCGGCATGCTGGACACGTTCAAGCACGATACCGCGATGCCGGACAGCGACTGCACGATCGAATACGTGCTGAACCACCTGCCGATCCATGGCACGCCGGAGCGCGTCGCGGAGAAGATCGTCGAGCTGCGGCGGCAGGTCGGACCCTTCGGCACGCTCCTGTACGTCGGACACGACTGGCACGATGCCGCACTTGCGAAACGCTCGCTGGAGCTCATGGCTACCGAAGTCATGCCCCGGGTTAATCGAGCGCTCGGCGAACAGTAGCGCTGCGGCAGGCGGACACGGAACCGCGTTGCAGCCTGCTGTGCGCGGGTCTAAATTGGCTTGGCAGGTCCACCACAGGAGGAGATAACAATGGCCGCTACGTACACGCTGCGCGTGAACGGCAGGTCCCACACCGTTCGCGTCGACGATCCCCAGATGCCCCTGCTCTACGCGCTCCGCAACGAGCTCGACCTGCACGGCCCGCGCTTCGGCTGCGGGCTCGGGCAGTGCGGCGCCTGCACTGTCGAGCTCGACGGCAAGGCGGTGCGCTCGTGCAGCGTTCCGGTGTCCGCCGCCGCGGACAAGCCCATCGTCACGCTCGAGGGCCTGGGGACTGCGCAGAAGCCGCATCCTCTGCAGCAGGCTTTCATCGAAGAGCAGGCGGTGCAGTGCGGCTATTGCATCAACGGCATGATCATGCAGGCGAAGGTGCTGCTCGATTCCAACAAAAAGCCCTCCGATGCGCAGATCCGGCAGGCGCTCGCCGGCAACCTGTGCAGGTGCGGCACGCACGTGCGCATCGTGCGCGCGGTCAAGCGCGCGTCCGGGCTGATGGCCTAGGGAGGAGACGATCATGTCGAACGAAACCGAACTCCGCAGCCCGTCCACGCTGGAGTCACGTCGCGCCTTCCTGAAGACTTCAGGCGCGCTCGTCGTGACGTTCACGCTCGCACACCCGCTGTCGAATCTCGCGAGTGCGGCCGCCTCGCCCGGTAAGACCGTGGCCGCCAACGAGGTCGACGGCTTCGTCGCGATCGACGGCAACGGGCGCGTCACGATCTATTCCGGCAAGGTCGATCTCGGCACCGGCACGTCCACGGCGCTCGTCCAGATCGCGGCCGAAGAGCTTTGCGTGCCGATGAGCCGGGTCGAGCTCGTCGAGGGCGATACCGCGCTCACGCCCGACCAGGGTACGACGTGGGGCAGCCTCACGATCCAGGTCGGGGGCATGCAGATCCGCCGCGCCTGCGCCACTGCGCGCGAGATGTTGCTCGCCAGGGGCGCGGAAAAGCTCGGCGTCGCCGCTGCTGCCGTGTACGCGGAGGACGGCGAAGTGCGGCGGCAGGCCGGCGGCCCGGGCATCGCGTACGCGCAGTTGATCGGCGGTCAGAGCTTCGAGATGAAAGTGAACGACAAGGTGAAGTTGAAGCCGGTGTCGAGCTACGTCCTCGTCGGACACCCGATCAGGCGCCGCGACATTCCCGAAAAGGTGACGGGGCAGTTCACCTACATGCAGGACATGAAAGTCTCGGGCATGGTACACGCGCGCGTCATCCGCCCGGCTGCGATGAAAGCGACTCTGCAATCGGTGGACGACAGCGCGGCGAAGAAAGTGCCGGGTTATCTCTCGACCGTGCGCAAAGGCGACTTTCTCGCCGTCGTCGCGCGCGACGAATGGGCCGCCATCCGCTGCGCGAATGCGGTGCGCGCGCGCTGGTCCGACTGGCAGGGCCTGCCCGAGATGGAGAAGCTCTGGGATCACGTGCGCGCGACGAAAGTCGTCAAGGACGAGGTGTTCCAGAACGTCGGCAATGTCGCCGCCGTGAAGAACGCCGCGAAGACGCTCTCGGCCACGTACGACTTCGCGATACACACGCACGGCTCGATCGGACCCTCGTGCGCGATCGCCGAATACAAGGACGGTCGGATGACCGTGTGGAGCTCGTCGCAGGCGACGCATCTGCTGCGCAAGCAGCTCGCGAACATGCTGTCGATGAAGGTCGACAACGTGCGCTGCCTGTACGTCGAAGGCGCGGGCTGCTACGGCCGCAACGGCCACGAGGACGCCGCGGCGGATGCGGCGCTGCTCGCGGCGCAGCTCGGCCGTCCGGTGCGCGTGCAGTGGAGTCGGCAGGACGAGCACGGCTGGGATCCGAAAGGACCGCCGACGCTGCTCGAGCACCGCGCGCAACTCGACGCGAACGGCAACGTCCTAGCGTGGGAATCGTACGTCTATATCCCCGACCGGCCTAAAGGTTTCGAGGTCACGCTCGTCGCGGCCGAGCTCGCGGGCATGCCGAAAGACACCGCGTTCCCCGGCAACATCCATCAGGCGCTGGCGATTCCCTATGCGTTCCCGAACGTTAAAGCGACGGCGAAATGGCTTGCCGAGACGCCGTTCAAGCCGTCATGGATCCGCACGCCGGGACGCATGCAGAACACGTATGCGAACGAGAGCTTCATGGACGAGATCGCGGCGTCAGCCGGCATCGATCCGATCCAGTTCCGGCTGCGGAACCTGAAAGACGCGCGCGGCATCGAGTGCATCGAGCGCTGTGCGAAGCTCGCGAAATGGACGCCGCGCGGCGGCGGCGCGCGCGAAGGCGGCGAGATCGCGAAGGGCCGCGGCTTCTCGTACATCAAGTACGAGCTCGTGCGCACGTACGTCGCGGTCGTCGCGGACGTCGAAGTGAATCGCCGGACCGGCGACGTGCGCGTGACGAACTTCTACTGCGCGCACGACTGCGGCCAGATCATCAATCCAGACGGGCTGAAGAACCAGATCGAAGGCAACATCGTGCAGACGGTGAGCCGAACGCTGATCGAGGAGCTCAAGTTCGACCGCTCGCGCGTGACCAGCGTCGACTGGGAGAGCTACCCGATCCTGCGCTTTGCGGAAGTGCCGGAGATCGCGATGGACCTCATCAGCCGGCCGAACGAAGCGCCGTGGGGCGCGGGCGAGCCCGCAGCGGCGGTGGTGCCTTCGGCGATCGCCAATGCGATCTACGACGCGGTGGGCGTGCGGATGCGCTCGGTGCCGTTCACGCCGGCGAAGGTGCTCGCGGCGATGAAGACGTAGGGTGTCGGAAATCCTGGACGCTTGTGGCGAGCGTGCCGTCCGCGCGCTTGAGCGCCCGCGTCACCGACTTCGTCGCACCGAACGTCGGGATGAACGCCGAGTGCTTCCCGGCGCCGCCGATGACCGCGATGATGATGTCCTCGGCGCGCTGGACCGCCGGCACCATCGTCTCGTCGGTCGCGTTCGCGTAGCGTTCCCTGAACGTCACCTTGAGCCGGCGCTCGATGTTCTCCTTCGAGAACTTCCACAGCGGGCTCATGGCGCGTTCCTGAAGAAAGCGCTTCGCGTCGAGCTTGGAGAATCCGCCGTCGGCGACGGTCTTCGCGTGCTCCGGCCCCATCACGACGACCGGCTGCGCTGAGTAGAACACGTCGTTCGTGCCGGGTGTCGCCATGACACCGGCGATCGTCGTGAGAATGCCTTCCGCGGTGATGCTTTCGTGGTCGTTCACGTTGTGCAGCGCTTCCGCGCCGATCACGGTGACGGTGCTCGCGTCCTTCGGAAAACCACGTTCGACGTGGAGCGGCTCCCACGCGCTCGCCTCCTCGTTCTCGCCGACGAAATAGCTGTACTTCGAGGGCGCGCCGAACGTCGCCATGTCCCCCGCGCCCGGAATTGCGCCGCCGATGTTGACCAGCGCGAGCCGGATGGCGCGCCCGATCGTCGAGTTCGCATGCGTCCCGGGGCCGAACGCGTTGTGGCCGCTGTTGATGCCGAGCTCGCCGCGCACCGGCCCGTTCACGATCACGAGCGGCGCGCACGGATGCGTCGTCGCCTGCACGCCGTACAGGTTGAACGCTTCCTCGCACATCGCCTCGATCGCGAGCAGGTAGAGCGGAAAGTATTCGGGCCGGCAGCCGGCCATCACCGCGTTCGCCGCAAGCCTCACCGGCGTCGCCTCCCCATAGCGTGGCGCGATCTTCGCGATCGATTCGTCCCACGGACGGTCGCAGTAGGCGAGCATGCGCTCCACGCGCCCGGCTGTCGGCGGCACGATGGGCAGTCCGTCGCCCCATCCACGCTCCATGTAGAGCGCGTTGATCGCGTCGAAATCGTCCTCGGCTTCGACGGCTGCGCCCGGCGCCGCCAGCAGGTCGTTCAGGTGAGCCATGCGTCCTTTCGTCCGCGCATCGATTGCGCCGGCGCGGATGATAGAACAGAATCATCGCCGAAGATGCTCGACCTCCGAAGCGAAGCGACCGGCCCCGGGAATCACTTGCGCGCGGGGCCGCTCGCGGCGGCCCTCCTCGCGGCGCTCGTCACCTACCTGCTGATGAACTATCTGCTGGTGGACGATGTGATCACTCAGCTTCCGGCGCGCGTCCCCTACAAGTCCGCCGCATACATCGGCTGGCTGGGCTGCGGCTTCGTCACGCTGCTGGCGCTGTTCGCCACGGCGCCGCGGATGCTGCTGTACGTGCTCGTGCCGGTTCTGTTCGTCTCGCTCGTCGTCAATTACGCATATGCGTCGATCGCGAACGTGCCGCTGTCGCTGGACGTGATCGCGTGGCTGCCGCACGAAGCGGCTCAGCTTTCGAATGCCTGGGCCGAGTACCGCAACGACATCGCCTCCGCGATCCTCAAGGCGCTCGCGGCGCTCGCGGCCTTGGTCGCAGTTCGCTTCGCGCTGCTGCGCGACCCGTGGCTCGGCCGGCGCCTCACCCGCCGCGGCGTTCGCATGGCGGCCGTGGCGGCATTCCTCGGCTTTCACGCCGCGACGCTGGCGCTCCAGCCGCCGCTCGCGGCAGCCGAAACGAATCTCGTGGTCTTCGGCATGCCGAGTCTCTTCAGCACGATACCCGAGCCACGACCGGTGTCGACGCAACCGGCACGCGCACCCCTCGTACGGCACGTGGTGCTGGTGGTGGACGAAAGCGTGACGCACGAGGCCTACAAGAAGCTCATCGCGCCGCGCGTGCGCACACTCCCTGCAATCGAGTATGGCGAGGCCGCTTCGACCGCGAATTGCAGCGCCGCGAGCAACGCGCTGCTGCGATGGGGCGTCGAACGGGCCCGCATCCGCGAGCCCGGTTACGACCCGCGCACCAATCCGATGATCTGGGGCTACGCCAAAGCCGCGGGATTCCGTACCGTGCTGATCGACGGTCAATCGACCGGCAACATGCACAACTATGTGAACCCCAGGGAATTCGCGCTGATCGACGAATTCGTCGCGGCCGACCGCGGCCCGGACACCGACCATCACATCGCGCGCATGTTGAACGAGCGTCTGCGGCGGCCGGGCCGCGAGTTCATCTACGTGGTAAAGCGCGGCGCGCACTTTCCGTACGAGATGAACTATCCCGCCGGTACCGTCCCGGCCGATGCAAGCCGCGCTGCCAAGTACGCCGCCGCGATAACGCACGCATCGGCAGGTTTCTTCGCAGGGCTCGACAGGACCGCGCCATTGTCGGACGTGCTGATGATCTACACGTCGGATCACGGCCAGGATTTCAGGGAGCGCGCCGCGCACTGCAATCCCCGCCCGCGCGCGGCGGAGTACTCGGTGCCGCTCGTGGTGCTGACCGCGGCCCCGCCATTGAGAGCGCTGCTATCGGACGCGGCGCCGATGCAGAACCGCGCATCGCACCTCAACATATTCCCGACGCTGCTGTACGCCTTCGGCTACGCCCGGCCATGGCTGGAAGGCATTTACGGGCCCACCCTGGCCGGCCCGCCGGCACCTTATGTCACTTACGTGAGCCTCGGCTGGCGGGCCGGCGCACGCGGCGCCGATCGCCACACCGTCAGGGCCTCGGATTTCGTCGAGAGCGCGTCGTTTCCGCGCCGCGGCGCCCGGGAAGCACGAGGCAAGGCGAACGACGGCTGATGTCGCTCGCGCGCAGCCGTTCTAGCGCGCGTGCGCCTCTATCAGCTTCACGAGCTGCGGCGTCGCCACGTCGGCGCGGCCTTTGACGCTGTCGATGTCCAGACCGCCGAGCGGGTGCGGGATGATGAGCAGCGGCAGGTCGGGAACGCCGAAGATCTTCGCCTGCGTCTCGCCCAGCTTCTGAAAGGCGGTAGAGCACACCACCGCCGTCACGAGACCCCTTTTCCTGAGCTCTGCCATGTCGTGGACACTCCACGACGTGCAGGAGCCTCAGTCGCCCATCGCGCTGACGACGACGTCAGCCTCCGCCGTCAGCTTGTCGAGGATCTCCGCCGGCGCGGGCAGGCTCACGCTCCCCTTGCGCGTCATGACGACGCTTTCCACCGGCACCACCGATTTCACCGAGTCCACGATGAACTTCAGCAGGTGGTCCGCGTTGCCCTTGCTGTTGTCCAGCACGCCGAGCCGTATGCCGTTCTTCTCGATACGCCGTTCGTTCACGACGGCGGTTGCGCCGGGCGCCGGCGCTTCCGGCACGACGAGCACGACTTTGTTCGCCATTGCAACCTCCTTGAGTGTTTTGAAGTTATCACAACGCGCGTCCGGTAAAATCGAGCCTCCTGCAGCACCCGCTCCCGCTAAGCTACTTTTTGCGCCGAGACGCTCCGAGCCTCGAGGCGCGTCGTTGGATTTTTTTCGAACGGACGCGGCAATCGCCGCGCTAAGCTACTTTTTGCGCCGAAGACGCTGGTAAGCGTCGAGGCGCGTCGTTGGTTTTTATGCCCGACTCCGGCAGCAAGCCCCCCATTTCCGACGCGATCGTCATCCGCGGCGCGCGCCAGAACAATCTCAAGAACCTGACGCTCGAGCTGCCGGCGAACGAGCTGATCGTCGTCACGGGCGTGTCGGGCAGCGGCAAATCTTCGCTCGTCTTCGACACCCTCTACGCCGAGGGACAGCGCCGCTACGTCGAGACCTTCTCGCCGTACGCACGGCAGTTCCTCGACCGGATGGACAAGCCGCAGGTCGACGCGATCGAAGGCATACCGCCGGCGATCGCGATCGACCAGACCAACCCGGTGCGCACGTCGCGCTCGACCGTGGGCACGATGACGGAGCTCAACGATCACCTGAAGCTGCTGTATGCGCGCGCGGCGCAGCTCTACTGTTCCGGTTGCGGCGCGGCGGTTCGCCGGGATACGCCGGAGACGATCGCGAAAGAGCTCGGCGCGCGCGCGCAGGGCGCCGGCGATCCGCGTCTCGTCGTGACATTCCCGGTGCCGGTGCCGAAGAACTTTTCCGAGAAGGAAGTGACGGCGCTGCTGGCGCAGCAGGGCTATACGCGCGTCCACGCAAAGCGCGGCAGCACGCTCGAAGTGGTGCAGGACCGGTTCAGGATGGCCGGCGCGGAGCGCTCGCGCGTGCACGAAGCTTTGGAGGCCGCGCTGCGGGTCGGACAGGGCCGCGTGAACGTCTATGTGGACGAGGACCACGTCTGGAAATTTTCGTCCGACCTGCACTGTCCGGACTGCGACATTCACTACCAGGAGCCGACGCCGAGTCTCTTTTCGTTCAACTCACCGCTCGGCGCGTGCGAGACGTGCCGCGGGTTCGGCCGCGTCATCGGGCTCGACTATGGCCTGGTGGTGCCTGACGAATCGAAGACGCTTCGCGAAGGTGCGGTCAAGCCTTGGCAGACCGCTTCGTACCAGGAATGCCAGGACGACCTCGCCGAGTACGCGAAGAAACGCCGCATTCCGATGGACACGCCCTGGCGCGAGCTCACCGCGGGACACAAGCGCTGGGTGCTCGAAGGCGAGCCGGAGTGGGTGAGCTGGCGCAAGTCGTGGCCCGGCGTGTGGTACGGCGTGGGCCGCTTCTTCAAATGGCTTGAGACCAAGGCGTACAAGATGCACGTGCGCGTGCTGCTCTCGAAGTACCGCGCCTATACACCGTGCGAAACCTGCGGCGGCGCGCGGCTGAAGAGCGAAGCGCAGGCGTGGCGGCTCGGCAGCGCGCAAAACGCCGAAGCGGTGCTGCCCGCGTCGGCCCGCTTCATGCCCGTGGACGCGAAGCTCTCGCGCACGACGCTCGAGCGCCTGCCGGGACTCGGCTTGCACGACCTCATGCTGCTCCCGGTCGCGAAGACGCGCGCATTCTTCGACACGCTGAGCCTGCCCGCTCCGCTGGATGATGCGACCGACCTCCTGCTCACGGAGATTCGCGCGCGTCTCGGCTTTCTGTGTGAAGTCGGCCTCGCTTATCTCACCCTCGACCGCCAGTCGCGTACGCTCTCGGGCGGTGAGGTTCAGCGGATCAATCTGACGACCGCGCTCGGCACCTCGCTCGTGAACACGCTGTTCGTGCTCGACGAGCCGTCGATCGGCCTGCATCCGCGCGACATGCGGCGCGTGATCGAGGTCATGCACAAGCTGCGCGACGCGGGCAACTCGCTGGTCGTCGTCGAGCACGATCCGCAGGTGATGCTCGCGGCCGACCGCATCCTCGACATGGGACCGGGCCCGGGCGAGCGCGGCGGCGAGATCGTGTATTTCGGGCCGGCCGCGGGCATTCGGTCAGCGCAAGGTTCGCTCACCGCGGACTACCTCGCCGGACGCAAACAGGTCTCGGACGGTGCGCCGGCGGGGCACCGTACGGGTCCCGATATGCCCGTAGGGTGCGCTGATAGCGCACCGCGGCATTGCGGCGCGCGTGCAATCGAGATCGTCGGCGCCGAAGAACACAATCTCAAGGCGATCGACGTCTCGATCCCGCTCAACCGTCTGGTGTGCGTCACCGGCGTCTCGGGCTCCGGGAAATCGACGCTCGTGCAGGACGTGCTGTACGCGGCGCTGCGCAAAGCGAAGGGCAAGCCGACCGAGACGCCGGGGAAACACGCGGCGCTGAACGGCCACGAGCACATCGCCGAGGTCGTCCTCGTCGACCAGTCGCCGATCGGCCGCACCACGCGCTCGAACCCGGCGAGCTACGTCGGCGCGTTCGACGCGATCCGAAAGCTCTACGTGCAGCAGCCGGCCGCGAAAGAGCGGAAGTACACCGCCGGGACCTTCAGCTTCAATTCCGGCAACGGCCGCTGTCCGACGTGCTCCGGCAACGGCTTCGAGCACGTGGAGATGCAGTTCCTGTCGGACGTGTATCTGCGCTGCCCCGACTGCAACGGCAGTCGCTACCGCGACGAGATCCTCGAAGTGAAAGTGGACGGCCGCTCGATCGCGGACGTGCTCGAGATGACGGTGTCCGAAGCGCTCTCATGCTTCGCCGCGCAGCGCGAGGTCACGCGCGCCCTGCAGCCGCTCGCCGACGTCGGGCTGGAATATCTGAAGCTCGGCCAGCCCGTGCCGACGCTCTCGGGCGGCGAAGCGCAGCGCCTGAAGCTGGCCGGACATCTGGCGGACGCTTCTACGCGCGCCGTGAGCCGCGCCAGATCGTCGTCCCGGCGCAGGCCGGGATCCAGTAACGCGGAACCCGCGCCGGGGGGCTCGCTGTTTCTCTTCGACGAGCCCACCACCGGCCTGCACTTCGAAGACATCGCAAAGCTGCTCGCCTCGCTGCGCAAGCTCGTGGCCGCGGGCCACTCGCTGATCGTCATCGAGCACAACCTCGACGTGATCCGCGCGGCCGACTGGCTCATCGATCTCGGGCCCGAGGGCGGCGATGCGGGCGGCGAGATCGTCGCAGCCGGCACACCCCAAGACGTCATGGCGTGCGCGGCCTCGCACACCGGCCGGGCGCTGCGGGAATACGAGCGGGCGCTGAGCGGCGCCGTGGCGGATGTCTCCGGCGCCAGCCCGGCTATGCGCGCCTCTGCCCGCTCCTCGAAAATCTGTATTCACAACGCGCGCGAGCACAATCTCAAATCGCTGCACGTCGAGATCCCGCGCGGCAAGTTCACCGTGATCACCGGCGTCTCGGGGTCCGGCAAATCGACGCTCGCCTTCGACATCGTGTTCGCCGAAGGCCAGCGCCGCTACCTCGAGTCGCTCAACGCCTACGCCCGCCAGTTCGTGCAGTCCGCGGCGCGGCCGGACGTCGACGCGATCTTCGGCATTCCGCCGACCGTCGCGATCGAACAACGCACGAGCCGCGGCGGGCGCAAGAGCACGGTCGCGACGCTCACCGAGATCTACCATTTCCTGCGGCTGCTGTACGTGAAGCTCGGGACGCAATACTGTCCCGACTGCGACGTGCCGATCGAGCCGCAGACGCCGGACAGCATCGTCGCCGCGCTGATGCGCGATTACCGCGGCGAGCGCATCGGGTTCCTCGCGCCGCTCGTCGTCAACCGCAAGGGCGTTTACACCGATCTTGCCAAATGGGCGGCAAGCAAGGGTTATACGCACCTGCGCGTGGACGGCGCGTTCGTGGCGACGAGCCCGTGGCCGCGTCTCGCCCGCTTCATCGAGCACACGATCGAGCTGCCGGTTGCCGAGGTGCACGTCTCCCCGGAGAACGAGAAGCGCATTCGCGAAGGTCTCGCCGCCGCGCTCGAATACGGCAAGGGCGTCGTGCACATCGTCGACGGGCTGGACTCGCTCGAGCAGGCGATGGCTGCGCAGGATCCGTCGCTCGTGCGCATGAGCGAATCGATCTACTCGGCCAAGCGCGCGTGCCCGTCGTGCGCGCGCAGCTTCCCCGAGCTCGATCCACGGCTCTTCTCGTTTAACTCGAAGCACGGCTGGTGTCCCGCATGCTACGGGACAGGGCTGCAGATTGATGAAGTCGGCTGGGACGAGGCGCGCCAGAAAACCGGCGCGGAAGACCACGTGCTCGACTCGTGGCTCGAATGGCTGGAAATCGACAAAGTGTGCCCGCAATGCGACGGCGAGCGGCTCAATCGCGACGCGCGCTGTGTGCGCTACCGCGAGAAATCGCTGCCCGCGCTCACCGCGCTTCCCGTGAGCGCGCTGCGGCAGCTTTTCCGCGATGTCTCGCTCGTGGGACGCGAGGCCGAAATCGCGCGCGACATCCTGCCCGAGCTGCGTAGCCGGCTCGGTTTTCTCGAGCAGGTGGGGCTCGGCTATCTCGCGCTCGATCGTGCCGCCCCGACGCTCTCCGGCGGCGAAGCACAGCGCATTCGGCTCGCCGCGCAGCTCGGCTCCAATCTGCGGGGCGTGTGCTACATCCTCGACGAGCCCACGATCGGACTGCACCCGCGCGATAACCGCGTGCTGCTCGATACGCTGCAGCGCCTCGAGGCCAAGGGCAACACGCTGCTCGTAGTGGAGCACGACGAGGAGACGATCCGGCGCGCCGCCCACGTGATCGATCTGGGGCCGGGGGCGGGCAAGCACGGCGGCGAGCTCATCGCGGAGGGCACCGCACACGACCTCGTGCGCCAGCCCGCGTCGCTGACCGGGCGCTTTCTCGCGCAGCCGCTCAGGCATCCACTGCACGCCCCGCGCGAGGTCAAGCGCTCGACGCCCTGCATCCGCATCGTCGATGCGAAGCTGCACAACCTGAAGAACGTCACCGCTTCGATTCCGCTCGGACGCCTGACGGTGATCACGGGCGTGTCGGGGTCGGGCAAATCGACCCTCGCGCGCGACGTGCTGCACGAGAATCTGTGCCGGCTCGTTTCGGAACAACGGACCCGCGGGAAGGCGGGCCTGACCGGCTGCCGCGCGATCGAAGGCTGGGAAGGGATCGGCCGCGTGCTCGAAGTCGATCAGACGCCGATCGGCAAGACACCGCGGTCGTGTCCCGCGACCTACGTCGGCTTCTGGGACGCGGTGCGGCGGCTCTTCGCGGAAGTGCCGGAGGCGCGGATGCGCGGCTACACGCCGAGCCGCTTCTCGTTCAATACGAGCGGCGGGCGCTGCGAAGCGTGCGAGGGACAGGGTGTGAAGCGCATCGCGATGAGCTTCCTTCCCGACGTGCGGGTGCCGTGCGAGGTGTGCAACGGCTCGCGTTTCAATCCGGAGACGCTCGCGGTGCGCTTCAAGGGCAGATCGATCGGCGAGGTGCTCGCGATGAGCATCGACGAAGCGGTCGAGTTTTTCGCAGCGCACCGTTCGATCCACCACTGCCTGCGGCTCATGCAGGACGTGGGGCTCGGCTATCTCACCCTCGGCCAGCAGAGTCCGACGCTCTCCGGCGGCGAAGCGCAGCGCATCAAGCTCGTGACCGAGTTGTCGAAGGTACGCACCGACGTGAACGACGCCGGAGAGCGTCCGGGACGGCCGGGCGCGAACAAGCACACGCTCTACGTGCTCGACGAGCCGACCGTCGGTTTGCACATGGCCGACGTCGAGAAGCTGATCCACGTCCTCCACCGCCTGGTCGACGCCGGCAACAGCGTCGTCGTGATCGAGCACAATCTGGACGTGATCGCGGAAGCGGACATGATCGTCGATCTCGGGCCTGAAGGTGGCGACGGCGGCGGCCGCATCGTCGCGCACGGCTCGGCATGGGAGCTGATTCGCACGCCCGCGGCGTCGCACACCGCGCGCATCCTCGCGGAATTTCTGAAGGACCGTACGGCGGCGTAAAGGCATGTGGCTTGCTCCTGTGCCGGGTTCAACGGTCCCGGAGGAGCACGCCCATGGCGCAGAAAACTAAACGATCGTCGGCCGCGCGATCGAAGACCGACAGTGGTCTGGAGGGCAGCCCGTCCAACGCGCCCGCGCGCGAGCCGCAGATCCAGAGCGAGCCCAAGCCGCCGTTCCCCAAACAGCACCAGTCCGGCGTCGGCATCGAGTCGAAGCTCGATCCGAAACCGCGCTACGAGGCCGCGAAGTACAAACCGGCCGGCAAGCTCGAAGGTAAATGCGCCCTCATTACGGGCGGCGACTCCGGCATCGGGCGCGCGGTCGCGGTGATCTACGCGCGCGAAGGCGCGGACGTCGCGATCTCTTATCTGCCCGAGGAAGAGCCGGACGCCGAGGAGACGTGCCGCGCCGTCGAAGCCGAAGGCCGCCGTTGCGTGATGATCCCCGGCGATCTCGGGGAAGCGGCGTTCTGCGACGAGCTCGTGGAGCGCGCGGTGAACGATCTCGGCAAGCTCGATATCCTGGTCTCGAACGCCGCGCATCAGAACCGCAAGAAGTCGCTCGACGAGCTCGACGACGAGGAGCTCGAGACCACGTTCGACATTAACATCCTCGCCTACATCAGGCTGTGCCGCGCGGCGCTCAAGCACATGAAGGCGGGCGCCGCGATCATCGGCACGAGCTCGGTGACGGGTCTCACCGGCTCGAAGGAGCTGCCCGATTACTCCGCGACCAAAGGCGCGATCAACGCGTTCACGAAGACGCTCGCGCAGAACGTGCTCGAAAAAGGCATCCGCGTGAACGCCGTCGCACCGGGACCGGTGTGGACGCCGCTCAATCCCTCGGACGACGGGATGACGCCGGAGAAAGTCGCGGAGTTCGGAAAGCAGACGCCGATCGGCCGGCCGGCGCAGCCTGAAGAGGTCGCGCCCGCGTACGTCTTTCTCGCCTCCGACGCCGATTCGTCGTACATCACCGGCATCGTGCTCCAGATCATGGGGGGCGAGACGACGGGCGGCTAGCCGCCCGCGGGGCGCTCCGGCCAGACTTTTGAGTCTTGAGTGTTGAGTGCTGAGTCGCTAATGTGTACCGAAGGGCTTGCTCTGTACTCAACACCCAACATTCAGCGCTCAACACTCGCGTGCTAACGCTGCTCAAGCCGCACACGAAGGACATCGGCGGCTTCGAAGTGCGGCGCCTGCTGCCGGGGCATCCGCACAAGATGGTCGGGCCGTTCATCTTCTTCGATCATATGGGCCCGGCGCGGCTCGCGCCGGACGCCGGCGTGGACGTGCGCCCGCACCCGCACATCGGCCTCGCGACCGTCACGTATCTGTTCGAGGGCGCGCTCATGCACCGCGACAGTCTCGGGACGGTGCAGCGCATCGAGCCGGGCGCGGTGAACTGGATGACCGCCGGGCACGGCATCGTCCACTCCGAGCGCAGCCCGGATTCCGACCGGCCGGCGGGTCCGCGCCTGCACGGCATTCAAACGTGGGTCGCGCTGCCGAAGGCGCACGAGCACGCGGAGCCGGCGTTCAGCCATCACCCGAAGGACACGATCCCGCTCATCACGCTGCCGGGCGCATACCTGCATCTCATCGCGGGCACCGCGTTCGGCCGCACGTCGCCCACGCCGACGTACTCGCCGATGTTCTATCTCGCCGCCGAGCTGGAGGCCGGTGCCGCGTTCGAGCTGCCGCTCGAGCACGAGGA
This sequence comes from Burkholderiales bacterium, assembly GCA_035626595.1. Taxonomy (GTDB): domain Bacteria; phylum Pseudomonadota; class Gammaproteobacteria; order Burkholderiales; family SG8-41; genus JAQGMV01. The sequence goes on from DASPNJ010000103.1 coordinate 43,213, forward strand.
GCGCGGCGTGTACGTCGTCTCGGGAGATGCCGAAGTATCCGACACCCCGCTGCCCGCGCGGCATCTCGCCGTCGTGCCGCCGGCGGCGCCCGTGCGGGTCTGCGCACGCACGCCGGCGCGCCTGATGCTGATCGGCGGCACGGCCATGGACGGCGATCGCCACATCTGGTGGAACTTCGTCGCGAGCGCGCGTGAGCTGATCGACGCCGCCGCCGAGCGCTGGAAAAGCGGCGGCTTTCCGCCGGTGCCCGGCGAGACCGAGTTCATTCCGCTGCCTGAAGACCGCGCGCCGCGGACCACGTTCGTGCCATGACCCTCGCGGAGCTTGCCGGGCTGCGCCAGGAGTACATGCGCGAGCGCCTGGACGAGGTCGACGTCGATCCCGATCCGATCGCGCAGTTCCGGAAGTGGTTCGACGAAGCCGTGGCCGCCGCAGTGCCGATGGTGAACGCGATGACGCTCGCCACCGTTTCCGCCGACGGTCAGCCGTCGGCGCGCATCGTGCTCCTGAAGGGTGTGGAAGAGCGCGGCTTCACGTTCTACACGCACTACGACAGCCGCAAGGCCCGCGACCTCGCGGCGAACGCGCGCGCGGCGCTGTGCATCTACTGGATCGAGCTCGAGCGCGAGGTGCGTATCGAAGGCGCCGCGGAGAAGACTTCCGAAGCGGAGTCCGACACCTATTTTTCGAGCCGCCCTCTCGGCAGCCGTCTCGCCGCAACGATATCGCCTCAGAGCGCGGTGATCCCCGACCGGCAGTCGCTCGAGCGCAGCTATGCCGAAATCGAGCAGCGCCACCCCGAAGGGCCGCCGAGGCCCGCGCAGTGGGGCGGCTACCGCGTCATGCCCGCAACGATCGAGTTCTGGCAGGGCCGCGCGAACCGGCTGCACGACCGGTTGCTGTACCGGAAGGCCGCCCTCGGCGGCTGGGAGATCGTCAGGCTGGCGCCGTAGGCGCCAGCGAAGCTGGGCGCCCGGTAACGAACAGAGGGAAACCGATGGTTTCCCTCCGTTACCTCCCATCCTTCGGCAATTGCGCTCGCCGCGCACCCTCCACTGTCAAGTCTTTCTACAGGATCAGCGTGCCAATCCACCACGCGAGCGCCGCGACCAGCGCCGAGCACGGGATCGTCAGCACCCACGCCCACACGATGCCGCCGGCCACACCCCACCGCACTGCCGAGGTGTTGCGTACCGCGCCGACCCCGACGATCGCACCGGTGATCGTATGCGTGGTCGACACCGGTATGCCGAAGTGCGTCGCGATGAAGAGCGTCGCGGCTCCGCCGGTCTCGGCGCAGAAGCCGCCGACCGGCTTGAGCTTCGTGATGCGCTGTCCCATCGTCTTGACGATGCGCCAGCCGCCGAAGAGCGTCCCCAGCCCGATCGTGATGTAGCAGGCGATCACGACCCAGGCCGGAACCGCCGCCTCGGTGCTCGAGTACCCGGCGGCGATCAGGAGGAGCCAGATGATGCCGGCCGTCTTCTGTGCGTCGTTGCCGCCGTGCCCCAGGCTGTACAGCGCGGCCGAGACGAGCTGCAACCGCCTGAACCAGCCGTCGATCCGCCGCGGTGTCGCACGCATGAACAGCCACGAGACCGAAATCATGAGCGTCGCCGCCAGCAGCATGCCCATGAACGGTGCGACGAGGATGAACGCCAGGGTCTTGCCGAGGCCCGACCACACGAGCGAGCCGGAGCCGATTTTGGCGAGCGCCGCGCCCACCAGACCGCCGATGAGCGCGTGCGAGGAGCTCGAGGGAATTCCGTAAAACCACGTGATGAGGTTCCACGCGATGGCGCCGACGAGCGCGCCGAAAATCACGTAGTGATCGACGATGGCGGGATCGATCACGCCCTTGCCGATTGTCGCGGCGACCTTGGTCTCGAAGATGAAATACGCGATGAAGTTGAAGGCTGCGGCCCAGGCCACGGCATACAGCGGTCTCAGGACGCCCGTCGAGACCACCGTCGCGATCGAATTCGCGGCGTCGTGAAAACCATTCATGAAGTCGAACGCGAGCGCGACGACGATGAGGAAAACCAAAACTTCGAAGCTCATGACCACCAGCCGAAGGAGAGGGGGTTACGGAGGGGAACCATGGGTGTCCCTCTGTTCGTATAGGCGCAACGCGCGAGTGCGGAGCACGAGGCGCTATGAGTTTTCGATGACGATGCCCTGGATGATATTCGCGACGTCCTCGCAGCGATCGGTCACCGTCTCCAGCATCTCGTAGACCGAGCGCATCTTCATCACCTGCTTCGCGTCCGGCTCCTCACGGAACAGCTTCGCCAGGGCGGAGCGCATCACGTGGTCGGCCTCCGACTCGAATCTGTCGATGTCCTGGCACACGATCATGATCGCCTTGGCGTTCTCCATGTTCGAGAGCATGCCCACCGCCGCCTTCACCTTCTCCGCGCAGGCCACACACAGCTCGGCGAGCCGGCGCGCCTCGGGCGTGATCGACGACACGTCGTAGGCGAAGATCGACTGCGAGGTGTCCTCGATGACGTCGAGGATGTCGTCCATCTTCGATACGAGCTGGTGTATGTCGTCGCGGTCGAGCGGCGTGATGAAAGTCCGATGGAGCAGCTCGATCGCGGCGTACGCGATCTTGTCGCCGCGCTTCTCCAGCGACTCGATGTTGTAGGCGCGGCGCTCGAGGTCGTCGCCGCTCGCGATAAGCGCCTCGAGCTCGTGCGCGGCCTGCGCGAGCTGGTTTGCATGATCGTTGAACAAATCGAAGAAGCGCCCTTCGCGGGGCATCAGCCGGCCGAACATGATTTACTCCTATACTGCGGTCTTTTCCGAGCAGGCCGAATCATACACACCGCGTCCGGACGCCGCCTGGAAACCGCGCTTGCGTGGTACTTCGTCGCGGTCCGGGGCTCCGGTTTCATCGCGGCCAAGAGCGGGCTTCAGCACGCGCCGCCGTTCACGTTTCTCGCGCTGCGGTTCGCGTTCGGCATTGCATGCCTCGTGCCGATCGTGCTCGTTACGCGCCCGATTCGGCCCGGATCGTGGTCCGAGCTTCGGCACGTCGTCGCGGGCATCGGGCTCACGCTCGGCGCCGTGGCGCTCGTCGCCTGGCGGCGCGCCGCATGAATTTCATCGCGGCACTCACGGTGCTGCTTCACGTCGGCTTCTCCGGGGGCCGCGTCACGATCTCGCTCATGGCGCTCGAGCTCCAGGCGAGCGCCGCCACGGTGGGCCTGCTCGCCTCGCTGCTGTCGGTCGTGCCCATGCTGTTCGCCGTGAGATGGGGCCGTTACATCGACCGCGTCGGCGTGAGGCGGCCGATGTACACCGGTGCGGGGCTCCTGTTGGCCTCGCTCGCGATCGCGGCCGCGGTGCCGCGGCTGGAGACGCTGTTCATCGTGAGCGTGCTCGCCGGCTCCGGCTTCTATCTCTTCCACATCGCCGTGCATCAGGCCGCGGGATCGATGGGCCCGGTCGAAGCACGCGCACGCAACTTCAGCGTGCTCGCCCTCGCTTTTTCCACCGGCGGAGTACTCGGCCCGATGATCGCCGGCTTCTGCATCGACGAGATCGGGCACCGCTACACGTTCATCGCGCTCGCCGGCGCGCTCGTCGCGCTGCTTGCGATCATGGCCGTTCGACCGGTGGAGGTACCGCGCGCCAGGAGCACGCTAAAACCCGGAGAGAAGCGACGCATCGCCGATCTCTTACGCGACCCGCTGCTGCGTCGCGTCTTCGTCATGAGCGGCATGCTCTCGATGGCGTGGGATCTCTATACGTTCGTCATGCCGATCTACGGTACGCGCCTCGGGCTCTCCGCGACGACGATCGGACTCCTGCTGGGCGTTTTCGGCGCCGCCGTCTTCGTCGTGCGTGTCCTCCTCCCGCTCGTCGTGCACCACGTGGACGAATGGAAGATGCTGCTCGGCGCGATGTTCTTCACCGCGTTCGTGCTCGCGCTCATTCCGCTGGTGAGCCACCCCGCTCTGCTCATCGCGCTTTCGTTCCTGATCGGCATCGGCCTCGGCGGCGCACAGCCGATGATCATGGCTCTGCTCTACAACAAGGCGCCAGCCGGACGCGGCGCGGAAGCCGTGGGCATCCGCACGCTGGTGCTCAACTTCAGCCAGACCGCCATTCCGCTCATGTTCGGAGCGCTCGGCGCCGCGCTCGGTATGACGCCGGTATTTCTCACCATGGCCCTCGCGGTCGCCGCCGGCGGCTGGTACGCGCGCAGAAAATAAAACGGCCGGTCACCGCTCGCGCGGCGCCGGCCGTTTCAGGAAATCGGGTGCGTTACTTGAGGTGCTTGTTGACGAGCTTGGTCATTTCGAACATCGAGACTTGCTTCTTGCCGCCGAATACGTCGCGGAGCTTCTCGTCGGAGTTGATCATGCGCTTGTTCTTGCTGTCCTGCAGGTTGTTCTTCTTGATGTAACCCCAGATCTTCTTCGTCACTTCGGTACGCGGCATCGCGCCGCTGCCGATCACCGCGGAGAGCTGCGGGCTCGGTTGCATCGCTTTCATGAATGCTGCGTTGGGTTTGCGCTTCGATGCGCTTTTTTTCTTGGCTGGTGCTTTCTTGCTCGCTTTTTTCTTTGCGGCCATTCGGTATCTCCCAGTGATCGGTTCGGTGGTGGTCGGTTGGATATTCTCGTCCTTGCCGCTCTCGCGAAGCAGCACGGTGACGAGAGAATGCAGAGGAAAAACGCCGTTGTCAATGACGACGGCAGGGCCCGCGCCCGAGCGGTACACGACGTTTTTTCAGAGGAGAAATGCGGCCGAGATCATCGCGTTTGTAAGGTGCCGCGAAGCGGCACACAATAGGCGGTCCGCCGTGATGCCGACCTCATGACGCTCTCCGAGAAAGAGCAGCAGGAAATCAAGACTCTAGTCGGCCGCTTCGAGAGAGAGACCGGAATCGAAGCGGTCGCCGCCGTCGTCGGCAGGTGCGACGTATATCCCGAGGTTCCGTGGAAAGCGTATGCGCTCGGATCGGCGCTCGGAGCGCTTGCGGTCATGCTGTACCCCGCTCCATTCTCCGGCTGGATGATCGAGTCCACGCTCGCGCTCGGTGCCATGGTGATACTCGGCGCGGGCGCGGTGTTCGCGGCGTTGTCCGCGCTCGTCGCGCCGTTCGGCCGCGTATTTCTGGATCGCACGCGCGCCGAAGGCGAGGCCCGCCAGTACGCGCTCGGCATGTTCCTGGACCGCGAGCTCTTCGGTACGGCGGCGCGGCGCGCGGTGCTGCTGCTCGTGAGCCGCTACGAGCGCGTCGCCGTCGTGCTGCCGGACACCGGTATCGCGCGCCACGTCGATCCCGATGACATGGACCGGGTCGCCCGGGCAATGCGCACCGCCCTGCGGGACCGAGGTGTGACCGGCGCGTTTGAAGCCGGCTTCGCGGAGCTGCAGGCGCTCGTACAGACCCATGGACTGTCTCACGAAGCAACGCCCGGGAATGCGCTCGATAACGGCATCGTGACGGAGAGGGGCGCATGAGAGCGCTCGCGGCGCGGCTCCTGCTGCTCACCGCGTTCGCCTGGGGCGCGGCCGGGGCGGCCGGTTTCGACGTCCCGTACCTCACCGGACGGGTCGTAGACAACGCCGAGATCCTGTCGCCCGCCGCGGCGGAGCGCATCGCCACGCTGCTCAAGTCGCACGAAAGCGAGACGACGGACCAGATCGCGGTGCTGACCGTGCGCTCGATGCAGGGCGCGAGCATCGAAGAATACGCGGTGGGCGTTTTCGAGGCATGGAAGCTGGGACGCAGGGACCGGGACAACGGCGTTCTCGTCGTAATCGTGCCGCCCGAGCGCAAGATGCGTATCGAGGTCGGATACGGGCTGGAAGGCCGGCTCACCGATCTTCACGCCAACCGCATCATCCGCAACGTCATGGCGCCGCGATTCAAGGCGGGGGACTTCGACACGGGCACCGAAGAAGGCGTGCGCGCGATCGTCGCGCAGCTCAAAGGTGAAGCGGCGGAGGGTGCGGCGAACGAGGAAAGCCGCGGGGAGGCTGCGGTATCGGCGCTTTCCGGTCTGGAGACGCCGGACCTGTCGATCGCCGAGCGCATTCTTTTCGGCGCATTCATCTTCGGCATCATCGGGCTCTTCACGATCATCGGCGTCCTCACGCCCGGCATGGGCTGGTTCCTCTACCTGTTCCTCATCCCGTTCTGGGCGACGTTTCCCATCGTCGTAGTGGGCGTGGAGGGCGCACTGATCCTGCTCGGTTGTTACCTGGTCGGCTTTCCGCTCGCCAAATTCGTGATTTCGAGATCGGCGTGGTACGAGAAAGCGAAGCGCGACCTGAAGACCAAGGGACGCGCGAACGTCGGCGGTTTCGTGCTCGGCGGCAGCAGCTCGAGCTCGTCGTCGAGCTCCGGTTCGAGCTGGAGCTCGTCGAGCAGCGGCGGAAGCTTCTCGGGAGGCGGCGGCAGCTCCGGCGGCGGCGGAAGCTCGGGGAGCTGGTAGGCCGCGGCACGAAACCTTGCGGGCTACGCCCGCACAGCCGCGGCTCGGCGAACGAACAGAGGGAAACCCATGCATGGGCAACCCGCCGGGTGCCCGTGATCCCTCCGTAACCTCCCTTCCTTAGAAACTAAGGGGTCGCGGGCTTCTTCTTCAGTCGCTCGAGGAAGTGCTTGCGAAACTTCGCGACCTTGGGCGCGACCACCGCCTGGCAATACGGCTGGTACGGATTGCGGGCGAAGTATTCCTGGTGGTAGTCCTCCGCCGGATAGAACGTCGTCGCCGGCGTGACTTCGGTGACGATCGGGCCGCGATACAGCCCGGCCTGCCTCACCTTGTCCATGACCCGCTCCGCGGCTCCCTTCTGATCGGGCGAGTGATAGAAGATCGCCGAGCGGTACTGCGTGCCCACGTCATTGCCTTGCCGGTTCAGCGTCGTCGGATCGTGAATGGCGAAGAAAACGCTCAGGATATCGTCGAAGGAGACGACGCCGGGATCGAACGCGACCTGCACGACTTCCGCGTGACCGGTGTCTCCGCCGCAGACCTGTTCATAAGTGGGATTCTTCACCGCCCCGCCCATGTACCCGGATTGCACCGATTGCACGCCTTCCATGTCGTCGAACACGGCTTCGAGACACCAGAAACAACCGCCGGCGAGCGTCGCCGTCTCCAGATTGCCTGCCTGCGCACTCATGATCACACCGCCGCTTTGGGAAACACCCAATCTAGCGGTGGCCACCTCGCGAGGCAAGCGCAGCTCACGCCGCACGTCCGAGCACCGGTCTGAATGTCGTGACCTGCGGGGGTGCCGCTTCCGGCAGACGCACGCGCGGGCGGCCTTTCCAGGTCCTGAAGAGCACGCGCTCGGGCGTGCCGAGGTTGCCGTGGCGCTCGATGACCGAACCCATCCGCACGAGGAATTCGGAGTAGTCGAGCACCGGAAACGGAACGTGCGGCGCGCAATGGGCGGAGATCGCGTGAAAGGCCCGCGGCACCTGGCTGTCGCGGGCTGCACGAACGCACGATAGTGCTGTCGTCCACGCCGCAGTACACCCGAAACCCTGTACGCGCAGCCGGCGGTCGTACAGCCCGCGGAACTGCGCGAACGATTCCGCCTCCTCCAGGGCCATCACCCGCGCGAGCTCGCGCAGCCGCGCGTCGTCGGCCCAGCGCGCGAGGCTCCTATAGAAGATTCCGCTTTGCGCGGTTGCGACGCAGCGCGCGAGCGCTTCGTGCGCAGCCGTGGGCTGATGCAGCCCGCCACCCGCCGATGCTGCAGCGCGGAATTGCTCCGCACCGCCCATCCAGTCGTACTCCGGCCAGGTGCTTTCGACGTAAGCGCGAAGATTTCGCGCGCGCTCCCGCTTTCGCGGCAGCCATTCGCTGGTGACCCATGTGGCGAGCGTCCTGTCCGAGGCGAAGAAGTGCAGCAGCCGATCCGCGGCGAGCGGCATCGTGGCCTCCAGGATCGAGGCCGCGGCGAGGCTGTAGAAGAGCGGGCCGTTGGCGCGGACGAGCACGAGCTGGACGGGGCGTTGCGTGGGGCGCGGAGCGACGGGCAGCGCTTGCAGTTCCATGACGACCTCCTTCGGTGGGGGTGAAGAGGTGAGACTTTTGTCACGCGCGAGAACGCGCATCCTCTCTCCCGTCCGCGGCCTGCGCGAGCGCCGTGCATGAAGTTGCCGAGCGCTTCGCGGGCGGTATTATTAGGCGCGACCCTGCCGCATCAGACGCGGGGCCGGCTTCTTCAGGGGGGAGCCATGGCGCACACCGGCGGACTGGTGGAAGTGCTCAAGCGCGAGCTGAAAGCGCGTGGCATCACGTACGCGCAGCTCGCCCGCAATCTGAAGCTGAGCGAAGCCAGCGTGAAGCGCATGTTCTCGAAACGCGATTTCACGCTGAAACGACTGGACGACATCTGCCGCTGCACGCAGATCGATTTCTCCGAGCTCGCCCGCGCCGTGGCGCGCGAAGAGGCGTTGATCTCGCACCTCACGCTCGAGCAGGAAAAGGAGATCGTCTCCGACCGCAAGCTCTTCCTGGTCGCGGTATGCGTCCTGAATCACGTTACGTTCGAGCAGATCGTGGAGACTTACGACGTCTCCACCGCCGAGTGCGTGAAGCTGCTCGCGCGCCTGGACCGCCTCAAATTCATCGAGCTGCTGCCCGGCAACCGCGTGCGGCTGCTCGTCTCACGCACCTTCGCGTGGTTACCGGACGGTCCGATCCAACGGTTCTTCAATAATCAGGCCCACAACGAGTTCTTCCGCTCCCGCTTCAACCGTCCCGACGAATTCATGCTGGTCGTGAATGGAATGCTGTCGAAGGCCTCCAGCGCGGACATGGTGACGCGGCTGAAGCGCATCACGCGGGAATTTTCGGATCTGCACAATGACGATGCGAAGCTGCCGCTGGGCGAGCGCGCGCCGATGACGCTGCTCGTAGCGGTGCGCCACTGGCAGCTCGCGGCGTTCGCCGAGCTGCGGCGCGGCCCGCGCCCGCCTCATCCGCTCAGGGTGTCGCCATAAAGGACGGCGCTCGCGTAAACGCTCGGGCCTGGCCGTCCTACGAACAGAGGAAACCCATGGTTTCCCTCCGTAACCTCCTTTCCTTCCGTTAGCGGCTTGGCGCGTCCGTGTGGTAGCGCGTCACGCGCTCGACTTCGTTCTTCGAGCCGAGCACGACCCCGATGCGCTGGTGCAGCGCCTTGGGCTGAATGTCGAGAATGCGCTGGGTGCCGTCGGTGGCGGCGCCACCCGCCTGCTCGACGATGAACGACATCGGGTTCGCCTCGTACATGAGGCGCAACCGCCCTTCCTTGTGCTTGGCGTCTTTCGGGTACATGAAAATGCCGCCGCGCGAGAGCGTGCGGTAGACGTCGGCGACCATCGAGGCCACCCAACGCATATTGAAATCCTTGCCTCGCGGGCCCTCCTTCCCCGCCAGACATTCCTCGATATAGCGCTTGACCGGCGGATGCCAATTGCGCGCGTTGGAAGCGTTGATCGCGAATTCCTGCGTGTCCTCCGGGATCATGATGCGCTCGTCGGTGAGCACGAAAGAGCCGAGCTCGCGATCGAGCGTGAAGGCGACGACGCCGTTGCCGACGGTGAGCACGAGGATCGTCGCGGCTCCGTAAACCGCGAATCCGGCCGCGACCTGCTTCGATCCGGGTTGAAGAAACGCGCTCGCGTCCGCCTGCGCACAATTCGCGGGGCAGCGCAGCACCGAAAAGATCGTGCCGACCGAGATGTTCACGTCGAGGTTCGACGAGCCGTCGAGCGGATCGTACAGCAGCAGGAACTCTCCTTTCGGATACCGGTTCGGGATCTGGTAAGGCTCGGCCATCTCTTCCGAGACCATCGCGGCGAGCTGGCCGCCCCATTCGTTCGCTTCCACCAGCACCGAATTGGCGATCACGTCGAGCTTCTTCTGCGCTTCGCCCTGGACGTTGTCGAGACCGACGGAGTCGCCGATGCCCGCGAGCGGGCCCTTGCTCACGGCATGGCTGATCGCCTTGCACGCGCGAGCGACGACCTCGATCAGCAGGCGCAGCTCGGGCGAGACCTTCCCGTACTGGCGCTGCTGTTCGATCAGATATTGCGTGAGCGTGACTCTGCGCATGCCGCCTCCGTGAAGCCCCCGGCGGGGGCGCGAAAATATCCGATATAGTAAAGTGCTTATGTAAGTTGTACCCGCGGCCGTTCGACCAAGGCGCGAACCCCTGCTTCTTCACGGCCTCTCACGGAGCTTCCGATGAGCGCATTCCGATCCATCCTGTTCTTCGTATTCGCCGGGCTGCTCGGCAGCGCCGCGCCGGGTTTTGCACAGACCGCGAAGCCGCAGAAGCCTGCGGTGGCCGTTGCGACGTTCGCCGGCGGATGTTTCTGGTGCATGGAGGAGGTGTACGAAAAAATTCCCGGTGTCGTTTCGGCGGTCTCGGGCTATATGGGCGGGCGCACCAAGAATCCGACCTACGAGTCGGTCTCGACGGGCTCCACCGGACACGCCGAAGTCGTGCGCGTCGAGTACGATCCGGCCAAAGTCACGTACGCGAAGCTCGTGGAAGCGTTCTGGCGCAACGTCGACCCGACGCAGCGCGACGGGCAGTTCTGTGACAACGGATCGCAGTACCGCAGCGGTATTTTCTATCACGACGACGAGCAGAAGAAGGTCGCCGACGCGTCCAAAGCCGCGCTCGAAAAGAACAAGCCCTTCAAGGGTCCGGTCGTGACCGAAGTGACGCGCGCATCCGAATTCACTCGCGCCGAGGAATACCACCAGGATTTCTACAAGAAGAACCCGGTGCGCTACAAGCTGTACAAGACCGGCTGCGGCCGCGAAGCGCGCCTTCAGGCCCTCTGGGGGAGTTAAACCTACGATACGCAGTGCCGCGGCACTGGCGCAAAAAGTGGCTTAGCGCGGCAGCCGCCGCGCTCCGTTTATGTGATTACGATTCGGGCAAATTTCCGTTTCCCGACCTGAAGCACGACCGCCGCGCCCCCGACGAGCTTGAGCGCTTTGTCGCTCACCTTCTCGCCGTTCAGCTTCACCCCGCCTTGCTCGATCATGCGCAGCGCCTCCGAGGTGCTGGAGGTGAGTCGCGCCTGCTTGAGCACCTGGGCGATGGCCAGACCGTCGGCGCCGCCCGCGAGGCGCACTTCAGGGATGTCATCGGGGATGCCGCCTTCCCGGAAACGGGCGTCGAAATCCGCGAGCGCTTTCTCGGCCGCTGCGCGACCGTGAAACCGCTCCACGATCTCCTGCGCGAACCCGACCTTCACGTCACGCGGGTTGGCGCCCGCCGCCACTTCGCGCTTCCAGCCCTCGACCGTTTCGATTGACGCGAACGACAGGAGTTCGATGTAGCGCCACATGAGCGCATCGGAGATCGACATGAGCTTGCCGAAGATCTCGCCCGGCGCTTCGTTGATGCCGACATAGTTGCCCAGCGACTTGGACATTTTCTGTACGCCGTCGAGCCCCTCGAGCAGCGGCATGGTGAGGATGACCTGCGGACGCTGGCCGTGATGCTTCTGCAGCTCCCGGCCCATCAGCAGGTTGAATTTCTGGTCGGTGCCGCCGAGCTCCATATCGGCGCGGAGCGCAACCGAGTCGTAGCCCTGGACCAGCGGATACAGGAATTCGTGGATCGCGATCGGCTGATTGGCGCGATAACGCTTGCCAAAGTCGTCACGCTCCAGCATGCGGGCCACGGTATGCGTGGCCGCGAGCTTGATCAGATCCGCGGCCGACAGCTTGTCCATCCAGGTCGAGTTGAACACCACCTCGGTCAGGTCCCGATCGAGAATCTTGAAGACCTGCTCGCTGTAGGTGGCGGCGTTGCGGGCGATCTCGTCCCGCGAAAGCGGCGGCCGCGTCGCATTCTTGCCCGTGGGGTCGCCGATCATCCCGGTGAAGTCCCCAATTAAAAACAGGATGTTATGGCCGAGCGTCTGGAGCTGGCGCAGCTTGTTCAGAAGCACCGTATGACCCAGGTGGAGGTCGGGGGCCGTCGGATCGAAGCCCGCCTTGACCCGCAGGCGCTCACCGGTGCGGAGCCGTTCCGCGAGCTCGGCTTCTACGAGGATCTCGTCCGCTCCGCGCCGGATGACGGCCAAGGCGTGATCGACCTCAGGGGACGAGGGCTTTTCCACGGGTAATATCGAGTGGTTCGCGACCTATTTGTTGTTTGCCGGCGACAGTACTTCTGTTAAGCTTCCGGCCGTTTGCCGCTGCGCCCGCAGCTAGAACCAGAATACGCAGGAAAATCATGCTTCAAGACCAACCCATTGTACTGCAAAGCATGCTGCGTCTTGCTCGCAGCACGGCTGTGCGGAGGGCAGTACTGGCGGCCGTTTTGCCGTTCGTGGGCGTCGTTGCCGCGTTCGGTATCGCGCCGGACACCGTCACCGAAAAAGTCGTGGTCGCGCCAGTCGTCGAGACTGTCGCGCTGACGCCGGTCGCCACCTCGCCTGCGGAACAAACCTACTGGCGAGAGGAACGAATTCAGCGCGGCGACACGATCGCGAGCCTGCTCGCGCGGCTTCGCATCGAAGACTCCGATGCGGTGCGTTTCCTGCGCGCGAGCAGTGATGCCCGAGGGCTGCGCCAACTCGTGCCCGGCCGTGTCGTGCGTGCGCACACGACCGAAGGCGGCGAGCTCATCGAGCTGCGCTATTCGACCGGCATCATGGTGCTGACGGCCAAGTCGGACGGCGAGGGCTTCCGCGTCAGCGAGGAAGTCGCGCCGCTCGAACGCAGAGTGGTCATGCGCTCCGCTGATATCCGGACCTCGCTATTCGCGGCGACGGATGCGGCGCGGCTCTCCGACGCGGTGGCGAGTCAGCTCGCGGACATCTTCTCTACCGACATCGATTTTCACCGCGATCTGCGCCGCGGCGACCGGTTTACCGTCGTGTACGAAATGTTCTACGACGGCGGCGAGCCGGTGAGGTCCGGGCGCGTGCTCGCAGCGGAGTTCATGAATCAGGGCCACGCCTATCAGGCGGTCTGGTTCCAGCACGCCGACGGGCGCGGCGACTACTACACGCCCGACGGCAAACCGATGAAGAAGGCGTTCCTGCGCTCGCCCCTCGAGTTCTCGCGTATCAGCTCCGGTTTCACCGAGTCCCGCTATCACCCGATCCTCCAGCGCTGGCGCGCCCACCGCGGTATCGACTACGCCGCCGCCACGGGCACCAACGTGAGGGCCACGGCCGACGGCACCGTCGAGAGTGCGGGCTACGACCGGGGTTACGGCAACGTCGTGGTACTGCGGCACCAGCAGAAATACACGACGCTTTACGGGCATCTTTCCGGTTTTGCGCGCGGTGTCACGCGCGGCGCCCGCATCAGCCAAGGGCAGGTCATCGGCTACGTCGGCTCGACCGGGCTTGCGACCGGGCCGCACCTGCACTACGAGTTCCGCATCAACGACGTGCACCAGGATCCGCTGCGGGTGGCGCTGCCGGACGCGCCACCGATCACGCCGGACAAGCGCTTCGCCTTCGACGGCATCGCGCGGCCGATGGCGCAGCGTCTCGCGCTCCTGCGTCAGACGAATCTCGCGCGGCTGGATTAAGCGCGCCGCTCGCCTGAAGGCTCGGGCCTCGACGCGCTACGAACAGAGGGAAACCTGCCACGGTTTCCCTCCGTAATCTCCCTTCCCCCAACAGGAAACAAAAACGGGAGCCGCGGCTCCCGTTTCTTATTGCCCCGGACTTCGGTCAGGCTGAAAAAGACGATCCGCAGCCGCAGGTGGATGTCGCGTTCGGATTCTTGATCACGAACTGGGCGCCCTCGATGTTTTCCTGGTAATCGATCTCGGCGCCTGTCAGGTACTGCAGGCTCATTGGATCGATGAGCAGCGTGACGCCCGCCTTCTGCAGCGTCGTGTCGTCCTCGTTCGTCGTTTCGTCGAACGTGAACCCGTACTGGAATCCCGAGCACCCGCCGCCCGTGACGAAGACGCGCAGCTTCAGATCGGGATTGCCCTCTTCCTCGATCAACTGTTTGACCTTGTTCGCCGCGCTGTCGGTGAAAACCAGCGGTTCCGGCATCTGTTCCGTGACTGCGTTCATCGCGTGCTCCTGCCCCGAAAGGGCTTACCCGCTATTGTAATAGACAACGTTCTGACATTCCCCCGGCCGGTCGGTTCACCCGGCAAACTAAGGCAGCAGCGCGACCTGCTGCAGCCCGGCGATTTCCTCGAAGCCGAACATGATATTCATGTTCTGCACTGCCTGGCCCGAGGCGCCCTTCACCAGGTTGTCGATCACGGACAGCACGACGGCGATATCCCCGCCCTGCGGCCGGTGCACCGCGATGCGGCACATGTTCGATCCCCTGACCGAGCGCGTGTCCGGATGGCTTGCCGCCGGCAGCACGTCCACGAACGGCTCCGACGCATAGCGCTGCTCGTACACCGACTGCAGGTCGAGGTCCCGTAGGAGCCCGATATAAAGCGTCGCATGGATGCCGCGAATCATCGGTGTGAGGTGCGGGGTGAAAATCAGCCGGACGGGCCGGCCGGCAGCGCTGGCGAGTCCCTGGGAGATCTCCGGCAGATGCCGATGACCCGGCACGCCGTACGCTTTGAAGTTATCGCTTGCCTCCGCGAGCAGGGTGTGGACTTCCGCCGTCCGGCCAGCGCCCGACACACCGGACTTTGCATCGGCGATCAGGTGCTGCAGATCGGCCACGCCGGTTTCCACGAGCGGGAGGAAGCCGAGCTGCACGGACGTCGGGTAGCACCCGGGATTGGCGACGATCCGCGCGCCGCGGATCTTCTCCCGGTTCGTTTCGGGCAAGCCGTAAACGGCTTCGGCCACGAGCTCGGGACACGCGTGCTTCATCTTGTACCACTGCTCCCACAGCGCGATGTCCTTCAGACGGAAATCGGCGGCGATATCGATCAGCCGCACGCCGGCGTCATAGAGCGCCCGCGCTTCGTTCATCGCGACGCCGTTCGGCGTAGCGAAAAAAACGATGTCGCAGGCACTCAGCGCTTCCCGGGACGGCTCGGTGAAGGTGAGATGCACGCGCCCGCGCAGATTCGGAAACATGTCCGCAACGCGCATACCGGCTTCCTTGCGCGAGGTGATGACCGCGAGCTCCGCGTGCGGATGCTGAGTGAGCAGCCGCAGGAGCTCGACGCCGGTGTAACCGGTGCCGCCCACGATGCCGACCTTGATCTTGTCTTTTGCCATGCCGTTCGCTCCAGCTTAGTGCCGTTTTCGTGCCCGCAAATAACAAGGCCGCCCGGAGGCGGCCTGTCGAACGAAGCGTGATGCGAGTCCCGGGCTATCGCTTCGAGAACTGCTTGCGGCGTCGAGCCTTGTGCAGTCCGACCTTCTTGCGCTCCACTTCGCGCGCGTCGCGCGTGACCAGCCCCGCTTTCTTCAGCGCCGCCTTCAGCGTCTCGTCGTAATCGATGAGCGCGCGGGTAATTCCATGGCGCACCGCGCCGGCCTGGCCCGATTCGCCGCCGCCGGTCACGTTCACCTGGATATCGAAGCGCGTCTCGCTCTCGGTCAGCACGAGCGGCTGGCGCACGATCATGCGGCCGGTCTCGCGCGAGAAGAACTCGTCGACGGGTTTGCCGTTGACAACGATGTCGCCTTTGCCGGGCTTCAGGAACACGCGGGCCACCGCGCTCTTGCGACGGCCGGTGCCGTAATTCTGCTGGACTGCCATTTCGTTTCGCCTTTAGATCTGGAGCGCTTTGGGCTGTTGCGCCGCGTGTGGGTGATCGGCGCCTTTGTACACCTTCATCTTCTTCAGCATCGCGTAGCCGAGGGGGCCCTTGGGCAACATGCCTTTGACCGCGAGCTGCAGCACGCGCTCGGGGTGCTTGCCCTGAAGCTTCTCGAAACTCGTGGTGCGCAGCCCGCCCGGGTACGTCGTGTGGCGGTGGTAGAGCTTGTCCTTGGTCTTGTTGCCGGTCACCCGCAGCTTCTCGGCATTGACCACGACGATATAATCGCCCGTGTCCACGTGAGGGGTGAATTCAGGCTTGTGCTTGCCGCGCAGGCGGCGCGCGATCTCGGCCGCCACGCGGCCCAGCACCTTGCCGGTCGCGTCAACGATGTACCAGCCGTGCTGAACTTCGTGCGGCTTCGCGGAAAACGTCTTCATTGGGGTCCTGCGGGTCTGTCGGATTGCGACGAAACCGCGAATTCTATTGGGAATCAGGCTTCTGTGTCAAACCGCGGACCCCGGCTGAGCCCACTCGCAGGCGTGCGCAAATGAGCCTCGCGATAGAAAGTTACGGAGGAAAAACGGCCGGCCCGTGTGCGCGCCTTGCAGCGTTTGGCCGCCGTTCGCTTTCCGCGCGCGGCCGGCACACCGCGGCACGCGCGTGAACGCCTGGGAGCTCACGAACGTCACGGCGCGCCTGCTGCTGCCGCCGGTGCTGTTCATCCTGCTCGCGCTGATCGGTCTCGCATTGGCTCGCTCGCGCCTGCGGACCGGCGCGACGCTCGCGCTCGTCTCGCTGCTCGCGCTCTGCCTGTTGTCGTTACCCGCCGTCAGCGCCGCGCTCTTGCGTTCCTTGGAGGTCCCCTACAGCGATCCGGGCCGTGACGAAAACGCAGCCGCGATCGTCGTCCTCGGCGGCGGCTCCTATCATCAGGCGCCGGAGTACGGTTCCGATACCGTCAGCCACGCGACGCTCGCGCGGGTGCGCTATGCGGCCCATCTCCAACGACGAACGGGCAAACCGATCCTCGTGAGTGCCGGAAACCCGGCGGGTGCCGCCACGACCGAAGGTGCGCAGATGAAGTCCGCGCTCAAGGAATTCGGCGCCACCGTCAAATGGCTCGAAGGCAGGTCGAACAACACTTTTGAAAACGCGCGTATGTCGCAGCAGATTCTGGCCAAGGCCGGCATCCACCGCGTGTATCTCGTGACGCACGCGTGGCACATGCCGCGTGCGCGGATGGCGTTCGAGCGCTCCGGGCTGCACGTGGTGCCCGCGCCAACTATGTACAAGACGCGCGTCCGGGTGATGCTGCTCGATTTCATACCGAGCGCCCACGCAATGGAGGAGAGCTACATCTTCTTCCACGAGGTGCTGGGTATGCTCTGGTACCGCCTAAAATTCGACCTCGCGCGCTAGGGCTGCGCTCGCCTTCGGCTCGGGCCGGCATTCGGCGGCCCGCCTCGACGGGTGAACGATTCAGAGGAAAATCAAGGTTTTCCTCCGAAACCTCCTTTCCTATGGCCTTCTCGTAACCCTCCTTCCCTGCCAAGAAACCCTAAATGAAAGCACGCATCAAGTGGATCGAGAATGTGAGCTTCGTCGGAGAATCCGAGAGCGGCCACGCGCTCGTCATGGACGGCGCCCCCGAAGGCGGCGGCCGCAACCTCGGGCCGCGACCGATGGAAACCGTGCTGATCGGCGCCGGCGGCTGCACGGCCTACGACGTCGTGCACATCCTGCGCAGGTCGCGTGCGCCGGTAACCGGGTGCGTGGTGGAGATCGACGCCGATCGCGCCGCGGAGGACCCGAAGGTATTCACGCGCATCCACTTCCATTTCGTCGTGACGGGCAGAGGGCTGAAAGCGCAGCAGGTCGAGCGCGCGGTGCACCTGTCGGCGGAGAAATACTGCTCGGCGTCGATGATGCTCGGCAAGACGGCCGAGATCACGCATGACTTCGAAATCCGGGAAACCGATTCGTAGGATGGGCTCGTAGCACCATCCGGTCGGTGCGCTACCAGCGCACCTTAGGTTCGATCTCTAATCGGAGCGACCGCGTTAGACCCAGTACGACGTGCGCGTCATCACGCTGGAGGCGACGCGCATGAGCAGCCGTGCCGGCGCGGGCAATCCGGCGGCGCCGTGCTCGATCGCGGTCGTCGCGTGCCGCGCTTCGTCGAGCCGCATCTCTTCGAGTACCGCGCGGCTTTTCTGATCGTCCTGCGGGAGCTTGCGCAGATGGCCGTCGAGATGCTCGACGACCTGACGCTCGGTTTCCGCGAGAAAGCCGAGGTTCCAGCGATCGCCCAGGAGCCCGGCCGCCGCGCCCATCGCGAACGAGCCAGCGTAGAAAACCGGGTTCAGTAGGCTCTTGCGTCCGCCGAGCTCCTCGATGCGCCGCTCGGTCCAGGCGAGGTGCTCGGTCTCTTCACGCGCGGCGCGCTGCAGCGCCTCGCGTGCAATCGAGGTGCGCGCCGTCAGCGCCTGGCCCTCGTAGAGCGCCTGCGCGCAGACTTCACCAGTGTGATTGACGCGCATGAGCGCGGCCACGTGATCGCGCAACGCTTCGGACAGAGGCGCATCGGGGAGGTTCTCGCCCGGTACGGGCCGCACGCTCATGGCGGGAGCGAATACCGTTCGCAGCGCGCGGTCGAAGCTCACGATCAGCCGATCCAGCATGCGGATGCTCCTCCTATGTGCCGAACAGCCGCTGCAGCTCGGCTCCGGGATCTTCCGCGCGCATGAACGCTTCGCCGACGAGGAAACAGCTCACGTTCGCCGCGCGCATGCGATCGACGTCGCCTCGGGCGAGAATCCCGCTTTCGGTCACGACCAGCCGGTCGGACGGGATCGACGGCAGCAGCGAGAGCGTCGTCTCCAGGCGTGTCTCGAAGGTCTGCAGGTTTCGGTTGTTGATACCCAGAAGCGGCGTTTTCAGTCGCAGCGCCCGTTCGAGCTCGGCCGCGTTGTGAACTTCGACGAGCACGGCGAGTCCGATCTCGCGCGCAAGCGCTTCCAGCGCCTGCATGCGCGAAAGCTCGAGCGCGGCGGCGATCAGCAGGATGCAGTCCGCGCCGGCCGCACGCGCTTCGAAGACCTGATATTCGTCGATCGTGAAATCCTTGCGCAGCACCGGCAGCGCGCAGGCTGCACGCGCCTCGCGCAAATCATCGAGCGAGCCCTGAAAGAACTGCGCGTCGGTCAGCACGGAGAGGCACGCCGCGCCATGGCGTTCGTACGATCCGGCGATGGCGGCAGGATCGAACGCCTGCCGCAGCACGCCCCTGCTGGGGCTCGCCTTCTTGACTTCGGCGATGACGCCGGCGTTACCCGCCGCGACCTTCGCACGCAGAGCGGCTCCAAAGTCCCGGCAGGGAGGTGCCGAACGGACCGCCGCTTCGAGATCGGCCATCGGCCGCACGGCGCGGGCAGCGCCGATCTCCTCGCGCTTGACCGCGAGAATGCGCTGGAGGATCCCGGAGAGTTCGCGCGGGTCAGACATTGCGCGTGGCGGCGACGAACTCGTCCACTTTGCGGCGCGCGGCGCCGCTCCTGAGCGTCGCCACGGCGCGCTCGACGCCCTCGCGCAGGGTGGCCGCGAGGCCGGCGACGTATATCGACGCGCCGGCGTTGAGCGCCACGATGTCGTGCGCCGCGCCGCGTTCGCCTTCCAGCGCGCGAAGCAGCATCGCTTTCGACTCATCGACGCTCGACACGCGCACCGCGGCCGCATCCGCACGTGGCAGGCCGAAATCCTCCGGCGCGATCGTGTACTCGCTCACGTGCCCGTCGTTCAACTCTCCGACCATGGTCGGCCCGGCGAGCGAGATTTCGTCGAGACCCTCCGCGCCGTGCACGATCATGACGCGGCGGCTGCCGAGGCGCTCGAGCACGCGCACCTGGATACCCACGAGATCGGGGTGGAACACCCCCATCACCTGCTGGCGCGCGCCTGCCGGATTGGTGAGCGGGCCGAGGATGTTGAAGAGCGTCTTGACGCCGAGCTCGCGGCGCACCGGCGCCGCGTGTTTCATGGCGCTGTGATGGTTGGGCGCGAACATGAAGCCCACGCCGGTGGCTTGAATCGTGCGCGCGACCTGATCGGGTTTGAGATCGATGTTCACCCCGAGCGCTTCGAGCACGTCCGCGCTGCCGCATTTGCTGGAGACCGAGCGGCCGCCGTGCTTCGCGATCTTCGCGCCGGCGGCGGCAGCCACGAACATCGCCGCGGTCGAGATGTTGAAGGTATGCGCGGAATCGCCGCCGGTGCCGCAGGTGTCGATCAATTGCGGCTCGTCGGGCACGGGCACGCGCGTGGCGAACTCGCGCATCACCTCGGCGGCGGCGGCGATCTCGCCGATCGTTTCCTTCTTCACGCGCAGCCCGATCAGGATCGCGCCGATCAACGTCGGCGAAACCTCTCCGCTCATGATCGCGCGCATGAGCGAGAGCATCTCCTCGCGGAAGATCTCGCGGTGCTCGATGACGCGATTCAGCGCTTCCTGCGCAGTCATGGCCGCTTCTCGTCGAGAAAGTTGCGCAGCAGCTCGTGCCCGCGCTCGGTCAGTATCGATTCGGGGTGGAACTGCACGCCCTCGACCGGCAGGCTCCTGTGGCGCACGCCCATGATCTCGCCGTCATCGCTCCACGCGGTCACCTCGAGGCACTCGGGCAGCGAGTCGCGCTCGATCACGAGCGAGTGATAGCGCGTCGCCTGCAGCGGGTTCGGCAGCTCGCGGAAAACGCCTTCGCCGGTATGTCTGATCGCCGAGGTCTTGCCGTGCATGACTGCGCGCGCGTGCACGATGCGCCCGCCGAACGCTTGCCCGATGCTCTGGTGTCCGAGGCACACGCCCAGGAGCGGTATCTTGCCCGCGAAGCGCTCGATGAGCGGCACCGAGACGCCGGCCTCGTTGGGCGTGCAGGGTCCCGGGGAGATGACGATACGCTGCGGATTCATCGCGGCGATCTCGTCCAGCGTCACCTCGTCGTTGCGCCGCACGACGACCTCTTCCCCGAGCTCGCCCAGGTACTGGACCAGGTTGTAGGTGAAGGAATCGTAGTTGTCGATCATCAACAGCATGGCCCTGCAATTATCTCATGCCCCCCGTAGAATCGCCCCGCATGGAGTGGACGCTCGAACAGTACGAAAAGCTCGATCCGCACGCCGAAATCCTGCACGAGGGCGTGAAAATGATCTTTTCGACGCCGGGTGCCTTCGCGCTGTGGCGCGTGCAGTCGATCTACCAGAAGGAGCCGTGGACCCTCGACTGGATCGCCGGATTCAACGCCGACGACGTCGTGGTGGACTGCGGCGCCAACGTGGGCATGTACACGATCTGGGCCGCCGCCACCCGCCGGGCGCGCGTCTATGCGTTCGAGCCGGAAGCCCAGAATTACGCGATCCTCAACCGGAACGTGCGGCTGAACGAGCTTGCGGACCGCGTCACGGCATACTGCATGGGGCTCTCCGATGAATCCGGGCTCTCGGTCCTGTATCTGTCGGACGTGCGCGCCGGCAGCTCCTGCCACGCGCTCGGCGAATCGCTCGACTTCCAGCATCAGCCGCTGCAGGCGGTCTTCAGGCAGGGCAGCATCGCTGCGAGACTCGACGATCTGGTGCAACGCGGGGCCGTCCCGGTGCCCCAGCACATCAAGATCGACGTCGATGGCTTCGAGCCGAAGGTGATCGCGGGGGCGCGGGGGACGCTCGCGGACCCGGCCGTGAAATCGCTGCTCGTCGAGCTCAATCAGAACCTCGACGACCATCTGGCGATGATCGACGAGCTCGAAGGCCTCGGGTTCCGCTACGATGCGGTGCAGGTCGCGCACGCCGAGCGCAAGGACGGCGCCTTCGAAGGCGTCGCCGATTACGTTTTCCGTCGGTAGACGCGCTAGAGCGGTCCGCAACCCTCTTCGTCGAAGCCGTTCACTCTGGCATCGGCGATGCACTGATCGAGCCGCGCGAAAGGCGCCGACTCGGCGATCAGCGAGCCGCTGTCGTCGGCGATGCGCCGCCACACCCACTGCCATGACGTGTCGCCCTCATCGACCCACAAAGCAGCGAATTCCCAGCCCATGGGCGTTGCGGCGATCAGCGTTCCAGAGGTTGGGTTGGCGAGAACGTTCAGACCGGGCGTTGCGGCGACAAGCGTGCTGCTGCCCGCGAGATAACCGGTGCAATTTTCGAACCTGCGCGGCTAATCCAACCGCGTATCGAGTCCCGATTCGGCCATCTCGGCGGCGCGCAGCAGCGCCTTCGCCTTGCTCTGCGTTTCCTGCCACTCCGCATCGGGCTGGGAATCGGCGACGATGCCGCCGCCGGCCTGCACGTGCAGCGTGCCCGCCTTGATCACCGCGGTACGCAGCGCGATCGCGACGTCCATGTTGCCGTGGAAACCGAGATAGCCGACGGCACCGGCGTACACACCCCGCTTGACCGGCTCCAGCTCGTCGATGATCTCCATCGCGCGAACCTTGGGCGCCCCGGACACCGTACCCGCCGGAAAGGTCGCGCGCAGCACGTCGACCGCGTTGAATCCCGGCTTGAGCCGGCCCTCCACGTTCGAAACGATGTGCATCACGTGCGAATAGCGCTCGATCACCATCTGCTCGGTGACGTGTACGCTGCCGGTTTGCGCCACCCGGCCCACGTCGTTGCGGCCGAGATCGACCAGCATGATGTGCTCGGCGCGCTCCTTCGGATCGTCCAGGAGCTCTTCGGCGAGCGCGCCATCCTCATCCGCCGTCGCGCCGCGCCGCCGGGTGCCCGCGATCGGACGCACCGTGACGGCCTCGCCTTCGAGCCGCACGAGAATCTCGGGCGAGGCGCCGACCACGTGGAAGTCGGCAAAGTCGTAATAGAACATGTATGGGGAAGGATTGAGCGTGCGCAGCGCGCGGTAGAGCGCGAGCGGCGTCGCCCGAAACGGCTTGGACATGCGCTGCGAGGGGACGACCTGCATGACGTCGCCCTCGTGGATGTAGCGTTTCGCGCGCTCGACCGCCGCGTGATACGCCTGCTCCCCGAAACCCGACACGGCGGGCTCGGACTCGACGCGCGTGTCGGTCGGGATCGGCGCGGGGGTGCGCAGCTTGTCGAGAAGCTCGGCGAGGCGCGCGTGTGCGCGTGCGTACGCATCAGGCTGGCCGGGCTGCGCGTACACCACCAGCGAAAGCTTGCCGGAGAGGTTGTCCACGATCGCGATCTCTTCGGACACGAGCAGCAGGATGTCCGGCACATCGAGCGGATCCGGTTTGCGGGTCGCCGCCAGGCGTTTTTCGATATAGCGCACCGTGTCATAACCGAAGTAGCCGACGAGACCGCCGCAGAATCGGGGCAGCCGGGCGTCCTGCGCCGCCTTGAAGCGTCCGAGGTAGTCGTTCACGAATGCGAGCGGATCGCTTACCGCCGTTTTCGACAGCACGCGGTCGCCTTCGAGCTCGGCACAGTCATGGCCGCGCACTTCGAGCCGCCTCGCCGCGGCGAGCCCGATGAACGAGTAGCGGCCGAAGCGCTCGCCGCCCACGACCGATTCGAGCAGGTACGTGTACGGCCGGTTCGCAAGCTTGAGGTAGATCGACAGCGGCGTGTCCAGATCGGCGAACGTCTCGAGCACGATCGGCACGCGGTTGTAGCCTGCCGCCGCCAGCCGGTTGAACTCCGCTTCGGTCAGCGTGCGTTGCATACGAGCCGGGCCGCTTCGTCGAGCGTGTCGACCAGCGCATCGGTTTCGAGCGCACGCACGTCCATGCCTTCGTTATAGCCGTACGTGACACAGATCACCGGGCAGCCGGCTGCACGCGCCGCCTGCGCGTCGTTCACCGAGTCCCCGATCATCACCATCTCGCGCGGCGCCACGCCGAGCGCTTCGCACGCGTGCAGGAGCGGCGCAGGATCCGGCTTCTTGAGCGGCAGCGTATCGCCCGCCACCACCGCCTTGAAGTACGAGGCGAGCCCGACCATCTCGAGCAGCGGCAGCGTGTAGCGCGTCGACTTGTTCGTCACGCAGGCGAGCGGCAGCCCGTGGCTGCGCAGCCGCTCGAGTCCTTCCTTCACACCCGGATAGATCGTCGTATAGCGCCCGTTCACCTCGCTGTAGCAGCGCTCGAAAACGGGCAGGGCGCGCGCCACGAGCTCCGCGTCGGCCTTGCCGTCGATACGGCCGGCGAGCGCCCGCTCGACGAGATTCCGGATGCCTTTGCCGACGAAAGTGCGGATGACGCTCGTCTCGAGCGCCGCGCGTCCGAGCTCCGTCAGCATCATGTTGGTCGCGGCCGCGAGATCGGGAATCGTGTCGAGCAGCGTGCCGTCCAGATCGATGAGCACGGCTTTCGCGCGCAGCGGAAGAGCGGCGGTCATCAGCGCTGCACGGCGGCGAGCTCCCGGCGCATCGCCGCGATCGTCGCTGCATAGTCGCCGGCGCCGAAGATCGCCGAGCCGGCGACGAATGTGTCGGCCCCGGCCTCGGCTACCGCCCGGATGTTCTCGACCTTGATGCCGCCGTCCACCTCGAGCCAGATATCGCGCCCGGCGATCCGCTCGCGTACCGCGCGCAGCTTATCGAGCGCCCCGGCAATGAAGCTCTGGCCGCCGAACCCGGGGTTCACCGACATGATCAGGACGAGATCGAGCTTGTCGAGCACGTGATCGAGACAATTGAGCGGTGTCGCGGGATTGAGCACGAGGCCGGCCTTGCAGCCCTGGTCCTTGATCAATCCGATCGTGCGATCGACGTGCTCGCTCGCTTCGGGATGGAACGAGATGATGTCGGCGCCCGCGCGCGCGAAGTCCGGCACGATGCGGTCCACCGGCTTCACCATCAGGTGCACGTCGATCGGCGCCCGCGTGAGCGGCCGGATCGCTTCGCAGACGAGCGGTCCGACCGTCAAATTCGGCACGTAATGGTTGTCCATTACGTCGAAGTGAACGATGTCGGCGCCCGCCCGCACGACCGCCTCCACCTCGTCGCCGAGGCGGGCGAAGTTCGCGGACAGTATGCTCGGCGCGATCCGGTACCCCATTCACGTAGTTTAACGGGCCGCGCCGTGTGCCGGCACTTAAGGAGGAGGCTAGCGCGCCTTGCCCGCTGCTCGACCTTCGTGCTGCAATTAGAGCATGGCCGACGCAAAACACAGCATCACCGTCACGGCGCGCGTGAAGTTCGTGCCCGACCAGTCCGACGCCGAGCAGGGGCGCTACGTATTCGCCTACACGATGACGATTCGCAACAGCGGCACCGTCGCGGCGCGCCTCGTGAGCCGCCACTGGATCATCACGGATGCCGATAACCAGGTGCAGGAAGTGAAAGGCGAAGGCGTGGTCGGCGAGCAGCCGATGCTGCGCCCGGGAGAATCGTTCGAGTACACGAGCGGCGCCGCGATCGCGACGCCGGTGGGCACGATGCGCGGCAGCTATCAGATGCTCGGAGAGGACGGCGTCGAATTCGAGGCGCCGATACCCGAGTTCACGCTGGCGATGCCGCGGATGCTTCACTAGCCGCGCGATCCGCGTGTCGCTGCAGCGCAGCTACACGTTACTCGCGCCGTTTTACGACTTCGTCGTCTCGCCGCTCGTCGCGCGCGCGCGGGCGCAGAGCCTCTCGGCGCTCCACTCGGCCGAGCCCGCGGACGTGCTGCTCGACGGCGTGGGCACCGGGCTCGACCTCCCGCTGCTGGATGCGAGACACCGATACACCGCCCTCGATATCACCCGCGCCATGCTCGATCGCGCAGTACGGCGCGCCCTCGCGCCGCGCGAGCGCGGAGAGCGTCGGGACGAGGGGAAGCTCGCGCTCGACCTCGCCTGGATACAAGGCGACAGCGAAGCGCTGCCGCTGGCCGATGCGGCGTTCGATTGCGTCGTGCTGCACCTCATCGTCGCGGTCGTGCCGCATCCGGAGCGCGCGCTCGCGGAGGCGGCGCGTGTGACGCGGGCCGGCGGCACGCTGCTGGTGATCGACAAGTTTCTAGCGCCTGGCGCCGCAGCGCCGCTCCGACGATTGCTCAATCCGCTCGCTTCGCGCATCGCGTCGCGCACCGATGTGGTGTTCGAGGACGTCCTTGCTCGGGTGCCGACGCTTCGCGTGCGCAGCGACGAGGCCGCCGCGGCCGGCGGCTGGTTCCGGCGAATTACGCTCACCAAACTGTGACGTCTACTCGCGTTCGCGCGAGCCTTTCTTACCGTCGCGGCTGCGCGGCCACGTCCACCACACGATGCCGAGCAGCAGCGCGAGCGCGACACCGGCTTCGAGCAGGAGCAGCAGGAGGTCCATAGCGGTATGAAAGGCGCCGTTATACTGCGCTCGATCATGACCGATCGCACATTCGATTGCCACGCAGGCGTCACGCGGGTCGTGCTATGCGCGGCGCTGATCGTGGGCGGCTGCGCTGCGCCCAAGGTGGAGCCGCCAGCGAAACCCGCGCCTGCCGCCGAGGTGACGAAGCCTCCGGCGCCCGCGCCTGCAAAACCGCCCACGGCTGCCGTGCCGGCGAAGCCGCCTGCCGCGCCTGCGCCGACGGCGATCTACCGCGCGGTTTCATGGGCCGAGCTGCCCGGCTGGCGCGCGGACAACGTTGCCGATGCGTGGCCTGCGTTCCTGGCGAGCTGCACCGTGTTGGCCGGCCGCGAGCACTGGCGTGACGTTTGCACATCCGCATCGCACATCGCGACGGCGGGCGGCGAGCGCGCACGCGCGTTCTTCGAGCAGCGCTTCACGCCTTACGAGATCTCCAGCAGCGAGAGCGGCGAGGAAGGCCTGATCACCGGCTACTACGAGCCGCTCCTTCACGGCAGCCGCACGCCGACAGCGCGCTTCCGGTTTCCGGTCTACGCCGTACCGGACGATCTGCTGGTCATCGACATGGCGGAGCTCTACCCGCAGCTCAAAGGCATGCGCCTGCGTGGACGCATCGATGGACGTAAAGTCGTGCCGTACTACGATCGCGCCGCCATCGAGAACGGTCATGCGCCACTGCGCGGCAAGGAGCTGGTGTGGGTGGATGACGCGCTCGACCTCTTCTTCCTCCAGATCCAGGGCTCGGGCCGGGTGCGTCTCGCGAACGGAGAGACGATCCGCGTCGGCTACGCCGACCAGAACGGCCACCCGTATCGCTCGATCGGGCGGCTGCTGGTGGAGCGCGGCGAGCTCACGCTCGAGGAGGCATCGATGCAGGGCATCAAGGCCTGGGTGCGCAAGAACCCGGCCGGCGCCGCGGCGCTTCTGAACGCGAACCCGAGCTACGTCTTCTTTCGCGAGCTGCAGGGCGCCGCCGGCGGCCCGATCGGCGCGCTGGGCGTGCCGCTCACGCCCGAGCGCAGCATCGCCGTCGATCGCGCGCACGTACCGCTGGGCGCGCCCGTCTTTGTTTCGACAACGTGGCCCAACAGCGCAAAGCCGCTCTACCGGCTCATGGTGGCGCAGGACACCGGCGGCGCGATTCGCGGCCCGGTTCGCGCGGATTTCTTCTGGGGCTTCGGTGCGGCAGCCGGCGAGCAGGCCGGGCGCATGAAGCAGCGGCTGCGCGCGTGGGTGCTGCTGCCGCGCGATCACCCGGTACCCGGTGATGCGGGCTAATCCGCGCGCGGCGCCGTCTCGCTCCCGTAGTTCACTTCTATCAGCACGCGGCTCTTCACCGCGCGCCCGTTCTTCTGCGCGGGCTTAAAGCGCGCGGCCAGAAAAGCACGCCGCGCGGCCTGCTCGAGCTCGTCGGGTGCGCTGCCCTCCGCGATGCTGACGTCATCGACGCTGCCAGCGGCGTCGATCAAAACGAGCAGCAGCACGCGCGCTTTGACGTCGTACGCTTTCGCGGTTTCGAAGTACGAGCGATCGAGCCCGCTCGCGAGCATCGGATACACGTCGAGCTGCCGCGCGGGATAGTAGGTCGGATCGGGCATAGCGGCTGCCCCGGACGACTCTGCTTTGACCAATTGCGCGGGCGGCGCAGCGTCGCGGCGTTTCAGCCGCGGCGCCGGCGGTGCCGCGTGCCACGTCTCCTCGCGCGCGGGCGCGGGCTGCACCTGCGGCGGCTCCGCGTCCTGCAGCACGAGTCGCGCGCTGACGGATGCGAGAAAACCGGCCCCGGCCGGTGCACGCGTGCCGGGAAAACCCGGAGCGATGCTCATGCTGGCGACCACGTGCGCCAGCGCGGAGAAGGCGACGGCTGCGGCGAAGCGGCGATGCGAGCGGAAGCATCGATCCATGCCCCACTCAACGCCCGCGGGTGCGGGCGTGTTGACGGATGCTAGCGGTTCGCCGCGAGCGCCGCTTCGAGGCGATCGGCCGGCAGATAGCCGCCGACCTGCTCGCCGTTCGCGAGATACACGGCAGGCGTCCCGCGCAGCCCGAAGCGCTGCGCGAGCCGCTGGTTGCGCTCGAGCGCGGTGGTGTCGCAGTCGCGCTTGCTGCCGGGGGAGGCGCCGCGCAGCATGTAGTCCTCCCACGCTTTAGCGCGGTCGCGCGAGCACCAGATCGCCTTCGATTTATCCAGAGAATCCTGCGACAGTATCGGCCACAGGAACGTGTAGATCGTGACGTCGTTCATCTTGGCGAGCTCTTTCTGGAGCTCCTTGCAGTAGCCGCAGTTCGGATCCTCGAAGGTATAGACGACGCGTTTACCGTTGCCTTTGACGCGCTTCACCGCGAGATCGGTCGATTTCGAAAGCGTCGTGGCCGCGAGCTTCGCACTCGCTTCTTCGGTGAGGTTCTTCGGCTGCACGCCGCGCATGTCGACGAGATCGCCCTTGAACATGTACGACGCTTTCGCGTCGGTGTAGAAGATCTGGCCGTTCACGACCACTTCGTAAACACCCGCGAAAGGCGTCGGTGTCACGCTCTCGGCATTCATTCGGAGCTTCGCCTGCAGCGCCTGCCGGATGTTCGCTTCATCGCCGGAAGCCGCCGCGCAGGCCAAGGTCGCGGTGAGCAGCGTGCAGAAAATCACGTTCTTGAGCGCGTTCATGTTGTCCTGTCTTCCAGGTCACGCCGCCGCGTGCCGGATCAATGCGTTCTTCAGCGGAAGCTGCCTGTCGAGGAGCGAGAGGCCGATATTACGCAGCCCAGCGAGGAAGACCCGGCGGCTCGAGAAAAGTTTCTCGAGGCCGTCGGTCGTCAGCTCGAGCGCCGTGATGTCTTCCCTGCGCGCGCGCTCGTATCGGCGCAGCAGGTCGTAATTCCCGCAGTCGTGCTGGGGACCGCGCGACGCGAGCACGGCCGCAAGCTCGCGCGCGTCGCGAAATCCGAGATTCACGCCTTGGCCCGCGAGCGGGTGCACGTTGTGCGCGGCATCGCCGATCAGCGCCAGCCGCGGCTGAACGAGACGCTCGACGCGCTGACGCCGCAGCGGGAAAGCGGCGGGCGCTGTGATCATGGCGAGCGCCCCGAGCGCGCCGCTGCTCGCCGCCTCGACTTCACGCGCGAGCTGCGTCGCCGGCATGCGCAAGAGCGCCTGCGCATGACGCTCCGGCGCCGACCACACCATCGATACGCGATCGCCGGGTAGCGGCAGGAGCGCGAGCACGCCGTCGGACCGGAACCACTGATAGGCCGCAGCGCCATGGCGGCGCGCAGAGCTGAAGTTCGCCACCACGCCGGTCTCGCGATAATCGTAAACGGCGCACGTGATGCCGCTGCGCTCACGTACCCATGAATCGGCGCCGTCGGCGGCAACCACGAGACTGGCCGTGATCTCACTGCCGTCTTCGAGACTTAGCAATGCGAAGCGCTGTTCCCACGAGAGCTCCGCCGGCCGCTGTCCGTGCACGAGCGTCACGTGCGCCGACGCCTGCAGCGCGCCCCACAGTGCGGCCTGGAGCAGCCGGTTTTCGGCGATCCACGCGAGCTCGCGCAACCCCGCTTCGTACGCGCTGAATTCGAGCCGTGCGCCGCCGCGGTCGCCGAAGACGTGCATGTGCTCGATGTGCGTCAGCCGGTCCTGCGGCAGCGCCTCCCAGACGCCGAGCTGCGCGAGCCACGCGGCGTTGCCGGGGCTCACGGCGTATACGCGGCTGTCCCAGCCGCGGTCCTCGGGCACCGGAGCAGGCGGATACGGCTCTACCAGAGCGACCGTCAGCCCGGTGGCGCCGAGCGCAAGCGCGAAGCTCGAGCCGACGAGCCCGGCGCCGACGACGAGCACGTCGAACTTGGGATTTTCTACCGAGAAATCAGTCACCTGGAGCGCTTTGTCTTGACAATGGGGAACCCGGTCTTTAGACTGCGCGGCTCCCCGTGGCGAGTTAGCTCAGTGGTTAGAGCAGCGGAATCATAATCCGTTGGTCCGGGGTTCAAATCCCTGACTCGCCACCATCCTGCCTCCCATAAGTACTATATGCGCCACGGGCCCGCGGTTTGCGGGTGCCTTGGCGCTTATGCTGGTCGCGTGATGCGTAAGTTACTGCTTTTATTGATTTTCCTCACCTTCGCCACAGAGGCGGCGCTGGCCGACACGATCCTGAATCGCCCGTTCCCGGCGAACGGCGAGCGCGGCAAGCTGGGCGTGCAGCAGGCGTACCCCGACGTCGTCATCGGCAAGCAGATCCTGCGGCTCACGCCCGGCGCGCGCATCTACGATCGCAACAACCGCACCATCCTGCACGCCCAGCTCCCGCCTGGCAGCGAGGTGCTGTACAGCCGCGATGCCGCCGGCGCGATCCGGGTCATATACATCCTCACCGAGCAGGAGCTCGCGCGGCTCAAAGCCGCCAAGCCTTGATGCCTCGCAAGCTGTACATCAAGACCTTCGGCTGTCAGATGAACGAGTACGACTCGGACAAGATGGCCGACGTGCTGCGCGAGGCGCGCGGCTTCGAGCCGACGGACGACCCTGCGCAAGCCGACGTAATCCTCTTCAACACGTGCTCGGTGCGCGAGAAAGCGCAGGAGAAGGTCTTCCACGACCTGGGGCGCGTGAAGCACCTGAAGCGCGAGCGTCCCGAGGTGCTGATCGGCGTCGGCGGCTGCGTCGCCAGCCAGGAAGGGGCGGCGATCGTCGCGCGTGCACCCTACGTCGACCTCGTGTTCGGTCCGCAGACGCTCCATCGGCTGCCGGACATGATCGAAGCGCGGCGCGCGTCGGGTCGCGCGCAGGTCGACATCTCCTTTCCGGAAGTCGAGAAGTTCGACCGGCTGCCGCCGGCGCGCGTCAATGGCGTCACCGCATTCGTCTCCATCATGGAAGGCTGCAGCAAGTACTGCACGTTCTGCGTGGTGCCGTATACGCGCGGCGAGGAAGTGTCGCGTCCGTTCGAGGGCGTGCTCACCGAGGTCGCCGAGCTCGCCGCCCAGGGCGTGAAGGAGGTGACGCTGCTCGGTCAGAACGTGAACGCGTATCGCGGCGCCACGGAGGACGGCGACATCGCCGATTTCGCGCAGCTCCTGGAGTACGTCGCCGAAATACCGGGCATCGAGCGCATCCGCTACACGACCTCGCATCCGCGCGAATTCACGCCGCGGCTGATCGAGGCCTATTCGAAGCTCCCGCAGCTCGTCTCGCACGTGCACCTGCCGGTGCAGTCGGGATCGGATCGCGTGCTCGCCGCGATGAAGCGTGGCTACACCGCGCTCGAATACAAATCGATCGTGCGGCGGCTGCGCGCGGCGCGGCGCGACATTTCGATCTCGTCGGATTTCATCGTCGGCTTCCCGGGCGAAACCGAGAGCGATCACGCGGCGACGATGGACCTCATCGACCATACCGGTTTCGACGCGAGCTTCAGCTTCGTGTACAGCCCGCGGCCGGGCACGCCCGCGGCGGCGCTGCCCGACGATACGCCGCAGGACGTGAAGCTCGCGCGGCTTCAGGCGCTGCAGCAGAAGATCGACGCGCAGGCGCGGGCGATCAGCACGCGCATGGTGGGCTCGCGGCAGCGTGTGCTCGTCGAGGGCCGCGCGCGAAGGAATCCGAACGAGCTCTCCGGCCGCACGGACAACAATAGGGTCGTCAACTTTCCGGGACCGGGATCGCTCGTGGGCAAATTCGTCGAAGTGGAAATCACGGAAGCATTGCCGCACTCGCTGAGAGGCAGGCCGATGGCGGAAGCATCGGAGTCGCGGTTCGTCACTGCTGTAGAAATCTGACTCCGACCCATTTCCCCATGGAAATCAGCTTTACCCCGGTCGATAACCAGCGGCTCGCCAACCTGTGTGGCGCGCTCGACGAGAACCTGCGGCAGGTCGAAACCGCGCTCGACGTGAACATCGCGCGGCGCGGCGAGCGTTTCTCGATCACGGGGAAGCCGGCGAAGGCGAAGCTCGCGGTGAAGCTGCTCGAGCGCTTCTACGCGAAGGCGGACGACAGCATCTCGATCGAAGACGTGCAGCTCGGCTTGATCGAAGCGCGCGCCGAGCGCTCGAACGAGAAAGCCGCCGCGGCGGCCGAAGCCGCGCCGGTCCTGCTCACGCGCCGCCCGGATCTGCACGGGCGAACGCCGCACCAGGTCGACTATCTCCACAATATCCAGACGCACGACATCACCTTCGCGATCGGGCCGGCCGGGACCGGCAAGACCTATCTCGCAGTGGCGTGCGCCGTGGATGCGCTCGAGCGCGACGCGGTGAAGCGCATCGTGCTCGTGCGCCCCGCAGTCGAAGCGGGCGAGCGCCTCGGTTTCCTGCCCGGCGATATGGCGCAGAAGGTCGACCCGTACTTGCGGCCGCTCTACGACGCGCTATATGACCTGATGGGGTACGACAAGGTGGCGAAGATGTTCGAGCGCGCTGCGATAGAGATCGCGCCGCTCGCGTTCATGCGCGGGCGCACGCTCAACCACTCGTTCGTGATCCTCGACGAAGCGCAGAACACGACGCCCGAACAGATGAAAATGTTCCTGACGCGCATGGGCTTCGGATCGAAAGCCGTCGTCACCGGCGACGTTACCCAGATCGATCTCGCGAAAGGCCAGAAGAGCGGACTCATCGACGCGCAGGAAGTGCTGAAGAGGGTGCGCGGTATCGCGTTCACGCGCTTCGGCGCGGAAGACGTCGTGCGTCATCCGCTGGTTCAGCGCATCGTCAATGCGTATGGCAACCGCGAAGCGCGCGAGAAATAGCGCCGGCGCTCGCCGTAGGCTCACGCTCGGCGTCCAGTATGCAACCCGCGCCCGCGGCGTGCCGCCGCCGGCCGCGTTCCGGAAATGGGCGCGTGCCGCGCTGCAAAACGACGCGAGCGTGACCGTGCGTGTGGTAGGCCGTGCGGAAGGCCGCACGCTCAACCGGCAATATCGCGGGCGCGATTACGCGACGAACGTGCTCACGTTCGTGCTCGACGGCGCGCCGCCGTATCATGGCGATATCGCCCTGTGCGCGCCGGTGGTGTCGCAAGAGGCGCGTGCGCAGGGTAAGAACCTCGCCGCGCATTACGCGCATCTGACGGTGCACGGCATGCTGCACCTGCAGGGCTACGAACACGAGCGCGAGCCCGACGCAGCCGAAATGGAAAAGCTCGAAACACGCATTCTGAGACGGCTCGGTTATCCCGATCCGTACGCCGCACCCCGCCACGATGGACGACCCGCACAGTAAGCCTTCCCTCCTCGAGCGCATTTCGGCGTTCATCATGCGCGAGCCCGAGGACCGCGAACAGTTGATCGACCTTCTGCGCTCGGCGCACGAGCGCAACCTGCTCGATTCCGACGCGCTCTCGATGATCGAAGGCGTGCTGCAGGTCTCGGAGCTGCAGGCGCGCGACATCATGGTGCCGCGCTCGCAGATGGACGTGATCGACGTGAACGAGTCGCCCGACAAGTTCGTTCCGTTCGTCATCCAGACGGCGCACTCACGCTTTCCGGTGACGAGCGGCAACAAGGACGACGTGCTCGGCATCCTGCTCGCGAAGGACCTCCTGCGCTACTACGCCGGCGAGGAGGAATTCGACGTGCGCGAGATGCTGCGGCCCGCGGTGTTCATCCCGGAATCGAAGCCGCTCAACGTGCTGCTGAAGGAGTTCCGCAAGAACCGCAATCACATCGCGATCGTCGTGGACGAATACGGCGGTGTCGCGGGGCTCGTGACGATCGAGGACGTGCTCGAGCAGATCGTCGGCGAGATCGAGGACGAGTACGATTTCGACGAGGACGAGGACAACATCGTGCTCGAGAAGACCGGCCAGTACCGCGTCAAGGCCGGCACCGAGATCACCGACTTCAACGAGAAGTTCGGCACCGACTTCAGCGACGATGAATTCGACACGATCGGCGGTCTCGTGCTGAAGCGGTTCGGCCGCGTGCCGAAACGCGGCGAACAGGTGATGATGGACGGGCTCACGTTCAAGGTGGTCCGCGCGGACAGCCGCAGGCTGCACCTCCTGGAAGTCGTACCCAAAGACGTCGTCAGCGCCTGATGGCGGTCGAAACGACCGCGCGCGCGCCGGCGCGGCCGCGCCGGCTGGCACTCGAACGCTCGTCGATCGGCGCGGCGCTGCTCGGTGCGGCGACGGTCGCCGGCTTCGCGCCGTTCGATCTCTATCCGCTGCCGATCGTCACGATCGCGCTGCTCGTGTACCTGTGGAATGCGGCGGCCTCGCCGCGGCGTGCCGCGGCGCTGGGCTGGTGGTTCGGTCTGGGTTTTTTCCTGGCGGGCGTGTCGTGGGTGTACGTGAGCCTGCACACCTTCGGCGCGATGGCCGCGCCGCTCGCCGCGATCGCCACGCTGCTCTTCTGCGCGTTTCTGGCGGTGTTTCCCGCAGCGGCGGCTTACGTCTACGCGCGCGTGCCGGTCGCGCAGTGGGCGAAGCTCACGTTGATCCTGCCGGCGGCATGGACGCTCTCCGAATGGGTGCGCGGGTGGATCTTCACGGGTTTTCCCTGGATCGCGCTCGGTTATTCGCAGGTGCCTTCGAGCCCCCTCGCCGGCTACGCGCCGATCGTGGGCGTGTACGGCCTCACGCTCGCGGTCGTGCTCACCGCGGGTTTGATCGTGCTCGTCGCCGAGCGCGCGCGCGCGCTCGTGCACGCTGCGGCGAAAACGTCTGCTGAAGGCGCGACACACGCCCTCGGCCAAGCGCTCGGCCACCCCGCTGCGGTCGCGCTGCTCGCGCTGTGGCTCGGCGGCTTCGGCCTCGCCTACGTGCAGTGGACGCAGCCTGCCGGCGAGCCGATCACCGTGACCGCGCTCCAGGGCAACATTCCGCAGGACATCAAGTGGACGCCCGAGGGCCTGCGCACGACGCTTGTCACCTACCAGCGCCTCGCGCTCGAAAGCAAAGCGAAGCTCATCGTTTTTCCGGAGACCGCGCTGCCGCTCTTCCTGCACCAGGTGCCTTCGGATTATCTGGAGACGCTCGCCGCGCATGCACGCAAAAACGGGGGGGACGTGCTGATCGGCGTGCCGGAGCGCCTGCCCACCGGCGAGTACTTCAACAGCGTGATCTCGGTCGGCGCTTCTAAGCCTCAGGCTTACCGCAAGACGCACCTCGTGCCGTTCGGCGAGTTCATCCCGCTGCGCCCGGTGCTGGGCTGGATCGTGAATACGCTCGCGATACCGCTGCAGGATTTCTCGCGCGGCGCGGAAGATCCGAAGCCGCTCGCGATCGCGGGGCAGCGCGTCGCACCAAACGTCTGCTACGAGGACGCGTTCGGAGAAGAGATCATCCGCCAGCTTCCGGAAGCGACCCTGCTGGTGAACGTGAGCAACGTGGCGTGGTTCGGGCGCTCGATCGCGCCGCGCCAGCATCTGCAGATCTCGCAGGCGCGCGCGCTCGAGACCGGGCGCTACATGGTCCGCGCAACGAACACCGGCATGACCGCAATCGTCGATCAGCGCGGCAGAGTCGCGAAGCTCGCACCGGAGTTCGCGACCGCCGCAGTGACCGGCAAGGTGCAGGGTTACACCGGCGCGACACCGTACGTGCGCTGGGGCAACGGCTTCATCCTCGCAATCTGTGCCCTGCTCATCGCGGCTGCCGTCCTCCTCGCGCGCGGGTCGCGCGGCCAAAGCCGGTAAAATTCCCCGGTTATGCCCGCGCCGCTCACCTTTCAGCAGATCATCCTCGCGCTCAATCAGTACTGGGATGCGCGCGGCTGCGCGCTGCTCCAGCCGTACGACATGGAAGTGGGCGCCGGCACCTTTCACACCGCGACGTTCGTGCGCGCGATCGGGCCCGAGCCTTGGAACGCGGCCTACGTTCAGCCTTCGCGCCGGCCGAAGGACGGCCGCTACGGTGAAAATCCGAACCGCCTCCAGCATTACTACCAGTATCAGGTCGTGATGAAGCCCTCGCCCGACGACCTCCAGGATCTCTACCTGGGCTCGCTCGCCGCGCTGGGCGTCGATCCCCGGGCGAACGATATCCGCTTCGTCGAGGACGACTGGGAGTCGCCGACGCTCGGCGCGTGGGGTCTGGGCTGGGAAGTGTGGCTGAACGGCATGGAGGTCACGCAGTTCACGTATTTCCAGCAGGTCGGCGGCCTCGACTGCCGCCCGGTCCTGGGCGAGCTTACGTATGGCCTCGAACGCCTGGCGATGTATCTGCAGGGCAGGGACAACATCTTCGACCTGACGTGGGTGGAGGGCGTCACTTACCGCGACGTCTATCATCAGAACGAGGTCGAGCAGTCGAAATACAACTTCGAATTCGCGAACGTCGAATGGCTGCTGCGTCTCTTCAACGATTACGAAGGTGAAGCGAAGCGGCTGATCGACGCACGGCTGGTGTTGCCGGCGTACGAGATGGTGCTCAAGTGCTCGCACACGTTCAACCTGCTCGATTCGCGCGGCGCGATCTCTGTCACCGAGCGGCAGGCGTACATCCTTCGCGTGCGAACGCTGGCGCGACTCGTGGCGCAGGCGTACTACGATTCGCGCGAAGCGCTCGGCTTCCCCATGTGCAAGCGTTCAGCGCCGCAGTCGGAGCCTGCATGAGCGCCGCCACGCTGCTCGTCGAGATCCTCACCGAAGAGCTGCCGCCCAAAGCGCTCTCGCGTCTTGGGCGTGCGTTCGCGGACAGCCTGCGCGCCGATCTCGCGCGAGAGGGCCTGCTTGCCGACGGCGCTTCGATGCGCTGGTTCGCAACGCCGCGCCGGCTTGCGGCTCAGATAACGCAGGTGCGCGAGGCGGCGCCGGACAAGCCCATCGAGACGCAAGGGCCGTCGGTCAAGGCGGCACTCGATGCACAGGGCAAGCCGACCAAGGCGCTGGAAGGCTTCGCGCGCAAGGTGAATGTCGCGATCGACACGCTGGAGCAGCTCGATACGCCCAAGGGACGCGTGTTCGTCTACCGCGGCGTGGCACCGGGCGCGCGGCTCGCGGAGGTTCTCGCCGCGAAAGTCGCGGCAGCGCTGAAAGCGCTGCCGATCCCGAAAGTCATGCGCTGGGGCGCCGGCGATGCCGAATTCGTGCGGCCCGCGCACGGTCTGGTGATGCTGCACGGCACGCGCGTCGTGCCCGGCTCGGTGCTCGACATCGCGAGCGGCAATACGACGCTCGGCCACCGGTTCATGAGCGCCGGTCCGGTCACGATCGACAGCGCGGACGCCTACGAGCAGGCCCTGCGCGAGCACGGCGGCGTGATCGCGAGCTTCGAGGAGCGCCGGCGCACGATCGAAACGGCGCTCGCCGACGCCGCCGGAGACCGTGGCGCCTTCGAACGCGACGAATCCCTGCTCGACGAGGTGACCGCGCTGGTCGAGGCGCCGGCGGTCTATCAGGGCCGTTACGACGAGGCATTTCTCGAAGTGCCGCCGGAATGCCTGGTGCTCTCGATGAAGCAGCATCAGAAGTATTTTCCGCTGGTCGACCCGGCGAGCCGCCGGCTGGTCGCACGGTTTCTCGTGGTTTCCAATCTGCCGACCCGCGATCCCGCCAATATCGTGCACGGCAACGAGCGCGTGCTGCGCGCGCGGCTGGCCGACGCGCGCTTCTTCTACGACCAGGACCGCAAGGTGCGGCTCGAGGCGCGCGTGCCGGAGCTCGCGCACGTCGTCTATCACAACCGCCTGGGCACGCAGCTTCAGCGGGTCGAGCGCGTCGAGCGGCTCGCCGGCGAGTATGCCGCGGCGTTGAGCGCGGACGCACAGCGCGCCCGGCGCGCG
This sequence comes from Burkholderiales bacterium, assembly GCA_035626595.1. Classification (GTDB taxonomy): domain Bacteria; phylum Pseudomonadota; class Gammaproteobacteria; order Burkholderiales; family SG8-41; genus JAQGMV01. The sequence continues at coordinate 80,897 of DASPNJ010000103.1, forward strand.
GCGCGGCTCGCCAAAGCCGATCTCATCACCGGCATGGTCGGTGAGTTCCCCGAGCTCCAGGGCATCATGGGACGCTATTACGCGCTGCACGACGGCGAGGACCGTGAGGTCGCCGACGCGATCGAGGCGCACTACCGGCCGCGATTCGCCGGAGACGCGCTGCCCGAATCGCACGTCGGTTGCGCCGTCGCGCTCGCGGACAAGCTGGAAACACTCGCGGGCTTTTTCGGGATCGGCCAGCAGCCGACCGGCGACAAGGATCCGTACGCGCTGCGGCGCCAGGCCCTGGGCGTGGTTCGCATACTCGCCGAGCGGTCGCTGCCGCTTCGCTTGAGCGACGTCGTCGTGGCGGCGTACGCTGCGTTCGATGCGTCCCATCGCATGACGCCCGCACCCGATGAGCTGCTGTCGTTCTTCTACGAGCGCATGCGCGGCTACCTCGGTGAAGCCGGCTATTCGGCCAGTGAGATCGACGCCGTGCTCGCGTTGAGACCTGATCGGGTCGATCTCATCCTCCGGCAGCTCGAGGCGGTCAGGACCTTCAACACGCTGCCGGAGGCCCCCAGCCTGGCGGCCGCGAACAAGCGCATCGGCAACATTCTCAGGAAATCGTCGGCGGTTCCCGCGCGCTTCGACACGGCGCTCCTCGTCGAAGAGGCCGAGAAGGCGCTCGCCAGCAGATTCAGCGCGATTCGCCACGCAGCGGATTCAGCGTACGAGGTGCAGGACTACACGGGCATGCTGCAGGCGCTGGCCGGTCTCAAGGAGCCCGTCGACGCCTTTTTCGACCGGGTCATGGTGATGACGGACGATGCCCGCCTGCGCGATAACCGCATCGCGCTGCTCGCAGAGCTGCAGCAGACGATGAACCGCATCGCGGACATTTCCAAGCTGGCGGCATGAAGCTCGCGATCCTCGACCGCGACGGCGTCATCAATTACGACAGCGAAAGCTTCATCAAGAACCCGGCAGAGTGGCGGCCGCTGCCCGGCAGTCTCGACGCGATCGCGCGTATGAACCACGCCGGCTATCTCGTGATTCTCGCGACGAACCAGTCCGGCGTCGGCCGCGGTCTGTTCGAAGTATCCACGCTCAACGCGATTCACGACCGGATGCACCGGGCGCTCGCACAGATCGGCGGGCGCATCGACGCGATCTTCTTCTGCCCCCACGCGCAGGAAGCGAACTGCGGCTGCCGCAAGCCGAAATCGGGGCTGCTCGAAGAGATCGCGCACCGCTTCAACGTCGATCTCAAAGGCGTCCCCAGTGTCGGCGACTCTCTGCGCGATCTGCAGGCCTCGGCGGCCGTCGGCGCGCTCCCGATCCTGGTGCGCACCGGAAAAGGCGAGCAGACGCTGAAAGCCGGCGGGCTGCCGGAGGGAACGCAGGTCTATCCCGATCTGGCTGCCGCGGTCCGCGCAATCCTTAAATGAGCGCACGGGCCCTCGCCGGCTCGGTGGCCTTCGCGCTGTTCCAGCTCCTCGTGACCCCGCCATGGGCAGTGGTGTCGCTGCTCAGTTTTCCGCTGCCGCCGCTCGCGCGCTATCGCGTGATCAGCGCCTGGTCACGCACGATGGTGTGGGGCGCGCGCGCTTTCTGCGGCATCGATTACTTGGTCAAGGGGGCGGAGAACATCCCGCCGGAGCCGTGCGTCATCCTCGCGAAGCACGAATCGGCGTGGGAAACGCTCGCGCTGCAGGCGATATTTCCGCCGCAGGTCTGGGTGGTGAAGCGCGAGCTGCTCTGGATTCCGTTTTTCGGATGGGGCCTCGCGATGCTCTCGCCCATCGCCATCGACCGCAGGGCCGGCCGCCGCGCGCTCAGACAGATGATCGATCAGGGACGCGAGCGCCTGAAGCGCGGCTTCAGCATCGTGATCTTTCCCGAGGGCACGCGCGTCGCGCCCGGACAACGCGGCGAGTACCAGGCCGGCGGTGCGTGGCTCGCGCTGCAAACCGGAGCCGCGATCGTGCCGGTAGCGCACAACGCGGGATCGTTCTGGCCGCGCAAGGCGTTCATCAAGCGACCGGGCACGATCACCGTCTCGATCGGCGCCGCGGTGCACCCGACGGGGGTCAAAGCGGCTGCGCTCATGCACAATATCGAGCAATGGATCGAAAACGAGACCGCGCGCATACGCGCGGCCAGCTAGAGCTGCCGCTCGCCTATCGCCAGCAGCAGGCGATCGGCCGTGCGTATCTCGCGCTCGAGGGCACGCTCGTCTCCTACACAATCAAGCGCAGCCTCCGCCGCCGCGCGATCTCGATACTCGTGGACGAAGAGGGACTGCGGGTCGGCGCTCCGTGGGACGCAACGCACACGGCGATCGAACGGCTGCTGCGCAAGCACGCAGCCTGGGTATTGCGCAAGCTCGAGGAATGGCAGGTACGCCGCGCCCCGTTGCGGCTATGGGCGGACGGCGAGGCGCTGATGCTCCTCGGCGAGCCGTACTCGCTACGGCTCGTGCCCGAGGCGGTCGCGGTCCATCTGCGGGGGCGCCATCTCTACGTCGGCACCGGCGCCGCGCGCGACGTATCCGTCGCACGGCAGGTCCACGAATGGCTGCACCGGCAGGCGCTCGCGTGCTTCGAGGAGCGCGTCGCGCACTACTGCCGCGTGCTCGGCATCGAGCGGCCGGCGCAGGTGCTGCTCTCGAGCGCGCGCACGCGCTGGGGCAGCTGCCACTCGAGCGGCCGCATCCACCTCAACTGGCGGCTGGTGCAGATGCCGGCGCGCCTCCTGGATTACGTCGTCGCCCACGAAGTCGCCCACCTCGTCGAGATGAATCACTCGCCGCGATTCTGGCGCGTCGTCGGCCGGCTGGTGCCGGACTATGCGGCGTGCCGCGGGGAGCTGCGCCATGAAGCGCACAAGTACCTCCTGGTCTAGCTGCGGGGGGCGCCTGCTCGGGGTTTTGTTCGCCGCCGCGCTCCTCTGCGGCTGCGGCAACAAGGGCCCGCTGTACCTGCCGGACTCGAAGCCGCAGACACGCAAGCCCGCCGAGATCGTACCGCCCCCGCCGGAGCGGCCGCAGCCCTCGCAAGCGGTGCCGCCGCCCCGGTGAGCGCGTTCACGTTCGAAGGCGGCGAGCTGCATGCCGAGTGCGTGCCCCTGGCGCGCATCGCCGCGGAGATCGGAACGCCGTGCTACGTCTATTCGCGCGCGGCGCTGACCGACGCGTACATGACGTTCAGTGGCGCCTTCGCGGGACGCGATCATCTCGTGTGCTACGCCGTCAAGGCGAGCTCGAGTCTCGGCATACTCGACCTCTTCGGCCGGCTCGGCAGCGGCTTCGATATCGTCTCGGGCGGCGAGCTCGCACGCGTGATCGCCGCCGGCGGCGATCCGGGCAGAGTCGTTTTCTCCGGCGTCGGCAAGTCGGAAGCGGAGATCCGCGCCGCGCTGAACGCGGGCATCCTGTGTTTCAACGTCGAATCCGAGGCCGAGCTCCTCAAGATCGACCGTATCGCCGGCGAGATGGGGTTATCGGCACCCGTGAGCCTGCGCGTGAACCCGGACGTCGACGCCGGCACACACCCGTACATCGCCACGGGGCTCAAGCAGAACAAGTTCGGTATCGCGCATGCGGATGCGCTGTCCCTGTACCAGCGCGCCCGCAGCCTCGCGCACGTGGCGGTGCGCGGCATCGACTGCCACATCGGATCCCAGTTGACCGACATCGCCCCGATCGCGGAGGCGCTGTCGAAGATCGCGGAGCTCGTGGCGCGGCTCGAGGCCGCCGGCATAGCGCTCGGGCACATCGACGTCGGCGGCGGGCTCGGCATCCGTTACCAGGACGAAAGCCCGCCCGATCTCGCGGCTTACGCGCGCGCGGTGCTGAGCGCGTTTCCGGATCCGCGCCACAAGCTCCTGTTCGAGCCGGGGCGCCTCCTGACCGGCCCCGCGGGTATCCTTCTCACCCGGGTCGAGTACCTCAAGCGCGGCGAGGACCGCAACTTCGCCGTGGTCGACGCCGCCATGAACGACCTCGTGCGCCCGGCGCTGTACGAGGCGTGGCACGAGGTGAGGCCGGTGCGTGAAAGCACCGGCGGCGAGCGCTATGACGTGGTCGGTCCGGTGTGCGAGAGCGGCGATTTCATCGCACGCGACCGGCGGCTCGACCTGCGTGAAGGCGATCTGCTCGCGGTGATGACCGCGGGAGCGTACGGAATGAGCATGGCGTCGAACTACAACACGCGGCCGCGGGCAGCCGAAGTGATGGTCGACGGCGACGCGCTGTACGTGATTCGTACGCGTGAAGAAGTGCGCGATCTCATCGCGCGCGAGCGTCGCTTGCCTGCCTGAAACGCGAGCTCAAACGCCGCGCTCGCGCGCTTCGCACCGCGTTCAACGCGCGGTTGGCGTGTTGCATCAAACACACAATGCGATATTCCAACGTCAAATGAGCTTGACAAAGGTGTTGCTTTTTTTTTGAGCGGTGATATAGACTTGCCGCACCACGCGCGGTTTTTCCGGAATTTTTTTCGGGAGAACGATGGAAGAGATGCAGTTACAACGTTCGAAAAACCGCGCGATGGAGTGCGAATGAATGCAGTCCATCCGCACATGATGCATGCCTAGGTTAACTTTAAAGGAGACTTAAGATGGCAGCGAAGAAAAAAGCGAAGAAAAAAGGCGGTTCGAAGAAAAAAGCAGCCAAGAAGAAGTAGTAGTAAGTAGCAAGCGGGGGCTGGGTAACCCCCGGCCCCCGCCCCCTCCAGCAGTTCTCCAGCTTCACCCTCCCCAGCCAGAGTCAGTTACCGGAGCCGCTCCGGAGTTCGTTGCATCGATGCGCGCGCGCCGCGCTCGCGTGCTTACGGATTCAGATGCTGATGGACGGCCGTCGCCACCCGCAGGAGATCGTCTTTCCCGATCTCTCCTGACAGCGCGTAGCCGAGCCCGCGATCGATCCAGTAGAAGACGCGAACGTTGCCCTCCTGCGCGAAGCGGAAGGCGGTCTCCCGGGTCTCGCCGCGGTTGACTCTTATATAGAGCGTGAGGCGCTGGCCTTGCGCGTCCTGATACATGAAATGCGCGGCCGGACCCTGTTCGCCGGGCAGCAGGCGCCCGCCGACGAGCTGGTAGCCGACACCCTCCAGCCGGGGCACCCTGAGCGGCGTGCCCAAGCGCTTCGAGAGCCACGTCGTGAGATGCGCTTCCTGATCCGCCGGAACCTCCACCGGGTGCCGCACTTCCGGGCTGTACACCACGTGCGCGACCGCCGCGCGGTGCGCCCAGCCGGGCATGCTGGCGCGCGGACCCGTCGAGGTGACCCCATGCAGGTGCCACCCGGCCACGCCGCCGATGGCGACCCACGCGAGCACCGCGGCGAAACGCCACACACGGGACCGGCCGGGTGCGCGCACGCGCGTAAGCCGCGGCGGCACCGGCTCGTCCACGACCGGATCGTAGTACGCCCGCAGCGCCTGCTCGTTGCGCGCATACGCGTCGAGCCGTGCCGTCTCGTCGGGGTGCGACGCGAGATAGCGCTCGATTTCGGCGCGGCGCGCGGCGTCGAGCTCGCCGTCGAGCCATGCGTGGAGGTCCTGTTCTATCGGCTTCGTGCTCATTTCACGATCTTCAGATTGACGCCTGCCGAGGCGTCGAGGATCGAGCGCAGGCGCTCGCGCGCGCGTGCGAGCCGCGACATGACCGTTCCGATCGGAATACCGAGTGTCGTCGCCGTCTCCTGATACGACATGTGCTCCAGCGCCACCAGCAGCAGCACCTCGCGCTGCTCGACCGGCAGCCGGTTGACCGCGGTCTGCACGTCCCGCACCTCCAGCAGATCGGACTGCGTCGCGCGCACCGGCGCGTCGGGCACGTCATCGTCGAGCGGCAGCATCGCGGCACCCGCGCGTGAGCGGAGCTGGTTCACGTGGACGTTGTGCATGATCGTGAATAGCCACGCGCGCAGATCGCTCCCGCTCCTCCAGAGGTGCAGCTTCGTCCACGCGCGCTCGAGCGTGTCCTGAACGAGATCGTCGGCCGCGTCGCGCCCGCCGGTGAGCGCACGCGCGTACCGCCGCAGCCGCGGGATCAGCTCGTCCACGCGGGCGGTGAACTCGCGGAGTTGCGCGTTCACGGTTGCGTCCCGGTCATGTTCGGTTTGCCAACACGGCCCCCGACACCTTTATTCCGGCGACTCACACGAGGAACAGCGTCGCGAGGCCCAGGAAAATAAAGAACCCGCCGCTGTCGGTGATGAACGTGATGAGCACGCTGGAGCCGCTCGCGGGGTCGCGCCCGAGCTTCTCCATGAGCAGCGGGATCGCGACGCCCATGACCGCGGCGAGCAGCAGGTTGAGCAGCATCGCCGCCATCAGCACGACCCCGAGCTGCCAGTTGTGATAGATGAGAAAGCCGAAGAGGCCCACGACCGCGCCCCAGATGAGGCCGTTCAGCACGGAGACGCCGAGCTCCTTCACGAAGAGCTGACGCGCGTTCTCGCGGGTGATCTGGCCGATCGCGAGCGCGCGCACGATCCGCGTGATCGTCTGATTGCCCGAGTTGCCGCCGATGCCCGCCACGATCGGCATCAGCGCGGCCAGCGCGACGAGCTGCGCGATGGAGTTCTCGAACGCGCCGATCACGCGTGAGGCGACGAAAGCGGTGACGAGATTCACCGCGAGCCACGTCCAGCGGTTCCTCACGCTGGTCCAGACCGATGCGAACAGATCCTCGTCTTCGCGCAAGCCCGCGGCGGCGAGCATTTCCGCGGTCTGCGCTTCGCGGATGTAGTCGACGACGTCGGCGACGGTCATGCGACCGACGAGGCCGCCGTTCTCGTCCACCACCGGCGCGGAAACGAGATCGTAGCGTTCGAACGCAGCGGCGGCGTCGCGCGCATCCTCGTGTGGATCGAACTGGACGTACTCGCGGAGCATCACGTCGGCGACGAGCGTCTCCGGGGGCGTCACGAGCAGCCGATTGATCGGCAGCAGACCCTTGAGGTGGCCGTCGCGGTCGACGACGAAGAGCTGGTCGGTGTGATCGGGCAGCTCGTCGAGCATGCGCAGGTAGCGCAGCACGACTTCGAGCGTCACGTCTTCCCGGACCTCGACCATGTCGAAGTCCATGCGCGCGCCGACCGAGTCCTCGTCGTACGACATCGCGGCGCGAAGCTGCTCGCGCTCCTCCACGGAGAGCGAGCGGAACACGTCCTGGATGACTTCGCGCGGGAGATCGGGCGCGAGGTCCGCGATCTCGTCGGTGTCGAGCTGCTCGGTCGCGGCGACGAGTTCCCGCTCGTCCATGCTCGCGATGAGCGTCTCGCGCACCGCGTCGGAGACTTCGAGCAGTATCTCGCCGTCGCGCTCGGCCTTGACGAGGTCCCAGACGATCAGCCGCTCGTCGAGCGGCAGCGCCTCCAGGATGTACGCGACGTCAGCGGGGTGCAGCCGCTCGAGGCCGCGCTGCAGCGCCTCGAGCTCGCGCGTGCGGAGCAGCGTTTCGATCTGCTCGCGATCGGGCAGCGCACCGGCTTCGGCACGCTCGGCGCGGGCCTTCTGCCGGCGCAGAAGCTCCGTCACCTGCCCGAGGAACTGCTCCCGGAGCTGGTCTGGGTCGACCCGCTGTTCCATTGCCGCTGTCCACGTTTCGTCACGCCGCGCAATGCGGCGAAGTGAGACTCGAACGAGGGCACCCGCCGCGATGGGCCGCTATTGTAGGAGCCCGTCCCCTTCGCGTATATAGAACGCATGTCCGCAGCGGTTACTCGCAAGCTCGAGCTCGCCCATAGACAGCTTCGCGGCGGCGACGCGGACGCCGCGGCAAGCGCGTGCGAAGACGTGCTCAAGCGCGCGCCGCGCAATCCGGAGGCGCTATGGCTGCTCGGCACGGCGCATCTCATGCGCGATCGCGCAGATGAAGCCGTTACGCTCTTCGAGCGCGCGCTCGCCGCACAACCCGACAACGGCGCGGTGCTGGAGCATCTCGGGCTCGCACATCTCATGCGCAACGACTTCGTCGCCGCGGAACGTGCGCTGCGCAAAGCGGTCGCGATTCCCGGCGCGCCCGCGTCGGTGTCGATGCGGCTCGGACACGCGCTGCTGCGTCTGGCGCGGCCCGCCGAAGCGGCACGCGCGTTCGAGCGTGCGCTCGCGCAGGACCCGCACGTGATCGAGGCGCATTCGGGACTCGCGCGCGCTTACGCCGCGCTCGGCCGGTGGCCGCAGGCCGCGCGCGAGCTCGAGCTAGTGCTCGCGGAGACGCCGAACGACGGCGAGACGCTGTTCTATCTCGCGCGAGTCCGGTTCGAGCAGGCGCAGTTCGACGCAGCGTTCGACGCCGCCTCCCGCGCGCGCGAAGTGGAGCCGCTGCAGATCGGTCCGTACGCGCTGCTCGCGCAGATGCATCACGTGCGCGGCGAGCTCGATCGCGCGGTGGCCGTGCTGGAAGAAGGTTACGAGCGCACGCGCGCCGACGCGCTCGTCGGCATGCTCACGCATGTTGCGCATCGACAGTGCGACTGGACGAAATGGCGTACGGCATGGCAGCACATGTCGGCGCGTCTCGAGCACTCCGCCGATCTGGGCAGCCCGTTCTGGCTGCTGCATGAAGACACAACGCCGGAGCAACAGCTTTCGTACACGCGCCGCTGGGTCGAGCGCGCGTATCCGGCATCCCCTGTGCCGCCGGCGCCGGTGCGCTCGACGCGCTCGGGCGAGCGGCTGCGCATCGGCTACTACTCCGGAGACTTCCACCAGCATCCGGTCGCCTGTCTCGTCGTCGAAGCGCTCGAGCTGCACGATCGCCAGAGATTCGAAATTTTCGCGTATTCGTACGGACCCGACGACAAGAGCGCCATGCGTACCCGGATCGCCGAGGGGGTCGAGCATTTCGTCGACGTCGCATGGGATCCGAACGACGTGGTCGCCGGACGCATACGCGGCGATCAGCTCGACCTTCTGATCGATCTCAAGGGCTACACGGCGGGAGACCGGCTGGCGGTGATGGCGCAGCGTCCGTGCACGCGTCAGGCCGCATGGCTCGGCTATCCCGGCACGACCGGAGCGCAGTACATCGACTACCTCATCGCCGACGACGTGCTGATACCACGCGGCGCGGAACAGAGCTACTCGGAACGAGTCGTGCGCCTGCCGCACGTCTACCAGCCGAACGACCGCAAACGCCGCTCATCCGAGCCTCGCTCGCGCGCCGAATACGGCTTGGCCGAGGGTTCGTTCGTATTCTGCTGCTTCAACCAGAGCGTGAAGGTGACGCCGGAGGTGTTCGCGCGCTGGATGGCCCTCTTGCGCAGCGTTCCGCACGCCGTGCTGTGGCTGCTGGAAGACAACCCTCAGGCGACGGAGAACCTGCTCGCGGCCGCACACGCCGCGGGCATCGCGCGCGAGCGCGTGGTGATCGCGCCGCGACTTGCGCCGGCAGACCATCTCGCGCGCTACCGCGTGGCCGACCTCGCGCTCGATACTTTTCCGTATACGTCGCACACGACGGGCAGCGACGCGCTCTGGCTCGGCTGCCCTCTTGTAGCACTGTGCGGGAAGACCTTCGCGGCGCGGGTATCGACGTCGCTTCTGCGTGCGTGCGGTCTCCCCGAGCTCGTGACGCATACGTTCGACGATTACGAGAAGCTCGCGTACCGCCTCGCGACGGACGCCGCTTTACTCGCGGCGATCAGGATGAAGCTTGCAGCCGCGCGCGACACCGCGCCGCTGTTCGATTCGCGCGCCTTCACGCGCAGCCTCGAATCGCTGTACGTCGAGCTCACGCACGGGCCGGCAGAATAGCCGAGCCACCCACGCACCCACCCACGCACCCACCCACCCACGCGAGCGACATGATCATGCGACCCATCCTCTTCGCCTGCTTGTCCGTCACGGCCAGCGCCGGCTGCATGACGTATTCACCGCAGCAGGTCGCGGCGCTTTCGACTTACGAGATCTGTGAAACCGAGGTGAACCAGAGACCGAACCTGGCTGAAGACACGCGCCGGCTCCTTCAGGCGGAGCTCGCGCGCAGGAAAGAAAGCTGCGCGCCGCACGTGCCGGCGATCGAAGCCGCGCGCGAGCGGGATTTCTACGATCAGGTGTATGGCAATCAGAGCCCGTGAGAAACAACGACCGCGCCGCGACGCTTCGCGTCACGTCGCAAGAAGTAACCTAGCGCGGCAGCCGCCGCGCTTCTCAAAAAAAACGGGCGCCGAGGCGCCCGTTTGGGTGAAGCAACTTCTCCGACTTAGAACGTGTGGCGCAGGCTGGCCGCGAACGCGTCCTGGTTCTCGCCCGGGCGCATCGCAGCGTAACCGCCGGTCAGACCGCCGAGGTTGTAGACGCCCACCGAATCGTTGTCCAGGCGGACGTAACCGAAGTTGAACTCGGTCCGCTTCGAGAACGTGTACACGTACCGGATCTGCCACAGCTTCGCACCGTTGTCGCCCGAGCCACCGGGGAGCGCGACCGGACGGTTCACACCGCTGCCGGCGATATGCGCAGCACCGGACGGGAGCGTCGGGCTGGCGCCGAACACGGTGACACCGGCGGAGCCGACGATGTTCGCGCCACCGGCCGCAATGCCCGACTGACGCGAATCCTGCGCACGCGTGTAAGCCGCACGCAGACCGTGCGGGCCGACGATGCGCCAGTCGACGCCGAAGTGCCAGGCGCGGTACTTCACCTCAGCCGGCGCGGCGACCGTGCCGATCTCGATTTCCTGGCGCGTGTACTGACCGCCGAAGCGCACCGGACCCCACGTGTAAGCGGCGCCGATCTGCCAAGCATCGTCGCTGCCTTCACGCACGGTACCCGCAACGACCGGAACGCCGGTCGGGCCGTTCGCATCCTTGTGCCGCTCGTAGCCTGCGCCGACGAACAGCGGACCGGCGCGATACTGGCCGCCGAGAGACAGAATGCGCGGATGGCTGTTGTTCGCCGGATCGAGCGTGCCGGTCGACGGTTGCGACGCGGTGAACGCGGCCATCACCTGGAAGCCACCGAAATTCGGGCTGTCGTAGGTGATCAGGCTGTTCTGACGGCGCTTGAAGATGCCGCGGCCCGCGCTCGCCGGAGAACCGGCAGCAGCGCCTGGCCAGGACGTCGTGGTCGAACCGCCAGTCAGCAGGAACGCCGTGCCCCAGATACCGGTGTCGTTGCCGCCGACGGCGCTCGGGCTGATCGTGCGCTTGAACGGGGTGTCCCAGCTACCGACGAACACGTTACCGAAGCCGCCTTTCAGACCCAGCGCGCTGTTACGCGAGCACCAGCCCTCTTGGCTCACGCCGCGCGGGTCGGCCGTGCTCGTGCACTGGAACCACGCCGACAGACCGCCGCCGAGCTTCTCTTCGCCCTTGAAGCCGATTTCGCTGCCGGGGGTCTGGATGAAGTCAGCGTCGCTGCGATCGACACCGGTGGTGAACGGTGCCGCGGTCGTCGCGTTCCGGCCCTGGTCGGCCCACGAATACTCGACGTACATCGTACCGAAGATCTGCACGGTACTCGTCTGCGCCAGAGCGACGGCAGGCGCACCCAACGCACCCGCTACCGCCACGGCCAACAGTTTTCTCTGCATAACCATCTCCTATGATGTTTTTGAATCCGGCGTCAGGACAGAGAGCTCCGGCCGCCCTTTATCCCCCTGAACAATGCGGAGGTTGGTCGGAGTATGCCAAGCGCGCTCTCCGCGGCTCAACAGATTTGTGGATTTTTGGGCGGGGCGACGGGCTGTGTGTTGCAGCGATGCAACAGCCGGGGCGCGACGGCGCTGAGGGCTTGTTCGTACGGCGAAAGTTTCTTCCGGCCGATTCCGGTTTCGGCCGAACGGATGCGCGATGGGTACGCGGTGTTGCGTTCGTGCAACAGAGGCTGACCCGCCTTTGAAAGTACAATTCGGGTCAATGGTTTACGGCAGCGCAAGCGCGCAACAGCTCGAGGACTGGCTCGATTCGGGGATTGCGGCGCACCGCACCGGCGATCTCGAGCGGGCGCTCGACACGTATCGGCGGGTCCTTGCCGTATCGCCCGAGCACGGCCCAGCGCTGAATCTCGCCGGCACGGCCCTGCTGCAGGCCGGCCGGGCCGCCGAGGCCGTGGCCTACCTCGAGCGCGCGGCGCGGCGCGCGCGCAACGACGCGAACGTGCTGGGCAACCTCGGCCACGCGTATCTCGAGCTGAAGCGGCACGCCGACGCCGCCGCGACCTTCCGCAAGGCGAGCCGGATCGCGCCGGACGCGGCGCAGTTCGGTGTCGGCGCCGCGATCGCGCTCGCGCTCGACCACAAGCTCGCCGAGGCGCAAGCGCTGCTCGCGAGGCTCTGCGCGCGCCATCCGCGCGAGCCGCTGGTCTGGCTCAATTTCGGAAACGTGCTGCGTGACCAGCATCGCTTCGAGCAGGCGATCGGCGCTTACCGCAGCGCGCTCGAGCTCGATCCGGGCATGCTCGACGCGCGCATCGGTATCGCCGGCGCGCTGCACGCGCTGCGGCGCTTCGACGAAGCGGAGTCCGAGTATCGCGCGTGCGTCGCCGCGGCGCCGGACGAGCCGGCCGCGCATCATGCTCTCGTGACGTTCTACATCGACCGCGGCCGCTACGCCGACGCGGAACGCGCCTGCGGCGAGATCCGGCGCGTCGCGCCGAACCATTTCGAATCACATCTGCTGACCGGCACCGCGCTCGCTCACCAGCGCCGCCTGCTCGACGCGGTCGAGCACTATGCGCGTTGCGCCGCGCTCGCACCGGCGGAGCCGCAGGCGGCCTGCGTGTACGGCGGCGGCCTCATGCAGATCGGCCTCACGGGTGAGGGCCTGCGGTGGCTCGCGCGCGCAGAAGCGCTCGACCACGACTCGGTCGCGTGCCAGCGCGTAATCGCCGGTGCGCTGCTCTCGGAGGGCTGCTTCCACGACGCATGGCAGGCGCACACGTATCGCTCGGGTGCGCAGGCGCTGCGCGCGTCGCATCGCGCGTGGCAACCGGGAGAGCCGCTCCCGCGCGATCTCGCCGGCGCACACGTGTGCGTACTGCCCGAGCAGGGACCCGGAGACGAGCTTTTCTTCCTGCGCTACGCGAGCGGCCTGATCGCGCGCGGGGCGCGCGTGAGCGTGCGCTGCAGCCCGAAGCTCGTGAGCCTGCTCGAGCGCGTGCTACCGGAGCTCGTTGCCGTACAACCGCCCGAGGCCGAGTTCACAGGGGCCGACGTTCGCATCCTCTGCGGGGATCTGCCGCTCGCACTCGTCGATGCCCCGCAGGCCCCGCTGGAATTGCCCCGCGACGTAGCGGAGTCATCCCGCCGCGACTTCGCGTACCACGTCGGCGTCTTCTGGCCTGCGCCCGCGCCCAGTCTGCGCATCGATCCGCTCGCGCAGCGCGTAGCGCATGTTGGCACGGCGCTCGCCGCACTCGGCCCGCCACCGTATATCGGGCTCACATGGCGGGCCGGCGTCGCGCCGGAGGAACAGACCGGCTACTCGGTGTTGTACAAAGCGATACCGCACGAGCTCATCGGCCGCGCCGTCCGTGACCTGCCGGGGACACTGCTCGCGCTCCAGCGTAAGCCCGCCCCGGGTGAAATCGACGCGCTCGCCGCCGCGTGCGGCCGCGCCGTGCACGATTTCACCGCGTTCAACGACGATCTCGAGTCGATGCTCGCGCTGCTCTCGGTCATCGACGACTACGTCGGCGTGAGCAACACCAACGTGCATCTCAGCGCCGCCGCGGGACGCACCGCGCGCGTGCTCGTGCCGGCGCCGCCCGAGTGGCGGTGGATGCGCCGCCGACGACACTCGCCGTGGTTTCCGGGCTTCCCGATCTATCGGCAGTCGCTGCAGGGCGACTGGGCACAGGCGCTGGCCGAGTTGCGACAGGACCTCGCGCGTGGCCAGGCTTAAGCCGGAGCGAGAATGCCAGCCGTGTACCGGCTGCTGCGACGGTTGGCTTCAGATCAACGTGAATGGTGCGGCGGTGTTTCCCGGGCGGCCATGCCCGCACAGCACCGGCAAGGGTTGCAACGATTACGCGAACCGGCCCGTGGATCCCTGTGTGCACTTCATCTGCGGCTGGCGCATGGAAGGCAGCCCGCTGCCGGACTGGATGAAGCCGAACAACGCGAAAGTGATCGTGCTCTTCGAACAGTTTCGCTGGCGCGGCATGCCGGTCGACGTTGCGGTGCCGGTCGGGCGCCGCATACCGCCGCGCTCGCTCAAATGGCTGATGGACTACGCACAGAGCCATCAGCGCGGTCTGCTCTATTCCGAGCAGATCGTGGAAAACGGGAAGTTCACGGCGCGGCAGGCGTTCTCGGCCTACGGACCGCCCGAATTTCAGCTCGAGATGGCGGAGAAGGCGGCCGCCGGCGAGCGGCCGTGGTAACAGTCGCCTAGATCCCCAGCGCTTTCAATTGTTTCTCGGGATAGCGCGTGCCCGCGGCGGCACCCGGCTCGAACGCCGATGAAAGCGACGCGACTTCCGCGGCGGTGAGCTTCACGTCGGCGGCTGCGCAGTTCTCCTCGAGATACTTGCGGCGCTTCGTGCCGGGGATCGGCACGACGTCCTCGCCCTGCGCGAGCAGCCACGCGAGCGCGATCTGCGCCGGCGTGCGGCCGTTCGCGGCCGCGAGCTCTTCGAGCGGCTCGAGGAGCGCGCGATTGCGCTCCATGTTCGCGGCATCGAACCGCGGATGGTCGCGCCTGCGATCCTTGGGCAGCAGCGCATCGAGCGTCTTGATCGTGGCGGTCAGGTAGCCGCGGCCGAGCGGCGCGTACGCCATGTAGCCGATCCCGAGCTCGCGACACGTCGGCAGTATCGCTGTCTCGACGTCGCGGCTCCACAACGAGTATTCCGTCTCCAGCGCGGTGATCGGATGCACCTTGTGCGCGCGCCTGATCGTTTCCGGCCCGGCCTCGGAGAGCGCGAGGTAGCGCACCTTGCCCTGCTCCACGAGACGCGCCATCGCGCCGACGGTATCCTCGATCGGCACGGTCGCGTCGACCCGGTGCAAACCGTAAATATCGATCGTCTCAACGCCGAGGCGTCTCAGGCTTTTTTCGCACGCTTGCGGCACGTACTCGGGGTGACCGCCCGACAGCGCCGGCCCCTCGCCGGCGCCGCCGCGGCCGGCAAGCGCGAGATTGCCGAACTTGGTGCCGATCAGGTAGTCGCCGCGACGTCCCTTGATCGCGCGGCCGATGAGCTCCTCGTTGATGCCGTTGCCGTAGGCGTCGGAGGTGACGAGCAGGTTCGCGCCGAGCTCGAAAGCGCGGTGGATCGTGGCGATCGATTCCGCGTCGTCGGGCTCGCCGTAGCTGATCGACATCCCCATGCAGCCGAGACCGACCGCCGGGACTTCCGGACCGTTCCTGCCGAGTTTGCGCTTGTTCATGACGTCTCACTCCGCTCGAGATGGACCGGGGCGCGAGAAGCGCGCCGCCGCGGGCGAATTCTAAACGCTATGCCACGCGTTGCGGCTTG
Source organism: Burkholderiales bacterium (assembly GCA_035626595.1). Classification (GTDB taxonomy): domain Bacteria; phylum Pseudomonadota; class Gammaproteobacteria; order Burkholderiales; family SG8-41; genus JAQGMV01. Next base: position 96,316 of record DASPNJ010000103.1, read on the forward strand.
CTGCGGATCCACTGAGACAGCAGCCACTTCTCACCCACGGTCGGCGCCAGCCCGGTGTGCAGCGTGCGCAGGTCACCGAGGCCGTTCGCGCCGACATTGTCGAAGACGAGCGCATCACCGCGGCTGCCGCGGAAGGCGATGCCGAGCTTTGGAAACTCGGTCGCTCCGCCCTCGAAATCGTCGTTCAGGTAGACGAGGCAGGTCCGGATACGCTGCCCTTTGGAGCGCATCTCGTCTGCGAACGTCGGCAGCCTGGGATGGAAAAAATCGACGTGCGCGCGATAGGTTTCTCCGACCGCGTAATGCAGCACCTCCGGCGGCTCGAGCTGTGCGAGCGAAACGCCCGCCGCGCGCGCGATGCGCTCGCGCGTGAGCTGCATGACGAGATCGGTATCCAGCAGCGAGAACACGGCGCCGGTGTTCGTTCGCATCGGATCGAGCCTGAGCCCGCCGCCACGCGCATCGTGGACCCGCGCCGGCACCAGGCGTTCCGCCGCGTGTTCACGCCAATGCTCGCAGAGCTCCGGGGACAGGAGATTGCGGTATCGAACGAGCCGCGGCACGTCGTGAACGGCCTCGGCGACCGGGGCGGCGAGCCAGTCGCAGGCCTCCTTTTCGGAGGCAATGCCGATGCGTCGCAGCAATACCTGCTGCCGCAGCGCTTCAGCATCGCCGAGCGCGGCGGCACGTTCGAGCGCGGCGAACGTCCCGGCCCAGCTTTGCGGCTGCCCGATGCCGCTCGCTGCAAGCACCGCCATGCGGCACCACGCATGACGCTCACCCTGCGCGGCGGCTTCCGCGATGAGTTGCGCGCCGTCGGCTATCGACTGGGGTGCATCACGTCCGACGAGCAGGCGCTCGCCGAGCTCCGCGATCGCGTGCGGATTGCCGGCGTATCGTTCGAGAACGAGCCCCTGAAACTGGGGATCTGGCGCGGTCTTGTCGCCGCTGCGGCCCATGGCCACACCCTCCTGGTGGCGTGTATGCCATCAGGACCGGATGCGGGCGCAAAACCTTACACTGCGGTCAAAGCTCGCGTATCAGGCTTACCGATACTGGATCGTGAGATCCCCGACGCCGTCGACGTGACCTTCGAGCGTGTCGCCCGGCCGCACCGGCCCGACGCCCGCCGGCGTGCCCGACATGATGAGATCGCCGGCGCGCAGCGTGATCAGCTTGGAGAGATATGCGATCGTCTCCGGCACGTTCCAGATCATCTCGGCGAGATCGCCCTTCTGTGTGGTCTTGCCATTCACCTTGAGCCAGATCGCGCCTTTGGTGGGGTGCCCCACCATCGGCACGGTCTTCAACGCGGTGCACGGGGCCGAATTGTCGAACGCCTTGCCCATCTCCCACGGGCGGCCCATTTTCTTCGCTTCGCCCTGGAGGTCGCGGCGCGTCATGTCGAGGCCGACGCCGTAGCCGAACACGTGGTCGAGCGCCTTTTCCACCGGGATGTCCGCCCCGCCTTTGCCGATCGCGACGATCATCTCGATCTCGTGGTGGAGATCCTTCGTCACCTGCGGATACGCAATCGTCGAGCCGCTCATGACGATCGCATCGGGCGGCTTCATGAAGAAAAACGGCGGCTCGCGGTCCGGGTCGTGCCCCATCTCGCGCGCGTGCTCGGCGTAGTTGCGTCCGACGCAATAGATGCGCCCGACGGGAAACTGCTGATTGCTCTCCGCGACCGGCAGCGTCGTCGGTCCGTTGAATTCGATGGCGTAGCTCATGAGGCGTCCTTGTCGTACCGTCTTTTATGCTTTGCGCTTCACGATGACGTAAAAGCCGTCCTCGTTGCTCGCGCTGAAGGTTCGGAGATCGAAACGCTCGAAGAATTTCGGCAGCCACCACGAAGCGGGCCGCTGCGTGAGGTGCGCGTTGCGCCCGTCCGCGAGCGTCTTGATCGCGGCTCCGGTGTGCACGGTGAACACGCCGAAGCGCCGGGTCACGCGCTGCAGGTCGTCGAGCACGTTGTCGAGGAGGTCGGGCTCGATGTGCTCGAGCACGTCGATGCAGGCCACGAGATCGCACGGTTCCGGCGTTGCAGACCACTCCGGGACCGCCGGGTCGTAGTGGTGGATCGTGAGCGGCCGGTCGAACAGCTCGTCGAGCGCAGCGCCGAGGCGGCCTTTTCCCGCGCCGTAATCCAGTATCTCCATGATGCCGGTCTTGCTGATGAGCTCCGCGACCACCGGCACGTAGTGCACCGAAGCGACGCCGTAAGCCGCGTCGCGATGGAGCTCGGTCTGCATGCTCCGGTACTCTTCGCTGATCAGAAGCGGCTTGCTCATGGAACGCGCGCGTAGAACCCGCGGCGGCAGGAAAAATCGGGGGGGGCAGTTTACCATGCGGGCCGCCGCGACCCGCCGCGAAAAGCAGCCTCGCACGGTCTTTGCTCACGCCTCGTACGGCGCATACTCGAGCCGCGCGCTCCACACGAGACGATTCACCCAGCCATGACCGCTCGCCTGCGGGAAATCCCCTACAACTACACGTCGTTTTCCGATCGCGAGATCGTCATCCGGCTGCTCGGAGAGCCCGCGTGGGAGTCGCTGGAGGCGCTGCGCAGCGAACGGCGCACCGGTCGCTCCGCGAAAATGCTCTACGAAGTGCTCGGCGACATGTGGGTGATCGCGCGCAATCCGTATGTCGAGGACGAGCTCATCGCCGACAAGAAGCGGCGCGACGGGTTGATCGACGCGATGCGCGAGCGCCTCGCGTCGATCGAGGCACGCCGGCGCAGGCGCAGTGACGAGCGCGTAACGGCGCTGCTCGCCGCGGCGGGCGAGGCGATCGATGCATTCGAGAAGCGCTTCCGCGACACCTACGACTTGCGCAAGCGCGTGGTCGGCCGGCTCGCAGGCCTCACGCGCGACGACAACGTGATGTTCGACGGTTACGCGCGCGTGTGCCACGTGACCGACGCCACCGACTGGCGCGTCGAGTACCCGTTCGTCGTGATCAATCCCGATACGGAAGACGAAGTCGCGCGCATCGTGCTCGCGTGCATCGATCTCGGGCTCACGATCATCCCGCGCGGCGGCGGCACCGGCTACACCGGCGGCGCGATTCCGCTGACGCGGCTCTCGGCGGTGATCAACACCGAGAAGCTCGAGGCGATGAGCGCGATCGAGAACGTGGTGCTGCCGGGTCTGGAAAAGCCGGTGCCGGTCATCCGGTGCGGCGCGGGGGTGGTCACCAAGCGCGCGATGGAGGCCGCGGACGCCGCGGGACTCGTCTTCGCGTGCGATCCGACGTCCGCCGACGCGTCCTGCATCGGCGGTAACGTTGCAATGAACGCGGGTGGGAAAAAGGCGGTGCTGTGGGGCACCGCGCTCGACAACCTCGCCTCGTGGCGCATGGTGACGCCGGACGCGCAGTGGCTCACGGTCGAGCGCCTCGATCATAACCTCGGCAAGATTCACGACGTCCCGTTCGCGCGTTTCCGGATCACGCGCTATCAAATCGACGGCAAAACGCCGATCGGCGAACCGGACATCCTCGAGCTTCCCGGCAGCGCGTTCCGCAAACCCGGTCTCGGCAAGGACGTGACCGACAAGGCGCTCGGCGGCCTGCCGGGCGTGCAGAAGGAAGGCTGCGACGGAATCATCACGCAGGCCACCTTCGTGCTGCACAGGATGCCGCCGGCGGTGCGCACGGTGTGTCTGGAATTCTTCGGGCAGGTGCGCGAAGCCGTGCCCGCGATCGTGGAAATCCGCCGCTATCTCGACGCCGCGCCCGGCGGCGCGCGCCTCGCCGGGCTCGAGCATCTGGACGAACGCTACGTGAAAGCCGTGGGCTACGCGACCAAGGCACGGCGCTCGGGCCGGCCGAAGATGGTGCTGATCGGCGATATCGTCGGTGACGACGAGAACGCCGTCGCCGCGGCCGCTTCACACGTCGTGAAGCTGGCGAACGCGCGTCGTGGCGAAGGCTTCGTCGCCGTCGCTCCGGACATCCGCAAGAAGTTCTGGCTCGACCGGGCGCGCACGGCCGCGATCTCGAAGCACACCAACGCCTTCAAGATCAACGAAGACGTCGTGATCCCGATCGAAGGCCTCGGCGGCTACTCCGACGGCATCGAGCACATCAACATCGAGCTTTCGATCGGCAACAAGCTGAAGCTCGTCGACGCGCTCGCGCGGCTGCTCGACGGCAATCTGCCGCTCGCCCGGCGCGAGGAGGTCGGGTCCGGCGCGGAGCTGCTCGGCGATCGCGTGACCGTGGCGAAAAACCTGGTCGCGGAGACCGGCGCGCGCTGGCGCTGGCTCCTCGACAACCTCGACGCGCCGCTCGCCGCGCTCGTGGACAGCGCGCCGCCGCAGTACGCCGAACCAATCGCCGCAAGAATTGCGAGCGACAGCGGCGCGACGCTCTTCCACCTCCTGCAGGACTACACGATCCGCTTGTCGTGGAAGACGGAGCTCTGTGCGCTGCTCGGCGACATCTTCGACGGGCGTCCGTTCGTGCCGATCGTGAAGCTGATCGAAGCGACGCACAAACAGGTGCTCAGGAGCCGCGTGTTCGTGGCGCTGCACATGCATGCCGGCGACGGCAACGTGCACACGAACATCCCGGTCAACTCCGACGACTACGAGATGCTGCAGGAGGCGGCGCACGCGGTCGCGCGCATCATGAAGCTCGCGGTCTCGCTCGGCGGCGTCGTCACCGGCGAGCACGGCATCGGCATCACCAAGCTCGAGTTCCTCGACGAGGACAAGCTGCGCTCGTTCCGGGATTACAAACAGAAGGTCGATCCGGACGGCCGCTTCAACAAGGGCAAGCTCCTCCCGGGCGGCGATCTGCGCAATGCGTACACGCCGAGCTTCGCGCTGATCGGCACCGAAAGCCTGCTGCTCGAGCAGTCCGAGATTGGAAACGTCCTCGACATGATCAAGGACTGCCTGCGCTGCGGCAAATGCAAGCCGGTATGCGCGACGCACGTGCCGCGCGCGAATCTCCTCTACAGCCCGCGCAACAAGATCCTGGCGACGAGCCTGCTGACCGAAGCGTTCCTGTACGAGGGACAGACGCGCCGCGGCATCTCGCTCAGACATTTCGAGGAGTTCGGCGACGTGGCGGACCACTGCACGGTGTGTCACAAGTGCGTGAACCCGTGTCCGGTGGACATCGATTTCGGCGACGTCTCGGTCGCGATGCGCAATTACCTGCGCCGGACGAAAAAGCAGCGCCCCAAGATCGGCGTCGCGGCCTCCATGCTGTTCCTGACCGCGACCGATGCGACCACGATCAACGCGATGCGAACGGGCATGATCCGCATCGGGTTTGCCGCACAACGTCTGGCCCATCGCGCCGCGAAGATGGTGGGTCTCGCGCAAAAGCAGACGAAGCATCCGCCGGCGACCGTCGGCAAGCCGACGATGCACGTGCAGGTGATCCACTTCATCAACAAGCCGATGCCGGGCGGCCTGCCGAAGAAAAGCTCGCGCGCCCTGCTCGAGATCGAAGATCCGCGCATCGTGCCGATCATCCGCGATCCGAAAAAAGCGGCGGACGATGCCGAAGCGGTGTTCTATTTCCCGGGGTGCGGCTCCGAGCGGCTCTTTGGCCAGGTCGGGCTCGCTACGCAGGCGATGCTCTACGACGTCGGCGTGCAGACCGTGCTGCCGCCGGGCTATCTCTGCTGCGGCTACCCGCAGACCGCCGCGGGCGAGGACCACAAGGGCCAGCAGATCGTCACGTCGAACCGCGTGCTCTTCCACCGTGTCGCGCACACGCTCAAGTATCTCGACATCCGGACGGTGATCGTCTCGTGCGGCACGTGCATGGATCAGTTGATCGGCTACGAGTTCGACAAGATCTTTCCCGGGTGCCGGCTGCTCGACATCCACGAGTACCTGATGGAGAAGGGCGTGAAGCTCGATGGCGTGAACGGCGTGCGCTACATGTACCACGACCCGTGCCACACGCCGATGAAGACCTACCAGCCGCTCAAAGTCGTGAACGAGCTCATGAACCAGCCGGTGCCGCTCAACGACCGCTGCTGCGGCGAGTCGGGCACCTTCGCGGTCGGCCGGCCCGACATCGCGACGCAGGTCCGCTTCCGGAAGGAATTCGAGATGCGCAAGGGCGCCGAAGCACTGCGCGCCGACGGCTTCGATGGGAAGGTGAAGGTGCTCACCTCGTGTCCGTCATGCCTGCAGGGCCTGCATCGCTACAACAACGACGCCGACACGGAGCCCGATTACATCGTGGTCGAGATGGCGAAACGGCTGCTCGGCGAGAACTGGATGGCGGATTACGTGGCGAAAGCGAACGCGGGCGGCATCGAGCGCGTGTTGCTGTAATTGGGGAATGGTTTTCCGGATCCCCGCCTCCGCGGGGATGACGAAACCAGCGCCGCAGAGCCGAGCCGGCGGGCCGATTTGTGCCGCAGTCATCGAAGCGGGCCGTTCGTGTGCGGCCTGTCGTGTGTTGACTGGCCGCCGCAAACGGGTTTCCCGCTTCGAGGACGAGCTTTGCGGCACCATGAGGCACGACGGATCGGCTCTGCGGCGCAACCGCCGGTAAACCGACGCACATGAGCATCGAACGCTATTTTTCTCCGGATTACGCCACCGCGCGCGCGCGGTTCCGTCACGCCGCGCACGGCGCCGGCGCCGAGCTCGACGAGATCTTCATCGAAGCCCAAGGTCCGAACGCGGAGCCGCTCGCGACCGATATCGCGTGGCTGGGCGCCGACGAGCCGCGGCGCGTATTCCTGCACACGACCGGTCTGCACGGCGTCGAAGCTTTCACGGGATCGGCGGTGCAGCTTGCCCTGTTGGATGCCCAGCCGGCACGCGGGCCCGACGACGCGCTCGTGCTGGTCCACGTGCTCAATCCGTACGGCATGGCCTGGCTGAGGCGAGCGAACGAGCACAACGTCGATCTGAACCGCAACTTTCTGCTGAACGGCGAGCCGTTCACCGGCGCGCCGGCGCTCTATCGGGCGCTCGACCCGCTGTTGAACCCGCCATCGCCGCCGTCGCGCGACGGTTTCGCGCTGCGCGCGGCGGCGACCGCGCTGCGCTACGGCTTTCACCGCGTGAAGCAGGCGATCGCCGAAGGGCAGTACGAGTTTCCCCGGGGACTCTTTTTCGGGGGCGATGCGCTCCAGCAGGGTCCCGAGCGCTATGCCGCGTGGCTGCGGCATCACCTCGCGGGCGCGCAGTACGTGTGCGCGCTCGACCTGCACACGGGCCTGGGGAAAAGCGGCACCGACACGCTCGTGCGCGAGCAGCACTCGGTTACGTCCGACGCGGCCCTCGCGCAGGCGCTCTCGCGCACCTTCGTCGACGTGACCCGCGCCTCCGTCGCCTACACCGTACGCGGCGCGCTCGGCAGCGCGATGTTCGGCGTGCTGGCGGGCTCGCGCATCGACTGCGTGCTGCAGGAGATCGGGACCTATCCGCCGATCAACGTACTGCACGCGCTGCGCGAGGAAAACCGCTGGCATTTTTTCGGGGACGGCAGCATAGTGCATGCGGCCAAGCAGCGCATGCGCGAAGCGCTGTGCCCGGCGTCCGTCGCGTGGCGGCGGCGCGCGGTGATGCTGGGGCTCGAAGTCGCGCAGAGCGCCGCGCGCTGGACGTTCGGCCAAGGAGGCGGATGAGCGGCCAGGGCGCCAAGACGCCGAGGACTGACAAGAGGTCTCGATGAGCTGCGAGCTGTGTAGCGGCACCGGCGGGGAGCTTCTGTGGCAGGGGTCGTTCTGCCGCGTGGTCTACATCGAGGAGCCGGGCTACCCGGGCTACTGCCGGGTGATCTGGCAGGCGCACGTGAAGGAGATGACCGACCTTTCGGAAGCCGAGCGGCTGCACTTCATGGAAGTGGTCTTCGGCGTCGAGTCGGTGCTGCGGGAGCACCTCGGGCCGCTGAAGGTGAATCTCGCGAGCCTCGGCAACGCCGTGCCGCACCTGCACTGGCACGTGATTCCGCGATTCGAGGACGACCCGCATTTCCCGCAGCCCATCTGGAGCACGCCGCGGCGTCCGGTGACGAGCGATCGGTCGCCTCCGGCGCTCGGCGACCTCGCCGAAGCGATCGCAGCCGCGCTCGACTAGCGCGCACGGTTGTAACATCGGGGCACCGGCAGCACCCCGATGGCCACCCTTTCCCCCGCATACACCGAGATCAGGCGGCTGCGCTCGCGCGGCGACTGCGCAGGCGCGATCCGCGCGATGCGCTCGCACGCGCCGATGTCCGAGGAGGACGCGTTCGAGGGCGTGGTGTGTCTGTTCGTCTGCGGCGACGCGGCGAGCGCGCTCAACGTCTGCCGCACCTGGCCCTGGAAGAAGGAGTGGGCCGCACAGATCACCGGCGCGCTCGCCGAAATGCTGACGGGCGGGGACGCCGCGAAAGCGGTCGAGCGCGCGCGCCGCGCGCTCACGAGCGCGGCGGCGCCGTACGACGCTTCCGCGATCTACCTCATGCTGCTGCAGCACACCGGCGCGCTCGGCGAAGCCGGTGCGTACATGCGGCAGCGCCTCGAGCCGCTCCCGATGGGAGAGCCGTTTCTCCTGACGATCATGGCCGAGACGGCGCTCACCTGCGGTGACTGGCGGCAGGCTTACCGCTGCGCGTCGGCGGTGCTCGCGCACGACCCCGACGACTACCGAGCGCTGATCGCCGCGAGCCAGGCCAGTCTGGCGATCGGGAATACACACGAAGCGCTGGGCGCGGCGACGCGCGCCGCGGCGCTCGATATGACGGCCCCGGCGGTCCTTCAGATCATGCGCTGCCAGAACAAGCTCGGCGACCACTACGCCGCCCTGGGCGCATTCGGCCGGCTCGCAGCGGCGGGCGTGCTCCATCTCGACATCCGCATGGAACTCGCCAAGGCGTACGCCGGCGTGGGCGAGCGGGCGAAAGCGATCGCCGAGTACCACGCGCTCCTCGGCGAGCCGAGCCCGTCCGTTGCGGCCCTGGCCGCGCTGCTCGAGCTGCACGCGTTCGACGGTGAGGATGGCGAGATCGAGGCGCTGCTCGCGCGCCATCGCGGACTCATCGAGCGGGACTTCACCAGCCTGTACTGGGTCGGGATTTCGGCGCTGCATCGCGGCGACCGCGCCGAGGCTGCGCGGGTGTTTGCGAAAACACGGGAGCTCGCACCCGTGAGCCCGCAGGCGCTGCACGCGCACGACTGGCCCATTCCCGAGCCGCGGCTGCGCCACGATTTCGAGCAGCTCCAGCTCCTGGAGCGCCGCGGCAAGCTCGATGCGTCGGGCCGGCAGGCGCTGGCGCTGCTCGCGCGCTACCACGATCCGCGCGCCGGCATCGACGCGAAGATCGCGCCCGCGGGCGGCGACGCCGATGCGCTGAAAGCGGCACTCTCGCGCGTGCACCACCTGCCCGCCGCGCCGTTCGAAGGCCGCGCACTCGGCGAGAACGACTACGCGGCGATTGAAGAGCGGTATCGGCGCGAGCGCCTGGTCGCGATCGACGGCTTTCTCTGCGCGTCGGCGCTGGACGCGTTACGCCGCTTCAGCGAGGAAGCGACGGTGTGGAACGCGATCTACAACCGGCGCGGCTACGTGGGCGCGGTGCTCGCGCAGGGTTTCGCGCCGGAGGTCCTGCTCGCGATCGCCGAGGAGCTCCGGCGCGCGATGCCGAACGTGATCGGCGATCTGCCGCTCATCCAGGCGTGGGGCTTCAAGTACGACCAGCGCATGCAGGGCATCAACATGCACGCCGATTTCGCGCGCGTGAACGTGAACTTCTGGCTCGTGCCCGACGACGCGTGCGAAGACCTCACGACCGGCGGCCTGATTGTCTACGACGTGCCGGTGCCGAAAAGCTGGACGTTCACCGATTACAACAGCGAGCCCGAGCGCCTGAACGCCTACGTCACGGCGCACGGGGTGACGCCGCGCCGCATCCCGTACCGCGGCAATCGCTGCGTGCTCTTCGATTCGAGCCTGATCCATGTCACCGACGAGCTGCATTTCAAGCCCGGGTACGAGAACCGCAGGGTGAACGTGACGCTGCTGTACGGAAAAGGTCTCAGCGCCTGACGAGCCATGGCCCAGGATCGATATACCCCTGCCCCCACCGAGATCACGCTGCACGAAAAGTCTCAGGTGCTCGAGATCGCGTTCGCGGACGGCAAGCGTTTTCGGCTCCCGTCCGAATTCCTGCGCGTCTATTCGCCCTCGGCCGAAGTGCGCGGCCACGGCCCCGGACAGGAAGTGCTCCAGACCGGCAAGAAGGACGTGCGCATTGCGGGCATCGAGCCCGTCGGCAACTACGCGGTGCAGCTTCGTTTCTCCGACGGCCACGATACCGGCATCTACTCGTGGGAGCTGCTCTACGACTACGGCATGCGCCAGGATGCGATGTGGAACCAGTACCTGAAGCGTCTCTCGGACGCCGGTGCGTCGCGGGATTGCGCATGAACAAGACGACCGACTTCGGGTTCCAGCAGGTACCCGAGGAGGAAAAGGTGCGCCGGGTCGCGGGCGTCTTCGACTCGGTCGCGCGCAGCTACGACGTCATGAACGACCTCATGTCCGTCGGGTTGCACCGCTACTGGAAACGCTTCACCGTCGAGAAGAGCATGGTGCGTCCCGGCGATCGCGTGCTCGACGTGGCGGGCGGCACGGGCGATCTCGCGAGCCTCTTCGCGCGGCGCGTGGGCGAGCGCGGCGGTGTCGTGCTGACCGACATCAACGGCTCCATGCTCGCGCTCGGACGCGACCGGCTGATCGACGAAGCGCTGGTCGTCCCGGTCGTCCAGTGCAACGGCGAGCGGCTGCCGTTCGCCCCGGACAGCTTCGATTGCGTCTGCGTCGGCTTTGGTCTGCGCAACATGACGCGCAAGGACGCGGCGCTCGCCGAGATGCGCCGCGTGCTGCGTCCCGGCGGCCGGCTGATGGTCCTCGAATTCTCGCGCGTCTGGCAGCCGCTCGCGCCCCTGTACGACGCGTATTCGTTCAACGTGCTGCCGCGCATGGGCGAGATCGTTGCAAAGGACGGCGCGAGCTACCGCTACCTCGCCGAATCGATCCGCATGCATCCCGACCAGGAGTCGCTGAAGGCGATGGTGCTCGGGGCCGGTTTTGATTACGCCGATTACTTCAACCTGGCGGCCGGAATAGTCGCCCTGCACCGCGGTGTTAAGTACTAGGGTTCACCGTTAACCGGCCGCAGGGGTGTGGCCTCGGCCCACCCAAGGAGGTCCGATATGACACGTCTCTTGGCGCTTGCCGTCGTCCTTGCGCTGCTCGCCGCCTGCCAGAGCGGTACTGGTTACATGCCGGCGAACGCACCCCCCTCGGTCTCGCCGGCGCCGGTGGAGGTCGGAGACTACTGGGAGTACGCCGTGCGCGACGCCTATACCGGACTCGACCGGGGCGTGCGCCGCTACGAAGTCACCCGGATCGAAGCCGATCGCATCGTCGTGGACGTGGACCAGAATGGTGAACGCGTCGACTCGTTCGTCTACTCCGCCGGCTGGAACGGGCTCGAGCACCCGCTCACGAACCTGCAGCGCTTCCGCTACTCGCCCGCGTTCCCGGCCTACGCGTATCCGCTCGAGCCCGGCAAGACGTGGTACACGGTCGTCGACGCGACCGATCCCATGACGAAGCGCACCTACCGAGTGCATACGCGCGGCAAAGTGCTCGGCTGGGAGCGCATCAGGGTGCCGGCGGGCGAGTTCGACGCGCTGAAGGTCGAGCGCTATGTCTATGCCGGCAATTCCGAAGGCTTCCGCTCGCAGGAGACGATCGTCGAGACCGACTGGTACGTGCCGGCGCTGCGCCGTGCCGCGCGCAGCTCGGGCTGGTCGGAGCATTTCGACACTTCGAAGGGCGGTGGCGACGGCGGCGGCGAATATCCGCTGCGGATTCGCGGCGACTGGCTGCTCGCGGAGCTCGTGCGGTATTCACGGTGAAACGCCTATAATCGGCCGTCCATCGGACACAAGGAGATGTACATGTCCAGGCTCGCAGGTATTCTGATCGCCCTCTTCGCATTCTCGATCGCGTTCGATGCCGACGCCGCGCGCCGCATGGGCGGCGGGAAAAACATCGGCAAGCAGCGCGAGATGATCAACCCGAACCAGGCCGCGCCGCGCACGCCGCCTCAGCAGCAACAGCAGCAGGCCGCTCCCGCCAAGCAGGCGCAGCCCGGTGCCGCGCCCGCCCCGCAGCCCTCCGGCATGAGCAAGTGGCTGGGACCCCTCGCCGGGCTCGCGATCGGCGCCGGCCTCGCCGCGCTCTTCATGAACAACGGTCTCGCGGGCGCGCTCGCCGGAATCCTGCTGCTCGCCGCTCTCGCGTTCGGCGCCGTGCTGCTCTTCAAGCTCCTGTTCGGCGCGAAGCGCGGCACGCAGTCCCCGCTGCGTTACGCCGGCGCGACCCCCGCCGGATCCGCCGAGCCGCGCGAGCCGGTGCTCGCCCCGCCGTCGCAGCCGATCGGCGGCATCGCCGCGCCGCACTCGGTGGCGGCGACGACCGCTGATGCTGCGCCCGCGCAGGACGAGCCCGAGTTCGACCGCGAACAGTTTCTGCAGCACGCGCGCACCAACTTCATCAACCTGCAGGGCGCGCACGATCGCCGGGACCTGAGATCGATCCGCGATTTCCTCACGCCGGAGCTCTATCGCGACATCGAAGCCGACGTGCGGGCCTCCGGCACCGCGCCGCAGAAAACCGACATCGTGACGCTGAATGCCGAAGTGGCCGACGTCACCACGGAGGGCGGTCTCTACGTGGTGAGCGTGCGCTTCTCGGGGCTGATTCGCGAAGAGCCGGGCGCGGAGGCGCAGCCCTTCAGCGAGGTGTGGCATCTCGAGAAGCCGACGAACGGCCGCTCGGGCTGGCTCGTTTCGGGTATTCAGCAGGTCTAGTTTCAGCGTCTCTTCCACGCTTCGAGCACCCGGGCCGCGCGCCCGGGTTTTTTTTGATGTTCGAAAACCTACGCGCCGCAAGCATCAACCGTCTCCTGCGCACCCATTCGTGGGCGCTGGAGCGGCTGCTGCCCCACGCCGGCAAGACCATCGTGCTCGTGTGCGCGCCGGTCGAGTTGAGGCTCACGGTCTGCGCCAACGGCGAGGTGACTGCCGCGCCGCCGCATACACCGGAAGACGCACGCATCGCGGTCTCGCCCGGAGTGCTGCTGCGCCTGCTGGCACGTGACGAAGCGGCGTGGAGCGCCGTGGAAGTCACCGGAGACGTGCACTTCGCCGCGGCCGTCGATTACCTGTGGCGCAATCTCTCCTGGGATTACGAAGAAGACCTGAGCCGGCTCGTAGGCGATATTCCGGCGCACCGCATCGCCCGTGGCCTGCGCGAGCTCGACCGCTGGGGCCGCAGCGCAGCGCTCAACCTCGGGCACGCGCTCGCCGAGTACGTCACGCACGAGCAACCGTCGCTCGCGAGCCCGTTCGCGGTGCAGGACTTCGTGCGTGACGTCGACGAGGTCCGCGACGATGTCGAGCGGCTCGCCAAGCGCATCGAGCTTGTGCGGCGCAGGATCGGCTGAACGTGCGCCTGTTCCGGCTCATACGCATCCTGTCTGTGAGCATCCGTTTCGGGCTGCACGAGCTCGCGCTCGAGCACGAGCGCGCCCGCGGCGTGCGCAAAGTCCTGCCCTGGTGGCTGCATCGCCGGCACAAAACGCCGCGCGCCGTGCGGCTGCGGCGGGCCCTCGAAGCGCTGGGCCCGATCTTCGTCAAATTCGGCCAGGTGCTCTCGACGCGCCGCGATCTTCTGCCGACGGACATCGCCGACGAGCTTGCGCGGCTCCAGGACCGCGTGCCGCCGTTTCCGGTGGAAGAGGTGCTGACGACGCTCCAACGGGTGTATGGCCGCCCCGTGGACGAGGTGTTCGTGCGGTTCGATCGCGTGCCCGCGGCCAGCGCGTCGGTCGCCCAGGTCCATTACGCAGAGCTTCCGAACGGTATCGAAGTCGCCGTGAAAGTGCTGCGGCCCGGCATATCGGCGGTGATCGCGAACGATCTCGCGCTCATGCACGCCGCCGCCACGTTCATCGAGCGCGCGTGGTCCGCGGGGCGGCTCCTGAAGCCTCACGCCGTCGTCGCGGAGTTCGCGAAGCACCTCGGTAACGAGCTCGATCTCATGCGGGAAGCGGCCAACGCGAGCCAGCTCCGGCGCAATTTCGAGCATTCGCCGCTGCTGCTCGTGCCGGAGGTGTACTGGGACTACTGCGCCGAAGACGTGATGGTCATGCAGCGCATGCACGGCACGCCGGTGAATCAGATCGAAGCCCTGCGCGAGCAGGGTGTGGACATCCCGCGGCTCGCCCGCGCCGGCGTGGAGATCTTTTTCACGCAGGTGTTCCGCGACGGCTTTTTTCACGCCGACATGCACCCGGGAAACATCCTGGTGTCGCCGAACGGACGCTACATCGCGCTCGACTTCGGCATCATGGGCACGCTCACCGAGAGCGACAAGCACTATCTGGCCCAGAACTTCCTCGGCTTTTTCCGGCGCGATTACCATCGCGTCGCGGTGGCGCACATCGAATCGGGATGGGCGCCGGCCGACACGCCGGTCGAGGAGTTCGAAGCGGCGATCCGCGCGGTATGCGAGCCGGTGTTCGACCGGCCGTTGAAGGAGATCTCGTTCGGCCGCGTGCTGCTGCGACTCTTCCAGACCTCGCGCCGCTTCAACATCCACGTGCAGCCGCAGCTCGTGCTGCTGCAGAAGACGCTGCTCAATATCGAGGGGCTGGGGCGCCAGCTCGACCCCGACCTCGACCTGTGGGTGACGGCGAAACCGTTCCTCGAGCGCTGGATGTCCGAGCAGATCGGCTGGCGCGGGTTCGTGCGGCGCCTGCAGGAGGAGGCCCCCGGCTGGGCGATCGCGATCCCGCAGATGCCGCGGCTCGTGCACCAGGCGCTCGCGCGCATCTCTTCCGACGTGCCGACGGCGACCGAGCTCGCGACGCTGCGTGAGCGCCGCCGCACGAATCATCTGCTCGCGGTGATCTCGCTGCTCCTCGCGGCCGCGCTGACTGCGTTCATGCTGTCGCTGCTCTGATCCCGGCCATGTCGTCCAATCTCTTCTGGTTCGTCGCGATCTATCTCGCGGTCTCGATAACGATCGGCCTCGTGGCCGCGCTGCGCGTACACAGCGCGAGCGACTACATCACGGCGGGACGGCGGCTCCCGGTGTACGTCGTGTTCGCCGCGGTGTTCGCGACGTGGTTCGGCGCCGAGACCGTGCTCGGCATCTCGGCAACCTTCGTGCGGGAAGGTGCCGCCGGTCTCATCTCGGACCCCTTCGGCGCCTCGCTCTGTCTCGTGCTCGTCGGACTGTTCTTCGCGCGACCGCTCTATCGCATGGGCCTCCTCACGATCGGCGACTTCTACCGGCAGCGCTACGACCGGCCGGTCGAGCTGATCGCGAGCGTCTGCATCGCGCTCTCCTATCTCGGCTGGGTCTCGGCGCAGGTGACGGCGCTGGGGCTTGTTTTCAACGTCCTCTCCGATGGCGCGATCAGCCGCGAATGGGGGATGGTGATCGGCGCCAGCGTCGTGCTCGTCTACACGCTGTTCGGCGGCATGTGGTCGGTCGCCGTCACGACGTTCGTCCAGATGATCGTGATCGTGCTGGGCCTCATCTACATTGCGTGGCTCGTGAGCGGCATGACCGGCGGGGTCGCGCCGGTGCTGAGTCACGCGGCCGCCGCGGGCAAGCTCGATCTGCTGCCGAAAGTCACGCCGGCCGATCTGATCGGCTTCGTGGCGGCGCTCGCCACGATGGGGCTCGGGTCGATACCGCAGCAGGATGTCTTCCAGCGCGTGAACGCGTCGCGCACCGAGAACACGGCCGTGTACGGGACGATCCTCGGCGGCGCAGCCTATTTTCTGTTCGCCGCAGTGCCGCTGTTCCTCGTGTACGCCGCGACGTTGGTCGACCCGAAGCTCGTCTCGGATCTCCTCGAAAAAGACTCGCAGCTCATCCTGCCGACCTTCATCGTCACGCACCTGCCGCTCGGCGCGCAGATCGTGTTCTACGGCGCGCTGCTGTCGGTGATCATGAGCACTGCGAGCGGGACATTGCTGGCGCCGTCGGTCACGATCGCCGAGAACGTGCTCAAGGGCCAGTTCCGCACGCTCACCGATCGGCAGTTTCTGTGGCTGACGCGCGCGGTGGTGGTGTGCTTCGCGCTGCTCGTGACGGCCTATTCGCTGTACACCGAGGCGACGATCCACAAGATGGTCGAGAACGCCTACAAGATCACGCTCGTCGCCGCGTTCGTGCCGCTCGCGGCCGGCGTGTACTGGCGGCGCGCCACGCGGCAGGGTGCCCTCGCGGCCTCGCTCGGCGGACTCGTCACGTGGATCGCGATGGAGATCGCGTGGGCGGACGCGATGGTGCCGCCGCAGTTCGCGGGGCTGCTCGCCGCGATCGCCGGGATGGTTGCCGGTTCGCTGCTACCGCAGCGATACGGTGCGCGCGCTTAAGGCAGCGCTCTTCCTGCTGCTGGCGGTCAATACCGCTTACTTCGGTTACTCCGGCTCCGCGAGCAAGTTCACCGATGCCGCCGCGTGGCTCGTGCTGCTCGCGCTGTTCCAGGCCGAGACCGAGTTCCCGCGGCGCATGCGCAACCCGCGCACGCTCGCTATCGTGCGCGCGCTGCGGCTCGTCGCCGGCGGCGGTGTATTCGCGGCGATGATCGGCTACGTGTTCGAGGAGAACGCGCTCGATGCCGTCAACACCGTGCTGTGGATCGCGGTGGTCGTGCTGCTCGAGATCGAGCTGCGGTTCGCGAGTGTGGTCAACCGTGCGCGCCGCACGTATCACGGCCTGCTCGCGACGATCTATGCGGGACTCGCGGTGCTCGTCGTGCTGTGGGCGCTGCGCGGCATGTGGATCGATGCGTACGACGCGGTGCTGTGGCTCGCGGCGTTCGTGATGATCGAGCTCGCGATCACAAAACGGGACGTCAGTCCCCATAGGCGAGCTCCAGCGCGGCGATGAAGCGGTCGAAATCGGAGTGCGACAGCAAATCGATGCCGGCGGCGCCTTCGCGTCCGCCGCCGGTGTCGAACTGCTCGCACAACGCCGCGGCGCCGCGCGGACGTTCGATCGGTGCGCGCAGGCTCAGCGCATAGCCGCCGGCTTTCTCCACCAGAATCGCGTGCGCCCGCTTCGGATTCGCCTGCGCGAGGCGGTTGCCAAAGAGACCCATGATGCGCCGGCTCCACGCGGCGTCGGGCAGCACGTACACGGCGCTCCCCGCGCTCGCACGATGCGGCTCGATCTCCCCCGCGCGATAGAGATCCTCCGCGTACGCGCTCTTCAGCACGTTGAACACCGGCTCGTCGAACAGGAAGTGCCGCGGATCCCCATAGCGTGAGATCGTGCGATAGAGATCCGCCGGATGGTAGTGCAGGTCGTCGGTCGTCTCGCCGTACGCGTTGTAGTTCAGGCACTCGCCGAGCTCGTGCAGGCGCGCGAGCTCGGTATGATCGAGCGCGAACGGCTGCGCCGCGGCGACTGCAGGGGCGACCAGATTGTCTCCGAACGCCGCAACCACCGCCCACAGCCGATGCGCGCCGTTCAGATGCCGGTCCACGATGAGGCTCGTGCAGACCTCCGGTGAGGTATCGATGTGCGCGGTGAGCGCCGGATGACGCGGCACCTCACCCGTCAGATGATGATCGAACCACGTGACACGCGCGCCGGCTGCGAGCGCCGCCGCGAGCCCCTTCGCATTACTCTTCATCGACACGTCGAGCACTGTGAGCTCGTCATCCGGACGCGCATCCACGCGCGCGAGCAGCTTCACGTCGCGCTTCACGCCCGTCACGAGCTCGGCCGCGCGCGGCGCCGCGAGACGCAACTGATGCAGCGCGCACAGGCCGTCCGCGTCGCCGTTGAAAATGTCGTACGATTTGCTCATGGAGATGGAGCTGCAGTCGCAGGTGGATGCGCGGCAGGCGCTGCGTTCGTCGCGCGGACTGCATCTGGCGTCGATACTCGCGGTAGCTTACCTGCTCGTCATAGCGTATGCCAGCCTGCAGCCCTTCAGCGGATGGTGGACGCCGCCCGACGAGATCCGGCAGTTTCTGACGGCGCCGTGGCCGCGCTACATCACGCTCGAGGACGTGCTCGTCAACATCGCGGCGTACGTGCCGCTCGGGTTCCTGCTCGCACGCGCGCTCATGCGCGCGCTCGGCAACGCACGCGCGGTGCTCTGCGCGCTCGTGCTCGTGGCCGCGGTGAGCCTGGCGATGGAGACGGTGCAGATGTTCATGCCCACGCGCATCGCGTCCAACGTCGATCTCGTCACGAACACGATAGGCGGGCTGATCGGCGCGCTCTCGGCGCCGCTGTTTTCCCCGACGCGGCTCCTTGGAATGCGCGTCGCGCGCGTGCGCCGCGCGTGGTTCCTCTACGGACCGGGCTCCGACTCCGGCCTCGTGCTGCTGAGCCTGTGGCTCGCGACGCAGATTCACCCGACGATGCAGCTCTTCGGCACCGGCTACCTGCGCAACACATTCGAGCTGCCCCCATGGGTCATGCACACGCCGCCGCTGCTCCTCGTTTCGGAGGCGGCCGTGGCGTGCTTCAACGTGCTGGGGCTCGGTCTCGTCGCCGTCACGCTGGCGCGTCCGTCGGTATCGCGCGGGGCCGTGCTCGGGGCCGTGCTCGGCTCCGCGTTCGTGGCGAAGACACTCGTTGCGGTGGCGGTGGCGAAGAGCGCCGGGCCGCTCGCGTGGCTCACGCCGGGTGTCGCGATCGGCATCGTGGCGGCGGCGGTGCTGCTCTACGGCCTCGCGCGGTTGCCGCAGCGCGCGCGCTGGATCGCGGCCGCCACGAGCTTCGTCGCCGCGATCGTTGCGATCAACATCGGCCCGGACAACCCGTACCAGACGATTCCACCTCAGCTCCTCGCCGGACCGACCCATTTCCTGAGCTTCTCGGGCATCGTGCGCGCGGTCTCGGAGCTGTGGCCGTTCCTAGCGGTCGCCTATGCGATCGAGCAGGCCTACCGCGCCCGTCCGGGGCGCGTCTGACCTCTGGCTATAATAGGCGGCCTTCGATCATCGCCCGGGAGCGCCTACCCCGTGAGCTATTACCAGCGCCACGTTTTCTTCTGCTGCAACCAGCGCGAGCCGGGCGCGAACTGCTGTAACAACCACGGCGCCTCCGCCATCCGCGACTACGCGAAGAGCCGGGTGAAGGAGCTCAAGCTCTCCGGCGCCGGCAAAGTGCGCGTGAACATGGCGGGCTGCCTCGACCGCTGCGACGAGGGGCCGGTGCTCGTCGTGTATCCCGAGGCGGTGTGGTACAGCTACGTCGATCGCGAAGACATCGACGAGATCATCAGCGAGCATCTGCAGAACGGACGCATCGTCGAGCGCCTGCGAATTTAGCGGCGCTCGCGCTTCGCGCTCGGGCTGCCATTCGGCAGCCCGCCTCGGCCGGTATACGATTCAGAGGAAAACCAAGCATGGGCAACCCGGTTGGGTGCCCGTGTTTCCTCCGAAACCTCCTTTCCTTCGACACCCCACAGCATGGAAATTCGGCCTATGGCGCCGTCGAGCCTGGAGCGCGTCGCGATCCGCGGCCCCGCGGGATCGCTCGAAGTCGATCTCAACGATCCGGGCGGCAATCGCCGCGGCGTCGCGCTCGTCGCGCACCCCAATCCCGTCCAGGGCGGCACCAAGGACAACAAGGTTGTCACGACGCTCGCGAAGGTGTTCTATAACCTCGGCTACGTCACGGCGCGACCGAACTTCCGCGGCGTCGGCGCGAGCGAAGGCGTGTTCGACGAAGGCCTCGGCGAGACCGAGGACCTGCTTGCGGTGCTCGCGCACCTGCGCGAGCGCTACGCGGGCGGCGAGCTCGTGCTCGCCGGTTTTTCCTTCGGGAGCTTCGTGCAGACGCGCGTCGCGAAAAAGGTCAGCGCGAACCAGATCGTGCTGGTCGGCCCTGCGGTGAACCGCTTCCGCGCGGAGACCGTCCCGGCAGGCACGCTGGTGATCCACGGCGAGCGGGACGATGTCGTCCCGCTGCAGGACGTGCTCGAGTGGGCGCGGCCGCAGCAACTGCCGATCGTCGTCGTGCCAGGCTGCGAGCATTTCTTTCACGGACGGCTGAACCTGCTCGCGCAGATCGTCGCGCACTATTGCCGCTGATGGCGGCGCATCTCGAAGTGCGCGCGCTGCGGAAATCGTACGACTCGCGGCAGGTCGTCGACGGACTCGATCTCACGCTGGAGCCCGGTGTGTGCTTCGGTCTGTTGGGCCCCAACGGCGCCGGCAAGACGACGACGTTGCGGCTGTGCCTCGGCCTCACCGATCCCGATGCCGGCGAGATCCGCATGCTCGGCTTTCCGGTGCCCGCGAAAGCGCGTGAAGCACGCACACGCGTGGGTGTGGTGCCGCAGGTCGATAACCTCGATCCGGACTTCACGGTGCGCGAGAACCTGCTCGTCTACGGCCGCTATTTCGGTATCGCGCCAAGGGCGCTCGAAGCGCGCATCCCGTCGCTGCTCGAGTTCGGCGGGTTGACACCGCGCGAGCACGCGCGCATCCAGACGCTCTCCGGCGGGATGAAGCGCCGGTTGACCCTCGCGCGCGCGCTGGTGAACGACCCGCAGCTGATTTTTCTCGACGAACCCACGACCGGCCTGGATCCGCAGGCGCGCCATCTCATCTGGGAGCGGCTGCGGCAGCTCACCTCCGACGGCCGCACGATTCTGCTCACGACGCACTTCATGGACGAGGCCGAACGGCTCTGCCACCGGGTCGCGATCGTCGACAACGGGCGCAAGATCGCCGAAGGCAGCCCGCGCGACTTGATCTCCGAGCACATCGAGCCGCAGGTGGTCGAGGTCTACGGCGATGGTGCACAGGTGTGGGCGGAGCGTGTCGGACGCGCTGCATCGGAACGCTGCGAGCGCACGGGAGAAACGGTGTTCTGTTACGCGCACGACGCCGACGCGATCGTGCACGCGCTCGACGGCGACGGTACGCTGCGCTACCTGCACCGGCCCGCGAATCTCGAGGACGTGTTCCTGAAGCTCACCGGGCGCGAGCTGAGGGACTGATCGAGGGTGTTTCGAATACCACGCCCCAGTCTGCGCTTCATACACGTCTGGCGCCGCAATCGGCTGGTCTGGCGCAAGCTCGCGATTCCGTCGATGCTCGGCAATCTCGCCGACCCGATGCTCTACATGCTCGGGCTGGGCTACGGGCTCGGGGCGATGCTGCCGGAGGTCGGCGGCCTGCCGTACATCGCCTTTCTCGCGGCCGGCACGGTGTGCTCCAGCACGATGATGAGCGCTTCGTTCGAGTCGATGTACTCGAGCTTCTCGCGCATGCACGTGCAGCGCACGTGGGACGCGATCATGAACGCGCCGGTACTGTTGGAAGACGTCGTGGTCGGCGAAGCAGTGTGGTCCGCGAGTAAGGCATTCATGTCCGGCACGGCGGTATTCCTGGTGGCCGCGGCGCTCGGCCTCGTCGCGTCTCCGCTCGGGCTGTGGGTGCTGCCGGTGGTTTTCCTGACCGGCCTTGCGTTCGCGAGCATGGGGCTCGTGATGACCTCGCTCTCGCCGAGTTACGATTTCTTCATGTACTACTTCACCCTCGCGATCACGCCGATGATGCTCGCCTCGGGTGTGTTCTTTCCGCTGGAGCAGCTTCCGGGCTGGTTACAGGCGGCCGCGCAGGCGCTGCCGCTCACGCACGCGGTCGCGCTCGCGCGTCCGCTGATGAACGGCGAAGTTCCGGCGAGCGCCGGGTTGAACGTGCTCGTGCTGCTCGCCTATGCAATCGTCGGGTTGACCGTAGCGCTCCTCCTCGCGCGCCGCCGCCTGATGACCTAGTTATCGATCGAGCAGCGTTGTTCTAACGCGGCGGCGTCAGAGCCGATCCGTCGCCCCTCCTGGTGAGGCTCGACGAATCGCCTCCACCGCGCCTGCCGAGCGGTGCCAGCCGCGAGCCCACACACGGCCGTATAGCGGTTTTGAGAACGCAATCAATGGCGTTCGTCGTTCGACAAGCTCACCACGAACGGGCCGTTATTTCGAGGTCTGCGGCTAGCTGGTGCGGACGAACAGTCGCCGCATGCGTTTCGCGACCTTGGGCGAATCGGCGACGACGATGTACCCGCCGGTGCGCGCGGGATTGACGAGCGCGGTCTTGCTGCGATCGGACACCAGCACCCGCGCGTCGATGGGATAGTTCGGCACGAGCACGACGTTCGCGCGCGCTTCCGGCGTGTCCAGCACGATGAGATCGCATTCCCCGCCGGGAAGCTGGCATTTGCCGGCGTAATACGCGTGCACCTCGCCGTTCTTGAGCTCGAGGCCGAGCTCGCGCAGGCGCTCGTGCATCTCGGCGGTGTTGCCTTCCTGTGCCAGCTCGACGCGGTCTTCGACGACGAGCGAGATCGCCGCGATGGCCGGGTGCGCGGGGCCGACCGCCTGAAGCTGCGGCGAAAACGGATTGCCGTCGAGCGCGTCGGTCGCGAGGAACGCGGAGACGGTGAGGACGAGCCCCGCCGCTGCGACCGCCACGTGCCGCCAGATCGGGCGCCGATGGCGCGCGAAAAACACGCGGTGCGCGAGCGCCTCCGGCACCGGCACGCGCGCAGCCTCGTCGATGCTGCGGTCGAGCTCGGAGAGGCTGTCCGCCAGACGCGCGCACCCTTCGCACGATGCGATGTGCGCGCGCTGCTCCTCGGTGCGCTCGCGCGGGGCGGCGAGCAGCAGGCGGCGGGACGTGAGGCAGTTCACGCTGAGCGCTCCTTGCCGCCGGCGCCCTCGGACTGCTTGCGCAACGCGAGCCGCGCGCGCGAGAGCCGCGTCATCGTCGCGCCGGGCGTGAGCTCCATGATCTTGGCGATCTCCTCGCAACTGAATCCGCCGATCACCTGGAGGATCAGCGGCTCGCGGTACGCAGTCGGCAGCGCGCGCAGCGCTTCGCGCAGCTCGAACTCGGCCGCTGCCGCACCCAGACGCCGGTCCTCGATGAGATCCAGGTCTTGCTCGTCGGCAATGTCCAGCCGCTTGCGCTCGTACAGCCGCGCGTGCTCGTTGCGCAGGATCGTGTACAGCCATTTCTTCGCTGCTTTGGGATCGCGCAGCGCGCGCCAGCCATTCCACGCGCGCGCGAAGGTTTCCTGCACCAGGTCCTCGGCGGTGAAGCGGTCGCGCGACAGCCAGTAGCCGTAGCGGTACAGCTCCGCCGAATACGCCCGGACGAGGGCTTCGAAGTCTTCGCGTTTGCGCTCGAACATGCCGATACGTTTCCCGTTAACGCGCCGCTACCGCGGATTCCACCTTGATGTTCGCCACCCGCGCCACCTCGCTCCACTTCTTGCGGTCGGCCACGATGAGGCCGCGGATGTCCTCCGGCTGCATCATGCGCGGCTCGGCCGCATCCGCCAGCAGCCGCTTCTTGGTCTCCGGGTTCTCCAGGATCGCCGCGAACTCCCGCTGCAGCCGCTGCCTGGCGACCTTGGATACACCGGCGGGCGCGACCACGCCCCACCACACGGCAACGTCGTAGCCTGGGAAACCAGACTCCGCAACCGTCGGCACGTCAGGCGCCGCCGGGCTGCGTTTCTGTGCGCCCACCGCCAGCAGCTTGAACCGCCCCGAGCGCGCGTTCGGCAACGCCTGGGTGAGCGAGCTGAACATGATCGGCACCTGATTCGCCATCACGTCGGTCATCGCCGGGCCGCCGCCTTTGTACGGCACGTGCACGAGGTTCACGCCCGCCACTTTTTTGAAAAGCTCTCCGCCGAAATGGTTGAAGCCGCCGACGCCCGTCGAAGCGTAGTTTATCGAGCCGGGCTTGGCCTTGGCTTTCTGCACGAGATCGGCCACCGACGTGATCCCCGACGCCGGGGACGTGATGATGCAGTTCGGCGACGAGCCGATCATCGCGATCGGGTCGAAGGACTTCACCACATCGTAAGGCAGCGACCGCACGGCGCTGTTCATCACATAAGAGGTCGAGATCATGAGGAGCGTGTAGCCGTCGGCCGGCGCGCGGGATGCGAGCTCGGTGCCGATGATGCCGTTCGCGCCGCCCCGGTTATCGATGACCACCTGCTCGTTCAAACGTTCCGTCAGCTTCTGGCCCAGGTAGCGCCCGAGCACGTCGTTACTGCCGCCGGGGGGGAAGGGGACGATCCAGCGGATCGGCTTCGTTGGAAAGCTCTCGGCGGCGGCCATGCCGCTCCACCCGGCGGCCAGGGAAGCGGCCACGACAACTGCGGGGACACACCAGAAACGGCAGCTCCTCATGCGACGGCTCCTCTCTCCAAGAATAAAAAAGGCCCGGCGAGAGCTTCGCCGGGCCCAAGGTCAGGAGCCCCAGGGAGGGAAACGGCTCCTGCCCGCTCACGGGTGGCCGCGGACACTTTTCGACGTCCTGCGGCGATGTCTCTGTTGCTAAGACCGGCGCGTCGGGCGAAAACTTACAGGGCGGTCCACTGCCGTAAGAAAATAGGTAGTGCCCCGGTCTTCATACAGGCGGCGCCCACCGCAGAGAGGCGCCCGAATCCCACCAAGGAGGGAAATCCATGCTGTCGATAATCTCGAAGTGCGCGCGCGCACTGGGCGTTTGTGCGGTCGCAGCAGTGGCGGTCGTCCCGAGCGGGGCCGTGCTGGCCCAGGCGTATCCGAGCAAGCCGGTGCGTGTGGTCATCGTGTTCCCGCCCGGCGGGTCCAACGACATCGTCGGACGGCTCGTCTACCAGAAAGTGAGCGAGCAGCTCGGCCAGCAATTCATCATCGACAATCGCGGCGGCGCGGCGGGCACGATCGGCTCGGAAGTCGTCGCCAAGAGCCCCCCCGACGGCTATACGCTGATGGTCCAGTCTGCGACGCACGTCGCGAACGCGCATCTTTATAAGAAGCTGCCATACGACGTGCTGAAGGATTTCATCGGCATCACGCCGCTCGCGCGGCAGGTCGGCATGCTCGTGGTCCATCCCTCGCTGCCGGTGCGCACGACGAAGGAGTTCATCGCGCTCGCGAGAAGCCGGCCCGGGCAGGTGATCTACGGCTCGTCGGGCAACGGCAGCTACGTGCACCTCACGATGGCGCTGCTCGCGGAGATGAACAAGCTGAAGATGATCCACGTGCCGTACAAGGGCGGCGGCCCGGCCGGCACCGCGCTGGTGGCGGGTGAGACGCAGGCGATGATCGCGACGATCGGGTCGCTCTTCAACCACATCAAGAACAATCGCGTGCGCCCCGTCGCGGTCACCTCGGACAACCGCACGACCCAGTTTCCGGACGTGCCCACGATCGGGGAAACGGTGCCCGGGTACGAGTTCACCGCATGGGTGGGGACCTTCGCGCCCGCCGGCACGCCGCGGCCGGTCATCGACAAGCTCAACGCCGAGCTGAAGAAGGCGCTCGCCGCGCCTGAAGTCGCGTCCAAGCTTTCGGCGCAGACGCTCGACCCGATGCACATGACGCCGGAGGAATTCGCGAAACGGCTCAAATCGGATTACGACAAGTACGAGAACGTCGTGAAGATCTCCGGCGCACGTATCGACTGACGGAGGTAGACCATGCGCTCGGGCTGGACATTCGTCGCTCTTCTCGCTCTTGCGGCAGGTGGCGCGGCGCAAGCCGCCTATCCCGAGCGTCCGGTACGGATCATCGTGCCGCTCGCGGCCGGCGGCGGCATGGATTCGGTGACCCGTGCCCTCGCGCAAAAGCTGAGCGACACGTTCGGGCAGACCGTAGTGGTAGACAACCGCCCGGGCGCGGGCAGCCAGCTCGGACTGGACATCCTCTCCTCGGCCGCTCCCGATGGTCACACGCTCATGATGGTGAGCGCGACCACCGTCATCCATCCGCTGCTCTATGGCTCGCGCCATGACGTGCTGCGCGATTTCACGCCCGTGTCGCAAATAACGCAGCAGGGCTACGCGCTCGTCATTCACCCCAGCATCCCGGCGAAATCGGTGAGCGAGTTCGTCGCTTATCTGAAGGGCCGGCCGGGCAAGGTGAACTACGCGTCTTCGGGCATCGGCAGCCCGATACACATGACCACGGAGCTCTTTCAGATCGCGACGGGGACGAAGATGGTCCACATCCCCTTCAAAGGTCTGGGTGCGGCCTATACCGACATGGTTGCGGGACGCATCGAGTCGGCGTTCGCCACGGTAATTTCATCCCAGCCGCACATCGTCGCGGGCCGTCTGCGGGCGCTCGCGGTGACGCCGCCAAAACGGGTGCCGGTGCTCGCGGACGTTCCAACGCTGACCGAAGCAGGCGTGCCGGTAACCGTGGTCAACTGGTACGGGCTCATCGCGCCGCGTGCAACCCCGCAGCCGATCGTCAGTCAGGTGAGCACAGCAGCCGCGAAGGCGATGCAAAGCCCGGAAATGGCCAAAAGGCTGACCGGCGATGGCTCAGAAGCCGTCGGCAGCACGCCGAAAGAGCTCGCTGCACGCGTCAAAGCGGAACGCGAGCAATGGGCGAAGGTCATCAAGCACGCGGGGATCCGGCCGAAGTAGACGCAAGGGGCCGCTAGAATCGGGATCCGTCCCGATCGTTCTTCGTCCCCGTCATTCTTCGCCGCGCACTGTTCACCACCGCGCTGTACGCGTCCGGCGCGAGCGCAGTTTTCCCCGGATCCGCATCTGCCGCGGCAGACGCGCCGTCTGCGCGCATCGTCGTGCAGCAGGCGCCGCTCGCGGGCTTCGTGTATTACGACGGCAAGGCGGTCTGGCCGCGCCTGAAGACGGGCGATGCGCTGACGCTGGTGCGCGAGCCGGCGAACCCCCACGACGCCAACGCGATCCGCATCGAATGGCGCGGCAGCATGCTCGGCTACCTGCCGCGCCGCGAGAACGCGGACCTCGCACGGCAGATGGATCTCGGGGCGCAGCCCGAAGCGCGTATCACGCGGCTGGAGAAAGCGGCGAATGGCCGGCATCGGATCTCCTACGAGATCACCATACCGTTGGTCCGAAGTGACGCGGTGACGCGGTGATGCGGTGACGCGGTTTTTCGTCACCTGCCCTCGCGGCCTGGAACGCGTGCTCGAACAGGAGCTCGCCGCGCTCGGCGCCGCGGAAGTCACCGCCGTGGACGGCGGCGCGCGCTGCGCGGGTGAGTTCGACCTCGCCTACGCAATCAATCTCGAGAGCCGCGTGGCCAGCCGCGTGCTGTGGCAGGTCGGCCATTCGAGCTATCGCACGGACAAGGACATCTTCGAAGCGGTGCGCGCGCTGCCGTGGACCGAATGGTTCGACGTCGACCTTTCGATCCGCGTCGACGTCTCGGCGATCCGCGCGTCGGTGAAAAGCCTCGATTTCGTGACGCTGCGCGTGAAGGACGCGGTGTGCGATGCGTTTCGGGCGAGGACCGGCCGCAGGCCCGATGTCGACACGCGCACGCCGGACGTGCGCATCCATGCGTTCCTCTCGGCGCACGAGCAGACGCTGTATCTCGACAGCTCCGGCGAAGCGCTCTTCAAGCGCGGCTACCGCACGATGACAGGCGAGGCGCCGCTGCGCGAGAACCTCGCCGCGGGCATCCTCAGGCTTTCCGGCTGGACACCCGAAACGACGTTGCTGGATCCGATGTGCGGCAGCGGCACGTTTCTCACGGAGGCCGCCCTGATCGCGCTCGACCGCGCGCCGGGTCTCGAGCGCAGCTTCGGTTTCGAGAAGCTGAAGACGTTCGATGCGGCGCGCTGGAAGGCCTTGAAGGCGCACGCGCTGGCACGCGTGCGAAAGCCTGGTGATCTGCCGATCTACGGCAGCGACCGCTATGGGGAGGCGCTCAAGCTCGCGCGTGCAAATCTCGCCGCGCTCGGGCTCGAGCGGCACGTGACGCTCAAACAGGCGGACGTGCTGGAAATGCCCGCGCCCGCAGCCTCCGGCGTGATCGTTACCAATCCCCCGTACGGCGTACGGCTCCACGACCAGCAGGCGCTGGCGGAGCTCTATCCGAAGCTCGGCGATGCGCTCAAGAAGAAGTACGCCGGCTGGACCGCGTACATCCTCACGGCCGACCTGAGGCTGCCGAAGCTGATTGGGCTTGCGCCCTCGCGCCGCACGCCGCTCTACAACGGCGCGCTCGAGTGCCGGCTGTTCGAATTTCGACTGGTCGCCGGCAGCATGCGCAAGCCCCGCGCAGGGTCTGCGCCGCTACCGCCGAAGTAGTACGTCCTCCTGCCGACAACCGCGCCTCACGCGTGACGTTGTCCACGTACGTCGCCGGAAAACCTGCAATCGCGCGACGTCGACAACCGGCAACTCAACAGGAGGGGAACATGGAAAGAGAACAGGCCTTGAAGATCCTGAACGCGCTCGCGAACGGCGTGAATCCAGCGACGGGCGAAGTCTTCGCGGCGGACAGCGCGTATCAGCACCCAGACACCGTGCGGGCCTTGTTCGAGGCGGTGCGCGCGCTCGACGGCAGCCGTCCGGCACACCCGGGCAGCGAGCGCAAAACCGCCGACATGCCGGCGAACACCTTCGTGCGCTGGACGCCGGAGGAAGAGGAGCGCCTCGCCGCCGGGTTCGATGCGGGGAAAACCTCCGCGGAGCTCGCGAAGCTACACGACCGCTCGCGCGCCGCGATCGAAGCGCGTCTGCTCAAGCTCGGCAAGATCGACGTCTCGGGCCTGACGGTGCAACTGCGTTACCTTCCAAAGGGCGCCGAAACCGCGAGCCCGCAATAGCCGCGTAGGGTGCGCCGATGGCGCACCTACGAATCAGACAAGCGCTCGAATCAGAAGCGAGCCGCCCGTCGCGACGAGCAACAGCGCGATCGCGGCCAGCACCCTCTCGCGCGAGAGGGCGAGATGCACGCGGTTGCCGATCCACAGACCCCCGAGCACGAACGGAAAGAGCAGCGCGAACGCGAACAGCCGGTCCGCCAGCACGAGGCCGGCAAAGGCGAACACCGTAAGCCGGATACCGGTGCTGAAGAGCACCATCGTCGAGAGCGTCGCGCGCATCGCGGATTTATCTTCGATGCGCCGCGTGAGATACACCGCATAGGGCGGTGCGCCGATCCCGAACAGCGTGCCCATGAGCCCGCCGCCGAAGCCCGAGACGGGCGCCCACGCGCCGTGCAGGCGCCTGAACGCGCCGCCCTGTCTCAGGCTATACACACCGTACGCGATCAACAGCACCCCGAGACCCGCGATGCCCGCTTCGCGCGGCAGGTTCACCAGCAGCGTGACGCCGACGACCGCGCCCGCCACCGAAAGCGGCACCATCCACCTGAGCTCTTTCCAGTCGGCGTCGCGATGAAATTTCGTTCCGACGACGAGCGACGCGCCCACGTCGAGGAGCACCGCCACCGGCAGCACGAACGGCAGCGGCAGCAGGTGCGACATCACGGGTACGGTAATGAGCGCTGCGCCGAATCCGGTAATCGCGAAGATGAAATATCCGGCCGTAACGATCGCGGCGAGCAGCGCGTAGATCCCGGGCCCGAAGGGCAGCTCCGGCGTCACCTCCGCGCCGCGGGCGTGAGCGGCGGCAGCCCGTGCACTTTCATCGATTTACTCGCGCGCATCGTGCGGCGATGTTACCAAGGCACGCCCGCCGCGGGCCGCCCGCGCGAATCGCAGTAACATTGACCGATCTTCCGAAGGAGAAACGTCCATGCTGCTGCCGCTCGCCAACAGACGTCTTGCGTACGATCTTGTCGGTCCGGATGACGCACCGGTGGTCTGCATCACCCATTCGCTGGCTTCCGACGGCGGCAGCTGGACCGATCAGTTGCCCGGGCTGCTCGCCGCGGGATTTCGCGTGCTGCGCCTCGACATGCGCGGCCATGGCGGGAGCGATCCGGTGCCGGGCAATTACACGATGCGCGCCCTGGCCGACGATATTGCGGCGGTGCTTGAGGGCCTCTCGATTCGCCGCTGTCACTACATCGGACTCTCGATCGGCGGCATGATCGGCCAGGCCTTCGCGCTCGCGCATCCCGAGCGTCTACTGTCCGCGATGTGGTGCGACACGCTGCCGTGCAGCCCGTCGGCTGCTGCGTCGGTTTGGCGCGAGCGCATGGCGGTCGTGAAGAACGCAAATTCACTGGAGCCGATCGCCGACGGCACGATGGACCGCTGGTTTACCGAGGCCTTCAAAGGGCGCCGGCCCGGCCGCTGGAAGCAGATCCGCGATACGGTCGCGGCGACGAGCCCCGTCGGCTACCTCGGCTGCTGCGAAGCGATACTCGACTTCGATTTCGTGTCGCAGCTACCCGGCGTGAGGCTGCCGGTGCTCGTCCTGTGCGGCGACAGCGATCCCGGCACGCCGCCCGCGGAGAACCGCCGCATTGCCAGCCTGGTGCCGGGAGCGCGCTACGAAGAAATCGGCGACGCGCGGCACTTCCCGAACGTCGAACGGCCGGAAGCGTTCAACCGCATCATGCTCGACTGGCTGGACGCGCAACGAAGTCGCGCGTCGTAGGATTTTCAGACGATGTTGAGGTGGGTGACGCCACCGAGCACGTCTTTGCCCTTGGCTTCTTTCGAGTTGAGCTTGATCATCAGCCGCAGCTCGTTCACCGAGTCCGCATTGCGCAGCGCGTCCTCGTAGCTGATGACGCCGTTGTCGTAGAGATCGAAGAGATGCTGGTCGAACGTCTGCATCCCCAGCTCGCGCGATTTCGCCATGATGTTCTTGATCTCGTGCACGTCGCCCTTGAAGATCAAATCCGAGATGAGCGGCGTGTTGAGCATGATCTCCACCGCGGCGACGCGCCCCTTGCCGTCCTTCTTCGGCAGCAGGCGCTGCGCGATGAACGCGCGGATGTTGAGCGAGAGGTCCATGAGGAGCTGCTGCTTACGCTCCTCGGGGAAGAAGTTGATGATCCGGTCGAGCGCCTGGTTCGACGAGTTCGCGTGCAGGGTCGCCATGCAAAGGTGGCCCGTTTCGGAGAACTCGATCGCGTATTCCATCGTCTGCCGGTCGCGGATCTCGCCGATCAGGATCACGTCCGGCGCCTGACGCAACGCGTTCTTCAGCGCCGCGAACCACGTATCGGTGTCGACGCCGACGTCGCGCTGCGTCACCACGCAGTTCTTGTGGTCGTGCACGTATTCGACCGGATCCTCGACGGTGATGATGTGACCGTAGCTGTTCTCGTTGCGGTAGCCGACCATCGCCGCCAGCGACGTCGATTTGCCCTGACCCGTGCCGCCGATCATGATCACCAGACCGCGCTTCATCATGCAGATGTCGCGCAGCACGGACGGCAGATTCAGCTCCTCGAACTTCGGAATATTGGTGTTGATGGTGCGCAGCACCAGGCCCACGCGCGCCTGCTGCAGGAAGGCGCTCACGCGGAAACGGCCGATGCCGCCGGGGCTCACCGCGAAGTTCGCTTCCTTGGTCGATTCGAACTCCGCCGCCTGCTTGTCGTTCATGATCGCGCGCGCGATCTCGGCGGTGTGCTGCGGCGACAGCGGCTGGCTCGCGACCGGTGTCACGCGCCCGTCGATCTTGATCGCCGGCGGGAAACCCGCGGTGATGAACAAGTCGGACGCGTTCTTCTGCACCATGGCGCGCAGCAAGTCGTGCATGAACTTGAGTGCCTGGTCTCTTTCCACGTCCTCTCCCCTGATTTACCCCGGCGAGCCGCGGTCTACCGGAACGCGTCCTTGTTCGCCGCGCGCGCCCGGCCTTCTTCTACGGAGATCACGTTGCGCTTCACCAGCTCGAGCATGCACTGATCCAGCGTCTGCATGCCGAATCCCTGCCCGGTCTGGATCGCCGAATACATCTGCGCGACCTTGCCTTCGCGGATCAGGTTCCGGATCGCCGGTGTGCCGATCATGATCTCGTGAGCGGCGACGCGGCCGGAGCCGTCCTTCGTCTTGATGAGCGTCTGCGAGATGACCGCGCGCAGGGATTCCGAGAGCATCGCGCGCACCATCTCTTTTTCCTCGGCCGGGAAGACGTCGATGATCCGGTCGATCGTCTTCGCCGCCGAGCTCGTGTGCAGCGTGCCGAACACCAGGTGGCCGGTTTCGGCCGCGGTCATCGCCAGCCGGATCGTCTCGAGGTCGCGCATCTCGCCGACCAGGATCACGTCCGGGTCCTCACGCAGCGCCGCGCGCAGGGCGTTCGCGAACGACAGCGTATGCGGTCCGACCTCGCGCTGGTTGATCAGGCACTTCTTCGCATCGTGCACGAACTCGATCGGGTCTTCGACCGTGAGGATGTGGCCGTGCTCGTTCTCGTTGATGAAGTTGACCATCGCCGCGAGCGTGGTCGATTTGCCCGAGCCGGTCGGTCCCGTCACCAGCACGATGCCGCGCGGCTGGTTGGCGATCTCCTGGAAGATCTTGGGGGCCTTCAGATCTTCGAGCGAGAGCACCGTCGATGGAATGATCCGGAACACCGCGCCCGCCCCGCGATGCTGCACGAACGCGTTCACGCGGAAGCGCGCGAGGTTCGGAATCGCGAACGAGAAGTCGCACTCGAGGTTCTCCTCGTAGAACTTGCGCTGACCGTCGTTCATGATGTCGTACACCATCGCGTGCACGTCCTTGTGCTCGAGCGGCGGCAGGTTGATGCGGCGCACGTCGCCATGCACGCGGATCATCGGCGGCAGCCCCGCCGAGAGGTGCAGGTCGGAGGCTTTGTTCTTGACGGTGAAGGCGAGGAGCTCGGAGATATCCATTTATACTTTCTCCACGGCGGCGTGGTAGCGCAGGTTCTGAGAAGTCAATCGTAAAGCATTGATTTTACGCCGTCACCCGCCGTCAAAATTATGACAATAATCGCGTTTCAGTTGCAAGCCGTGCGAAGCCGCATAGAGCGTGCGGCACGCGAGGCTCACCGGACGGCATCGGAGATCGCTCTGCTCGCGGTCAGCAAGACCTTCCCCGCATCATATATCGAAGAGGCACACGCGGCGGGACAGAGGCTCTTTGGGGAGAGCTACGCGCAGGAAGGCGTGAAAAAGGTCATGGCGCTCGGCGGCCTTCCACTCGAATGGCACTTCATCGGGCCCATTCAAAGCAACAAGACGCGGCTCATCGCGGAGCATTTCGACTGGGTCCACAGCGTCGACCGCGAGAAGATCGCCGAGCGGCTCGATGCGGCCCGGCCGCCGGACCGCCCGCCCCTCCAGGTCTGCATCGAAGTGAACGTGAGCGGCGAGGCGACGAAGCACGGCGTCGCGCCTGAAGCGCTCGCGGATCTGGCGCGTGCCGTATCCGGCCTGCCCCGACTGCGCCTGCGCGGTCTCATGGCCATTCCCGAGGCGACGCCCGACGTCCAGGCGCAGCGCCGCCAATTCGGCCGCGTACGCGTGCTCCGGGACGAGCTCGCCGCCGCCGGAATCCCGCTCGACACGCTGTCGATGGGGATGTCGGACGATCTCGAAGCCGCGATCGCCGAAGGCTCAACGCTGGTGCGGGTGGGCACGGCCCTCTTCGGCCAGCGTGAGAGAATCCAGCCATGAAAATCGCATTCGTCGGCGGCGGCAACATGGCGACCGCGCTCATCACCGGCGCCCTCCGTCAGGGCCGATCGCCGGCCGATATTTCAGTGGTTGAAATCGACCCGGCCGCGCGCGAGAAGCTCCAGCGCGATCTGAAGGTGCAGGCGACCGGCGAGCTTGCGACCGGCGTTCGCGAGGCCGACTGCATCGTCCTCGCGGTGAAGCCCCAGCAGATGCGCGAGGTCGCGGCCGGTCTCGCCCCGCTGGTGGGAGATGCGCTGGTCATCTCAATCGCCGCGGGAATCCGCTACGCCGACCTCTCCCGCTGGCTCGGCGGCTGCACGAACGTCGTGCGCGCGATGCCGAATACCCCGGCGCTCGTACTCGCCGGGATGACCGGATTGTTCGCGCCGGTGACGGTCGGCGCGGCGGACCGCGCCACTGCCGAGGCGATCGTCGGGGCCGCGGGCAAGACGCTGTGGGTCGACACGGAAGGTGAGATCGACGCCGTAACCGCGGTGTCCGGCAGCGGCCCGGCGTACGTCTTCTACTTCCTCGAAGCGCTCGAATCCGCCGCGCGCGAGCAGGGCTTCGGTGATGACGCTGCCCGGCAGCTCGCGTTGCAGACCTTCTCCGGCGCGGTGAAGCTCGCGGCGGAAAGCCCCGAGAGCGCGGCGATGCTGCGCGCGCGCGTCACTTCGAAGGGCGGCACGACCGAGCGAGCCATCGCGGTTCTCGAAGAGCGTCGGGTGAGAGAGGCGATCGCAGCGGCCGTACGTGGCGCGGCAGAGCGCTCGCGCGAGCTGGGTGAGGCGTTGGGCCGCGACGAACCCGCGGGGAGCGCCCGCTGATGCTCATGCGAGCCCTCATCTTCCTCATCGAGACGGCGGCGGGCTTTTTCACCGTGCTGCTGCTGCTGCGCTTCCTCATGCAGTGGGCGCGCGCGCCGCGCAATCCAGTCGCGGATTTCGTCAACGCGCTCACGAACTTCATCGTGCGGCCGGTGCGGCGCGTGGTGCCCGGGCTGTGGGGTCTCGATCTCTCGACGCTGCTCCTCGCCTGGCTTACCCAGTTCCTCGAGCTCGTGCTGGTGCTCACGATCATCGCCGATCCGCTGCGCGGCACTATCGGCGGGCCGATGCTCGCGGGCGTCGCGCTGATCGCGCTCACGAACGTGCTGCGCCTGCTGCTCTATATCGTGATCGCGGTCGTGATCCTGCAGGCGGTGCTCTCGTGGGTGAACCCCTACAGCCCGATCGCGCCGCTCCTGAATACCCTGACGCGGCCCTTCCTGCGGCCGCTGCAGCGCGTGATCCCGATGGTCGCCAACGTCGATCTCTCGCCGCTGGTCGTGATCATCATCTGTCAGCTTCTCCTGATCGCGCTGTCTTCGATAACCTGATCGCGCGGAAAACGAGGGCGATCCCGATCCAGCCCGCGAAGAGCACGATCGGCGCGGCCAGCACCATCGGCCACAGCAGCCCGATCGCGGTTATCGCGACGAGCACGGTTCCGACCACCGCCATCATGCCGGCCTCGGATTGCCCGATCACCCGCCGGTTGGTGATCGCCGCGCCGACCGTGTGTCCGAGGCGCAGCGCGCCGGCCGCCGCACGCGCGGCTCTCGGCATGCCCGCGCGATGCCAGCGCCGGCGCGCGCGCGCGATGCGCATGCGCCGGCTCGCGTCGAGCACCACCTCGGTCGCGTGCGTGAGGTCGTTTTCGTACATCTCCGCCATGGCGTGCGCAATCGGTTCGTCCTCGATCGCGACGTCGAGCTCGTAATTGCCGACCCAGCTCGCGAGGTTGAGGTTCGACGAGCCCACGCGCGCCCAGCGGCGGTCCGCCACCGCCGTTTTCGCATGCATCATCGCGCCGTTCCACTCGAACACGCGAATGCCGGCTTCCAGCAGCGACCGGTAGCCCGCACGCGAGACGTGCGCGACCCACGGCACGTCGCTCGTGCCCGGCACGAGAAGCCGCACGTCCACCCCGTCGAGCGCCGCGGCGCGCAACGCCTGCACGTACGGCGCGACCGCGACGAAATACGCGTCCGCGAGCCACAGCGTACGCGTCGCCATCGAGGCGATGAGCTGATCGAGCCGATAAAGCCCAGCCACGTTGGGTTCGCTCGCGAGCACGCGCAGCGTCACTTCGCCTGCGGGCGCGATGCTCGCGCGCGGCGTGAGCTCCGCGGGATCGAGCGGCTGGCCCGTCGCCGCCCACACCTGCGCGAACGCCTCCTCGAGATCGGCGACGACGGGCCCGCGCAGCTCGAGGCCGGTATCGCGCCACGGCTCGATGCCGCGCGCGGCATTGCCCGTCCACTTGCGGCTCACGCACAGGCCGCTCACGAACGCGATGTCGCCGTCCACCGCGATCAGCTTGCGGTGATCGCGCGTGAGCCACGCGAAAGGACTGTCGAGCCGCGGCGGATTGAACGTGCGCACCACGCCGCCCGCTTCGATGAGCGGGCGCCAGAGCTGGACGTTGCGCAGGCTCAGGCTCCCGAACCAGTCGTGTATGGCGCGCACGCGCACACCGGCGCGCGCGCGCTCCGCCAGCGCGGCCACGAACTCGCGGCCGATGTCGTCGGGGGCGACGATGTAATGCTCGAACAGGATCGAGCGGCGCGCCGAGCGAATCGCCGCCAGCCAGGCGGGAAAATTCTCCGCCGCGTCCTTGAGCACCCGCACGCTGTTGCCGCCGACGAGCGGTGCGCCCGCCGCCCGGGAAAAAGCCTGCTCGGCCAGGATGCGCAGCGGCGTGGTGACCGCGTGCCGGCGGATGGTGGTCTGGGGTGCGTTCAAGTCGTAGGCGAAGAATGTCGTGCCCGCATGTTAAGCAAAAAGCGGCGCAGGTCCGCTGCGCCGCTTTTCACCTGATGCGCGCGTGGCGCTTCAGTTCGCCGTGAGCCCGAGCGATCTCACGAGCTTCTCGTTCTTCGACATGGAATCCGCAACCACTTTGCGGAACTCCTCGGGGCCGCGAATGATGATCTCGGTCGCCTGGAACGCGAACTGTTTCTTCACGTCCGGGTTTTCCATCGTCTTGATCACTGCGGTGCGCAGCTTGTCGTTAATCGCTTTGGGCGTGCCCCGCGGCAGGTAAAAGCCCATCCAGCCGCTGTAATCGAAGCCGGGGACCGCATCGGCGATCGGCGCGATGTTCGGCAGCAGCGGCGTGGCCTTCGGCAGGCTGTGGCCGACCGCGCGCACCCGCCCGGCGTTAACGTGGGTCATGACGGCGGGCGCCGGGGTGAGCGTCCACTGCGATTCGCCCGCAATGACCGCCGCGACCGAAGGTCCGCCACCCTTGTACGGCACGTGCAGCGACTCGATGCCACTGGCCTGCTGAAAGTAGGCGCCGGAGAGATGGCTCTGAGAGCCGCTGCCGGCGGAGGCCATGTTGAAGCCCGTCTTGTGGCTCTTCGCGTAGTCGATGAGCTCTTTCACCGACTTCGCCGGCACCTTCGGATGCACGACCAGCACGTTGGGCGTCTCGGCGAACTGGACGACGTAGTCGTAGTCCTTCAGCGGGTGGTACGGCGCGTTCTTGACCATCAGCCGCGCAACGGTCGTCGCGGCGGTCGTGGCCGTGATCAGCGTGTAGCCGTCGGGCGCGCTGTTCTTCGCAATCTCCATCGCGATGACACCCGCCGCGCCGGGGCGGTTGTCGATCACGACCTGCTGCCCGAGGACGTCCGGGAGCTTGAGCCCGACGATACGGCCGAGCGTATCGACCGCGCTGCCGGGTGCGTTCGGGACGAGCTGGCGCACCGGGCGCGAAGGATAGTCCTTCGCCGATTCCGCCGCCGCTGCGGCAACGGCGGCGCCGCCGGTGCACACGGCGGCGCCGAGCGTGACTAACGTGCGTAACCTCATGTTGCCTCCCCGTTGTTGGTGGTCCTACATCAACACGATATCAAACTGCTCCTGGTTGTAGGCGCTCTCGACCTGGAGCGACACGGGCTTGCCGATGAAATCGGAGAGCATCGCCAGGCTCTGCGACTCCTCGTCCAGGAACATGTCGATCACCTGCTGCGCGGCGAGGATGCGGAACTCGCGCGCGCTGAACTGCCGCGCCTCGCGCAGGAGCTCGCGCAGCACTTCGTAACAGACGGTCTGCGCCGTCTTCAGCTCGCCGCGGCCTTCGCACACCGGGCACGGCTCGCACAGTACGTGCGCGAGCGACTCGCGCGTGCGCTTGCGCGTCATCTCCACCAGCCCGAGCTGGGTGAAGCCGTTGACCGTCATGCGCGTGCGGTCGCGGGAGAGCGCCTTGCGAAATTCATGCAGGACCGCGCCGCGGTGCTCGTCGCTGTCCATGTCGATGAAATCGATGATGATGATGCCGCCGAGGTTGCGCATACGAAGCTGGCGCGCGATGACCTGCGCCGCCTCGAGGTTGGTTTTGAAGATCGTGTCGTCGAAGCTGCGCCCGCCGACGTAGCCGCCGGTATTCACGTCGACCGTGGTGAGCGCCTCGGTCTGGTCGATGATGAGATAACCGCCGGACTTTAGATCCACGCGCCGCGCGAGCGCTTTCTCGATCTCGTCCTCGACGCCGTAGAGGTCGAAGAGCGGCCGCTCGCCCTGGTAGTGCTCGACGCGCGGCAGGACGTTCGGCGTGAACTCGGCGGCGAAATCGCGCATCGCCTGGAACGTCTCGCGCGAGTCGATCAGGATGCGCACGGTGTCGTCGTGCACGAAATCGCGCAGCACCCGCAAGCTCAGGTTGAGGTCCTGGTACAGCAGCGTGAGCGATGCGGCGTCGCGCGCGCGCTCCTGGATGCCGTGCCAGAGCTTGCGCAGGTACGCGACGTCGCACTGCAGCTCGTGATCCGAGGCGGTCTCCGCCATCGTGCGGATGATGAAGCCGCCTTTTTCTTCCGGCGGCAGGCTCGCCTGGAGCTTCTCGCGCAGGACCTGCCGCTCGGTCTCGTCCTCGATGCGCTGGGAAATACCGATGTGCGACTCCTGCGGGAGGTACACGAGGAAGCGGCCGGCCATGCTGATCTGCGTGGAAAGCCGCGCGCCTTTGGTGCCGATCGGATCCTTCACCACCTGCACCACCAGGTTCTGGCCTTCGTTCAACAGGCGCTCGATCGGCATCGCCGGGATGCCGCCGGTGCCGTTGCCGGAACCGTTGCCGCGGCTCCCCCAGATGTCCGCGACGTGCAGGAAAGCCGCGCGCTCGCCGCCGATATCGATGAAGGCCGACTGCATGCCCGGCAGGACGCGGATCACGCGCCCCATATAGATATTGCCGACGAGGCCGCGCGCGCTGGTGCGCTCGATGTGCAGCTCGTGGGTGACACCATGCTCGATGACCGCGACGCGGGTCTCCTGCGGCGTCACGTTGATGAGGATCTCCTCCGTCATCGCGAAGCGTCCTCCGGCATCGGCGTGCGCGTAAGCCGTAGGATGGACCTTGTCTCCGTGCATGTTCATAACGGGTGGCCGGATCTTCAGGGCGTGTCCACGCCGAATCTGCGCAGGAGCTCCGCACTTTCGGCGAGCGGGAGTCCCATGATGCCTGAATAACTTCCCTCGATGTGCGAGGCGAACACCGCGGCGCGGCCCTGTATCGCGTAGGCGCCCGCCTTGTCCATCGGCTCGCCGGTCGCGACGTATTTACGGGCGTCGTGGTCCGAAATCTGGCGAAACCACACGCGCGACGTCGAGATCGCCTGCTCGAGCCGGTCGAGCGATGCGACCGCGACCGCGGTGATGACTTCGTGCTGGCGGCCCGAGAGGAGCTTCAGCATGCGCAAGGCGTCGTCGCGGTCCTGGGGTTTCCCGAGCACGCGCCCGTCGCACACGACGGTGGTGTCGGCCGCGAGCACCGGCCGCGCGATGAGCGATCGCCGTCCGGTGTAGCGCGCGCCGAGCTCGGCCTTGGCGCAGGCGACGCGCAGCGCGTACACGTCAGGACTCTCCTGAGGGAGCGGTGTCTCGTCGACGTCGCGGCCGCGGCTCGGATCCTCGCGCAGGAGCACGATCTCGAACGAGATGCCGATCTGTTTCAGGAGCTCCCGGCGGCGCGGGCTGCGTGAGGCGAGATAAATCCGGCTAGGCACGATGGTAGGGATGGTTCTTCAGTATCGTCCACGCCCGGTAGAGCTGCTCCGCCACGACGACGCGGACGAGCCCGTGCGGCAGCGTGAGCGGTGACAGTGACCACAGCCAGTCCGCATCACGCCGCATATCGTCGGCCAATCCGTCGGCGCCGCCTATGACAAACGCAACGTCCCGCCCTTCGGTGAGCCAGCGTTCGACGCGGCGGGCGAGCTCGCGCGTGGTGCAGGTCTTGCCGCGTTCGTCGAGCACGACGCCGAGAGCGTCCGCGGGCAGTGCCGCGCGAATGCGCTTCGCCTCGGCCTGCACGGCACGTTCGACCGGCGCACCGTCCGCACGCGGCTCGGCGCGGATTTCGCGCAGCGTGAGGCTCGCCTCCCGCGGCATGCGCTTCGCGTATTCGTCGAAGCCGGCGTCGATCCAGGCGGGCATGCGCTGGCCGACGGCGACGACGAGGAGCTTCAAGTGACACCCCCACCCTGACCCTCCCCGTCGAGGGGGAGGGAAGCTTCATTCCCGCGCAGCTTCGGCGGAGGCGCTGGCGCGGCGGCGCGTCGCCCGCGGCGGCGTCCACAGCTCCTCGAGGTTGTAGTGCTGGCGGATCGCCGGCTGCATGATGTGCACGATCACCGCGCCCAGATCGACGAGCACCCATTCGCCGACCTGCTCGCCCTCGACGCCGTAGACCTTGCCGCCCTGCGCCTTCACCTTCTCCTGCAGGTTGTTCGCAAGCGCCTTCGCCTGCCGCGTCGAGTCCGCGCTTACGATGATCATGCGATCGAACAGCGTCGTGAGCTTGCGCACGTCGAGCACGGTGATGTCGCGACCCTTGATGTCGTCGAGCGCGTCGACCGCCGTCTTTACGAGTTTCGTGAGCGTCATCTGTACAGACCGTGCGAAGCAATATAGTCGAGAACGGAATCGGGGACCAGATAGCGCGCGCTCGCACCGCGACCGATCGCGCTGCGCACGAACGTGGCTGAGATGTCGAGTCCCGTCATCGAAACCGCGGCGATGCCGCCCGCCGGTGCGAGATGCACCGCGAGCGGTTGTTGCATGTAGCGTGCCGCGTACTCGTGCGCCAGCGGCTCCGGCATGCGCGCCTGCCACGTGTCGATCGGGAAGCCCGGGCGATACGCGACCGCGATGTGCGCGAGATCGAACAGCATGCGCCAGCGGCTCCACGTCGCGAGATCGAGGAAAGCATCGGCGCCGACGAGGAGCACGAGCGCGCGGTCGGCGCCGATCTCGCCTCTCAGCTGCGTCAGCGTGTCGACGGTGTAGCCGGGGCCGCTGCGCTGCGTCTCGCGCGGGTCGACCGAGAAGCGCGCATTGCCCGCGACCGCGAGCTTCGCCATTGCCACACGATGCTGCGCGTCGGCGCCCGGTCGCGTGCGGTGCGGCGGCGTGCCGCTCGGGACGAACCGCACTTCGGCGAGCTTCGCAGCCTCGGCAATCTCCTCGGCGAGCCGCAAATGGCCGTAATGGATCGGGTCGAATGTGCCGCCGAAGATGCCGATGGGACCGTTCAGAGGACGAGCCGCCGGATGTCTGAAAGCACGCCGGAAAGGAACGTGATGAAGCGCGCACCGGACGCGCCGTCGATCACGCGATGATCGTACGAGAGCGACAGCGGGAGCATGAGACGGGGCGCGAAGTCCCTGCCGTTCCACACCGGCCGCATGACGCTGCGGCCCACGCCCAGTATCGCGACTTCGGGCGCATTGATGATCGGCGTGAAGATCGTGCCGCCGATGCCGCCCAGGCTCGAAATCGAGAAGCAGCCGCCCTGCAGGTCCGTGGGCGCGATCTTTCCGCCGCGCATGCGCTCGC
Organism: Burkholderiales bacterium; assembly: GCA_035626595.1. Lineage (GTDB taxonomy): Bacteria > Pseudomonadota > Gammaproteobacteria > Burkholderiales > SG8-41 > JAQGMV01. The sequence continues at coordinate 137,613 of DASPNJ010000103.1, forward strand.
TCGCTTCGCCGAGCTCGCGCGCGAGCTCGAGCAGCCCCTTCTTGTCGACGTCGCGGATGACCGGGACGACGAGGCCGTTGGGCGTATCCACCGCGACACCGATATGGAAGTACTGCTTGAGCACGAGGCTTTCGCCGTCCGGCGCGAGTGACGCGTTGAACTCCGGAAACTGGCGCAGCGCCACCACGGACGCTTTCATGAGAAAGCCGAGGATCGTGAAGCGTATGCCCTGCTTCTTCGCCTCTTCGGATTGCGACTTGCGGAATTCCTCGAGCTCGGTAATATCCGCCTCGTCGTGCTGCGTGACGTGCGGGATGCTCACCCAGTTGCGATGCAGGAACGCGCCGGAGAGCTTCCTGATGCGCGAGAGCGGCTGCGTCTCGACCGGCCCGAACTTCGAGAAATCGACCGGCTGAAGCGGCGGCAGATTGAAACCGAGACCGCCGCCTTCGGCGCCGCGCGGACGCGCGAGCTCGGTCTTCACGAAGCCCTGCACGTCCTCCTTGAGGATCCGCGACTTCGGGCCGCTGCCCCGCACTTTGGAGAGATCGACGCCGAGCTCGCGCGCGAATCGCCGCACCGACGGGCTTGCGTGCGCTCGTCCGAAGCCCGCTTCGTCTACCGCGGGCGCGGCGGAAGGCTGCGGCGCCGGGGTACGCGGCTGCGCAGGCACCGCCGGCGCTTCAGCTGTCGCCGGCGCGGCCGGCTGCGGCCGTGTGCCGGGCTGCTGCTGCGGGGGCGCTGCGGCTTTCTGCGGCGCCGGCTCTTCCTTCGCCGGCGGCGCTTTCGCTTGCGCGCCGCCGTCGCCGGACTTCTCCAGCAGCACGACCGCCGAGCCTTCGGAGACCTTGTCGCCGACCTTGACCCTGAGCTCTTTCACGACCCCCGCCAGCGGCGAGGGCACTTCCATGGTCGCTTTGTCCGATTCGACCGTGATCAGCGAGTCCTCGGCATTCACCTGATCGCCCGGCTTCACGAACACCTCGATCACCGGCACATCCTTGAAGTCCCCGATGTCGGGCACTTTGACTTCTACGGTTTCGCTCATCTTCGTAGCTAACGCGGTGACGCGGTGACGCGGTGATGCGGTGACGCTGTGAAGCCGTATAGAAAGCTCATGGTCATGCGTGTGGTTACCTCGTCACTTCGTCACCGCGTCACTAGACCTTCGTGGGATCCGGCTTTTCCGGGTCGATTTCGTATTTGCGTATGGCTTCGGTTACTTTCGCGCGCGGCAGCGCCTCTTCGTCGGCGAGCGCTTTCATCGCGGCGACCGCCACGTAATAGCGATTCACCTCGAAGAAGCGGCGCAGCGCCTTGCGCGTATCCGAGCGTCCGAAGCCGTCGGTGCCGAGGGCGACGAAGTTGTGGGTGGGAATGAACGGGCGGATCTGGTCGGAGAAGAGCTTCATGTAATCGGTGGCCGCGATCACCGGTCCCGGCCGGTCTTTCAGGCACTGCTCGACGTACGGCACGCGCCGCTCGGCTTCCGGATGCAGCAGGTTCCAGCGCGCGCATTCCAGCCCGTCGCGCCGGAGCTGGTTGAGACTGGTCGCGCTCCAGATGTCGGCCGAGATGCCGAAATCCTTTTCCAGGAGCTCCGCGCCCGCGATGAGCTCGCGCAGGATGGTGCCGCTGCCGACGAGCTGAACTTTGAGGGCGCCTTTCTTCGCCTTGCCCTCCGAGAGCAGGTACATCCCCTTGAGGATGCCTTTCTCGACGCCCTCGCGCATCGCCGGATGCGCGTAGTTCTCGTTCATCACGGTGATGTAGTAGTAGACGTCCTCCTGCTCCTGGTACATCCGCCGCATGCCGTCCTGGATGATGACGGCGAGCTCGTACGCGTAGGTCGGGTCGTACGAGATGCAATTGGGAATCGTCGAGGCGAGAACGTGGCTGTGGCCGTCCTCGTGCTGCAGGCCTTCGCCGTTCAGCGTCGTGCGGCCCGCGGTGCCGCCCAGCAGAAATCCGCGCGCGCGCATGTCGCCCGCGGCCCACGCGAGATCGCCCACGCGCTGGAAGCCGAACATCGAGTAGTAGATGTAGAACGGGATCATCGGCTGGCCGTTGGTGCTGTACGAGGTGGCGGCCGCGATCCACGAAGACATCGCGCCGGCCTCGTTGATGCCCTCTTCGAGGATCTGCCCGTTCTTGTCTTCCTTGTAGTACATGAGCTGCGCGGCGTCCTGGGGGGTGTAGAGCTGCCCCACGTGCGAGTAGATGCCGAGCTGCCGGAACATGCCTTCCATGCCGAAGGTGCGCGACTCGTCCGGCACGATCGGCACGACGAGCTTGCCGATCTTCTTGTCGCGAATGATCGTGTTCAGGATTCGCACGAACGCCATCGTGGTCGAGATCTCGCGCCCTTCGGTGCCTTTCAACTGCGCTTCGAACGCGGAGAGCGGCGGCACTTCGAGCGGCGCCGCCTTGCGCCGGCGCGCCGGGAGCGAGCCGCCCATCGCTTCGATGCGGCTTCGCAGGTACTGCATCTCCGGCGAATCTTCGGGCGGACGGTAGAACGGCACTTCGTCGAGCTTCTCGTCGGCGATCGGGACCTTGAAGCGATCGCGGAACGCCTTGATCGAGGACGTGCCCATCTTCTTCTGCTGGTGGGTGATGTTCTGGCCTTCTCCCGATTCACCCATGCCGTAGCCCTTGATCGTCTTGGCGAGGATCACTGTGGGCTGGCCCTTGTGGCGCATCGCCGCCGCATACGCCGCGTACACCTTGTGCGGATCGTGGCCGCCGCGGTTCAACCGCCAGATGTCGTCGTCGGTCATGTTCGCGACCATGTCGGCGAGCTCGGGGTACTTGCCGAAGAAGTGCTTGCGCACGAACGCGCCGTCGTTCGCCTTGAAGGCCTGATACTCGCCGTCGACGCACTCTTCCATGCGCTTGAGCAGCAGCCCCCGGGTGTCGCGCGCGATCAGCGGGTCCCAGTACGAGCCCCAGATCACCTTGATCACGTTCCAGCCGGCGCCGCGAAAATCCGACTCCAGCTCCTGGATGATCTTGCCGTTGCCGCGCACCGGACCGTCGAGGCGCTGCAGGTTGCAGTTGATGACGAAGATGAGGTTGTCGAGCTGCTCGCGGCCCGCGAGCGAGATCGCGCCGAGCGATTCCGGCTCGTCCATCTCGCCATCGCCCATGAACGCCCAGACTTTGCGCCCCTGGCCTTCCAGAATGCCGCGGTCCTTCATGTACCGCATGAAGCGGGCCTGGTAGATCGCCATGAGCGGCCCCAGTCCCATCGACACCGTCGGAAATTGCCAGAAATCCGGCATCAGCCACGGATGCGGATACGACGGGAGCCCCTTGCCACCGACTTCCTGGCGGAAATGACTCATCTGCTCGTCGGTGATGCGGCCTTCGAGGTACGCGCGAGCGTAGATGCCCGGCGCCGAGTGCCCTTGGAAGTACACCAGATCGCCGCCGAAGCTGTCGCTCGCGGCGCGGAAAAAATGGTTGAAGCCCACGTCGTAGAGCGTCGCGGCGGAGGCGAAGCTCGCGATGTGACCCCCGAGCTCGGAGGACTCCTTGTTCGCGCGCACGACCATCGCCATCGCGTTCCAGCGCACGAGCGAGCGCAGCCTGTGCTCGAGCTCGGGATTGCCGGGCAGGCGGTCCTCGCGTGAAACCGGAATCGTGTTCAGGTAAGCGGTGGTCGCGCGAAACGGAATGTTCGCGCCGGAACGGCGCGCTTTTTCAACGAGCTGCTCGAGCAGGAAGTGCGCGCGTTCCGGTCCCTCGTTCTCCAGCACCGACTCGAGCGCGTCGAGCCATTCCCGTGTTTCCTGTGGATCGACGTCCGGAGAGATGTCCTTCATGTCCATGGCAGTCACCTTCGCGCGGGACTGTCACGTTTCCGCTGCAGATGCGGAATCGGGACTGTCACCGTTTCGTGAGAAGTATACGCGGCGCCTCTAGACAGACGCATGCTGCAGCGCCGCAGGATACGTCAGGCAAGGTGTGCGCCTGACCGAGGGACGCGGTGGTGATGCGGTGACGAGGTGATGCAGTGACGAGGTGACGAGCGGTTTTTACTGCGTCACCGCGTCACGCCGTCACTGCGTCACTGCGTCACTGCGTCACTGTTCTTCTTCGTCTTTGATGCGGCGAAGATGCGCTTCGCGCAATGCACCGGGATGGCGCGGATCGCGTGGCGCCCACGAGACGAGATGACGCGACAGCGTGCGCGAGAGCGGCCATCCGACGATCGCGCAGCACAGCGCCGCGAACGCGAGCGTCATCCACTGCGACAGCCCAAGGCCCGGGGGCAACGCTTCGACCGCGAAGGTCGCGACCATTGCCATGAGCGGACCGAACGCGGCGCCGAACAGCCAGGTGTCGCGCGCACGCACCGCGCTCGAACATTTCTCGCACCAGTAAGTGGGATCCCGCCACGTGCCCTTGTGCGGCCCTTCGACGACTTGCGCGGCGTACTCGGCGTCCTTTCCGCAGCATGGGCAGCGGAAGACGAGCGTATGCAGTTTCCAGAGCTTCACGGAGATCCCCTACTTTGTCATTACACCGCGCGTCTTGGGCGCGCGGGCTTGATACACGTCACCGATTTCACGTCGGTGAGCGCCACGTCGAAGATTATCAGGCCAACCGCATCCAGACGAGGCGGGATCGCACGAATGCGGCGCTATTTTTTCCGCGGCTCGGCGCGCACGCGCACGTACGAGCCGGGGGCGTCCTCGAGCGCCGGCAGCGCACCCGTCCCGGGGATGCGGGCGTCCACCGGGTCGCCGCCGTGCTGCGCGGCCCACGCCGTCCAGTCGTTCCACCACGAACCCGGGTGCTGCGCCGCCGTGGCAAGCCAGTCGTCCGGATCGGCCGGCAGCGCATCATGCGTCCGGTAGCCATACTTGTTCGCCGACGGCGGATTGACGATCCCCGCGATGTGACCGGAGCCGCCCAGAACGAAGCGAACCGGGCCGCCGAAAAGCCGTGCGCCGCGATAGCACGATTTCCACGGCGCGATGTGGTCCTCGATCGTCGAGATGAAATACAGCGGGATGTCGACTTTCGAGAGATCGATCGGCGTGCCGTTGAGCGTGAGGCCGCCGCGCTGCGCGAGGAGATTCCGCAGGTACATGTTGCGCAGGTAATAGCTGTGCATCGCCGCCGGCATGCGCGTGGAATCCGCGTTCCAGTACAGCAGATCGAACGCAAAAGGATCGCGCCCGAGCAGGTAGTTGTTGACGACGAACGACCAGATGAGGTCGTTCGAGCGCAGCATGTTGAACGTCGTCGCCATCTCCGCGCCTTCGAGATAGCCCCGCTCCCGCATGCGCTTCTCCAGCGCCTCGACCTGCTCCTCGTCGACGAACACTTCGAGCTCGCCGGCCTCGTCGAAATCGGTAAGCGTCGCGAAGAACGTCGCGCTCCTCACGCGTGTATCGCCTTTCGCGGCGAGCAGCCCGAGCGTGCACGCTAGCAGCGTGCCCCCAAGGCAGAAACCGATCAGGTTCATCTCGCGCTCGCCGGTGGCGCGCTCGACCGCGTCGATCGCCGCGAGCGTGCCCTCGTTCAGGTAATCCTCGAAGGTCTTGGCCGCGAACCGTTCGTCCGGATTTACCCACGACACGATGAAGACGGTGTGTCCCTCGCCGACCGCCCACTTCACGAACGAATTGTCCGGCCGCAGATCGAGGATGTAGTACTTGTTGATCCACGGCGGAACGATGACGAGCGGCCGCCGGTACACCTTTTCGGTGGTCGGGCTGTACTGGATGAGCTGGATGAGATCGCTTTGGAAGACGACCTTGCCCGGCGTCACCGCGATGTTCTCGCCGAGCGCGAAGGCGCGCTCATCGGTCATGCGGAGCTTCAGGCCGCTGCCGTTGCCGCGCGCGAGATCGTCCAGCAGGTTGGAAAAACCGCGCAGCAGATTCTGTCCGCCGGTCGCGAGCGTCTCGCGCATCACTTCCGGATTGGTCACGACGAAATTCGAGGGCGCCAGCGCGTCGATGTACTGGCGCGTGTAGAAATCGACTTTCTTCGCGGTCTGCTCGTCGAGACCTTGGACGCCTGCGAGCGTCTGGTGCAGATGTTTCGCGGCGATGAGATACGACTGCTTGATGTAGTCGTAGACGAAGTTGGCCCGCCAGTCTTCGTGCTTGAACCGGCGATCGCCTGTGGGCGTTTCGGCGACGGGCTCCGCTTTCTGGCCCATCAGCCGCATCATCGACTGCTGCCACAGCGAAACGTAGTCCTGCCACAGCCTGACCTGCGTCTCCGCCAGCCGCATCGGATCGGTGAGCATGCGGGACCACGCTTCGAAGAACGCCTTGCTGATGCCGAGCTCGTCGGACACGACCGAAGAGAAGGCGCCGTTCGGGTGGCGCGCGGCGAAGCCCGTCAGCAGCTCGCCGCTCTTGCGCGCGATGTCGGCGTAGAGCTGCGCGACTTCGGCGGCATCGAACCTGAGTTTGTCCTGCTCCTGCTGGTTGCCCATGCGGGACTCCTGTGCCATGCGCGCGCTGGTTGACGTTTACGTAAAGGCGAGACTATGATTCAGAACGCGTTGATTCTACTCGGGAATATTGCACAGCACAATGACGGCGACGTATACGATCGGCGATCTGGCACGTGAATTCGGAGTGACCACTCGCACCATCCGTCATTACGAGGCGGAAGGTCTCCTGAGCCCGGTCCGGCAGGGTGTGAATCGCGTCTTCAGCACGCGCGACCGGGTGCGGCTCAAGCTCGCGCTGCGCGGCAAGCGGCTCGGCTTCAGCTTGCAGGAAATCAAGGAGTTGTTCGATCTCTACGACCTCTCCAAGGACGAGCGCGATCAGTTGGAGGCGTTCCTCGGCAAGCTCGAGAAGCGCAAAGGGCTCCTGGAGCAGCAGCGCGAGGACATCGAGGTCATGCTGAACGAGGTCGAGTTCTTTGCAGCGCAATGCCGGAAGCTGCTGGCGCAGGGTTCCGGGCGAGACATCAAGGCCGCGTGAGGTTTACGCGCACGTAAAGGGAATGTCCATGAGCGATGTCCCGACCCTCGATTTCGATCTCGGCGAGACGGCCGACATCCTGCGCGAGACCGTCCGCAACTTCGCCGCCGCCGAGATCGCGCCGCGCGCCGCCGAGATCGATCGCACCAACGAATTTCCCCGGGACCTGTGGCCGCAGCTCGGCAGGCTCGGGCTGCTCGGCATCACCGTCGAGGAGGAATGGGGCGGCGCCGGGATGGGCTATCTCGCGCATGTGGTCGCGATGGAGGAGCTTTCGCGCGCGTCCGCTTCGGTCGGACTCTCGTACGGCGCGCACTCTAATCTGTGCGTGAACCAGATCCGCCGGCACGCCACGCCGGAGCAGAAGCGCGCGTACCTTCCGAAGTTGATCTCCGGCGAGCACGTGGGTGCGCTCGCGATGAGCGAGCCGGGCTCGGGCTCGGACGTCGTGAGTCTCAAGCTGCGCGCCCGGCGCCACGGCGACGTCTACGTGCTGGACGGCAACAAGATGTGGATCACCAACGGGCCCGACGCCGACGTGCTCGTGGTGTACGCGAAGACCGATGCGGATGCCGGTGCGCGCGGCATCACGGCGTTTCTGATCGAGCGCGGCTTCAAGGGATTTTCGACCGCGCAGAAGCTCGACAAGCTCGGCATGCGCGGCTCGAACACCTGCGAGCTCGTGTTCTCGCAATGCGAAGTGCCCGCGGCGAACGTGCTCGGCGCCGAAGGCGGCGGCATCGAAGTGCTCATGAGCGGACTCGACTACGAGCGCGCGGTGCTCGCGGCGGGGCCGCTGGGCATCATGCGCGCGTGCCTCGACGCCGTGCTGCCGTACGTGCACGAGCGCAAGCAGTTTGGCCATCCGATCGGGAGCTTCCAGTTGATGCAGGGCAAGCTCGCGGACATGTACACCACGTACTGCGCATGCTGCGCCTACGTTTACGCCGTCGCGCGGGCGTGCGATTCCGGGCGCGTGACGCGCAAGGACGCGGCCGGTGCCATACTCTATGCGGCCGAGCGCGCGACGTGGATGGCGCTCGAGGCGATACAGGCGCTCGGCGGCATGGGATATGTCAACGAAAGCCCCACCGGCCGCCTGCTGCGCGACGCGAAACTCTACGAAATCGGCGCCGGGACGTCTGAGATACGCCGCTGGTTGATCGGGCGTGAGCTGTTCGAACAAACCCAGTGACGTGGTGATGCAGTGATGAAGTGACGAAGTGACGCGATGAGCAAAAATCTCAGAACTCCACTGTGTGACACGCTCGGCATCGAGCTTCCGATCATCCAGGCCCCGATGGCCGGCGGCGCGACGACGGTCGAGCTCGTGAGCGCGGTGTGCAACGCCGGCGCGCTCGGCTCGTTCGGTTTCGCCTACACGCAGCCTGAGGCGATGATGCGCGAAGCCGAAGGCGTGCGAGCGCTCACCTCCGGGCCGTTCAACCTCAACCTGTTCGTGTCCAACAACGCGGGCGCGATCGATGCGTCCGAGCAGACGGCGGCGCTCGAAGCGCTTGGCCCGTACTACGACGAGCTGGGACTCGAGCGCCCGCAGCCGGTCAAGCCGCCATACGCGCCGGACCTCGTCTCGCAGCTCTCGGCGATCGAGGAGATCCGCCCGGGCGTCTTCACGTTTCATCTCGGTGACCTCGACGCCAAGCGTGTCGCGTCAATGCGCGCGAAGGGCATCAAGGTCGGCGGCGCCGCGACGTGCGTCGCTGAAGCGAGGCGGCTCGAAGCGGCCGGCGTCGATTTCGTCATCGCGCAAGGCGCCGAAGCCGGCGGCCATCGCGGCACGTATCTGCGCGATCCGTACGACGCGATGACCGGCACGTTCGCGCTCGTGCGCCTGATCGTCAAAGCCGTGCGGGTCCCGGTGGTCGCGGCAGGCGGCATCATGGACGGCGCCGGCATCGCGGCGGCTCTCGCGCTCGGTGCACAGGCGGCACAGCTCGGAACCGCATTCCTGCCATGTGCCGAAAGCGGCGCGGCGGCGCTGCACAAGGACGCGATCCTCGCGGCGGACGAGGACAACACGCTGATCACCGAAAAATTCTCGGGTAAGCCCGCGCGCGGCATCGCCAATCGCTACGTTCGCGAAATGCAGGACAAGCCGGTGCTCGCGTTCCCGGCGCAGAACGTGGTGACCGGACCGTTGCGTGCCGCGTCCGCGAAAGCAGGCAAGGCTGATTTCATCGCGATGTGGGCCGGTCAGGCGGTTCCGCTCGCGCGGAAGCTCCCGGCCGCCGATCTGGTGAAGGCGCTGCGCGACGAGACGATCGAAACGCTGGAACGCATGCGGAGGATGAGCGTATGAGCTCGAACGTTTCAGACCCGGTGGTCATCGCATCCGCGGCGCGCACGCCGATGGGCGGTTTTCAGGGTGCGTTGAAAGCGTGCAGCGCGCGCGATCTCGGCGCGGCCGCCATTCGCGCGGCGGTGGAGCGCGCGGGTGTTGCGCCGGGCGACGTCGACGAAGTGATCATGGGCAACGTGCTGCCGGCCGGTCAGGGTCAGGCGCCGGCGCGACAGGCGGCGCTCGCGGCGGGACTGCCGGAAGCGACGGGCTGCACCACGATCAACAAGGTCTGCGGCTCCGGCATGAAGGCCGCGATGCTCGCGACCGACATGCTCACCCTCGGCACGAACCGCATCATGGTGACCGGCGGCATGGAGAGCATGACGAATGCGCCGTATCTGCTGCCGAAAGCGCGCGGCGGTTTGCGCCTGGGTCACGCCGAAGTGAAGGACCACATGTTCCTCGACGGCCTGGAAGACGCCTACGATCCCGGGCGCCTCATGGGCACGTACGCCGAGGACACCGCGCAGCAGTACGGCTACACGCGCGAAGCGCAGGACCGCTACGCGATCACCTCGCTCACGCGCGCGCAGGACGCGATCCGCTGCGGGATGTTCCGGCGCGAGATCGTTGCGGTCGAAGCGGGCAAAACGCGCGTCGAGGATGACGAGCAGCCGCTGAAAGCGAATCTCGAGCGCATCCCGCAACTGAAGCCCGCGTTCCGCAAGGACGGCACGGTCACCGCGGCGAACTCGAGCTCGATCTCCGATGGCGGCGCGGCGATGGTGCTCATGCGGCTCTCGGAAGCGGAGCGGCGCGGCATCCAGCCGCTCGCGCGCATCGTAGGCCACGCGACGCACTCGCAGGCGCCGGCGTGGTTCACCACCGCCCCCGTCGGCGCGATCCGCAAGCTGTTCGACAAAACCGGCTGGGACGCGTCGACCGCGGATCTCTTCGAGATCAACGAAGCTTTCGCCGTCGTCGCGATGGCGGCGATCGACGATCTCCGGCTCACGCACGAGCGCGTGAACGTCCACGGCGGCGCGTGCGCGCTCGGACATCCGCTCGGCGCTTCCGGCGCACGCATCATGGTGACGCTGCTTTACGCGCTCGAAGAACGGGGACTCAAGCGCGGCATCGCCGCGCTCTGCATCGGCGGCGGCGAAGCGACGGCGATCGCGCTGGAGCGGCTGACATGAGTAAGCAGCCGATCGACTTCTACTTCGACTTCTCCTCGCCTTACGGCTACTTCGCCGCGCACAAGATCGAGGACATTGCGTCCCGCCACGGACGCTCCGTCACCTGGCGGCCGATACTCCTCGGCGCCGTATTCAAGGTCTCCGGGCAGCAGCCGCTTTCGACGATCCCGCTGAAGGGCGACTACATGTCACGCGACCTGGGCCGAACCGCGCGGCTGCTCGGGTTGCCGTTCCAGTTGCCCACGAAGTTTCCGATCGCGAGCACGGCGCCGTCGCGGGCGTTCTATGCTGTATCGGACGAGGATCCCGCGCTGGCGAAGCGGCTGGCACTCGCGCTGTACGACACCTACTTCACGCAAGACCGCGACATCTCCGCGCCCGACGTGACGCTCGATGTCGCCGCCACGCTCGGCATCGATCGCTCGAAGCTCGAACGCCAGATCAACGATCAGGCGGTCAAGGACCGGCTGCGCCGGGAAGTCGAAAGCGCCATCTCCCGCGGCGTGTTCGGTTCGCCTTATATCGTCATCGACGGCGAGCCGTTCTGGGGCTCGGATCGGCTCGACCAGGTCGAGAAGTGGCTCGCACGTCCATGGTGAAACCGAGGTTTCCCAGGTGACGAGCACACTGAAAGCGCTGCGCGCGAACATCGTCGCGCTCGATGTCGACGCGATCGTCAACGCGGCGAACACGACGCTTCTCGGCGGCGGCGGCGTGGACGGCGCCATTCATCGCGCGGCGGGCCCCGAGCTCCTGGCCGAATGCCGGACGCTCGGCGGCTGTCCGACGGGGGACGCGCGCATTACGGGCGGTTACCGCCTCCCGGCGCGCCATGTGATCCACACCGTCGGTCCCGTCTACAAGGACGGCCGCCAGCGGGAGCCCGAGCTGCTCGCGTCGTGCTATCGCAAAAGCCTCGCGCTCGCGGCGGAGAACGGCGTGAAGACGATCGCATTCCCGGCGATCAGTTGCGGCGCCTACGGCTACCCGCTCGATGAAGCGGTGGAGATCGCGGTGCGCGAGTGCCGCGAGGGTGTAGAGCGGCATCCAGGCATCGAGAAGGTGATCTTCGCGTGCTTCGATGAGAACATGCTCGGGCTCTATCAGCGAGAGCTGGACCGTGCGTAGGGTGCGTCGATGACGCACCGGCGGCCGGTGCGCAACTTGCGCACCCTACGAGTGTTCGGGCGTTGATGGTGCGTTCCACGCACGCCGTTGCATGAGCGTCATCCGCTCGAAGCTCAAAGCCGATAGCGCGGAGTTCCGCGCGGCCGCCGACGCGATGCGCGAGCGCGTCGTCGAGCTCGACGCGCGCGTTGCGCAGGCTCGTGAAGGCGGTGACGCCGCCGCGCGCGAGCGCCATCGCTCGCGCGGCAAGCTCCTGCCGCGCGAGCGCGTCGCCGGGCTGCTCGATCCGAACACCCCTTTCCTCGAGCTCTCCCCGCTTGCGGCCCTCGATGTCTACGGCGAACCCGTGCCCGCCGCCGGGCTCATCACCGGCATCGGCAGCGTCAGCGGCCAGCGCTGCGTCGTCATCGCGAACGACGCGACGGTGAAGGGCGGCACGTACTACCCGCTCACGGTGAAGAAGCACGTGCGGGCGCAGGAGATCGCGCGCGAGAACCGTCTGCCGTGCATCTATCTCGTCGATTCGGGCGGCGCGCACCTGCCGAGCCAGGACGAAGTCTTTCCGGACCGCGAGCATTTCGGACGCATCTTCTACAACCAGGCGACGATGTCGGCCGCCGGCATTCCGCAGATCGCCTGCGTGATGGGCTCCTGCACCGCGGGCGGCGCGTACGTGCCGGCGATGTCGGACGAGGCGGTGATCGTCAGGAACCAGGGCACGATCTTTCTCGCGGGCCCGCCGCTCGTGAAAGCCGCGACCGGGGAGGTCGTCACAGCGGAGGCGCTCGGCGGCGCGGACGTGCACACCCGCGTTTCAGGCGTCGCGGACCATCTGGCCGAAGACGACGCCGACGCACTGCGGATCGTGCGGCGCATCGTCGCGAACCTGAACCGGCGTCCCACCGTTTCGCGCAGCCCCGGCGCGCCGCCGCTGTACGATCCGGACGAGATCTATGGCGTGCTGCCGTCGAGCACGCGCACGCCGTTCGATATTCGCGAGTTGATCGCGCGCGTCGTCGATGCGAGCGAGCTCGACGAATTCAAGGCGCGCTACGGCGCGACGCTCGTGTGCGGCTTCGCGCGCATCGAAGGACACCCCGTCGGCATCGTCGCGAACAACGGCATCCTGTTTTCCGAATCCGCGCTCAAGGGCACGCACTTCATCGAGCTCTGCTGCCAGCGCGCAATCCCGCTCGTGTTCCTGCAGAACATCACCGGTTTCATGGTCGGGCGCAAGTACGAGGCCGGCGGGATCGCGAAAGACGGCGCCAAGATGGTGACCGCGGTCGCCTGCGCGCGCGTGCCCATGTTGACCGTCATCGTCGGCGGCAGCTTCGGCGCGGGGAACTACGGTATGTGCGGGCGCGCCTTCGGACCCCGCTTCCTGTGGATGTGGCCCAACGCCCGCATATCGGTCATGGGCGGCGAGCAGGCTGCCAACGTGCTCGCGCAGGTGAAACGCGAGGCGATGGAAAAAAGCGGCTCGCCGTGGTCCGCCGATGAAGAGGCGGCGTACAAGCAGCCGCTGCTAAATCAATATGCGCAGCAGTCGGGCGCGTATTACGCGACGGCGCGCCTGTGGGACGACGGCCTCATCGACCCGAAGGAGACCCGCGCGGTGCTGGGGCTCGGGCTGGCGATCGCGACCGAAGCGCCGGTGGAAGACACGAAGTTCGGTGTCTTTCGCATGTAGCGCCGTGCGCCATGGCATCGGCAGCACCACACACAAACAACTAGCGGTACTGCCGCTCTACGCGCTCGCCCTCTTCGCGAGCGCGCTGCTCTCGTTCTGGATTCAACCGCTGTTCGCGAAGCTGATCCTGCCGCGTTACGGCGGCTCGCCGGCGGTATGGACGACAGCCGCATTGTTCTTCCAGGTCACGCTGCTCGCGGGCTATCTCTACGCGCATCTGATCGCGCGCCTGCCGGTCGGCCGGCAGTTGACGCTGCACGCCGTGCTCTTCGCGGCGGCCATGATCGCGCTGCCGGTGCAGGTCGCGAACATCGACCCGACCGTCACCGCGCCCGTTGTCTCGGTGCTGAGCGTGCTCGCGCTGAGCATCGGGCTCCCGGTTTTCGCGCTGAGCGCCACCGCGCCGCTGCTCCAGGAATGGTTCTCGCGCACCGGCCACAGTCACGCCGCCGATCCGTATTTTCTCTACAGCGCAAGCAACACCGGCAGCCTCGCCGCGCTGATCGGCTATCCGCTCGTCTTCGAGCCGCTGCTCGGATTGCGCCAGCAGACGATCCTCTGGTCGGCCGGCTACGCGTTTTTCGCGGTCGTGCTCGTTTTGTGCGGCGTCGCGCTCTGGCGCAAAAAATCGTTTAGCGCGGCAGCCGCCGCGTCCTCGGAGAATGCTGCGCCCGAGGCATTGTTGACGGCCGGCACCCGCGTGCGCTGGCTGCTGCTCGCGTTCGCGCCGTCGAGCCTCATGCTCGGCGTCACGCAGCACATCACCTCCGAGATCGCCGCGGTGCCGCTCCTGTGGCTGATCCCGCTGACGATCTACGTGCTGACGTTCGTCATCGCGTTCGCGCGCAGGCAGTGGCTGTCGCCGCGCCTGATCGGCCGCGTGCAGCCGCTGCTCGTGATCCTGCTCGTGCTCGCGTGGCCGCTGAACAACCTCACCAGCGTGCTGATCCTGCATCTCGTCGTGTTCGCGGTGACCGCCATGATGTGCCACGCCGAGCTCGCGCGCCTGCGCCCGCCGGTGCGGCACCTCACGGACTTCTATCTGTGCCTGGCGATCGGCGGCGCCCTCGGCGGCGCGTTCAACGCGGTCGCGCCGATCGTCTTCGATTCGATCCTCGAGTATCCCATCGCGCTGGCGCTCGCGTCGGCCCTTCGGCCGGTCAATCGCGAAAGCAGCGCTCTGCCGCTGGAGCTGCGAGGGTCGGAACGGGAGAGGAACACGTGGAACTGGCAGCGCGCATCGCGCGATCTCCTTCCCGCCCTCGCCCTCGCCGCCGGGTTCGCCGTGCTCATCGCCTCAGACGTGCGCCCTTTCACGCACTCCGCATGGACAACGGTGGTTTACCTGCAGGCGATCGGTATCGCGCTCTACCTGACACATCGCCGGCCTCTGCAATTCGGCCTCGCCGTGCTGGTCGTCCTGCTCGCCACCCCGGCCGTTCATTCGGCCGAGCGGCTGATCGAGCGCCATCGCAGCTTCTTCGGCGTGCACAGCGTCGTGCGCGACGAAACCGACACCTTCACGGTGCTCATGCACGGCGTCACCGTACACGGGGCCCAGTATCGCGACGCCGCGAGGCGCACCCGTCCGACGACGTACTTCCACGCCGACAGCCCGGTCGGGCAGGCGCTCGCCCAGCTCGGCGGCAACGGCGAGCTGCGCCGCGTCGCCGTGATCGGCATGGGGGCGGGCACGCTGGCGTGCCACAAAGCCCCCGGACGCACGTGGACCTTCTTCGAGATCGATCCGCTCGTCGTGCAGCTCGCGAAGGACCGGCGCCATTTCCAGTTCCTCTCCGAGTGCGCGCCCGATGCGCGGATCGTCCTCGGCGACGGCCGCCTTTCCCTCGCGGGCGAGCCGGAACGCGCGTTCGACGCGATCCTCATCGACACCTTCAGCTCCGACTCGATCCCCGCGCACATGATCACGCGCGAAGCGCTTGCGCTGTACCTGAGCCGTCTGGATGCGAACGGCGTCATCGTGTTTCACGTGACCAACCAGTATCTGGACCTCGTGCCGGTGGTCTCGTCACTCGTCGCCGACGCCGGCGTCGCCGCGCTGATGCCCGGGCCGCGGCTCGAATTCGCGCTCGACGAGCGCCTCGCGGCGCTACCCTCGACCTGGATCGCGATCGCACGCGATCCGAAACGTCTCGAAGCGCTCGCCGAACAGGAAAACTGGCAACCACTGCCGCCGCCGCGGCTGCGCGTGTGGACGGACGATTTTTCCAACGTGCTGAGCGCGCTAAAATAGCGGCCGCAGCACACTCCATCGCCGCACCATTCCCGCGGCGCTTTCAGCAGGGATTCCCGTGAACCTTCCGCGAAAAGTGAAGCTCGTCGAGGTCGGACCACGCGACGGCCTTCAGAACGAATCGAAAGCCGTCCCGGCCGCGGTGAAGATCGAGCTCGTCGACCGCCTGACCGACGCCGGCCTGCCGGTCGTCGAAGCCACCGCGTTCGTGTCGCCGAAGTGGGTGCCGCAGATGGCCGACAACGCCGAAGTGATGGCCGGGATCCGGCGCAAACCCGGCGTCGCGTATCCGGTGCTCGTGCCCAACCGCAAGGGGCTCGATGCCGCGATCGCATCGGGCGCGGACGAAGTGGTCGTGTTCGGCGCCGCGAGCGAAACTTTCTCGAAGCGCAACACCAATTGCACGATCGCGGAAGGTCTCGCGCGTTTCGCCGAAGTGTGCGAAGAAGCGATCGCGCGCGGGCTCAAGGTGCGCGGCGATATCTCGGTGTGCCTCGGCTGCCCGTATGAAGGGGAGGTGAAGCCCGAAGCCGTCGTTCGCGTCGCACGCGAGCTCGATCAAATGGGCTGCTACGAGATCACGATCTGCGACACGATCGGCACCGGCACCGCGGGCTCGACGCGCGCCGTGGTCGAAGCCGTTGCGAAACACATCGCGGTCGAGCGTCTGGCGGGTCACTTCCACGACACCTACGGTCAGGCGGTGACCAACGTCTATGCGGCGCTGGAGTGCGGCATCGCGACGTTCGACAGCTCGGTCGCCGGCCTCGGCGGCTGCCCGTATGCGAAAGGCGCCACCGGCAACGTCGCGACCGAAGACGTGCTCTACATGCTGAACGGTCTCGGCATCGAGACCGGCGTGGACATGGACAAGCTGATCGCCGCGGGCGATTTCATCTCGCAGTATCTCGGCCGGTCGACCAACTCGCGCGTCGCCAGGGCGCTCATGTCGCGCAAAGCCGCTTAGCTCTTCGTCACCTCTTCGTCATCACCTCTTCTCCGTCACCTCTTCCGCGTCACCTCTTCGAACGATGCCGTTAACGCCCCCCGCTCCCCGCAAACGCATGCACACCCGCGCGATCGAATGCACCGGCTACGAGCGCGAAGATGGTTTGTGGGACATCGAAGCGCACCTCGTCGATACCAAGACCTACACGCACTTGCGACGCAACGGCGGGCGCGATCGTGCGGCCGGCGAGCCGGTGCACGACATGTGGCTGCGCCTCACGATCGACCTCGACATGACGATCCATGACGCCGAGGCCGTAACCGACGAAGGGCCGTATCACACGTGCGCCCACGTGAACCCCAACTTCAAATCGCTCATCGGGGTGAAGATCGGCGCGGGGTGGCGCCGGGAGATCAAGGAGCGCCTCGGCGGCATCAAGGGCTGCACGCACCTCGTCGAGCTGCTCGGTCCGCTCGGAACCACCGCGTATCAGGCGACGGTGCGCGCCCGCGAAGCGCGCCGCGGGAAAGGTCCGCTCATGCAGAAGCCCTACCAGCTCAACTCCTGCTACACCTACAAGGACGATTCGCCCGCCGTGCTGGAGCGCTGGCCGCAGTTCTATACCGGGCCTAAGTCTTAGGCCGTCGAAATCACGCGAACGAGTAGTCGCCCGCCGCGATCGCTGGCGTGTTCGTGAACGCGATCCGTTCCAATCCGCCGCTGTAACTGATCGTCCAGACGTTGCTCGCGGTCTGGGTGAACGTCGCGCCCGGACCGTAACCGTGAAAAAAGAGGTGGTCTCCCGCGGCGAAGTCCGTGACAGCATCGCCGTGGGCTTGTCCTGCCGTGAAACGGAAATCGTCGTTGCCGGCGCCGCCGTGGAGGCGATCCGTCCCCGCACCGCCGTCGAGCTCGTCGTCTCCGTCACCGCCCTGGAGGTTGTCGGCCCCGCCGCGGCCGTTGAGGTTGTCGGCGCCGCCCAGCCCGACGATCTCGTTGGCGGCATCGTCGCCCGACAGAACGTCGGCGTACGAGATCGTGCCGATGAGCCCTTCGATCCCCGCGTAGCTATCGCCGGCTGCATCGCCGGTATTCGATGCCGGCGTCAACAAATCGGCGTGCACACCCGAGAGGGCATAGTAGTACGCCGCGTGATCTGCACCGATTCCGCCGTCCAGCATATCGCCGCCAAGCCCGCCTTCCAGGCGATCGTTTCCGGTTTCGCCGAGAAGCGTGTCAGCGCCGGCCGCGGCCTGCAGATAATCGTTGCCGCCCAGCCCGCGCAGCAGGTTGAGCGCGTTATCGCCGACCAACGTGTCATGGAACGACGATCCAATGACGCCCTCGATCGACGAGAACGTGTCGCCCGTTGCATCGCCGCTGTTCAGCGCAGGCGCGGCCAGATTCCCCATGACCGCGGCCGGCGCCGTGCTGTAGCTCGCGACGTCGAAGCCGGCATCGCCTCTGAGGTTATCCGGACCCGCTCCGCCATCGAGGACGTCGTTGCCTTCCATGCCGAGCAGTTGATCGGCGCCGCCACGGCCGAAAAGGCTGTCGTCGCCGCCGAGCCCCACGAGGCTGTTCACTCCCGTGTTCCCGAAGAGCAAATCGCCATGGGCTATCGTGCCGATCAGGTTTTCGATCGAAAGATACTCGTCGCCGGCCGCATCGCCCGTATTGAGGCCGGGCGACATCAGGTCGGCCGTGACCGGCGCCGCCGCGTAGTAATAGACGGCGCTGTCGGTGTTCGGGCCTCCGTTCAATACATCACCAGCGGGGCCGCCTTCCAGGCGATCATCGTCGAACCCGCCTTCGAGCGTGTCCGCACCGGCGTGACCGACGAGATAGTCGTTGCCGAACGACCCGCGCATCAGATTCGAGTGACCGTCGCCGATCAGCACGTCGTCGAACTGCGAACCGAGCGCGCCTTCGATCGAAACGTAGGTGTCTCCCATGGCATCGCCAGTATTCATCGACGAATCGAGGAGGCTCACCACCAGGCCGGACCCGGAGGCGTAATGCGCCAGGTCCGTCCCGGGCCCGCCGTCGAGGCGATCGGGACCCGCGCCGCCATTCAGCATGTCGTTTCCGGCGAGACCTATGAGGTGGTCGGCTCGCGCCGCGCCGAACCCCGCGAACAGGCTGTTATCGCCATCGTCGTTCTGAAGTGTCGAGTTGTCACCGATCAGCAACGCCGAGCCATTCGCGAAGCTCACATTGAATGCCGTCACCGACGTGAGGCCGATCGGCAACGTGACACTCTTGCCGGCGTGAGTGAACGTTGTCGAGCCGGCGGCTGAAGCTATGCCGACGGCTGGAGCCGAAATCGCCGCGTCGTCAAATACGAGCTGGTCGCGGGAGGGGTCGAATTCCACGATCGCAGTGCCATTCGCGAGCGACGACCAGAGGTAGGAATCTGTCCGGGCCTCGATGAATACTTTCTTGGTGCCGGTCGTGGCGAGCGGCCCTCCGTAACCCTGGCTCCCCGCGTTGCCGTCGGAGAACGTCCAGTCGATCTCGACCGAAGCGGGCGGCGCTTCGCTCGTGTTCGAGTAGGCAAGCGAGCGCAGCACGCGTTCGACGCGGAGCTGTGTCGCGTTCGCGTTGAACGTGATCAGTAGCGTGCCGCTGGAATTCGTGACGACACTGCCGACGTCGAGCCCGTCGTACTGCAGGCTCTCGCCGGCCGTCAGCGTTGCGAGCAGACCGGTCGCCGAAAAGGCGTCGTGCGCATTCGCGCCGCCGTGACGCTCCAGGCGGAGTGACGCACCGGCGTAATTGCCGCTCGCGAGGAGCTCCGGATCGAACACTCCGACGTCGGAATCAAGTACCACAGGCACGCCGTTCTCGACGAACAGCACAGTGCCGCTCAGGCTGTCCGAGGCCGTTCCGAACGACGCGTCGATGATGCCGTCCGCGTTGAGGCGCGTCGTCGAGAACAGGCCAGTGCTGGTATTTCCCGTCACCACGATCTTGCCGTCAGCCTGAAGCGCGGCCGAGACGTCCTCCCACGCGTCCCCGAACGTGACGATGCCGTCCTCGTGAAAGCTCGTATCGAGCGTTCCGTCCGCGTTATAGCGGACCACCACGAAATCGCCGCTCCCGCGGCCGCTGACGAGGATCTTCCCGTCGGGCTGGACAACGATGTCCGAAGGCGTGCCGGGCGCTCCGTTCGTCACGACCACGCCGTCACCGTCGAAAGTCGAGTCGAACGTTCCGTCGCTATTGAGCCTGACGACGGCGAAGCCGCTGCCGCTTGCCGTGGCGAGGACGATCTTCCCGTCCGGCTGAACATCCACGGCTTCCACGCGATCGCCGCTCGGCCCGAAGATATCGAAAACCAGCGTGGCGCCGGTGCCGAACGTCGTGTCGAGGCTGCCGTCGGTGTTGTATCGAACAAGCGCCGCGTCGCCCGTGCCGACGAAGTCGACGGTCACGCCGCCCGCCACGATGAGCTTGCCGTCGGGCAGCAGAACGGCGCCGGATACGACATTCATTACGCCGAGCGGCGTGGTGATTTTCCCGTCCCCGTCGAAAGTCGTATCCAACGAGCCATCGCTGTTGAAGCGCGCCACCGCGAAGTCGCGGCTCCCGACGGCGATCAACTTGCCATCCGGCTGGACCAGAATCTCGCTCGCGGTAGGCACGGACTCGAAACGCATGGCTGCAAAGCCGTCTACGCTAAAGGTCGAGTCGAGTGTTCCGTCAGGATTGAACCGAACGAGCACGAATCCCTGGCCGTCGCTGGCGCTGGTATGACCCGCAAGCACGATCTTTCCATCCGCCTGCAATGCCACGGCGTGAGCCTCCTCGAAGATATTGAGGCTCGCCGTGGCCCGGCCATCGCCGCTAAACGTCGGGTCGAGATGGCCATGTTCGTCGTACCGAACGACGGAAAAGTCCTGTTCCCCCCCATGCGTGTAGCCTCCTACGATGATGCGGCCGTTCGGCTGCACGATGACGCCGGACGCATGGTTGAACCCGCCGACGTCGGTCGAGACGCTGCCGCCGAGTACGAAGGTGGGGGCGTCGTTCCCGTTGACCGCGACCGTCGTGCTGCCCGTCGCCGCGAGCGCTCCGCCGTCACCCTGCGCGCCCGAATTGCCGTCGGAGAACGTCCAGTCGATCTGAATCGGTGCGGATATCGCGCTCGCGTTCGAGTACGCGATCGATTGAAGAACACCGTTGACCTTGGCCTCGGTCGCATTGCTGTTGAACGTGAGCACCAGCAAGCCGCCCGAGTTAGCCGTGACGGTGCCTACGTCGAGGCCGCCGTACACGAGTGATGCACCCGGTGTAAGGACGCCGAGCTCGCCGGAAGCGTGGAAGACATCGTCTGCGCTCGCGCCGCCGTGGCGGCTCAACGCCACGGATGCACCGGAATAGTGTCCCTGCCCCGCGAGCTCGTCATCGGAGACGTACACGTCGGGATCGAGCACGACCGGCGCTCCCCCGCTGGTAAACGAGGCGACCGCCCCGAGCGTATTGATGGGCGGGCCGAAGGTCCGGTCGAGCGTGCCATCGCTCTGGTAACGGACCAGCGCGAAGTCGGAATCGGCGCCGTCGCTCGTCCAGCCTGCGATTACGATTCTGCCGTCGGCTTGCAATGCGACGGCCTGCGCTTCGGTTTGTAGCTGGATCGGGATCGTGTCCCATCCATCGACACTGAACGACGGATCGAGTGCGCCGTTTGCGTCATAGCGATGCACGGCGAGGCGGCTCGCGCCGCCCTCTGGCGTCAAGGAACCGACGACAATAAGCCTGCCATCTGGCGCTCTGGCGATGGCAAATGCGAGATCTGCGCCGTAGAGATCCGTCCAGACGTGTCCATCGTCGCCGAACGCAAGGTCCGGACTCCCGTCGCCGTTCAGGCGGAGAACGAAAACGTTGCCGAATGAGAGGGTGTGATGGCCGAGCACGACGATCGTGCCGTCTGGCTGCAGCGAATGAGAGGGTGTGATGGCCGAGCACGACGATCGTGCCGTCTGGCTGCAGCACGAGATCGGTAGCGCGCACCGAATGCGACGCCACGTCGAGCAGAAGACTGCCGTCGCCGTCCAAGGTAGTGTCGAGGCTGCCATCCGCGTTGTAATGCACGAGAGTCAGAAAACTCGGCCAGCTAGAGCCTACAGCCACGATGCGTCCATCGGACTGCAGCGCGATGCTCGCCAGCAAGTCCGTATGAACGCTCAGGGCCGTCGTTATCTTTCCACCGACGCCGAAGGTCGCGTCGAGCGTGCCGTCCGCGTTGTAACGCGCGAGCGCGTAATCGCCGTTGAATCCGTCGGTAGTGTTCCCGGCGACGATCACCTTGCCGTCAGCCTGAAGCAACACATCGGAGACGGAGTCCGTTCGCCCGCCGAAATCGGTCGTGACCTTGCCATCGCCGTCGAAGCTCGTGTCGGGACTGCCGTCGGCGTTGAAGCGCACAAGCATGAAGTCCGCGTTGCCGGCGCCCATCCCGGTGGCCGCGACTAGGAACCGCCCGTCAGGCTGAAGGACGATCGTCGGATTACCTGTTGATCCGGCCGGAACGACCAGCGATCCGTCGCCCGCGAAGGTGGTATCGAGGCTGCCGTCCGCGTTGTAGCGGACCAGCGCGATATCGAAAGCCGGCCCGTTCTGGACGTGCCCAGCGACGAGAATCTTGCCGTCCGGCTGCACGACGATGTCGGTCGCGCGGTCGTTGCTTGTACCCAACTCGGTCGACAGCTTGCCTTCGCCGACCGTGAAAGTCGGCGCGCTATTCGACACGGGCGCCGCGGCGCCGCTCAGCAGATCTACATCGGTCATTGGATCCCCCTAGCACACGCGCGTATCGCGCGTCGGAGCGTATGTCGATTTTTGCGACATCGCTTCTTCGGTTATGAGCAACTGCTTACCGGATCGTATCGCGAAGCGTGCCGCAAATGCCGGGGCAGTGAGGCGAACAAGCTGTGACGCGCCGGACTTTGTGCCGCTGTGCGAGCGCCCTGCGCTTAGTTGTCAGGCTTTGCCCTACAAGGCCTGCATCACCGCGTGCGCGTTGCGTACCACCGCGCCATCGGCGCGAGCGCCCCGAAGATGCCGATGCTCGCGAACGCGAGCCCCCACGCGAGCGTCGAGCGGTTGCCACCCGCGAGATCCAGCACCACGCCGAACGCGAGCGGCGCGAAGAACGCCGACGAGAATCCCAGGAACGAGTACACCGCCATCGTCGCGCCGCGCCGTTCGGGCGGTGCTGACCCCACGGCGCCGGCCGTCAGCGCCGCCGAATCGCCGAGCATCAGCGCGGAGTGGATCATCATCAGCAGGAACACGATCCACCACGGCAACGATGCGGTATAGCCGAGCACGCAGGCCATGAGCCCCGATGCCCCCATGAAGGTGAAGATCACGCGCTCGCGGCCGAACCGGTGCGCAAGCTCGTTGCCGGAAACGCTCATGATGGGGCCGATCAGATTGATGAAAGCGGCGAGCGTGGCGGCGCTGGCGAGCATCGGGAGGTGCGCGGGCTGCAGCGAGGCGCAGTAGACCAGGAACGCGACCATCCACGCGCGCTGCGCGAACAGCTCGTAGCTGTGCACGCAGTAACCGGCGATGTACGCGCGTGTCGTCCGGTTGCTCAGCACCGAACGAAAGTCGAGCAGCGGCGGCGCGCGTGATGGCGTTCGTCCTTCGCCGGGCTCAGGACGAACGGTGCGCGCGATACGGCCGGGCGGCATGATCGCCAGCACGAGCACGGCGGCGAGCACCGGTCCGCTCGCCGCGAAAACGAATGCCGCAACCCAGCCGAATGCCGGCGCGAGCTGGCCGGACGCGAAGATCGAGATGGTCGTGCCGACGCCGAAGCTCGCGGTGTAGAACGCGGTCGCGCGCGACTGCACGGTGCCTTCGAGCTGATCGGTCAGCAACTTGAGGCCCGGCATGTAGCTACCCGCGAGCCCGGCGCCGACGAAGAACTGAAGAACCAGCGCCGTCCACAGCCCCTGCGCGAACAGCGCGAACGCAGCCGAGCCGGCCGTCGCCATCGCGCACGCGCAGACGTACACCCTGCGCGCGTCGATCCGGTCGGTGAGGCCCGCCAGCAGCGGCACGCCGGCCATATAGCCGGCCCAGAATGCGCCGCCGATCAATCCGGCTTCGGAATTCGACAGCGTCCATTCGCGCTGAAGCAGCGGCAGGAGCGTCGTGTACGTCGCGACGCCGGTCATGCTCAGCGCCTCGGCGATGCACATGGTCAGCGCCAGGCGGATCGCTGAGGGCGGGCTGCCCCTCACTCCTACCCTCGCCCCACTGTCGTGGGGCGAGGGGGAGCTTTCGCTAATCCCGCTTTTAGGTCCTTGAGCAGAATGGAGGCGGCGTTGGCGCCGGCTGCGCCGGCAATGCCTGCGCCGGGATGCATCGCTGGTCCGCAGAGATACAGGCCGCCGATCGGCGTGCGGTACCGCGCAAGCTGCGGCACCGGACGCATCCAGAGCACCTGATCGAGCGCGAGCTCCGCGTGATAGCGCTGGCCCTGAGGGAACCCGTCTATCTGCTCGAGATCGGCCGGGGTGAGCACGCGCCGCCCGATGATCCAGTCGCTGAATCCGGGCACCTGCTCCGAAATGCATGCCGCGACGGTGCGACCAAGCTTTTCCGTTTCGGGTGTGTCCCAGGCGAAGCTGCGCGGCGTATGCGGCACGTACTGCACGTGGACTTCGACTACGTGCCGGTCCTTCGCGGGCGCGCCCGCGTAACGCGCTTCAATATAGGGCGCGGCCGAAAGCTCGCCGTACTTCACGGGGTCGTACGCGCGCTCGAGGTAGTCGAGCGACGGCGCGATCACGAGCGTCGTGAATCGCGGCTCGCGATCGAGCACGAAGGAAACGCGCCCCGCGACGCCGCGGCTTCGCACGTTGCGCACGGCGAGCACGAGCTCGGGATCGAGCCAGCCGGGATCGCACAGCTCGACCAGCGTCCGCGCCGGCGGCAGCGCGGACACGATCGCGGCAGCGGCAAGCTCGGTACCGTCGGTCAGCACGACGCCTGTCGCGCGCCCGTCACGGATGAGTATCCGGGAAACTGTAGGGTGCGCCGGCGGCGCACCGGCACGACGACCCTCGGTCGGTGGGCCATCGCCCCACCCAACGCCATTTGGCAGCGCCTTCATCAGCACCGCGCGCGCGTTCGTCCACATCGGCCGGAACACCCCGGCCGGGCTGCCGACGCAGTGATGCAGCAGATTGAACGCGGTGCCGCCGGAGCGCGGGCCCTGCGCGAGGTGCATCACGCCGCCGGCGCCGAGCACGCCTTTGAGCATGTCGCTTTCGAACCAGTCGTCCAGCCAGTCCGCGACGGGCATCGGCAGGAGCCGCAGCAGGTCCTCGATCCCGCGGCGGCCGAGCCCGCGCACGCGCAGCGCGCCGTGCAGCAGCTCGATCAGCTCGCGTCGAGCGCGTGCGGTGGGATCGGGGGGCGGCGCGATATAGATGTGCTCCAGCACGCGCGCGAGCGCGTGCATGCGCGCGCAGAACTCCGGCCACTTCGCCGCATCGCGCGCGCTCAGCTTCTTGATGAGCTCCGCCGAGCGACCGATGTCCGCCGAGAGCTCGAGCCCGCCCTCCTCCGGCGGCACGACAGCCCATGGCTCGGGCGTGCGCGTGACAAGACCGTGCCGCCCGAGATCGAGGTCGCGCGCAATCTTCGGCGGCGCCCAGCCCGGCTCCAGCACGTCGCCGTTTCCATTGCCGTTGCCGTTCGCCCGCTCGCGCACGATCGTCACGTCGTGGCCGCCGCGCGCGAGGTAATGGGCTGCGACGAGCGCGTCGACGCCGTCGCCGAGCACGATCACAGCGCTCACGAGCCGCCTCCGAGTATCGCCATCGCCGCATTGCGCCCGGACGCGCCCATCACACCGCCGCCGGGATGCGTGCCGGAGCCGCATTGATACAGCGCGTCGACCGGCGTCGCGTATTTCGCCCAGCCCGGCACCGGCCGCAGGAAAAAGAGCTGCTGCAGCGCGAGCTCGCCCTGGAAGATGTTGCCTTCGCTCAAGCCCACCATGTGCTCGATATCGGCCGGCGTGATCACCTGCCGATGCAGGATCAGCGATTTCAAATTCGGCGCGTACTGCGACAACGTGTCGATCACGCGATTGCCGAGCGCTTCGCGCTTCTCGCCGGTCCACCCGCCGTTCACGTGATACGGCACGTACTGCACGAAGATCGACATCACGTGCTGCCCCGGCGGCGCCATCGACGGATCGATCATCGAGGGGATCACGATGTCCATGTACGGCCGCGTGGAAACTTCGCCGTACTTGGCGTCGTCGTACGCGCGCTCGAGGTAATCGACGCTCGGGCTCACCGAGATCGCGCCGCGCAGATGCGGGCCGCGTCCGGGCAGGCATGTGAAATCGGGCAGCCCCGCCAGCGCGAGGTTCACCTTGCCGGAGGAGCCGCGGAACCTGAAGCGCCGGATCGCCTCCACGAACTCGCCCGGCAGATGGTCCGCGCCGACCAGACTCATGAACGTGCGCCGCGGATCGGCGCTCGAGACGATGAGCCCCGCGCGGATCTCCTCACCGCTCTCCAGCGCGACGCCGCGCGCGCGGCCGTTCGCGACGATCACCTTGGAAACCGCGGCATTCGTTCGGATATCGACGCCAAGCGCACGCGCGGCCGATGCAATCGCCGCACTGACCGAGCCGTTGCCGCCCTTCGCGAAACCCCACGCGCGGAAGACGCCGTCGATCTCGCCCATATAGTGGTGGAGGAGCACGTAGGCCGTACCGGGCGAGCGCGGTCCGAGCATCGTGCCGATGATGCCGCTCGCCGACTTGGTTGCCTTGAGCGCCTCGGTCTCGAACCACTCGTCGAGATAATCCGCGGCGCTCATCGTGAGCAGCTTGTGCAGGGCGTGAAACTCGCGCTCGCCGAGATCGCGCAGCGTGCGTCCGAGCCGCGCCATCGCCATCAGCTCGCGGGGCGCGAGCGAAGCGGGGTCGGGCGGCGCCAGCGCGAGAAACGGCTTCACCGCGCGCGCCATGCGGTGCATGAGCCGGCCGAAATCGTCGTACGCCTCGGCGTCCCTGAGCGAGTGCCGCGCAAGCTCCCGGCGGCTCTGGTCGTGATCGCCCCACTGCGCGAGATAGCCCCCGTTGGGGAGCGGGGTGAGCGTGCTCTCGAGCGGCAGGATGTGGAGCCCGTGACGCGGGAGTTCGAGGTCGCGAATGATCTCGGGACGCAGCAGGCTCACCACGTAGGAAAAGACCGAGAACCTGAAGCCGGGGAACACCTCTTCGCTGCGCGCCGCCCCGCCGATCACCTCGTTGCGCTCGAGCACGAGCACGCGCTTGCCGGCGCGCGCAAGGTACGCCGCGCAGACGAGGCCATTGTGGCCGCCGCCGATGACGATGGCGTCGTGCTTGTCAGGCACGCTTGCGCTCCGGGTCGAAGAACGGCTTTTTCACCACGCGGGCGGCGGCGCGGCGGCGCCTGTGCTCCACCGTGACCTCCATCTCGACGTTCGTCCCGGGCGCCGCCCAGCGCGCCGGCAGGTGCGCGAGCGCGATGTATTTCTTGAGCAGCGGCGACCAGCCGCCGCTCGTCGCGTAGCCCACCTGATCGCCGCCCGCGTAGATCGGGACGCTCGTGCGCCACGCGCTGCCGGGGAGCTGCGGCGCGAGCCCGACCGCGAGATACAAGCGCTCGAGCGAATCCCAATCGACTTCGATGCCGGCGAAACGCCACGCAGGGCCGCGCTCCTGCTCCGCCGCGAGCGCGTCGCGTCCGACGAAGCTGTCCTTTTTCAGATCGACCGTCCACGCGAGATCGAGCTCGTATGGCGACGACGTCTGCGCGGCAGTCAGCGCTTTGCGTGCCGACACGTAATCCACGTCGAGCAGCATGAGACCGGCTTCGATGCGCGCCACGTCGAGCGCGAGCATGCCGGCCGGAACGATGCCATACGGCGTGCCGGTCTCGATCAGCGCGTCCCATACCCGCAGCGCATCGGCCGGCGCGATCCAGATTTCGTATCCCAGATCGCCGGTGTAACCGGTGCGCGAGATCGTGACGGGCATCCCCCGCAATCGCGCAGTCGTGATGCGAAAGTACTTGAGCGTGGACAGATCCGTATCGACCAGCGTCTGTAGGATCGCACGCGAGCTCGGTCCCTGCAGCGCGAGCGTCGCGACGCGCTCGGAGATGTCGTGGACGGTCACGTCGAGCCCGGCTGCATTGCTCTCGAACCATCGCAGGTTGGGATCGGCCGACGTGACCCGAAAAACCTGCTCCTCCAGCCGCGCGACCGTGCCGTCGTCCAGCGCCTTGCCCGCCGCGTCGCACCAGCACGTATAGAGCACCTGCCCCTGCGAGGTGCGCGCGACGTTGCGCGTGACGATGCGATCGAGGAGCCGCGCGGCATCGCGTCCGGCTACACGGTACTTGTACAGCGGCGAGATATCGAGCAGCGCCGCCGAGCTGCGGATCGCGTGGTATTCGCGCTCGTGGTTGAGCTCGTACGAGCTCGCGACGATGTAGCCGGACCAGCGCCGCCACGCGTGGCTCGCGCACAGCGCGGCGGTGCGCGCATGAAACGGCGTGGTCTTCAGCATCCGGGCAATGTGCGGTAGGCGACGTATTATCGCCGACTTGTTGCGGATTCCCGCCTGCGCGGATTGACGTCCGCGCCGCGGTATATCGTCACCCCCGCGCAGGCGGGGGGTCCAGAACATGGCGCGGCAAACGCGGTCCAACCGGAGATGAAAAAGCTACTCGTGCTCTGCGCGGCGCTCGCGCTCTGCGCCTGCGCTACGGTCTCGACGCAGATCGTCGAACTCAATCCGGCGCAGAAATATCCGCCGACGCAAAGCGTCGAGGTGCTGCTCCAGAAACCGACACGTCCGCACGTCGAGATCGCGCTGATCGAGTCGCACGGCGGTTCGGAAGCCGAGATGCTCAATGACGCGCGCGAGAAAGCGAGGGCGCTGGGCGCCGACGCGATCGTGAGAACCGAAGCGGAGCGCCAGTACCATCCGCCGGTCGCCGTCTACGACCCGTGGTTCGACCCGTTCTGGTACGGGCCGTATCACTACCGCCCGTTCCCGCCGTATCCCTATCCGGGGGGTGCTTATCGGGTGGTCGGCGGGGGCTATAGCTACCTTCTGAAAGTCGTCGCGATCCGCTATACGGACAAGCCGTCGTCATAACGGGCATGGCTGTTGCAAAACCTCGGCCTCAGCCCGAAAGGACCGCTATGGCACGACCGCCCGCGACACGCTCGACCCGCCGTCGTTCGTCGGCAAGAGCGCTTTCCACGAACGCGATCGACATGCTGCGCGCCGATCACAAGGCGGTCGAGGCCATGTTCAGGCAGTTCGACAAGCTGCACGAGGCCGGTGAAGACACCGCGACGGTGATCCAGTTCGTGCGCGAGGCATTGCTGATCCATAGCGCGCTGGAACAGGAAATCTTCTATCCAGCAGTGCGCGAACGGGCGGGCGAAGAAGAGGAAGAGCTGCTCGACGAGGCCGAAGTCGAGCACCAGAGCGCCGAGCAGCTCATCCGCGCCCTCGGGTCACGCAAGCTGAGCGATAAGAAGCGCGAAGCCACTTTCACGGTGCTGATGGAGTACGTCAGGCATCACGTGAAGGAGGAAGAGATCGAGATGTTCCCCAAAGTGAAGCGGCTGAAGCGGGTGAATCTCGACGCGGTCGGCGCGCAGATGGAGCAGCGCAAGGCGAGTTTGTTGAAGAAGGCGCTGGGCTAGATAACGCGCTACGGCATCACCGCCTACGCATCGCGCTGACTGCTGCGCGCGGCAGGCCACGCAAGGACCCGGTTGAGATCCGCGGCGCCGGCGGGCTTTACCAGATAGTCGTCGAATCCCGCTTCAATCGCCTTCTTGCGCGAGGCCGGGTCCCCGTAGCCGCTGACCGCCACCAGCAGAGCGTCGCCAGCGAGCCCCCGCTGGTGCAGGGCGCGGGCAAGGTCGTAGCCGTTCATCTCCGGCATCGATACGTCGATCAGCATCACTTCCGGACGCATGCGCGCGGCGATCGCGAGCGCCTCGGCGCCGCTGCCCGCGAATTCGACCGCATGGCCGGCAAGCGCCAGCAGGCGCGCCATCGATTCAGCGCTGTCCGGATTGTCGTCCACGACGAGCACGCGCCGCTCCGTGAGCTGCGCGGGCTGCGCCGAATCCGTTGCCGACTTCGCCCGGCCCGCCGCAGACGGCAGGCGCACGACGAACTCGCTGCCCTTGCCGAGCCCTTCGCTGTGCGCTTCGACGCTGCCGCCGTGCAGCTCGACCAGGCGCTTGACCAGCGTGAGCCCCAGCCCGAGGCCGCCCTGCTCCTGCGCCATCGAGCGCGTCGCGCGCATGAACATGTCGAAGACGCGCGGCAGCTTGTCCGACGCGATGCCGATACCGTTGTCCCGGACCCGTATCAGAACCTCGCGCGGGCTGCCGCCGTCGCCGTCACGCGCAGGCGCTTCTTCGACGCTGACCGCGATCGCTCCGCCGTGCGGCGTGTATTTCGCCGCGTTGTTGAGCAAATTCGCGAACACCTGCTCCAGCCGCACGACGTCGGCGTCGACATGGATCGGATCATGCGGCAGACTGAGCCGCAGGCGCTGGTCGCGCGCGCGAAGCTCCCCCGCGTTTTCGTCTACGATGCGCGCCACTTCCGCCACGACGTTCACACGCGCTTTGCGCAGCTCGATCTGCGACAGCGTGATGCGCGAGACGTCCAGCAGGTCGTCGATCAGCCGTGCCATGTTGCCGATCTGGCGATCCATGATCTCCAGCGCGCGGCGCTTGTCGGCCGGCTCGGCCGCGTCGGAGCGCAGCAGGCCGAGCGCGTTGCGAACGGGCGCGAGCGGGTTCCTGAGCTCGTGCCCGAGCATGGCGAGGAACTCGTCCTTGTTGCGATCGGCGGTGACGAGGTCGTCGGCGAGACGCCGCAGGACACGCTCGGATTCCTTGCGCTCGGTGATGGGCCGGTTCGCCTCGACGACGAGCGTGCGGCCTCGCGCGTCTCCCACAAGCACCATGCGTGATTCCACGATGATCTTCTGCGCGTCACGGCGGGTGTGCACGAGCTCGCCCGTCCAGTGTCCGTGCGCCCGCAGCTCCTCGATGAATGCGGCTGGCGGCGGCTGCGTCATTAGCAGCTCGTGCACCTTCCTGCCGAGCGCCTGCTCGCGCGTGAAGCCGTAGGTCTCTTCCGCGGCCCTGTTCCAGTAGATCGTCGCTCCGTTGAGCTCCCACATGACGATCGGCTCGTGCGCCTGGTTCAGCAGCTCCGTCTGCTGCCGCAGCGCTTCCTCGCTGCGCTTGAGCGAATCGACGTCGACGAGCACGATCAGCGCGCCGTCGATGCGGTTCTCCAGGGTGCGGTACGGCCTCACCCGCAGCAGATACCAGTGGCCGTCGCGGTCCTGCACCTCGAGCTCGCGCGTCGCCATCGACTCGATGACTTCGCACACGAGCTTGTCGATGCCGGGGATTTCCAGCCCTGACTTGATGCCCGAGGAGAGCGGGCGCCCCACGTCGGTGGGCATCAGGTTCAGCAGCTTCTCGGCCATCGGCGTGTAGCGCCGGATGCGCAGGTTCGCGTCGAGCATGACGATCGCGAGCTGCACGCTCGAGAACAGGTTCAGGAGGTCGTTGTTACTCTGCGCGAGCTCCGCGTTGCGCGCATGCAGCTCGTCGTTGACGGTCGCGAGCTCCTCGTTGGCGGACTGCACCTCCTCGTTCGAAGTCTGCAGCTCCTCATTGATGCTCTGGAGCTCCTCGTTCGACGATTGAACTTCCTCGTTCGCCGACTGCAGCTCCTCGTTCGACGCCTCCTGCTGCTCGATCACCGACTGCAGATATTCGCGTGTCGCGGCGAGCTCCTGGCGCAGGCGCTCAATCTCCTGGCCCGCCTCGTGGCGAGTCTGTTCGGCGCGCTCCGGCTGAGTCGGCGCCCGCTCACCCTGCGGCTCCTCGAACAGCACGAGAAAAACGTTCGCCGCCTGAAGACCCGCGCGCACCGGGATCGCTTCGATGTTCACGCGGCGCTCCACGCCATCGGCGATGAAGCGCAGGTTCTCCTGACGCGACGGCGCCTCGCCGCGCTTTGCCGCTTCGACGGCCGCGCGCACGCCGAGCACGAGCTCCTGCCGCACCATCTTGAGCAGGTTGAGCGTCGCGCGGCCGGGGGCCGGTGCGAGAAACGACGCCGTGTTCCCGCGGTACTGAAGAATCTCCAGATCGCCGGTCACGAGCACGCTCGCCGGCGCATAGCGCGAGAGCAGCATGCGGTCGAGCTCCGCGTGCGGGTCTGCCGCGAGCGCGGCGGCGTCCGCGCCGCGCACGCCTCCCGCGCCTTCGGACCGAATTCCGATCACCTGCGCGTTGATACCGAGCTGCACGCGATGGTCGGTGGCGCGTTTGGCGTAGATCTTGTAGTGCGCGTTTCTGAGCTCGAAGAGCTCGCGGTAGGCGCCGGTCGTCTCCGAGGCGCCGAGGAAGAGATAACCCCGGTCGCGCAGCGCGTAGTGCATCACCGGCAGAACCTTCTGCTGAAGCTCCGTACCCAGGTAGATCAGCATATTGCGGCAGCTCACCAGATCCATACGTGAAAACGGCGTATCGGTGAGCACGTTGTGGCGGGCGAAGACACAGAGGTCCCTGACCCGCTTCACCACGTGATAGTGGCCGTCTACCTGCACGAAAAAACGGCGCAGCCGCTCCGGGCTGACCCCCTGAACCGCGCCTTTTGCATAGACGCCCCGCCGCGCCTTTTCGATGCCGACCGGATTGAGGTCGGTCGCGTAGAGCTGCAGCGGAATCGAGCGCCCCGCTGCCTCGACGTATTCGGAGTACGCCATCGCAACCGAGTACGCTTCCTCACCGGTCGAGCAGGCCAGCACCCACACGCGTACCGGCTCGTGCCGCGAGCGGTCCTGCGTGAGCGCCGGAAACACTTCGCTCTTCAGCACTTCGAATGCGCCCGGATTGCGGAAGAAGCTCGTGACGTTGATCAGCAAGTCCTGGTAGAGCGCCTCCGCCTCGACCGGATTGGTGCGGAGCATGTTGAGGTACTGCTTGGTCCCCTCGAGTCTGTGCAGCACCATCCTGCGCGCGATGCGTCGCTGCAAGGTATTGCGTTTGTACTGGCTGAAATCGACGTTCATGGTGTCGCGCAGCACATGCAGCACCGGTTCGATGTCCGGGAGCAGCGCGTTGTCGCCCGCTTCGCTGTCGTTTGTGCCGTCGTTCGCGACGAGCGGATGCGAAGCGATGCGCCCGAGCTCGTGCGCGATCTCCTCGGGCGGCAGCACGAAATCGACCGCGCCGGTCGCGATCGCGCTGCGCGGCATCTGCGTGTAGCGCGCGGTATCGTCCTGCGCGAACGTGATGCCGCCGGCCGCCTTGATATCCTGGATGCCTACGTTGCCGTCGGGCGCGCTGCCGGAGAGCACCACGCCGATCGCGCGCTGTCCCTGATGCTTAGCGAGCGAACGGAAGAAATCGTCTATCGGGAGGTGATGTCCCGCGGCCGACGTCCTGCGCGACAAGGTGAGGCAGCCCTGCGTTATCTTCGCATCGACACCGGCGGGCAGTACATAAGCTCGGTTCGGCGCAATCGGCATGCCGTCGTGCGCTTCGGCGATGGGAATCGGCGAAACGCGCGCCAGGATCTCGGCGAGCTTGCTTTCGTGGTCGGCCGGCAGGTGCAGCATCAGCACGAATGCCATGCCGATGTCCTTGCGCAAGCCTTTGAGGATTTCGGTCAACGCTTCTACGCCGCCCGCCGAAGCGCCGATGCCGACGACACAGAAGCTCAGCGGCGCTTCACGGCCAGCGGTGTCCGGGAGCGGCGCAGCGTTGTCCTCGGATTTCTCGCCGGCGTCATTCGCGGTCGACATTGGCTGTATTCGTGAAGCCCCTGACGGTGCGGGGCGCTTCAAGACTGCGCCAAAATGCCTTCTTTTACAACTGGGTTTCGGCCTTCTCTCCGACGAGCAGCGTACGCAGGAGCTCGGCATTGGCGCGAGCCTCCTGCGCGAGCTGTGTCTGGTGAGTGAACATGCGAATGCGTCCGGCTGTGCGGTCCTTGTCGGCCAGCGTCGTGAGCACGTTCGCGCGCTGATCCAGAATCCGGATCGCCGCCCATACCGCCATCTCGACCCGGTCCTGCTCGGCGGCCGCCAATGATTCCCCGCCGTATGCATGGCCGACACGACAGCGAAAGCGCGCGCCCGAGCCGAGGTCCTGCTGCCATAACGGCCCGTCGCATTCCGGGCATGACAAGGTGGTCAGCTCGCCCGCCGCCTCGGCCATGTGCTGATCGCTGTGCCCGGTCTCGGCGATCGACGCTTCGATCGCGAGATCGGGGGGCGGGGACGGCCCATCGGCGACCGGCTCGGCGAGCAGCTTTTCGATGAGCGGCGCCATTTCCTCCAGCGTGACGCAGTAGTCGACATCGGCGTTCTGGAGGGCGTGGCGCGGCATGTCGGCGTACTGCGCCTCGTCCGGATCCTGAACGATGGCGATGCCGCCGCAGCGTTTGACCGCGATCAGGCCCGCAGTACCGTCGTCGAGCATCCCGCTCAATACGACTCCGATCACGCGTGGGCCGTAAGCGACCGCGGCCGAGCGAAACAGCGGATCGACCGCCGGTCGCCAGCGGTTCTCCCGCGGGCCGCGCGTGACGCGCACGTATCCGCGCTTGACCAGCAGGTGGCGGTCCGGCGGCGCCACATACATGACGCCGTGGCTGATTGCTTCGCCATCCCGCGGATGCTTCGTGAGCAGCGAGCCGGACGCGTTCAGCGTATCGACGATATGGCTGCCGGAATCGGACAGCACGTGAAGCACGGCAAAGAACGATGCGGCCACACGCGGCGGAAGCCGCGCGGCGAGCGCGCCAAGACCGCTCAGGGCGCCGGCCGACCCACCGATGACCACGATTTCGCGCACGCCTCCCGTCCTGCAAGCGGCGTGCGCCCGCGTTCGGGCCGATACCTTGCAGTAGCGCTACAAAACCTTGACGCGATATGCCAACCGATCCGAATCCCATCATCGACCCTATCAGCCCATCGCGCATACCGAGCGCCGCTGTTTTCCGCATTGACGCGTTTCGCGCCACGTGCAATCTTGCCGCAACGGAGTCATCTCAAAGGAGCAGCCATGCCGAACGAGCCGGATCATCGCCGCGACGTTCTGGTGGTCGACAACCACGCCGACGCGAGAGAGCAGGCCGCCGCAGTTCTGTCCTCGTACCGGGTCAGCTTCGCATCGAATGCCTACGAAGCGATGCGCGAAACCAACGCGAAGCCTTTCCACGCCTATATCCTGGAGCAGTGGCTGCCCGACTGGTCCGGCGTGCAATTGTGCCGAGCGATCCGCGGCCTCGATCCGCATGCGCCGATTCTCTTCGTCACCGCCGCCGCGCGTGACGAAGATCGCAGCCGTGCGCTGCGCGCCGGAGCGAATGCGTATCTGTCGAAACCGGTCGACGGTGAGCGGCTGCTGCGGCAACTTCGGATGTACCTGGAGCTCTCCGAGCTCGAGAGCTTGCGCGCAAAACAGGAGGAGGAGCGCGCGGTTCAGGACGAGCTCGTGCGCCGCGCGCGCGACACGATCGCGCGCGCTGACGCCGCGCGGCAGCTCGCCGCGAAATCGATCGAGCGCACCGCACGCACGAAGGCCTACAAAGCGTTCATCGATGCACGCGGCAGCCGCGCACACTTCGAAAGCTGGTGGCCGAACGTCTTCGGCAGCGCGAGCGCGAACGCCGGCATCCCGCGCACCACCGAGTAGCACAGCGATTGCATTGCACGATTCCGGTAAGTCCTACCGGGATCGCGTCCGATGTCCGTCCAGAGAGTAGTCGTCGTCGGCGCGTCTGCCGGCGGCATACGTGCGCTCGAGGCGCTGGTCGCCGGCGTGCCCGCCGGCTTCACGGCACCGATGATCGTTGCGCTGCACCTGGCAGCAGGCCACAAGCCGCTGCTCCCGCTCGTCCTGAATTGTGCGGGCGCGCTTGCCGCGGCAACCGCCGAGGATGGCGAGCGCCTGCGCAACGGCCGCATCTACGTCGCGCCGCCTGACCGGCACCTCATGATCCATCGCGAAAATCTGCGTGTCACGCGCGGCGCGCGGCAGAACCGGTTCAGGCCGTCGATCGACGCGCTTTTCCAGTCGGCGGCTTACTATTTTGGATCGCGCACGATCGCGATCATCCTGTCGGGCGCGCTGTCGGACGGCAGCAGAGGGCTGTACGCGATCAAGCGGCTGGGCGGCCTCGCCGCGGTTCAGCATCCCGATGACGCGACGCACAGCTCGATGCCGCTCAGCGCGATGCGCCGCGTAGGCGTCGATTACGCGCTGCCCGCTGCCGAAATCGGTCCGCTGCTGGCGGAGCTCGTGCAACGCGCGCCGTCCGACGAGCCGGCCGATGCACACAGCTACCGCATCGAGCTCGAATCCAATATGGATATCGCGGCGGCTTGACTGGCTCGCGGGCGAATCAGAATTAATGTGGGGGTTGGCGCGCCCGGCGGGACTCGAACCCACGACCTTCGGCTTCGGAGACCGACCCTTGGTCTAAGACTCGATTGCTTGAGATTGGCGCGCCCGGCGGGACTCGAACCCACGACCTTCGGCTTCGGAGACCGACACTTGGTCTAAGACTCGATTGCTTGAGATGGCGCGCCCGGCGGGACTCGAACCCACGACCTTCGGCTTCGGAGACCGACACTCTATCCATCTGAGCTACAGGCGCGTGGCGCGATTTTAACACGCCGACAAATCAAGGTTTTACCCGCGCTCTGCGCGTCGATATAATCGCGCCTTTCGTCCGTTACACCCCCTTCGAAACACCATGAGCGAGCACGGCCACAACGAGCACACGTCATTCATCAAGACACCGCAGCAGCTCATTGCCGTCATCGTGCTCGCGTTCGTCGTGCCGGTGGCGGTGATCTCGATGCTCGCAAGCCTCGTTTCGCAGAGCGTCGATCCGTCTTCGAAGGCGTTCTCCGAAGAAGCGATCGCACAACGCATCAAACCGGTGGGCGAGGTCGTCGTCGAAGCCGGGGCCGCGGATGGTGCTAAAGCGGCGCGCACCGGGAAGCAGATCGTGGACGCGGTATGCGCCGCGTGTCACGCCACGGGCGTGCTGAACGCGCCGAAGATCGGCGACGTCGCAGCATGGGCGGCGCATATCAAGAACGGCCTGGAGCACCTCACCCAGAACGCGATCAAAGGCATCCGCCAGATGCCGCCGCGCGGCGGAGACCCGACGCTCAGCGACATCGAAGTCGCACGCGCGGTTGCCTACATGGCCAACCAGTCGGGCGCGAAGTTCGCAGAACCCGAGGCACCTGCCGCCGGTGCGCCGGCCGCAGCGGCACCTGCGGATGCTCACGCCGCGGCAGCGCACGCTGCCGCGCCGGCGACGCAAGTCGCTGCGGCCGGCGGAGCACAACCGCCAACGGCAGCACCCGCAGCGAGCGGTGGCGATGCCGCGAAAGGCAAGAGCGTTTACGACGCGAGCTGCGCCGCATGCCACGCAGCCGGTGTTGCGGGCGCGCCGAAGATCGGCGACAAGGCGGCGTGGGCGCCGCGGCTCAAGCAAGGCGTGGACGCGCTCTATCAGACCGCGCTCAAGGGCAAGGGCGCGATGCCGCCCAAGGGCGGCAACATGTCGCTCGCGGACGCGGACGTGAAAGCCGCGGTCGATTTCATGGTGGGTCAGGCGAAGTAGCGCGGCGCTCGCCTTCGACTCGGGCCTCGCCGCGCAACGAACAGAGGGAAACCTTCCACGGTTTCCCGCCGTAACCTCCGTTCCCCCAATAGGATGGCTGTCTACGCAATAGGCGACGTGCAGGGCTGCTACGAGCAGCTCCGCCGCCTGCTCGATACCTGCCGCTTCGATGCGGCTCAGGACACGCTCTGGTTCGTCGGCGATCTCGTGAACCGCGGTCCGGGCTCACTGCAGACGCTGCAGTTCGTCCGCAGCCTCGGCGATCGGGCCGTGACCGTGCTCGGCAATCACGATCTCAATCTGCTTGCCGTTGCGGCCGGCGTGCGCAAACGTCATCGCGGCGACACCATCGAAGACATCCTGCAAGCCCCCGAGCGCGACGAGCTTCTCCTGTGGCTGCGCACGCGCAAGCTCTTTCACGCGGGTCAGGGCTACGCGATGGTGCACGCGGGACTGCTGCCGCAATGGACGATCTCCCGCGCGCTCGAGCTCGCCGGGGAAGTCGAGGCGGTGTTGCAGGGCGAAGACTACGTCGGGCTGCTGCAGAACATGTACGGCAACACGCCCGTGGCGTGGAGCGACGCGCTGACCGGTTACGAGCGCCTGCGCGTCATCGTGAACGCGATGACGCGTCTGCGCCTGTGCGATGCCGGCGGCCGGATGGAGTTCGGCCACAAGCTGGGCCCCGTGGACATGCCCGAGGGCTACATGCCGTGGTACGAGGTGCCGGGGCGCGCAAGCGAGGGCACGCCGATCGTCTGCGGCCACTGGGCCGCGCTCGGCCTGCTCGTGACGGATGACGTGCTCTCGATCGATACCGGCTGTGTGTGGGGCCGCGACCTTACCGCGTTACGCCTGGAAGATCGGCGGCTCTTTCGCTGCGACTGTACGGCGCTCGCCGGAACAGCGGAAGAATAGAGCGGCTGCGCGCTCTACGCGAGCACCAGCGCCGCGCCGATTCCGGCAGCGATCGCGAACGACCACTGCAGCGTGCGTCGCGGACGCGCCGGAGCAGGCGGCCGCGGACCACGATCGAGAACGCCCGCCATGATGGGCAGCAGGACAAGCCCGAGCGCGAAGTCGAGGAGCTGAGGCGTGCGGTTCGGACCCGACTTCTGCCGAGCGTCTCCAGACGCCTCTTGGGTATGTACTGACATAGGACCTCCGTTCTCTGGTTGACGGTTGATCCCCTGTGCGCAGCAGCGTAGCAAGAACGCTGCCGAACTGGCGGCGCTTCAGAGCCGGTACGCCGCTTGCGTCGTTCATGATGCCCGCGTAGTACTGCGGGCACCCGCCCGGCGCTGATTACTCGGTTGTGAAAGTTTCAGCGCCGGGCGTCTTTCGAAACTACCCCTAATCGAAGAGATCGCTCAACCAGGAGTGCCGTTTACGGTACGGCTGGTGGCGTTTCGCGTCGTCCCGCTGTCGCTGCGCCGGCCGTTGCACCTCCACGTCGGCTGACTGCATCCGAGCTGCGCGATCGAGAATCTTGTCCAGCTCGCCACGATCGAGCCAGACGCCGCGGCACTGCGGGCAATAGTCGATCTCCACGCCTTGTCGTTCGGTCATCACGAGATCGGAACCTTCTACAGGACACTTCACCGGAACACCTCCGCAGTCGAGCACAATTAAAAGAGACCGTGCGAGGCCACCGGAGTTCTATCGTCGTGTACTGCACGACCACGCAGCGCCGGCTTGACCATGTCCACCGCTCTCCCCATAGTTAACCTTCGGCCGCGAGACAGGACCGCCTCTCGTTGGATAAAGAATAGCGGGCGGTGTTATCGACTTCGCGCAGTCCCGTCCACCACAAGCCCGTTTTTACGTGAGAGCTGCATCATGGCTGCAAACGATCCCGGCGGCAGCGTTCTGATCAACGAAGAGCAGTTCAACGAAGCGACCATCAAGCTTTATCAGGCCTTGGCCATCCTGGGCCTGGTGATCGATGAACACGACCACGAGGACGACGTGCCCGAGGAGCAGGCGGCGATCGAGGCGGCGCGTGATCTGGTGGCCACTGCACGAGACCTTCTCGTCGCTGGCGGAACACTCGTCGATAAAAAGGGCAACCGCAACGGATAGCCGGCGCGCGGCGGGCTTGTACACGCTCCATCACGCGCGTACCATCAAGCATCCTTTTCGCGCGGAGGCCGTATGCAGGAAGCCGAACAGTTCGACTGGTCCGACAAGGCGGCGATCGTTGTCAGGCGCGTTGACCCGATAGCGGTGTACACGAACGCCGATGGGGATATTGTGGTAAGACAGCAGCCAAGTAACACGGCGGCCGACAGCGTGATCACGATTCCGCGAGATCGTGTTTACGTCTTCATTGAAGCCTTACAGCGGCAGTTCAAGGGACCGAGTCTCACCTCAGTGGCCGGCGGCAGTTTATAAACCGTGGAAATGAGCTCTGCCGGTCGCGTTCGCCTAATCGACCGACGCGGAAGCGACGCGCCGCTGTGGCCCACGAAGCATGACTGGTTCAGAACGGGCGACGGACCTGCGCTACTCGGCGATGAACAACTCTGGTCGCACGTACCGCTGTTGCGGGAATAGCATTCGACGAATGGCTTCGCGGGCTTCGTAAGCGAGCTCGCGCCGGTGCCGGTCGCCGGGAAAGATCGGCGGCAGGAAACACACGTGCGCGAGGATCTCGTGCTGGCTGGTGATGCCCATCAGCGTCTGCCACGCAGACTTCTCCTCGTCGTACGCGGCCTCGGTGCAGAGCGTGCCGTCGCTGCGGTCGAACCACAGCGCCACCGGCTGAATCGCCGCGCGCGCTTCGAGCGCCGGTTCGAGCAGCGACGCGTGGAACTTGAGCAGCGTCGAACCGTCCGTCGTCGTGCCTTCCGGAAAGACGGCGAACACGTCACCCGC
Organism: Burkholderiales bacterium; assembly: GCA_035626595.1. Taxonomy (GTDB): domain Bacteria; phylum Pseudomonadota; class Gammaproteobacteria; order Burkholderiales; family SG8-41; genus JAQGMV01. Next base: position 177,708 of record DASPNJ010000103.1, read on the forward strand.
GACGAGCCGCCGCGCGACCATCTGATTGATGCGCGTCGTATCGCGCCGCCGCCCACGATCGATGAAGAGCGTCCCGGCCCGCGCGCACAGCCAGCCGAGCAGCGGCCAGCGGCGGATTTCCGCCTTCGCGACGAAGCGCACCGCGACGATCGCATTGATCATGCAGATGTCGAGCCACGACACGTGATTCGCGACCAGCATCAGCGGCCGGATCGTGTACGGCGGCGGCATCCCGTGGAGAAACAGCCGCACGTTGAGGATCGTGAGGAGCTGCAGCGACCAGTGCTCGATCTCACGCCTGCGGCGCGCGGCGCTCTGGAGGGGAAACAGGAACGTGGAGATCGCCAGGCCGCGCGCGACATGCAGCGCCAGGCGCGTGACGCGCGCCCACCGTTTCAGCGACTGGGCAAACCGAACCCGCATCGCGCCATTATAGGAGGCGCCCTGCGGATGGCCTCTCTCGCGGCGAAAGAGACAGCGCGGATTTCCCTTCGCTCTGAGCGCGTCGAAGGGTGAACGGCCTGCGTGCTTCGACAAGCTCAGCACGACCGGTGGTGAACGGCCTTCGGTGGCGAGGAGCCCGTGCTCGCGGGCGCAGCCGAGCGGCGCCTCGTGCGTTCTTCAGCGGGTGACGCGGGAGGTGGCGCCGTCGGACAGTATCCGCACGCGGTCGCCGGGCCGGAATGTTTCGTCGGCCTCCTGCATGATCGCGACCATCTGGCCGTTGTCGAGCTTGACGGTGACTTCGACGCCCTGCCGCGCCGTCGCGCTTTGCTCGACCGCCTGCCCCGCGATGCCCCCGACCACCGCGCCCGCGATCGCGCCGAGCGCCGAGCCGCGTCCGCGGCCGATCGTGCTGCCCGCGACGCCGCCCGCGACAGCGCCGGCCGCGGGGCCGACCCCGCTACGGGTGCCTTCGAGCTTCACTTCGCGCACGCTTTCGACGTATCCCATGCGCACCGTCTGCTCGCGCCGCGCCTGATCGCGCGAGTACGAGCCGCCGCCCAGGCCCGGCGCGGCGCAGCCGGTCACGAGCGTTACGAGCGCCACGGCGGCGATCGTGATTTTGCGTTTGATGTTCATGCCTGATGCCCCCTTCACCCTACCCTCTCCCCGCAAGCGGCGGCGAGGGCATTTACTGTGGTCCGCCCCGCAAGCGGGGCGAGCCGATTTACTGTGGCCGCCGGTGGTGCTTACCAGAGCGGCGAGCCGAAGGCGCGCCGGTACTGATCGGCGATCTCGTCGCGCGTGAAGCTGTGGTTCTGCCCGCCGCGTCGCGCGATCTTCATCGAGCCGATGAGCGACGCGAGCCGTCCCGTCGTCTCCCAGTCCATGCCGTTGGCGATCCCGTACAGAAGCCCGGCCCTGAACGCGTCTCCGCACCCGGTGGGATCGACGATTTCCGCTGCTTTAACGCACGGTATGTCTATCTGATGACCGCCGGCGTGGATCACCGAGCCCCGCGCGCCGAGTGTGACCACGAAAGCCTGCACGAGTTTCGCAAGCGCGTCGATCGACTTGCCCGTGCGCTCCTGGAGCATCTGCGCTTCGTAATCGTTGACCGCGACGTACTCCGCCAGCCGCACGAATTCCAACAGCTCGTCGCCGCTGAACATCGGCAGTCCCTGACCCGGGTCGAACATGAACGGAACGCCGCGCTCGTGGAATTCCCGCGCGTGCTGGAGCATGCCGTCGCGGCCGTCCGGCGCGATGATTCCGAGCTTGGGTTCCGGCGCTTCGCTCACGTGGTTCTGGTGCGAATAGTTCATCGCGCCGGGATGGAAGGCCGTGATCTGGTTGTCGTCGAGATCGGTGGTGATGAACGCCTGAGCCGTGTAGGTGTCGGGCACCCGCCTGATGCATTGCTGGGAGATGCCGAGCTTCTCCAGCCGTTCCGCGTAAGGCGCGTAATCCTCGCCGACCGTCGCCATGATCAGCGGATCGTCGCCGAGCAGCCTCAGGCTGTACGCGATGTTGCCCGCGCAGCCGCCGAACTCGCGCCGCAGCTCGGGCACGAGAAACGCGACGTTCAGGATGTGCAGCTTGTCGGGAAGGATGTGATTCGTGAAGCGATCGCGGAACACCATGATGGTGTCGTACGCGATGGACCCGCAGATGACGGTAGACATGCGCGGGATTATACGTGGCACACCGTCACCCCCGCGAAAGCGGGGTCCAGAACCGCTACTGGATTCCCGCCTGCGCGGGAATGACGGACGCTACGGCACCAGGACGAGCAGCCAGACCATCGGCACATTCAGCAGCGCGAGCATCACGGCCGCGCTGCCCATGTCTTTCGCGCGCTTCGCGAGCACATGGTCTTCCAGCGAGATCCTGTCGGTGACCGACTCGATCGCGGAGTTGATGAGCTCGACGATCAGCACCAGCAGCACCGAGGCCACCATCAGCGCCTTGCCGACCCCGGTCGTCGGTGCGTGCAGCGCGATCGGCACGAGGATGAGCGCGAGCACCAGCTCGACGCGGAAAGCGTCCTCGTGGCGCAGCGCCGCGGACAGCCCGTCGAGCGAATAAAAGAGCGCCTTCCACAGCCGCGAGAAAGGTCCGCGGCTTTTCTGCCAGGTTCTTACCGGGGGCGCCACTTGAGGTCGAGCTCGCGCGCGGCCTTCACGTCGTCGAGCCGCTTGACCGGCGTCGTATGCGGCGCGGTCTTGACGATCTGCGGGTTCGAGCGCGCTTCCTCGAGGATCTCTTTCATCGCGGCGACGAAGGCGTCGAGCGTCTCCTTCGTTTCAGTCTCCGTCGGCTCGATCAGCAGGCATTCCGGGACGAGCTGCGGAAAGTACGTCGTCGGCGCGTGAAACCCCTTGTCGAGCAGGCGCTTCGCGAAATCCATCGCGGTGACGCCGGTTTCGTCCTTGACCCGCTTCAGCGTGACGATGAACTCGTGGCTCGCGCGCCGCTCGGGGAACGCGAGATCGAAGCCCGCGCGCTCGAGCTCCTTCATCAGGTAATTCGCGTTGAGCGTCGCGAACTCGGCAACACGTCGCATGCCTTCCGCACCGAGCATGCGCGCATAGGCATACGCGCGCAGCAGCACGCCGACATTGCCGAGATGCGCCCCCATGCGGCCGATCGACTGCGGCCGCTCGCGCTCGTCGGCGAGCTTGAACCCGCCGTTGACAGGCACGACCACCGGCACCGGCAGGAACGGTTCCAGCGTTTTCGACACGCCGACCGGGCCCGAGCCGGGTCCCCCGCCCCCGTGCGGTGTCGAGAATGTCTTGTGCAGGTTGATGTGGATCGCGTCGAAGCCCATGTCGCCCGGCTTCACCTTGCCGAGGATCGCGTTCAGATTGGCCCCGTCGTAGTAGAGCAGCCCGCCCGCCTCGTGAACGACGCGCTGCATGTCCATGATCCGGCGCTCGAAGACGCCGAGCGTCGAGGGGTTCGTGAGCATGAGCCCGGCGGTCTGCGGGCCGACTGCGGCCGTGAGCGCGGCCATCTCGACGTCGCCGTTGGCGTCGATCGGAATCTCGCGCACGGTATAGCCGCACATGACCGCCGTTGCCGGGTTGGTGCCATGCGCCGCCGAAGGCACGAGTATCTCCGTGCGCCGCGTATCGCGCCGTGCGTCGTGATACGCGCGGATCATCGCGACGCCGGCGAGCTCGCCCTGCGCGCCGGCCATGGGCGCGAGGCTCACCGCGGCCATGCCGGTGACCGCCTTCAGCATCTCCTGCAGCTCGTGCAGGCATGCGAGGAAACCCTGCCCCGTCTCGTCGGGCGCGTCCGGATGGCGCGCGAGGAACTGCGGCAGCATCGCGAGCGCGTTCGAGCTGCGCGGGTTGTACTTCATCGTGCACGACCCGAGCGGATAGAAGTGCGTGTCGATCGAGAAGTTCTTCTGCGAAAGCGCCGTGTAGTGGCGCACGGCGTCGAGCTCCGAGACTTCGGGCAGGAGCGGCGGCGTGCTGCGCAGCAGGCGCTCGGGCAGATCGAGCTTTTCGCCGCGCGGCTCGATCGCCTGCGCGTGGTTGCGCCGTCCGCGCCGGGATTTTTCGAAGATCAGCATGCGTTGCAAGGTGACGCGGTGACGCGGTGACGCGGTGACGCGGTCACACGTTGACGCGCCGACCCGGTTGAAATTGCAGCTGAGTTCGTCACTTCGTCACTCCATCACTTCGTCACTTGGAGCGCCGCCAGCGCGGCTTCGTAGTTGGGCTCCTGCTTGATCTCCGGCACGAGCTCGGAGTGCAGCACCTTGTTGTTTTCGTCCAGCACGATCACCGCGCGCGACGTGAGGCCCTTGAGCGCGCCGTCCGCGATGTCGACACCGAGCTTCGAATGGACGTCGCGGTTGCGAAACGTCGAGAGCGTGACCACGTTGTTCAGGCCCTCCGCGCCGCAAAAGCGCGGGCCGACGAAAGGCAGGTCGGCCGAGACGACCAGCACGACCGCGTTCTGCGCATCGCCCGCTTTCTGGTTGAAGGTACGCGTGGACGTCTGGCACACCGGCGTATCGAGACTCGGCACGATGTTCAGGATCTTGCGCTTGCCCGCGTAGTCCTTGAGGCTCACTTCCTTCAGATCCTTGCCGGTGAGCGTGAAATCGGGAACGGTGTCGCCGGGCTTCGGGAAGTTGCCGTTCACGGTGATCGCGTTGCCGCCGAGCGTTACATTTGCCATTTCAGTCTCCTTGAGGGTCTAACCGACTGCGCGCGCCAGCGCCCTGGCGTAGCGCTCGAGATCGTCGGAAGTCTTGGTTTCGGTCGCGCACACGAGCAGCGCAGGGCCGAGCTCGGGATAATGCGGCGTCAGATCGAGGCCGCCCAGTATGCCGTCGGCCTGGAGGGCCCGCAACACGGGCGCCACGGGTTTCCCGAGCCTCACGACGAATTCGTGGAAGACGTGCGCATCGAAGCATGGCCTGACGCCGGTCACCGCCGCCAGCCGCTCACGCAGTTGCGTCGCGTTCGCATGACTCGCGCGGGCGACGTTCGCGAGACCCGAAGGCCCCAGCAGCGCCATATATATAGTCGCCGCGGTGACCATCAGCCCCTGGTTCGTGCAGATGTTCGACGTCGCCTTGGAGCGGCGGATGTGCTGCTCGCGCGCCTGCAGCGTCAGCGTGTAGCCGGTGCGTCCATCGGTATCGACCGTTTTGCCGACGATGCGCCCCGGCATCTGCCGCACGAGCGCGTCGCGGCACGCCATGAATCCGAAGTACGGTCCGCCGCCCGACAGCGGAATGCCGAGCGGCTGCCCGTCGCCGACCGCGATGTCGGCACCTTTTGCGCCCCACTCGCCCGGTGGGCGCAGCAGCGCCAGCGCCGTGGGATTCACGACCGCGATCGCGAGCAGGCCCTGCGCGTGCGCCCAGTCCACGAGCTCGTCCACGTTTTCGAGCGCGCCGAAGAAATTCGGCTGCGCAACGACCAGCGCCGCGCTGCCATCGGCGCCGAGCGTGCTCACGTTCTGCAGCGGCGTGCAACCGGTGCGAGCGTCGTAGTCGATCTCGGTCAACTCGATGCCCTGGTTGTACACGATGCTGCGCACGACCTTGCGCCAGCGCGGGTCGAGCGTGCGCGGAACCAGAACGCGACGCCCGGTCTTGTGCGCGCGCACCGCCATCAACACGGCTTCGGCCAGCGCGGACGCGCCCTCGTACAGGCTCGCGTTGGTGACGTCGAGACCCGTCAACGAGGTCATCATCGACTGATACTCGTACAGGAGCTGCAGCGTGCCCTGGCTCGCCTCGGCCTGGTACGGCGTATACGACGAATAGAACTCGCCGCGCGTGGCGATCTGCCACACCGCTGCGGGAATGTGGTGCTCGTACGCACCGGCGCCGATGAAGCTCAGGTACTCGCCGTCGTCCGCCGCGCGAGCGCGCATGAGACGCGTCAGCTCGAGCTCGTTCAAGCCCGCGGGCACGCCGTCGAGGCTCACGCCGCGCAGCGATCCGGGAATCTCGTCGAACAGCGCGTCGACGCGGTCGACGCCGATCGCCTTCAGCATGGCGCGGACGTCTTCGTCAGTGTGGGGTATGAATGGCATGGTTTCTGGTGACGAAGTGACGAAGTGACGAAGTGTCTGGATGCCCTACCGCGTCACTTCGTCACCGCGTCACTGCGTCACTCAATGTTGATCTTCCGCGGCAACCTTGTCGTAGCCGGCGGCGTCCAGCAGGCCGGTGAGCTCAGCAGGGTCGCTCGGGCGAATACGGAACATCCAGGCGCCGTACGGATCCTGGTTGATCTTTTCGGGCGCGTCGGCGAGCTCGCCGTTCGCCGCCACGATCTCGCCGGAAAGCGGCGCGTAGATGTCCGCCGCGGCCTTCACCGATTCGACGACGCCGCACTCCTCGCCTTTTTTCACCTGCCGTCCCGGCGCGGGCGGCTCCACGAAGACGACGTCGCCGAGCTGCTGCTGCGCGTGATCCGTGATGCCGATCGTGACGGTGCCGTCGGATTCCTGGCGGATCCATTCATGGGTGGGGGTGTATTGGAGATCGTTCGGTGTTGTCATTCTTCGGCTCCTCTCGGTGGACTCGCGTCCAGCCTGCCAATGTCGGTGCGCCACCGGCGCACCCTATGAATCCTTCACGATTATCTTGCCGTTGCGCACGAACGGCGGCTTCACGACGCGTGCCTCCAGCCACTTGTCGCGAATCGAGACTTCGGCATGCGCGCCCGGCGCCGCGCTCACGGGCAGCCGCGCCAGCGCGATCGAGCGGTTCATCGTCGGCGAAAAGCCGCCGCTCGTGATCTCGCCTTCACCGCCGGCGAGCCGTACGCGCTGATGCGAGCGCATCACACCACGCTCGCCGAGCACCAGCCCCAGGAACGTATAGCGCGGCTTCGCGGCTTCGAGCGCGCCGCGGCCGATGAAGTCGCGCGGCGTGCGCGTCTCCACGGTCCACGCGAGACCGCATTCGAACGGCGTCACGTTCTCGTCCATATCCTGCCCGTAGAGATTCATGCCCGCTTCCAGGCGCAGCGTGTCGCGCGCGGCGAGCCCCGCGGGCGCGATACCGGCCGCGAGCAGCGCACGCCACAGCGGCTCGGCGCGCGCGGCGGGCACCATCGTTTCGAAGCCATCTTCGCCGGTGTAGCCGGTGCGCGCAACGAGACTGTCGCCCACGACGGCGGCAGTGAAGGCGGCGAGCGGCTCGGTGACGGCACGTGCTTCGGGCCACGCCGCCCAGAGCTTCTCCCGCGCCTGCGGCCCCTGCACCGCGATGATGGCGAGGTCGCGGCGCGGCGTGAGCTCCACGCCCGCGTCGTCCCGCGCCTGCCGCTGGAGCCACGCCGTGTCCTTCTCGGCGGTGCCCGCGTTCACGATGACGCGATACGTGCCGTCCGGCATCGCGTAGACGATGAGGTCGTCGATCACGCCGCCGCGCTCGTTGAGCATGCAGCTATACAGCGCCTTGCCCGCGACCAACCGGGCGACGTCGTTCGCGAGCACGCGCCGCAGGAACTCGCGCGCACCGGCGCCTTTCACGTCGATGCCGAGCATGTGCGAGACGTCGAACATGCCCGCCTCACGGCGCACGCGGTGATGCTCGTCGACCTGGGAGCCGTAGTGGAGCGGCATGCTCCAGCCGGCGAAATCGACCATGCGCGCGCCGAGCTCGCGGTGTACCGCATTGAGTGGGGTGGATTTCAGTTCGCTCATGTCGGGCTTCAGGGCGCGGGGGCGGCCATGAGATCCAGCCGGAAGCCTGCCGCCTTCAGGTCTCCGGTGTCCAGATCGAGCGCGAGCGTGATCTCCGCGCGCGGCGGGATGCCGGCTTTGGCGTCCCGCGTCTGATCGAGGTATTCCTCGGGCTTGAAAATCCGGCGCGCGAGCGCGTGCTCGTTTGCGTTCGTGAGCACGAGATCGAGCGCGGGATACGCGAGATCGTAATTGGCGTAGCTGCGCAGCGTGGCCGTGAGCTGTATCAGTGCCGGCCGCCCCGGATCGATCATGTGCACGTCGGAAGCCTCGATCTTCACGAGGTCGGGCCGCTGCGGAAGCGTGACGGTGCATCCCGCCAGCTCGCAGCCTTTCGTGAGCGCGGCGCGCACCGCGGGGTAACGCGCAGCGATCTGGCTGCGGAACACGTACGTGAGCTGACCCGCGAGCAACACCGCCAGCAGCACGCAGGCGAGCACGCGGCGACCCTCGGCCGTCGGCTTGCGGACGTATTGCGCTTTCGCTGCGGCCGCGCCCTGTCTCAGCCGCTCGGCGAGCGGCGGTTTCTGTTCGGCGAACGGGTCCGGTGCCGCCGTTTGCGCCGCGGCGAGCGGCGGCGCTGCAGCCGCTGGCGCGGCTTTCGGCGCAGGGGAAGCTGCCGCGGCTGCTCCGGCCGCAGCCACGGCAGGCCCGGTGTGCGCGGCCGGGGCGTCGGCGGCCGCGGCGTCCGGCTGCCCCGGCGCGAGCGATGCGAACCCGTTGAAAACGTTCATGCAGCGGCCGCAGCGCACCTGGCCCGCGCGTGTCTCGAGCTGTGCCGGTGTCACGCGGAACAGCGTTTTGCAGCGGGGGCAGCGGGTGGTGAGGCTCACGTTGGAAAGGATCTAGCGGCGGCGGCCGGTGAGAAGGACCCAGCCATCTTCTTCGTCGCCCGGCTCGAAATCGTACCACGCGGCATAAGCCTGCCGGACCTCGTCCGCCTGCTCGACGAGTATGCCCGAAAGCGCGATGTGCCCGCGGGCCGTGTTCAGGCCGGCGAGCAGCGACGCAAGCACGATCAGCGGCCGGGCGAGGATGTTCGCGACGACCAGCCGGGCCGGCGCCGCGATGCTCTGCGCAGCGCAGACGAACGTGGCCTCGACCCGGTTGCGCCGCGCGTTCTCGCGCGCCGCCTGCACGGCCTGCGGGTCGATGTCCACGCCTGCGATGCTGCCGGCGCCGAGCTTCGCCGCGGCGATCGCGAGGATTCCGGAGCCGCAACCGAAGTCGATCACCCGATCGCCCGGACGAACTGTGCGCGCCAGCCAGCGCAGGCAGAGCCGCGTCGTGGGATGCGTGCCGGTGCCGAACGCAAGCCCCGGGTCGAGCAGGATATTGCGCGCGGTGGGCTGCGGCGGTGTGTGCCAGCTCGGCACGACCCACAGCCCCGGCGCGACTTCCTGCGGCGTGAACTGCGCCTGGGTCTTGCGCACCCAGTCTTGGTCGTCGACGCGCTGCACCTCGTACGCCGTCGTCGCGTCGATACCGGCCGCCGCGAAGGCGGCGGCCAGCACGGCGGGCACGTCGGCATCCATCGGCAGGAGCGCGGAAACGCGCGCGCGCGACCAGCCGGGCGCCAGCGCGCGACCCGGGCCTGTCCTGAGCGTGTCGAAAGGCTCGTCGAAGATCGGCCGCTCGGCCGCGGTTCCCGCGTCGGCATCCGCGATGTCCACGCTCAACGCGCCTGCGTCCATGAGCGCGTCGGAGAACGTCTCGGCGGCATCGCGCTCGACGATCGCGGTCGCGCTAAGCCACGGCATCAGCGCTCGAGATTGGCGAGCTTCTGCTCGAGATAGTGGATGTTGGTCGCCCCGCGCAGGAAAGAGGCGTCGTGCAGGAGCTCCTGATGGAGCGCGATGTTGGTCTTGATGCCCTCGATCACCATCTCGGTGAGCGCGATGTGCAGCCGTGCGATCGCCTGCTCCCGCGTGTCGCCGTAGGCGATGACCTTACCCAGCAGCGAGTCGTAATGCGGCGGCACGAAATAGCCGTTGTACGCGTGCGAGTCGACGCGGATGCCGGGGCCGCCCGGCACGTGAAAAGAGGTGATGCGGCCGGGCGAAGGTGTGAACTTGAACGGGTCCTCGGCGTTGATGCGGCACTCGATCGCGTGCCCTTTCAGGTGCACGTCGCGCTGCTTGATCGGGAGCTTCTCGCCGCACGCGATGCGGATCTGCTGCTGGACGATGTCGATGCCGCTGATCATCTCCGTCACCGGGTGCTCGACCTGCACCCGCGTGTTCATCTCGATGAAGTAGAACTCGCCGTTGTCGTACAGGAACTCGAACGTGCCCGCGCCTTCGTAGCCGATTTTCCGGCACGCCTCGGCGCAGCGCTCGCCGATGCGCAGCCGCGCGCGCGGATTGACGTGCGGCGCGGGCGCTTCCTCGATGATCTTCTGGTGGCGGCGCTGCATCGAGCAGTCGCGGTCGCCGATGTAGATCGCGTTCTTGTGCTTGTCCGCGAGCACCTGGACTTCGATGTGGCGCGGCTTCTCGAGAAATTTCTCGAGGTAGATCGCGGGGTTGCCGAACGCCGCCTGCGCCTCGGCCCGCGTGGTGGTGACCGCGTTGAGGAGCGCCGCCTCGGTGTGCACGACGCGCATGCCGCGTCCGCCGCCGCCGCCCGACGCCTTGACGATCACCGGGTAGCCGATCTCGCGCGCGATGCGCACGATTTCTTTCGGATCTTCGGGGAGCGTACCGTCGAAACCCGGCACGACGGGCACGCCGGCCTTTTTCATCGCGGCCTTGGCGCTCACCTTGTCGCCCATCAGCCGGATCGTGTCCGGGCGCGGGCCGATGAAGACGAAGCCGCTCTGCGTCACGCGCTCGGCAAAGTCGGCGTTCTCGGAGAGAAAGCCGTAGCCGGGATGGATCGCCTCGGCGTCGGTCACCTCGGCTGCCGAGATGATCGCGGGGATGTTGAGGTAGCTCGCGGCCGAAGGGGGCGGACCGATGCACACCGACTCGTCGGCGAGCCGCACGTATTTCGCGTCGGCGTCGGCTTCGGAATGCACGACTACGGTTTTCACGCCCAGCTCGCGGCACGCGCGCTGGATACGCAGCGCGATCTCGCCGCGGTTGGCGATCAGGATTTTCTCGAACAACTGCGTCTTACCCGATAATCATGAGCGGCTGGCCGTACTCGACCGGCTGGCCGTTTTCGACGAGGATCTCCTTGATGACGCCGTCGACGTCGCATTCGATCTCGTTCAGGAGCTTCATCGCTTCGATTATGCAGACGGTCTCGCCGGTCTTTACCGCCTGGCCGAGCTCGACGAAAGCCTTGGCGCCCGGCGACGATGCGCGATAGAAGGTGCCGACCATCGGCGATTTGAGCACGTGGCCTTCCGGTTCCGGCGGCGTGGCCAAGGCGGGCGTCGCGGCCGGTGCGGCGGGTTCTGCCTGCGGCTGCAGCGCCGGCGCCGCGACGTAGAGCGTCGGCTGTGCAGCGGTCTGGGCTGCGCCCGGCACTGCGCCCCGGCTGATGCGGACTTTTTCCTCGCCCTCGGTGATCTCGAGCTCGGCTATTCCCGACTGCTGCACGAGATCGATCAGCGTCTTCAATTTACGCAGGTCCATCTTTACCCCTTTCCGTGACGGAGCGCGTACGCGAGCGCGAGCTCGTAGCCCTGCGCGCCCAGACCGCTCACCACGCCGGCGGCGAGATCGCTGAAATACGATTGGCGCCGGAACGCCTCCCGCGCGTGGACATTCGTCAGGTGCACCTCGACGAACGGGATCCGGACGGCCGCGAGCGCGTCTCTCAAGGCAACGCTGGTATGCGTGTACGCCGCCGGATTGATGATGATGAAGTCGATCCCTTCGCGGCCGGCCTGATGGACGCGCTCGATCAGCGCCGGCTCGCTGTTGCTCTGGTACGCGCTGAGCACCGCGCCGCCGGCTCGCGCCTGCCGGGCGAGCCGCTGCTCGATCGCCTCGAGCGTGGTGCTGCCGTAACGCTCCGGCTCCCTGGTTCCCAGGAGATTCAGGTTGGGGCCGTTTATCAGCAGGACGTTTCTCGCCATCAGCCCCTCCCTCGCACAATTCCCGGTGGATACGGCTTTCCCGCCGACATCAGCGGGCGAAGTTTGCCGCGATTATCGGCAGGATGTCCAGCGGATTGCCGAAATTAGAGCGAATTCGGCCGGCGCGAAGGAAGTTAGTGACTGCTCGCTTCGAACGCGTCGCGCCGCGCGGCTCAAGTTCGCCTCGGAACAGGTTGACCGACGGGAATTAGAACGGAGTTACGACGTAAACAACGACGTTACTGTCAAAGTAACGGTAGAAGCTGGGCTTCGAGCTGGGCTTCCTTGGCCGCGCCGATCTCCCGAGCCACGATGCGCCCGTCGCGCGAGATGATGACCGTAAACGGCAGCACGCCGGCGCGATTGCCCAGCTTGCGCGTGAGCTCGATCGTCTCCGCGCCGCCGATCAGGATCGGGAAGTTCATCCGCATCTCGGTGGCATACGGCCGCACTTTGTCGGGCTGATCGATGGCGATGCCGACGAACTGCAGTCCGCGTGGGCCGTGCTTTTCCTGGAGCTTCACCAGTATCGGAATTTCGTCCCGGCACGGCGCGCACCACGTCGCCCAGAAGTTGACGACGATCACCCGCCCGTTCCACTGCTGAACGGCTTGCGGCCGGCCGTCGAGGTCCGGCAGGCGCGCATCCAGGAGCGCTGCGGTCGCGTCGGCAGCAGCGGCTTGAGGAGCGCTGCGCCAGGCGTTGAATGCAAATCCGGCGAGTGCCGCGCCCGCCGCGACCAGTGCGATCGCCAGCCACTGGCCGCGCCGGTTCATCGGGCGGATGCGGCGGTGGTACGCTCGAACGCGAGCACCTGGTCGAGAACTTTGCCGAAGCGGTCCGCGGGCTGGAAGCCGATCACGCGCAGGCCGTCGATCTCCCGGCCGTCGCCGTCGAAAAACACGATGCCCGGCGGGCCGAACAACCTGAAGCGCCTGAGCAGCGCCTGGTGCTCGGCGGTATTCGCGGTGACGTCGACCTGGAGCTTCGCGATCGCGTCCATGCGCGTTTTCACCTGCGCGTTCGTAAAGGTGTAGCGCTCCATCTCCTTGCACGAGACGCACCAGTCGGCATAGAAGTCGAGCATCACCGGCCGGCCGCGTGCGGAAGCTATCGCGCGGTCAAGCTCGTCTGCCGAAGCCACACGCGTGAAGAGCGGCGCGCCGGCGGTTTCGGGCGCGGACGCTGCGCTGCGCAGGCCGGCGAGCGGCTGCAGCACGTCTCGGCTGCCGGACAGCGCACCCACCACGAAGGCGATACCGGCAACGAGCGCGATCACGCCGACGCCTTTGGCGATTCGATCGAAGCTGTGCGCGCCGGCCGGCAGCGGATCGATCGCACGCAGATGGATGCCCGTAATGACCAGCAATGCTGCCCACGCGAGCATCTCGACGGCGATCGGAACCAGCGGCGCCACCAGATAGATCGCGACTCCGAGCAGCAGCACGCCGAAGAACCGCTTCACGGTCTCCATCCACGGGCCGACCTTCGGCATCAGCGTCCCGGCCGAGGCGCCCACCACCATCAGCGGCACACCCATCCCGAGCGCCATCGCGAAGAGCGCCGAGCCGCCGAGCACGACGTCGCCGCTCTTGCTGATGTAAAGCAGCGCCGCAGCGAGCGGAGCCGCGACACACGGCCCGACGATGAGCGCCGACAACGCGCCCATGGCGAAGACGCCGGCGAAATGGCCGCCGTGCAGGCGATTGGTCGCCACCGCGAGCCGCGTCTGCAGCGCGGACGGGAGCTGAAGCTCGTAGAAGCCGAACATCGCGCCGGACAGCAGCACGAAAATCGCGGCGAACGAGCCGAGCACCCACGCGTTCTGCAGCGCCGCGGACAACATCGCGCCCGACAGGCCGGCGAGCACGCCCGCAACGGCATACGTGATCGCCATGCCCAGCACGTACGCGCCGGACAGCAGCAGGGCGTGCGTTTTCGTGAGTTGGGTTCCCCGCCCGACGATGATCCCCGAGAGGATCGGCACCATGGGCAGCACGCACGGCGTGAACGAGAGCAGCAGCCCGAAGCCGAAGAAGCTCGCGATGAGCAACGCAACGCCGCCGTCGAAGAGCCGCGCGATCGCGGAGTCGTCGTTGGAAACAGCGAAGCGGTCGGCCGGCGTTGCGGCCGTTCCCCCTTCGACAGGCTCAGGGCGAACGGCCGCGCCGAGTCCCGCCTGAGCACCCCGTTCGGCCTGGGCGCCACTCGAAGGCTGAACGGCGGCGGACGCGAGGTTGAGCCTCGCCGTCTGGTCGTGCGGCACGTAGCACACGCCGACGTCGGCGCAGCCCTGCGAGGTCGCAGTGAGCGTGATCGCATCGGCGGAGGCCGTGTTGGTGATCGGCAGACGGAACCGCACTTCGCCGCGATAGGTCTGCACCTCGCCGAAGAATTCGTCTTTTTTCTTCTCGCCCGGCGGCAGATCGGGCGTGCCCGGCTGCACCGTCTCCGGCTCGATCCTGAAGCGGAACTTGTCGCGGTAGAGGTAATAACCCGGCGCCACGAGGTAGCGCAGCTCGATCGCGTCGGCCGCGACCACCCGCGCGGAAAACCGGAACGCCTTGTCCGGCTCGAGGAGGTCCGGCTCGGCGGCGCGCAGGGGTGCCGCCAGCAGCAACGCAAGAATCGTCATTGCCACGACGGCGGGAATCCAGAGCCGTGTTACTGGACCCCGGCCTGCGCCGGGGTGACGGATTTTCATCATCAGCCGATCGGAATCGCGGTCTCTTCCGCCACCCAGTCGAGGTAATCGGGCAGCCCGCGCACGATTGGGACTGCCACCACCTCGGGAAGTTCGTAAGGATGCAGCTCGCGAATTGCGGCCTCGAGCTCTTGGTAGCGTGCCGCGCGCGTCTTGATGAGCACCGGCACTTCGTCCGCGCGCTCGACCTCACCCTTCCAGCGGTAAACGGAGGTGCATCCGGTGAGCACGTTGACGCACGCCGCGAGGCGCTTTTCGACGAGCGCCTGCGCGAGCGTCATCGCGGCGTCGCGATCCGGCAGATTCGTGAACACCAGCAGGCTTTCGCTTGCGTCGCCATCCATCGCCTACTCCGTTGGAATCAAAGGGGAATGCACGCTGATGTACACTCCGCGATTTTAGCCGATCGCCCGCCGTGCCCCACCGCATCACCATCAAGCCGAGCAACCACGCGTTCGAAACGCAGGACGACGACGAGACCGTTCTGGAGGCCGCGCTGCGCGAAGGGTTCGTGATCGCCTACGGCTGCCGCAACGGCGCATGCGGCACGTGCAAGGGCAAGGTGCTCGACGGCACGGTCGATTACGGCAAGTACCAGGAAGCGACGCTCACCGACGCGGAAAAAGCGCAGGGCTACGCGCTCTTCTGCCAGGCGAAGCCGCTCACCGATCTCGTCGTCGAGTGCCGCGAGATCAGCGCGGTGAAAGACATCCAGGTGCGCACGCTCCCGTGCCGCGTGCAGAAGATGGACAAGCTCGCGCCGGACGTGATGCGCATGCAGTTGAAGCTCCCGGCGAACGAGCGCCTGCAGTTTCTGGCGGGCCAGTACATCGACATCCTCATGCGCGGCGGCATGCGCCGCAGCCTCTCGCTCGCGAACCCGCCGCACGCCGACGAGTTCCTGGAGCTGCACCTGCGTAACTATGGCGGCCCCTTCAGCGACCACGTCTTCAACAAGATGAAGGAGAAGGACATTCTGCGGTTCGAGGGACCGCTCGGCACCTTCTTCATGCGCGAAGAGAGCGCGAAGCCCATGATCCTGCTCGCGAGCGGCACGGGCTTCGCGCCGATCAAGGCGATGATCGAGCACGCGCTCCACAAGGGCGTCACGCGGCCGATGACGCTGTACTGGGGCGGCCGCCGCCCGGCCGATCTTTATCTGAACGATCTGCCGCAGGGCTGGCAGCGCGATCACGGCATCAAGTACGTGCCCGTGATCTCGGATGCGCTACCCGAAGATGGCTGGACCGGCCGCACCGGCTTCGTGCACCGCGCGGTCATGGAGGATTTCCCCGACATGACGGGTTACCAGGTCTACGCCTGTGGCGCGCCCGTCGTCGTCGAATCCGCGCACAAGGACTTCACGTCGAGGTGCCGGCTGCCCGAAGACGAGTTCTTCTCCGACGCGTTCACGCCCGCGACGCCGTGAATCGCGGTGCGCCACAGGCGCACCCTACGGATTTCGTGCGTTCTGCGCGCCCTACGGATTACGTGCGTTCGCCTGTGAACCGTAGGGTGCGCTGGCAGCGCACCGGCCGGTGCGTCATCGACGCACCCTACGCCCGTTCGCTCAGTTCCTTCAGCGCAAGCTCCAGGCTCTCGCGATAGTGCCGCCGCGCGGCGTCGACGTTGCCGAGCTTCTCGTGCAGGCGCGCGAGCTCGAGGTGGGCCGCATAGGTCGGATCGACGGCGACCGCGGCTTCGAGATAGCTCTGCGCCTTGCCCCATAGCGCTTGTCGCGCGCAGAGCTGCCCGAGCGCGAGCAGCAGCGCACCGTCACGTGGATGGCTCTCGAGCCAGCGTTCGGCGCGGTCGATCTGCTTCACGGGGTCGCGTCCCGCGGCTTCCGGATAAAGCGCCACGAGCTCGCTGTCCCACTGGTCGTCGAGGCTCTGCTCGACGATCGTCTGAGCGTCGGCCCCGCGCCCGGCCGCGATGTAGCACTGCGCCGCGGCGGCTGCGATCGGCGTTTCGCGCTTTTGCGCCTCGCTCATGCGCTTCCACGCTTCGTCGAGCTCGCGCACGTCGCGCCCCTTGCGCTTGAGCGCCTGCGCGAGCGCGTGCGTGCGCAGCTTGGCCGCCTGCTCCGCATCCATGACGCCGCGCCGCTCGAGCTCGGGCAGGAGCGCGCTGACGTTGTCCCACTGCCGGGTCTGCTGGTGCGCTTTGAGCTCGAGGCGCAGCGCCGCGGTGTGCTTGCGGGGCAGCGTCTTCAGCAGGTCGAGCGCGTCTTCCGGCCGGCGCTCTTCCAGCAGCAGCTCGGCCTGTGTCATGACGCGCAGCGGATCCTCTTCGGGGTTCTCACGCGCGGCGACTTCGATATGCGCGTCGCGGCGGTCGTAGGCGCGCAGCTCGTGCGCGGCGCGTGCCGCGACAATCGCGGCGAGCCGTCGGTTCTCGCCGAGCTCGATCGATTGCAGCGCCGCCTGCTCGGCGCGCGCGTAGCGGCCCTCGAAGTACGCCTCCAGGGCGGCGAGCAGCGACGAATGCGCGCGGTCGCGCCGGCGCGCGAGCCGGTAACGGCGCACGCGCGCCGGCATCATGACGGCACCGCTCACCAGCCGCACGATGCTGTAGAGCACGACGAAGCCCACGGCGAGCAGGATGAGCAGCAGGTTGAGCGCGATCTCGACGCGGTACGGCGGCAGCACGACGAGCACGTAGCCGTCGTTGTAGCGCGCCGCGACGACCAGGCCGACGGCGAGGGCGAAGAGCCCGATGATCCAGAAGAGAGTTTTCACGCCTTCCCCGCACCCCTACCCTCATCCTGCCGTGCGAGACGAGGGGTCTCTCCACACAGCTTCATCGAGGCGCGCTTTCACGCGCGATGCGCAGGTTGCGCAGCGCGTCGAGCGTGGCCGAGATGTCGGGCACCTCGATGCTGATCTCGCTCTCGTGCACGTTGCGCAGCGTGCTGAGCGCGTTGGCGACGGATTTCTCGCGCGTGTCGTAGTAGCGGTTGATCCAGTCGCGCGCCGCCTTCAGGTCGCTCTTGTAGGTGACGGGGTCGTGCGAGAGCAGCGCGAGCCGCGCGCCGATCAGCCGGAGCTTCAGGTTCTCGCGCAGGAAAAACGTCTGCTCGGGCGTGAGGAGCGGCACTTCGGCGCGTTCCAGGTGCTGCACGCGCACGAGCTGCTTCATCTCGCTCCACGCTTCGCGCCAGAAGCGCCGCCAGGCGCTCGTTTCCGCTTCCCGCGGAGGCTCGGCGCGTGTGTCCTGGGGCGGGCGCACCTCCATCGAGAGCGGCAGCGTATCCACCGCGGCAATCACGTTGTCCAGACGTACGCTGATGCCGACCGTGTCCACGTGCGGCAGCGCTTTCAGCCGCTCGATGTCGCGGTTGATCGCCTTGCGCAGCGCGGTGAGCTGCGGGCGGTCCATGCGCTGCAGCCGCATGTCGGCGTTCTGGAGCGCGATCAGCGCGGACCTCACGTTGCCCGCGAGCTGAAGCTGCTGGCTCGCGATGATGAGTGACTGCTCGATGTCCGCGAACGCCCATTCGTCGCGGTTGCGCGAAAGCTCCTGGTACAGCGTCTCGAGCGCGATCTGCTGACTCTGCGATTCGGCCACGCGCGCCTCCAGCACGCCGAGCTTCAACTGCGCTTCGGCGCTCGCCTCGCGCGCCTGCTCCGCCAGCGTCCTGCTCTGCTTGTTGAGGGCGTCGGCGTCGGCGAGCTTGCGCGCGACGTCCTGGCGCAGCGCTTCCACGCGGTTGCGGCTGGTGTACCACTCCGCGGCGATGAGCAGCAGGGCGAGGAGCGAAAGCACGAGCGCGGCGATGCCGGCCAAGCTGCGCGTGCTGCGCGGCGGCGCAGCCGCTACGGGCGGCGCTGCCGCCGGTTGCGCGGCCGCAGCCGACGGCGCGGCGTCGGGGGTTCCCGTTTGAGTCGTGTCATTCATCGAGCGACAGTATGCGGCAACGGCGAGGGGCTGTTCACGCGTCCGCGAAATAGGCAGCCAGCGTCGCGACAATGCCTTCATCCCCGGAATCGGTGACGACGACCTTGTCCACGCCGAGCTTCTGCGCCGTCGCCGCGATCCGCGGATGCGGCACGAACACCGGCGTGAGCGCGAGCCGGCGCGCGTCTTGCGCGAGCAACGCGTGAAAGCTTCTCAACCCTTCGCTGCTCGTCACGACCAGCGCGTCCACTTCGCCGGCGCTCAAGGCGCGCAGCAGCGCGGAGGCCTCCGCAGGGGGACGCGCGCGCTCGTAACACTCGGCGTAATCGACCGAAGCGCCGCGCTCGACGAGAGCGTTGCGCAGGACTTCGCGTCCGCCGACCCCCCGAAAGACGACGACGCGCTTGCCTGCCATCGCCGCGAGCTCGGGTTGCGCGAGCAGGCTCTCGCTGTCCGCGCGCCCGGCCGGCACGACCGTGGCGCGGATGCCGTGCTTCAGCAGCGCACGCGCGGTACCGCCGCCGATCGCCGCGACCGTGAGGCCCTGCGGAAACGCGCGCCGTGCGCCGATCGCTTCGAGGCCCTTCGCCGCCGCGTTGGGGCTGATGAAGATCGCGAAGTCGTACTCGTGGAGCCGGTCGATGATCGCATCGCGCTCGGGGCTTGGCGGGACGTCGCGGATCTCCATCACGGGGAAGAGGATCGGCCGCCCGCCCGCAGCGGCGACGAGCGCTGCGAGCCCGGCGGATTGCGGCGCCGGGCGCGTGATGACGACGCCGCGCCCTTCGAGTGGTCGCGGTGCGCCCTGCTCCCGATCAGCGGACACCGCTCGCTTCGAGGGACGCGAGAATCTCCGCGGCGCCGGCCGCACGCAGCCGTTCGGCGAGCGCGATGCCGAGCGCCTCCGGATCCGCCGCGCTGCCTTCCAGCACCGCGCGTGCCGTGCGCGCGCCGTCCGGCGAGCCCACGTAGCCGCGAAGCCGCATCGTGTCGCCGCTGACTTCCGCGTATGCGCCAAGGGGCACATTGCAGGATCCGGCGAGCGTGCGCGCGACTGCGCGCTCCGCCCGCACCGCCAGAGCCGTGGGCGCGTGATCGAGCGGCCGCAGGAGCTCGATCAGGTCGGCGCGGTCCGCGCGGCATTCGACGCCGATCGCGCCCTGTCCCGCGGCGGGCAGGCTCGATTCCGTCGACAGCAGCGCCCGGATACGCTCGGACAAAGCCAGCCGCTTCAGGCCGGCGGCCGCGAGCAGGATCGCGTCGTACTGCTCTTCATCGAGCTTGCGTAGCCGCGTCGGCACGTTGCCGCGCAGCGGCAGCACCACGAGATCGGGCCGCGCGGCACGCAACTGGCTCTCGCGCCGCAGGCTGGACGTGCCTACGCGCGCGCCGGCCGCGAGCGCCTCGATCGTCGGATAGTTGTTCGACACGAACGCGTCGCGCGGGTCGGCACGCTCCGCCACCGCGCCGATCACGTGACCCGGCTGGAGCTGCATCGGCACGTCTTTCATCGAGTGCACCGCGATGTCGGCCGCACCCCGTGCGAGGGCGTCCTCCAGATCTTTCACGAAGAGACCCTTTCCGCCGATCTTCGCGAGCGAGGTGTCGAGCCTGCGGTCGCCCTCGGTGGTCATGCCGCTGATCTCGATCTCGAGCCCCGGATGCAGCACTTTCAGCCGCGTCGCGACGTGCCGCGCCTGCCACATCGCAAGCGCCGATTCGCGCGTCGTCAGCACGATCCGCTTCACGCCGGCGGTCATTGCCGCCCGAGCTCCCGGACGATGTGCTGCTGGCGGCGGCTCACCGGGATCTTTTCGTCACAGCCTTCGAGCAGCGCGACCCACTGTCCCTCGGATTCTCCGGTGCCGCGCTCGAAGCCGCGCACGGCGGCGCGCGCAACGAGGCAGTTGCGGTGCACCCGCACGAACCGGTCGCCGTATTCCTGCTCCAGGCGCGCGAGCGCCTCCTCGATCAGGTACTCGCGCTGCGCGGTGCGCACGGTCACGTACTTGAGCTCGGCCTTGAGGTAGATGACGTCGTCCACGGGTATGAGATGTATGCGCCCCCGCTCCTGTGCCGACAGAAACGCAGGCGCCCCTTTGGAAAGATCCTTCAGCGCTGCGGCGCTCGGCGCACGCGCCGATTGCGCCCGGGTGAGCGCCTCCTTGAGCCTCGCCGTGCGGATCGGCTTGAGCAGGTAGTCGATCGCATGCACTTCGAATGCCCGTATCGCGTACGCGTCGTACGCGGTCGTGAACACGATGGCCGGCGGCTGCGGCAGCTTCTGAAGGTGCTGCGCGAACTCGATACCGTCCATCTCCGGCATGCGGATGTCGAGCAGCACCACGTCGGCGGGATGGGCGGCGAGCACGTCCACCGCGTCGCGCGCGGTGCCGGCCTCACCGACGACCTCGAGCTTGATCTCGGCCGCCACGTCCGCGAGCACGTCGCGCAAACGCGCGCGCGCGGGCGCTTCGTCGTCGACGATCAGCACCTTGAGCGCCTGTTCGCTCATTTCGATTTCACGTACGGAATCTTGATGTGCACCTGATATGTGTCCTCACCGACGCGCGTTTCGAGCGTGCCCTCGGCGTCGAAGTGAAGCTGGAGGCGCTCACGGATGTTCGCGAGCGCCATCTTGTTGCCCGCATGGTGAGTGCCTTCGTGCGCGTAGGGGTTACGCAGCACCGCGTGAAGCTGGTTACGCAGCGTGTAGATGTCGATGCTGATCTCGCCCGGGTCCACGCGCGGCTCGATGCCATGATACACGGCGTTCTCGAGCAGCGGCTGGAGCACGAGCGGCGGGATCAGCGCGTCCGGCGGCATCTTGTCGATGCGCCACGTGACCTTCAGCCGGTCGCCGAGGCGCAACTGCTCGAGGTTCAGGTATTGACGGCACAGCTCGACCTCGCGCGCGATCGGGGAGAGCTCGCGGTTGTCACCCATGACGACGCGAAACAGATCGGCGAGATCCTCCAGCGCCGTCTCCGCACGTCGCGGGTCCTGCCGGATGAGCGAGAGCACGGCGTTGATGCTGTTGTACAGAAAGTGCGGCCGTATGCGCGCCTGCAGCGCCTGGAGGCGCGCCTCGGCGATCGCCGGCGAGAGCGCGCGCCCGCGCAGATCGAAATACGCGAGCAGCAGCGTGCAGGTGAGCAGCACGAGGAGCACGTAGCGCGCGGGGCCGCCCATGTCCTCGACGAGCGCGTAGCGCTGGAGCGCCACGAAGAAGGCGAACGTGATGCCGATCGAGATGGCGATCACCGCCGCCGAGCCGAGCCCGTACGGCAAGCGCCGCAGAAACGTGCTGAGCGCGACCAGCGCGAGCAGCGTCACGATGAGGATCGGCTGCACGATCGCCGAAAGCGTGAGCAACTCGGTCGCGGCCGAAGCGAGGTCGGGCGTACGCGCGATCGCCGCAGCGATCGCGAGCACGTTAACGACGACGAGGATGCGAAGCAGGATGCCGAGGTTGCGGAAGTCGGGCAGGGCTCTCGCGTAGCCGTTCTGATTTATACTCGGCATTCCAAGGACTTAGGCGATCTCTCCCCCGGCGGCACCGGTGCGGCGACCATTCTAGTACACGATGTCCGAAGAAGCTAAAAGCAGGGGTTGGTCGGGCCGCTTCGGTGAGCCCGTGACGGACCTCGTCAAGCGCTTCACCGCGTCGGTCGAGTTCGACCGGCGCCTCGCCGAATTCGACATCGAGGGCTCGCTCGCACATGCGCGCATGCTGAAAGCGGTGGGCGTGCTGAGCGCGGAGGACCTCGCGGGAATCGAGCGCGGTCTCGCGCAGATCCGGCAGGAGATCGCGAGCGGCGCTTTCACCTGGTCGATCGATCTCGAGGACGTGCATCTCAACATCGAGCGGCGCCTGACCGATCTCGTCGGCGACGCCGGCAAGCGCCTGCACACCGCGCGCTCGCGCAACGATCAGGTCGCGACCGACGTGCGGCTGTACGTGCGCTGGGCGATCGACGAAGCGCAGGGCTCGATCCGGCGCCTTCAACTCGGCCTGCTGGACCTCGCGGAGCAGCACACCGGGACGGTGATGCCGGGCTTCACGCATCTGCAGGTCGCGCAGCCGGTGTCGTTCGCGCACCACCTGCTCGCGTATTTCGAGATGCTCGCGCGCGACGCCGAGCGCCTCGCCGACTGCCGCAAGCGGGTGAACCGTCTGCCGCTCGGCGCGGCAGCGCTCGCCGGCACGTCGTTCGCGATCGATCGCGAGCACGTGGCGAAGGCGCTCGGCTTCGACGGTGTCGTCGCCAACTCGCTCGACGCGGTATCGGATCGGGATTTCGCGATCGAATTCTGCGCGTGCGCGGCCCTCACGATGACACACCTCTCGCGTTTCTGCGAGGAGCTCATCCTGTGGATGAACCCGCGCTTCGGCTTCATCGATCTCGCGGACCGCTTCTGCACCGGCTCGTCGATCATGCCGCAGAAGAAAAACCCGGACGTGCCGGAGCTCGTGCGCGGCAAGACCGGGCGGGTGAACGGCAACCTGGTCGCGCTGCTCACGCTCATGAAGGGGCAACCGCTCGCGTACAACAAGGACAACCAGGAAGACAAGGAGCCGCTCTTCGACAGCGTCGATACGCTGCTCGCGAGCCTGGCGGTTTTCACCGAGATGCTCGGCGGCATCGAAGTGAATGCCGAAGCGATGCGACGCGCCGCGCGCGAAGGCTACGCGACGGCGACGGATCTCGCGGATTACCTCGTGCGCAAAGGCGTGCCGTTTCGCGAAGCGCACGAAGCGGTAGCGAAAGCGGTGCGAGCGGCCGAGACCCAGGGCAAGGACCTGTCGGAGCTCGCGCTGGAGGAGCTGCGGACGTTCTCGCCCGTAATCGGCGAAGACGCGTTCGCCGCGCTCACGCTCGAAGGCTCGATGGCCGCGCGCAGCCACGTCGGCGGAACCGCGCCGGCGACGGTGAAGGCGGCGATCGCGAAGGCACGTAAAGCGCTCCAACCGTAGGGTGCGCAGATTGCGCACCGCGCCGTCGGTGCGTCATTGACGCACCCTGGGAACCGAAGGAAGGGAGGTTACGGAGGGGACACGGCGCCGATCAGGCGCCAGGCATCACCGGTTCCCCTCTGTTCGTGTGCCGCAGCCCGAAGGCTCAGCGCAACATTCCGCGCTCAGCGGAATTCTTTTGCGCTGAATTTCCGGTACTTCGCCAGCAGCCGCTTCGGCTGCTTGAACGCATCGCGCCGGAACGGCTCGCCGAGCTCCTGCGTGAGCATCATGTTGATGACGGTCGCGCGCTGCGACTTGACCGCCCCGCGCAGCGCATCGCCGATCTCGTCCACGTGATCGACCGTGATGCCGTTCGCACCCATCGATTCGGCGACGTCCGCGAAATTCGGGTTTTTCAAATTCGTCCCGAGATAGCGCTTCTCGAAGTAGTCGACCTGGTTCTTCTTCTCCGCGCCCCACTGGCCGTTGTTGAACACGATCGCGATCGCCGGGATGTTCTCGCGCACGCAGGTCATGACCTCGTTCAGGCTCATGCCCCACGCGCCGTCGCCGACGTAGGCGATCGACGGGCGGTCCGGCCGTCCGACCTTCGCGCCGATCGCGGCCGGATAGGCGTAGCCGCAGTTGCCGAAGCTCATCGCGGCGAGGAACGAAGGGGAGGTCTCGAAGTGTAGATAGCTGTTCGCGACCGAGCAGACGTTGCCGATGTCGGTCGAGACCATTGCGTTCTTCGGCATCGCTTTCGCGAGCGCGGCGAGCGCCTGGCGCGGCCCGATGCGCGTCTTCTCGTTCGGTGACGGCCATTTCGCGAGCTCGTCCTTCCACGCTTCTTTCTCGCGCTGGATCTCGGCGAGCCGCGCCTTGTTCGGCGAGAGCTTCACCTGCGCTTTCAGCCGCTGGAGGAGCTCGATCGCGGCGAGCCGCGCGTCGCCGCAGACGCCGATCGACACCTTCTTCACCAGCCCGAGCATGCGCTGATCCGTGTCGACCTGGATGATCTTCGCGTCCTTCGGCCAGTAGTCGAGGCCATGCTGCGGCAGCGTGCCGAACGGCCCGAGCCGCGAGCCGAGCGCGAGCACGACGTCGGCGCGTGAGATGAGCTTCATCGCCGCTTTCGAGCCCTGGTAGCCGAGCGGTCCGCACGCGAGCCGATGCGAGGCCGGGAAAGAATCGTTGTGCAGGTACGAGTTCACCACCGGCGCGCTCAGGTACTCGGCCAGCGCCACGCATTCCTGCACGCCGTCCGCCATGACGACGCCGCCGCCGGACACGATCACGGGGAACTTCGCTTTCGCGAGCAGCTTCGCCGCCGCGTCGAGCGACTCCGGACCGCCGCCCGAGCGCTCGATGCGGCGCGGCTGCGAAATCTCGAAATCGCCTTCGCCGTAGAAGTAGTCGCGCGGGATGTTGACCTGCACCGGTCCGCGCTCGGCCATCGCGATGTCAAACGCGCGGCCGGTGAGCTCGGCCATGCGCATCGGTGAATTCACGTGCACCTGCCACTTCGTGATCTTCGAGAAGATCGGCATCTGCTCGGTTTCCTGGAAGCCGCCGAGACCCATCGTCAGGCTGCCGGACTCCGGCGTGATCGCGATGACCGGCGAATGCGCCCAGTATGCCGCGGCGATCGCGGTCACGAAGTTCGTGATGCCGGGACCGTTCTGCGCGATGCACACCCCGTGCTTGCCGGTGACCCGGGAGTAACCGTCGGCCATGTGCGCCGCGTTCTGCTCGTGCGCGACGGACACGAAGCGGATTCCGGCCAGCGGAAAGAGATCGTGCGCGTCCATATAGGCCGAGCCCACGATTCCGAACGTGTCCTTGACTCCCTGCGCCACCAGCGTTTCGACGAACGCTTCACTCGGCGTCATCCGCACCTTGCCGCCGGCAAGCGCTGCTTTGGCGATGTTCTTGGGCTCGACCATGAGATTCATAGGGGGTCCTCCAGTGGACGGGTTCGCGTGGGACGTGGGGGAAGCGCCGATTATTGCGTGCCGCTCGCGCCGGGCGCAAGGCTGGAGGTACCCGTCCCATGAGGTGCGCCAATGGCGCACCGGCGATGCCTAAACGAACGCGTAATCCACGCCCGCGACAAGCGTCGCGTAGCCCGGCGTGAGCACGAGCGTTTCCGCCTGCCCCCCGAAGCTCGCGGCCGCAGTGACCTGCCAGTGCGTGTCGTCGATACGCACGAACGCCGCACCGTCCGCGGACGTACCGTAGCCGCTGAACTCCAGCACGTCGCCGGTGCCGGCGAGTCCGGTGGCGGAGAGATCGGCGAGCGTGTCGCCGTGCGCTTCTCCTTTCGCAAACCGGAACGTGTCGCGTCCGCTTCCACCCACGAGCCAGTCGGCGCCGAGCCCGCCGTCGAGGGTGTCGTTGCCGTCCTGCCCCTGCAGGTTGTCGTTGCCCGCGCGACCGAACATCGTGTCGTCGCCGTTGCCGCCAATGACGTCGTTCACTCCAAGGTCGCCGTACAGCGTATCGCCGAACGCGCCGCCGGCAACACCTTCGATCGACGACCACGTGTCTCCGGCTGCCTCGCCGCCGTTTACCGCGGCATTTGCAAGATCGACCGTTACCGCTGTGGCCGCATAGTAGTACGCCGCGTAATCGAATCCCTCACCGCCGTCGAGGGTGTCTCCACCGATGCCGCCCTCGAGACGATCGCTGCCCGCGCCGCCCGCAAGAATATCGATGCCTGCCCGCGCCTGGAGATAGTCATTGCCGGCGGCACCTTCGAGGCCGTTGTCACCGTCGGTGCCGACGAGCGTGTCGTTGAACGGCGAACCGATCAGGCCTTCGATCGAGGAATACGTATCGCCTGCGGCATCGCCCGTGTTCTGCGTGTAGCCCGCGAGATTGGCGAGCACGGCCGCTCCTGCGCCGGCATAGCTCGCGCGATCGAAGCCCACGTCGCCCAGAAGCCGGTCGGCGCCCGCTCCGCCGTCCAGCGTATCGTCGCCAGTCATCCCCAGCAAACTGTCGCTGCCGGCGCGCCCGACGAGCGTGTCGTTGCCGTCGAGACCGACGAGTTCGTTCGCATTCCCGTCACCGAGCAACACGTCGCCGAACGAAATCGATCCGTACAAGCCTTCGATGTCGCTGTAGGTATCGCCCGCGGCGTCACCGGTGTTCGCCGCGGCATCCGCGAGATCAACGGTGATCGGCGCTGCTGCGTAGTAATAGACCACGTAGTCCTGTCCGCTGCCGCGTTCAGCACATCGCCGCCGCCGCCGCCTTCCAGACGATCGTTGCCCGCGCCGCCACTGAGGACGTCGGGAACACCGCGCGCCTGGATGTAATCGTTCCCGTCGCCGCCGTGGAGGATGTTCGGCAGGTTGTCGCCGACCAGCGTGTCGTTGAAGCGCGTGCCGATCAACCCTTCGATCGACCCGTAGGTATCGCCCGCAGCGTCGCCGGTGTTCTGCGAAGGCGTCGTGAGATTGGCAAGCACACCTGCGCTGGAGAAAACGTAGCTCGCCATGTCTGTGCCGCCGCCGCCCTGCAGCGCATCGGCGCCCGCGCCGGCTTCGAGCGTATCGCTCCCCGTGCCGCCCGTCAGCACGTCGTTTCCGGCGAATCCGAGCAGATGGTGGTTTCCGGATACCGCGCCCAGATCGATCGAATTCGCAAGATCGTCACCGGCCGTTCCGCTGGCGTTGTCGCCGATCGCGAAGACGCTGCCGTCGGCGAACACGAAGCTGCCGTTGGTGAGCGTCCGGAGGTCGCGGCTGAAGACGACGGTCTTGTCGCCGAGGGTGATCTCGAAGCTGTCGGTGCCCGGCGTGACCGTGAGCAGATTGGCACTGCCGTCCGCGAAGACGACGCGGTCGTCGACGTCGAAATCAGTGACCTGCGCCGGCAGCACGTTCCAGTACAGGTCGCCCACGTCCTGCACGCCGTACAGAAAATCCGCGTGCTCCAGAACGCCGAAGATGTCCTGCGCCGCGAGCGCATCGAAGCTCCCGGTCGCCGCGTACTGATAGGCCGCTGCGCCACCGTAGGCGGAACCGATCGCGGCATGCTGAAGATGGCCCGCAAGGTCGGCTTGAAACGCCCAATCGGCGAGGCCGGGCTCGAGCGCCCGCAGCGCATCGAATTCGGCCACGATCGCGTCGAAGTCGTAGCTGCGTACGCCGTCGCCGACAAGCTGGAGAATGGCGTGCGGCTCCCAGTACTCGTACCAGTTTTCGATGCGCAGGCTCTCCGCGGCGCCGAGTCCGAGAACGAGGTCCTGTCCGTCGCGGCTCAGCGCGAGATCGCCCGGCCCGATGCCGCTGCCGAGCGAGACCACGAGCGGCTGGCTGCCAAAGGCCAGGAAGCTGTCGCTTCCGTCGCCGCGGTTCAGCGCGAGCAGGGTCGGGTACGCCGAGAACGCGCTCATCTCCAGGCGGTCGTCGCCGGGGCCACCCGCAAACACCGTCTCGCCCTGAGCATTCAGAAGATCGTTGCCGATGCCGCCCGAGAGCAGATTCCTGCCGTCGTCGCCGTAGAGCGCATCCGCGCCGCCGCCGCCGTGCAGCACGTCGCTGCCGCTGTCCCATGCGCTGTTCACGAAATCGCGCGGATCCTCGGGCAGCACCTGCATGCCGAAGAGCTGGTACTTCTGCAGCCAGAAGCTGACGCCGCCGCCACGGAGCTGATCATCGCCCGCGCCGCCGATGATCGTGTCGTTGCCGCCGAGGCCCTGCGCGTAGTCGTTGCCGCCGGCGAGGTCGAGCACATCGTCGAGCTGGGTCCCCTCGATCGCGTCGTCGCCGCCGGTCCCTGGTCCGTGATGCGGATCGATATCCGGCATCGCCGGAGCATGGGTCAGCATCTCTGCCATCGTGAGACGCGAGCCGTCGGCGAACTGGAAATACTCGATACCCGATCCACGGGAATCGTCGCTGTGCGGAATCAGGATCCGCACGCCGCGGTCCGATGCCCATCCGAGCTCCAGTGTGATGTAGGTCGATTCGCGGTTCGCCCTGCCCCACGAGAACGTCAGGTCGGAAAGCGAAACACCGGACAGGAACTGCACGAGGTCCGGGGCCGGGTCACCGAGCGGCCCGCCATAAAAATCTTCTGCGTGGCCCTCGTCCTCGATCAGATCGTAGCCAGCCTCGCCCGGAAGGACGAAGTAGGTGTCGGCACCACCGGTCCCTTCAAGTATGTCGTTGCCGGCACCGCCGACGAACCAGTCATCCGCCTTCGTCCCTCGCACGAGATCGTCGCCCGGGCCGGCGTCAACGAACACGCCGCGCCCGCCGCCATCAGCCCGCTCATGCCAGAAGCGGCCGTTCTGACGATCCACGATGTCATTGCCGTCGCCCGCCCTGACGAGATCCAGAGGGTAAAAGGACGAATACCACGAGGTCGCGATCTGGTTCGCACTGGGTCCGGCGTTGATCACCTCCAGCCGGTAGTTGTCCTGCCACTGCGCACCCGGCGTTGTCTCCAGCACCGGTGTGGCACGGGTGACTTCGGCGGCATCGCTCGAGCTCTCTACGACCGTCAGCACGGCTGTGCCGAGGTCATGCCAGGCGAGGCTGCCATCCGGCTGAAGCACGTAACCTTCGGCAATCAGGCGCGTGTAGAAAGACGCGCGCCATGCGGCGATGGCCTCATTCAGCAGAGCGGCATAGTCCGCCGGAGGCGCGTGCAAGCTCGGCAGGTCCGGAATCGGCAGCGTCTGGCCGGAGCCCAGATCGACACGTCAGTCGGCGAGCTGGTAATCCTCGATCAGCAGCCCGTCGGCCGTGTGCTTGATGCCGACGAAGAAATCGTCGCCGCGCGCTTCGCCGTAGAGATTGCCGATGGAGAGCGCGCTGCCGAACGTAAGCAGACCGCCGCCAGTGTCGGTTGCCGTATCGGTGCCCATGCCCCACGAAAGCAGGTAGCGGTCGTCGCCCGCGGCCCCGGCCAGCGTGTCGCTGCCGACGCTGCCGTCGAGAACGTCGTGCCCCGCACCGCCGTCGAGCGCATCGTTGCCGGCGCCGCCCTGGAGCGTGTCATCGGCGTCGCCGCCGTCGAGCACGTCGTCCCCTTCGCCGCCGTCCAGGTTGTCGTTACCGAGCCCGCCTGCCAGCGAGTCGTTTCCGATGTCGCCCAGCAGCGCATCATCGCCGCCTTCACCGTGGAGCACGTCGTCGCCACCCGCGCCGTTCACCACGTCGTTGCCGAGTCCGGCATGCACAACGTCGTCGCCCCAGCTCGCATCGACCGAGTCGGACACTGCCGTGCCCTGCAGCGCGTCGTTCGCGCTGCTGCCGATGAGCACGAGATGACCGATCGCGGAGATCACGCCGAGGGCGTCGAGAAACATACCGTTCGCGAAGTCGTAGCGGCTGATCGCGCCCTCGAGCCCGTCGAGGACCGTCACGCTCCACTCCGCGTTCGCGAGCTCGAGATACCGCGTGCCATCCTCCTCGATGCGCGCCTCGGCCGTCAGCGCGGCGACCGCCACACCGGCGCCGAAAGAGACGGTGTTGACGCCTTCGATGTCCAGGATGGTGTCGGAGCCCGCCTCGCCGGCACTGGCCGGGCCGACGATGTAGTAATCGTCCCCGGCTCCGCCGAGGAGCACGTTTACACCGGAGCCCCCGGCAAGCATATCGCCGCCGCCGTCGCCAAGGAGCGTGTCGTCACCGCTGCCGCCGTCCAGATAATCATCGCCGTGGTGCTCCAGGGCGAGCAGGGACAGCGAGGCATCGCCGAACAGCACGTCGTCGTCGGCGCCGCCATACAACGTGTCGCGGCCGGCGAAGCCGCCCATGAAGTCGTCGCCCGGGCCGCCCTCGAGCAGGTCGTCGCCGTGGTATTGAACGGCGATGTCGGCGCCATCGCCGAGCACCAGGTCATCACCGATGCCGCCGTACATGATGTCCGCGCCTCCGTCGCCGCGCATCTGGTCGTTTCCGTCGCCGCCATCGACGAAGTCGTCGCCGTACAGATCCTGCCCCGGCGCCAGGCCGTTGCCGCTGTCGCCGGCAAGCACGTCATCGTCCGCGCCGCCGATTACGATGTCGGAGCCGGTGTCGCCTATGATGAGGTCGTAGCCGCTCTCGCCGTACGCCGCATCGTCTCCGGGACCCGCGATGATCCAGTCGTCACCGGTGCCCGCATACAGGCTGTCCGCGCCCGAATCCGCCGGCGCGTCCACGAAGCCGGTTTCCACGGGATAGAAAACGCGCAGAAAGCCGTTCGCGACATAGCCCCAATGGTCGAGCTCGCCGCTGGGGGTCGTCACGCCGAAGATGACGCTTCCATTGCCGAAGAGCTTGTAGCCTTCGCCGCTGAACGAGGCGCGTATGACGTAGTCGGCATCACCCATGATGCTGTCGTGCCCGCCGCCGCCGATGATGAGGTCGTCACCGCCGCCGCCGCTCAAGCCTTCGTCGTCGGCCGCGCCAACGAGCAGATCGTCGCCGGAACCGCCCGCAAGCCAGTCGCCGGTGCTGCCGCTGCCGGATTCGTCGGCACCGGCGGCGATCGCCGCAGCCATGCTCGTTTCTGTCAGCGCATAGAGCTGGTCGTTGCCCGCGCGTCCGATCAGGATGTCGAGCCCGGCGCCGCCTTCGAGCATGTCATTGCCCGCGCCGCCGTCCAGGTAATCGCCCTCGCCGCCGGCGCTCGCGTGATCGTCGCCGCCTTTGGCGAGCACGATATTTCGCCCCTCACCGGCGAGGATCCTGTCGTTGCCCTCGCTGCCGTTGAGGAAATCGTCACGCTCTACGAAGATCGCCGGATCGGTGACGACGTTATCGAGATCGTCGAACTCGATCTGGACGCCTTCGGTTGCGAGGTCCTGATCGATCGGCTCGCGGTCGCCGAGGATGTTCAGCGTCGTCGCGGGATCCACGAAGGCGTCCCTGAGATCGATGCCGAAGTCGCCTTCCGCCCACGTATCGACGACGATACTGAAACCGTCCGTGGTGCTGATCGTCAGCGGCGAATTGCGCGTGAACGTGACTTTGCCGTCCGGCGAGACCCAGGTATCCGGATCGCTTGTTGCGTATCCGACGAGATTCCGCTCTTCCGTCGAGACCGCGCCGAGCGCATCGACCGTCTTGAACAGGAGAACGTTGTCACCGCTGTCCCGGACGATGTCGCGTCCGCCGTCGGACCAGAGCGCGTACTTGTCCCTGCCGTCCCCTCCCGCCAGGGTATCGACCGTTTGATCGCCGCGGCCGCCGTCTATGTTGTCCGAACCGCCGCCGCCTTCGAGAACGTTGGCGGCACGATTTCCAACCAGCAGGTCGTTGGCACCGCCGCCTGTTGCGTTCTCGATCAACGTATCGAACGCGATGGCGACGTTGCGGGTGACGCGCGCGGTGCTCCCCGGCGCAAGGCCGCGTGGCGAGGCGATGGTATTGACCGTTCCTTCATGCAGGCGGATCTCGAGGCCGCCATCGACGTCGGTATAGAGATGCGCATCGAACGTGTCGATTCCACCCGAATCGAAAATCGCCTTGATCTGGCCGCCGTAGATCGTCGTACGCGCGTTGCTGTTGACGTAGTCGAGGCGGCTCGGCTCCGCCGTGGGCACGAACGTGTAAACGGTATCCGTGGGCTCTACTGCGCGCGCGCCATACCACGATTGAAGCGCAGCGATATCCAGGAGCAACGGAGTAACGGCATACCGCTGTCCGGGAATATTGGGATCTCCGTGACTTTCGGTATCCGTATATGCCATGACCGACGTGGAACGATCGATCGAATCGGATACGCCACCACCCGCGAAATCAGGATGCTCCAGTCCAAGCCGATGCCCAATCTCGTGGATCAGCGCGAAGTAGCCATAGCCGCCCAGTTCGAGATCCACAGTCTGTGTATCGAGGAGCACGAACTCCTCATATTGCACTCCGCCATACCTGGAGGCTGGCGTCGCGTTCTTGATGAGCGGAACGTATCCGAAGCGCATCTGCGCCGCGTTTTCGGCTGTCGCCGGCGCAAAAGTCACATTGATCAGCGACTGGATCTGGCCGAGGATGTGCTCGACGGCAGCACGCTGATTCGAGTTCGGCGCGAATTCGGTCGCCAGCGTCGGACCGAGAATATCCGCGGGCGGCAACGGAACGTTGAATCCGGTCGGAAGAAAGTCGTAGTAGATCGTCGCGCCCGGTGCAAAGGGTCGCGTATCGGCAAGCAGGAAGTTGGCGTCGGAGCGATCGGGCATGGGAGCGGGCTTTTTCGTCGGATTTGGTTAACGACTGGTTTTCAATGTTTCGATTGCAGCGTCTACCGCGGAACGTTCCTCGAGGCTGAAGTGAAACGTCTGCGGATGTACAACCTGCGCGTGCCAACCTTCACGTAACTCGGCCGGGTAAGCTGCGTGTGTCGTGGGATTGGCCGGCTGAAGCAGCAGGATATTCGTGCCGTGCTCGAGTCGCGGCAGAACCGAATGCATGTCGCCGGAGCTTCTCAGCATTATTCGAATTCGCTGTCCGGTCGGACACGGGACGGTGCAGTACAGCGCGTCCAGCACCATTCCTTCCAGGAGAATGCCGCCGTGATAGTTCGACACGAGCGTCGGTGGCGGAACGATCTTCCAGTGTTCGCCGGGCTGTTGTGCAAAAGCAATCCAGTGCACGCGCACGCCCTTGACGACCAGCACCATGGAAGTCGCGCGCAACGCTTGTTCGAGCGTCGGCGGACGCGGTGCTGCAGGGAGCGTGGCAGTCGCATCGGACGCAGCAATCAGGGCGACAGCAGATACGGTTCTGGCGAGCACTGTCATGCGCGCACGAAACACGGTCGACAGCCGCCAGCGCGTCGTGGGACGCATACCCCCGTTGCACGTCTGAATAAGAACTGCCCGGCGTCGTCGCTGCCGCAGTGCTTCTTTATTGGTGTTCTACACGTGCGCGGCGGTTTGGAATCCGCGGCTCCGAATCGAATGTATCAGCGGCACTTTCTCAGGGTCAATGCGTATGGCGCCGATAAACGTTCAAGAGCGCCGCGCGCGCGTCACGTTCGTAGGGTTTCTCCCTACGCCATTTCAAGCTCGATCTCGTCGGCCATGCGGCGCGCGCTTTCGCGCGCGTCGTAGTCTCGGTAAAGCACGGCGACACCTTCTGCTGCGTTCTTGAAATTCAATGTGCCGAGCACTTTAGTCACCACCGACCCGATGTGCGAATAGCCGGCGTCGGCCGGCGAGGCGACCCCGGCCCCGAGCCGAGTGATGTTTCCGGCCACGATCGCCTGCTCCACATGTGTCGGATACAGAACCAGCGGAACGCCTGCGAGCAGCATGGCCGCGACGGTGCCGTGGCCGCCGTGCAGCACTGCGACGTCTGCGGCGGCGGCGGCATCGGCGATCCGCACCGCACACGTCGCAATTCGCAGCGTCGACGATTCGAGGCGGCGCGCTGCGGTCGGGCTGAGGCCGGGGGCTATCCAGAGTACCGACGCCGCCGTGTCTGCGAGCGCCCGCGCCACCCGCTGCATATTGTCGCGGCCCGGCCGCAGATAAACGAAAACGCGACTCGTGCCTGCGTCCGGCCACGTGGGAACGGCGCCGCTCACGTCCATGTATACGGGACCATGGTAATCAGCGCCCTGCCGCTGCGGATAATGGTCGAGCTCACGGAACGTGCACAGAAGCTCCCGCTCCGCATCGAGCATGCCGGTCAACGCCGACAGAGGCGGCAGCGTCGATTGCTCGAGCGCACGATTGATGTTCGCGAGAACCGTGGCGTCGCTGGTCTCGAGCCTTTCGCGTGGAACGGATTCCCACGTACGGAAGCTCGGGAACGGGCTCACACGTGGTGGAATCGAAAACCCGACGCCGTACTGGATACGCGCGATCGGCAAACCGCGCGCAGCAAGCAGCGCCGTGGGCGCGTATTCGGCAATTACAATCTGCGGCGCGACGTGCCGGTAGAGCTCACGCCAGGCACTGACGAGTCCCAGCAGCCCGGCGCTGTCCGCGTAGCCGTAGCGCAGAAGGATCTCGGAGTAGCTGCAAGGCGGCGCTGCAGGCCCCGCCGCGCGGCGTTGCCAGATCGGCGCCTGCATGCAGCGAAAGCCGCGGGCGCGCAGCAGAGCATCGGCAGCGGAGACATCGCGCAACGCGAACACGATCTCGTGCCCGCGCGCCTGCAACTCGATCGCCAGCGGCAGGAGCTGACCGACGTGGCCCAGGTTTGCCCCGAGCTCCGAGGCGAGGAGGATTCGTGACATTCAAGGTCCCGTCGGTGCGCTATCAGCGCACCCTACGTGATTACGTGGCGAATGCATTTACAGTAGTCGCGCGCGCTTGATGTCGAGATACCGGTTCACCAGCGCGATCGGCAGCTCCGTCGGCTCGACGTCCAGACATTGCGTGCCCGCTCGTGCGAGCCTGCGAAAAGCGAGCTCGCGGTTGCGCAGGTAGTCAGCCGTCGCCGCGTAAGTCAGCGCACGCTCGTGCGTGTCGATGCGGGTCTTGAGCGCCCGCGAGAGGATCGCCTCGCGTAACGATGCAAACAGCACGAGGTGCCGCCGGTTCAGAAGATTCAGCGCGGGCGCGAGCGTGTCCTCGTCCTCGTCGCGCAGGTTGGACACAATCACGATCAGCGCACGCTTGCGCACCCGCACCATGAGCTGCACGGCCGCGGCATAGTAATCGGAGGTCGAGAGCGTCGGCTGAAGATCGTAGAGCTGGTTGAGCATCGCAGTCACGGTCGCTGCCGACTTGCGCGGCGCCATGAAACGCGTATGTCCGCTCATGGTCATGAAACCCGCCGCGTCGCCCTGCCGCACGCTCACATACGCGAGCAGGAGAACGGCATTCAGCACGTGGTCGAAATGCGACAGCGCGTCGTCGTGCGCGCCGAGGCGGCGCCCGCAGTCGATCAGGAACACGACGTTCTGATCGCGCTCGTCCTGGTACTCGCGCGAGATCAACTTGCCTGCGCGCGAGGTCGCTTTCCAGTCGATCTGGCGCTGCATGTCGCCTTCGCGGTACTCGCGAAGCTGGTGGAACTCGAGTCCTTCGCCCCGCCGCTGCCGCTGGAGCACGCCGATCTGCGACAGGCGCTGATCGGTGGCGAGCAGCGCGTACTTGGAGAGCGCCGCGAAGTTCGGATACACGCGAATCAGCGTGGCATCGGCCGCACGCGTGCGCCGCTCCCACAGTGCGAGCGGCGAAAGCGTGCGCAGCTCGACCGCGCCGAATTCGAGCTCACCCCGCGTGAGCGGCTTCAACTGGTACTCGAGCTCAGCCCATCCCTGCGGCCCGATCCGAACGCGCTGGGGCAGCCCGCGTATTTCGCAGCTCGCCGGATGGTGATCGTAGATGGCGGCGTCGCGGCGGGATGTCGATGCGTTGCGCAGCCGCACGTGGATCGGATGCCATACGCCGAGCGCGAGCGAGCCCGGAACGGCGCGCTCGGCGGCGAGCGGCTGCGCGCGCCACGCGAGCAGCGCGTCGAACCCGGCAACGGCGCAGAGCACGATCAACGCGGCGGCCGCCGGGAGTCGAAGTCCCGCAAAAACGATCGAGACGGCGGCGAGCGCAAGCAGCACCGCGAGCAGCGCAAGCAGACGCCCCGCCGGTATCACGCGCGCGGGGCTTCCACTTTTTCGAGCAGCGCCGCGAGGATCGAGTCGGCATCGTGTCCTTCGATCTCGAGCTCCGGCGCCGGCGTCACGCGATGCCGCAGACACGCGGGCGCGATGCGTTTCACGTCGTCGGGCGTGACGTGATCGCGCCCGGCGATGAGCGCCGCCGCTCGCGCGGCGCGAATGAGCGAGAGCGAGCCGCGCGGGCCCGCGCCTGCCGTGACGCCGTTCCACGTCCGCGTCGCGCGCACGATGCGCACGGCGTAGTCGAGCACCGCGTCGTCGAGCAGGAGCGTTGCGGCGACCTGTTGCAGCGCGAGCACCGTATCGGGCTTCACGAGCGTCGTGACGTCGTCCACGTGGAGCTTTTCGCCGACGGTTTGCGTGGTTACCTGCCGCGCGAGCCGGCGCTCTTCCTCGAGCGAGGGGTAGCCGATGCGGATCTTCAGTAGAAAGCGGTCGAGCTGCGCCTCCGGCAGCGCGTACGTGCCTTCCTGCTCGATAGGGTTCTGCGTCGCCAGCACCATGAACGGCGGGGCCAGCGGCTCGGACGTGCCCTCGATCGTCACCTGCCCTTCCTGCATGACTTCGAGCAGCGCCGCCTGCGTCTTCGCCGGCGCGCGGTTGATCTCGTCCGCGAGCAGAAGGTTCGTAAATACCGGGCCGCGACGCGTCGTGAACTGGCCCGTGGAGGGATCGTACAGCGTGTGGCCGCTCACGTCCGCAGGCATCAGATCCGGCGTGAACTGGATGCGCCGGAACGTCCCGTTGAAGGTCTTCGCGAGGGCCCGCACCAGCAGCGTCTTGCCGAGACCGGGCACGCCCTCGATCAGCACGTGGCCGCCGGCGATGAGCCCGGTGAGCGTCTGCTGCACGACCTCGTCCTGGCCGACGACCGCCTTGCCGATCTCGCGGTGCATCGCGGCCGCGACCGCGGCGGCGCGTTCGGTGCGCTCGCGCGTGTTGTCGATCGGCGGCGCGCCGCCGGCGCCCGCATTGGCCGGTGCGCTATCAGCGTCTGCTTTGGTCGGTGCGCTATCAGCGTCTTTTTCCATCATCCCCCCGCCCTGCGTGTGAGCTTCTCTTCGATCTGCTGGAGTGTACGGACCGCGGCGGTGAACGCGGCGGGTGTGTCCGGCGTGCCGGTCCACGCGTGCTCGATGTCGCGGGTGGGCATCTGCGTGAGGTCGGCCAGCCGCGGTACGCGCTGCCGCAGCGGCAGATCGGCGAGCGCCGGACGCGCACGCGCGATCCGGTGCAGACAGCTTTCGCGCGCGGCGGCGAGCAGGCTTGCCGCTGCGCCCGAGCGCCACAGGTAACGGCCGCTCGCGCGCAGGTGGTCCAGCAGCCGGCGGCGCGCACGCTCGGGCCGCGGCGCCAGCGGCCCGAAGCGATTCGCCGAGCGCCACAGCGACAGGAACAGCAGGACGGCTCCCGCGGCGAGCGGTACGCGCGCTTCGCGTGCGAGCCATTCGATGAGCGACGGCTGCTCGAAGCGCGGCGCGATGATCACGCTGCCGCTGCCGGTCGCGAGGTTCACGAGCACGAGCGCAAACGCCGCGTGGTCGTGCTGTCCGATCGTTTCGTTCGTGAGAAACGCGAACGACGGCAAAACCGTCACGCGGCCGCGACCGACTTCGAGGTGGAGGAGCGTCGTGCCGAACGCGTCCTGCTGCGCGAGCCGCGTGCGGTCCGGCATGGCGGGAACCAGCCGCACCGCGTGCGGCATGAGCACGCGCAGAGATTTCGCCTCACCTTCACCCCTCGAGAGGGACGGGTCGGGCAGGCGGATCTCGGCGGGTGCGCTGCGTCCGCTCTCGGCCGCGCGCTCGCGCCTGCGCTTCGGCTCCGGCGCTGCGCCCGCGACGTCGCGACGCTCGATGCTGAGCGCGTCGAGAACGGTATCGCGCTCGTGTAGCCGCTCCGCCTCGATGATGAGGTGTCCGCCTTGCGCGACCCACGACGCGAGACGCTCGGCGCGGGCCCTGGTGTGCGACGCGCGCCCACGCGGCACGAACATCGTCGCGCCTGCGCCGGTGCGCTCGAGCTCCGCAGCGTCCTTCGCTTGCCGCACGCTCGATCCCATGCGCTCGAGCAGGCGCTGGAGCGCGAGCAGCGGATTGCGCGCGGCCTCGCCACGGAACCCGACGTGCTCGCGCTGCGTCGTGTACTCGAAATTCTTGTAGAACCAGAAACCGCCGGCGGCCAGGACCCCAAGCAGAAGGTAGAAGCGCAGGTCGCGCGTCATGCGGCGGCGGCTTCGGCGAAGTGCCTGCGCCATTCGGCGCACAGCGCGGCGACGCTGTCGGCCTCGGGCAAGCGTCCGGCGTACGCGGTTTCCTGCCAGTGCGCGACGAGCCTGCCGAAGAAGTCTGATCGTCCCGGGTCGCCCAGTGCCGCGACGCGCCGCACGCAGTCGCCTTCGGTATCGCCGGCGGCGATCTCCAGCCCGCCACGGTGGACGAGCGCCGAGAGCGCGCCGCGGTAGAGCAGGCTCAGGGCGAGCCGCGTGTGACCTCCGTTCAATTGGGCGAGCGCTGCCGCGGCGACGTCGCGCGGCAGCGATTCGGGCGCGATCTCCAGGCCGAAGACGGCTCCCGGCGGCGTGTAGCGCGGACGCGCAGCGCCGCTCCAGCCGAACGCGAGGTGACGCATGCGATAGAGCGCGTACAACAGCGCTGCGATGACAACGATCCACATCGCGACGCGCGCGAGCTCCGCGAAGGCGCCGAGTCCCTGCCACGATGCACGGGCTCCGCTTTCAGGCGGCCTGTCCGAGCTGCCGCCGATGTAGCGCAGCCGGCGCACGTCCTGGTACTGCTCGAATTCCGGGCTCGCGAGGATCTCGCGAATGGCGCTTGAAGCCTCGCGCTCCGCTGCCTGCGCTTCGGGCGCGACGATCGGCGGCAGCACCAGCGCCAGCACGAGCGCAGCGGCCACAACGGCCGCGCGCGGGCGCGCTCGTTCGCGCCGCCCGTAACGTCGCAGCGCGAGCTCGACGTCCCATGCCTCGAGCTCGGTGCGGCGATTGAGGTACAGCGCGAACCCCGCGGCGACGTAGAACGGCTCGAGCAGCGTGACCGTAGCAGCGTAGAACGCGATCGACAGCCACTGTTGCCACGGCGCCGCCTCGCCGCGCATGAGGCCCATCAGGCCGAAGTCTTGGTCGTACGGCGCCGGCGTGAAGAGGTCTATCGCGGCCCACAGCGAGAGCATCACGAGCAGCTCGAAATGCAGGAACACGATCGTCGCCCAGACCGCATGGCGCCGGCTGCGGCCGTGCAGCGCCCGCGCGCGGCGTGTCGCCGCCCGCCCGCGCAGGCGCTCGAGATGCCAAACGGGCAGATTGAACGAGCGCGCGAGATCGAAGCGGTACACGGTGAGACTCGCGAGCAGACCCGGAGAGCGCAGCGCAGCGCCGATCACCTCGCGGAGCCGCGGGCGCTCGCCGAACACGGCGCGCGCCAGCACGTCGAGCACCGCGCGGTCGAAGAGCGGCTTCAGCCACCAGATCGCGATGATGGCGAGCCCGTGGTTGTCGTGGAAGACCAGCGTCGCGACGCACGTGGCGAGGGCGAACAGCGGCAGCCACGCCGCGATGGCCGTCGGCCACCACGTGCGTGTCATCGCGACGCCGAGATCGACCGCCTCCATCGGCGTGCGGCGTCGCAGATGCAGCGCGAGACGGTCAAGATCCACGGTCGCGCCCGGCGAAGAGAAAGTAGCCGACCACGAGCACCCAGCCGGCCGCCCCGACGGCGTACTTGATCGCGGGCTCGATCGCGCCGCGCGGGGACCAGAAAGCCTCGACGAACGCCGCTGCGAAGAGCATTGCCGCGGCGCCATACATGATGCCGGCCGCCGCGCGGCCGGCGGCGACGAGCGCCTGCGTGCGGGTGAGCCGGCCCGGCGCAACCAGCGCGCCGCCGAGCTTGAGCCCCGCCGCGCCGGCCAGCACGAGGCCGGTCAGCTCGAGCGCGCTGTGCCCTGCGACGAACGAATAGAACGCGACGCCGAGGCCCGCGTTCGTCACGTAGCCGAAGACGGTGCCGAGCGCGACACCGTTGAACAGGAGAAAGAACAGTGCGCCGATCCCGAACAGGAGCCCGCCGGCGAACATCTGGAAGGCGATGCGAACGTTGTTGAAGATGTAGAAACCGAACATCGCGAAATCGGTCTCGGCGCCGCGCCGTCCGAGCCTGTCCGCGTTGCGGCCGTACATCTCCTCGAATTCGGCGATCTGCTCCGCCGGGACGACGTAGAGCGCGGCGTCGGGGTACAGCCACGTCAGCACCCCCATCCCGATGAAGGGGACGCCGAAGAGGACAGCGGCAGCGAGCACCGCGCGGCGCTCGGCGCGCACGATGCGGGCGAACCCGCCGTAGAAATACCCGAGCCAGCGGCTGCGGTCGCCGGAGCGCGCGCCATACAGCACCTGATGGATCTCGCTCGCGAGGCGGTGCAGACGCTCGACGACCTGCGCGCCGTAGCGGCGGTCGCGCGCGAGCGCGAGCTGGTGGCACAGCCGCCGGTAGCGCTGCGGCACCTGCGCTTCGTCGAGCGCGGCAGCGGCGTCCTTCTTCTTGGCGGTGCTGCGGCGCCGCTCGAGCCAGCGCTCGAGCGCCGCCCATTCCGGCGCGTAGCGGTCCTCGAAGACCTGCTGCCTCATCGGCCGCCGCGGCCCACGAGAAAGTTGGCGATGCGGATCACCCGCTCGCGCGCATCCGGCCCGCCGGGGCCCACCAGCGGCTCGGCCACCCGCGCGAGCTCTTCGGCGCGCTCGGGCGTCAGGTCCGGCACGCGCTCGGCGTAATCGACGATCGCGCGCGCTTCTTCGATCGCGAGCGGCAGCGGCGGCGGCAGCGGGGGTGCGTTCGGAATCGCGGTAACGGTGCGCCGCTCGTCGCGGTAGACGACCACGGTTTGCGCCACGATATCGCCGAGCCGTTTGAAATCGCGGTTTATCAGCATCGAGAGGAGCCCGGCACCGTACAGGACCGGCAGGAAATCGACCGCGCGCAGCAGGTTACGAATGACCGCCGCCGCGAGCTGCACTGGCGTGCCGTCGTCGTTCACGACGCGCAGTCCCATCATTTTCTTGCCCGGCGTCGCGCCGCTCATATAGACCTCGAACAGCGCCGGATAGAACCACTCGAGCAGGAACGCCGTGAGCAGCACGAAGCCCATCCCGAATTCCCGCAGCGGCGACAGGATCATGGAGGCGGTTAAAAAGATCGTGAGCCGCAGCACGAGATCGATGGCCCACGCACATGC
Source organism: Burkholderiales bacterium (assembly GCA_035626595.1). Lineage (GTDB taxonomy): Bacteria > Pseudomonadota > Gammaproteobacteria > Burkholderiales > SG8-41 > JAQGMV01. Next base: position 218,805 of record DASPNJ010000103.1, read on the forward strand.
GCGCGGCACGGGCCCGGCCAGACGCAGGTTGAGCTCGATGCCTTCCGGCGTCGTGATCGACCGCAGCGTATCCAGCGCAGAGGCCGCGCCGCTCACCCGTTAAAGAAAATGTCTTTGTAAGCGGCGTACACCGAGCCGATCAGCACCGGACCGAGCGCGAGCCAGCCGAGCAGGAGCGGCAGCGTTGCGAGTATCGCGAGCAGGAACACGATCGCGCCGTAGATCAGGAACGGCAGGATGTTCCGCAGGCACGCCCTGAAGCTCTGCCCCAGCGCCGCGGTCGGCCGCAGGCCGTGAAAGACGACGAGCGGCGAAGCGAACCACAGCGCCATCTGCACGGGCACGATGAGCGCGAACAACACCAGGAGCCCAAGCACCGCGCGCATGCCGAAGCCGGAGCCACCGAACCCGGCCCATACGAGGATCAGCGCGCCGGGAATCATTGCGAGGATGTAGAGCCCGAGCCCGACCGCGCCGACGATGACGAGCGGACCGACGTGGGTCTGGAAGGCCGCGAACAGATCGCTCACGCCGACGGCCTCGCCATTCTGGCGACGGCGACAGGCGATCATCAGCCCGCCGACGAACACCGGCATGAGCAACTGGATCGCGAAGCTTCCGATGAACGGCACGATGCTCACCGCAAGCGAGATCGCGACCAGCACGATCGCGATCAGAATCCACGTGCCGGGATCCGCCCTGAACGTGCGCCAGCCGGCGCCGATCCAGCTCGATCCGCGTCCCGCCTCCACCGCTCTGCCGCCGTCGATGAAATCGCCTTCGACTTCCACCGCATCGGCCACGCGCGCGGTCGGCGGAAGGTACGGGTTCTCCTGTATCGCCATGACGCTCCCCCTCGCGGGCAACAATAGTTGAATCGATGTGCCGTGGCAAACTCGGCGGATGCCGGGATTCGAAACACTCACCGTTGCGCTGATCGCATGGATCGCGCTCGTCATGATCGTGTCGGGAATCGTTCAGGGCGCGCTTGGACTGGGCTTTCCGACGATTGCGACGCCACTCATCGCGCTCGTCACCGACATCCGCACCGCGATCATCCTGGTGCTGCTGCCGTGCATCGCGACGATCGTCATCGCGCTGTTTCGCAGCGGAGCGGTCAAAGAAGCGCTCGCGCAGTTCTGGATGATGCCGCTCTACATGATCGGGGGGGCCGCGGTCGGGACGCGCATCTTCATCGCATTTCCGCAGTTTCCGTACGCCCTGCTGCTCGCCGCGATGATCGTCGTTTACCTGAATCTGGACCGCTTCGGCGGCGGCGAGTGGCGCGTAGTGAAGCGGCACCGGCATGCGTTCGGCGCGATGTTCGGCGTGGCCGCGGGCCTCACCGAAGGCACCGCCAACGTCGCCTCGCCGTTCCTCATCGTCTACTACCTCGCGATCGCGGTGCAGCCGGCACTTTTCGTGCAGGCGATGAACATGTGCTTTCTCGTGGGCAAGACGACGCAGTTCGCGACGCTCGCCTCGGCGGGCGGCGTCACGGCGCTGCAGTGGGGAATGACGCTGCCGCTCGCCGTCGTCGCGGGCGCCGGTGCGTGGTACGGCGTGAAGATCCGGGGCCGGATCGACGCCGCGAGCTACCGGCGCTGGGTGCGGGGTGCGCTCTTCGTCATCGCCGCGCTCCTCATCGGCGAGTACGGCTACAGCCGCTGGATTAGCTGAGGAACGCCGCTACTGCTTCGCGCAGTGCTTGACGTTCGGCAGGTGCGGCGCGAGCACCTTGTTGTGCTGCTCGGTGTCGTTCCTGAAGAAGTAGAAGTACGCCTGCTGCCACTCGGGCCGCTTCATGCTCTGCTCCAGCTGCGCGATCATGCAGGAGCAGAAGGCGTCGACGCGCGCTTCCGGGTCGCCGCGCTTCAGACCCGGCTCGCGGCAGCCGGCGTACGCGGCTTTCTTGTACTTCGCGATTTCGCCGTCGGTCACCTCCGACGGCGACTCCTGGGCGAGGGCCGCACCCGCGGCCAGGGCCGCGAGCAGAAACCAGCGTGCGGCCCGCATCAGCCCTGCAGGACCTTCTGCAGCTCGCCGCTGCGGTACATCTCCATCATGATGTCCGAGCCGCCGACGAATTCGCCGTTCACGTAGAGCTGCGGGATCGTCGGCCAGTTCGCGTACTCCTTGATGCCCTGCCGGATATCGGCGTCCTCGAGCACGTTCACGGTATGGAAGTCCTCGACGCCGCACGCGCGCAGGATGTTGCAGGCGTTCGCCGAAAAGCCGCATTGCGGGAAATCCGGCGATCCCTTCATGTAGAGCACGACCTTGTTCTTGGTGACCTGATCTTTAATAACGTCTTGAATGGACATGGCTATAAACCTGAGTAAAGTTGTCGGGTATTTTACTGAACCCGCAGCTCCTGCGTCAACCGGCCGGCCGATACGCGATCGATGCCGGCGAGGTCATGCGCGGTGAAGATTTCGACGTAGCCCGCGGCGTGCAGCAGCAGCCGCGCGCGCTCGCCATGATCGTGCGCGTGCTCGAAAACGAGCCAGCCGCCGGGCATCAGATGACCCTTGCCCTCGGTGACGATCCTGCGGATGGCATCGAGCCCGTCGCTGCCGGCTTCCAGTGCCACGCGCGGCTCGAATCGAAGATCGCCCTGCGTGAGGTGCGCGTCGCCCGCGGCGACGTATGGCGGGTTCGACACGATCAGATCGAAATGCTCCTGGCGCAGCGCCGTGAACCAGTCACTGCGCAGGAACGCGACGTTGCCGACGTGCGCTTCGACCGCATTACGCCGCGCCACGGCCAGCGCGTCCACTGAATTGTCGAGCGCGAGCACCTTTGCGTTCGGCCGCTCGGCCGCGAGCGAGATCGCGATGCAGCCGCTGCCGGTGCCGAGCTCCAGCACGCGCGACGTGCCGCTCTGGGGGATGCGCTCGAGCGCGAGATCGACCAGCAGCTCGGTTTCGGGACGCGGAATGAGCACCGCCGGCGTCACCTTGAACGGCCGGCCGTAGAACTCGCGCTCGCCGGTGAGATACGCCACCGGCTCGCCGGCCGCACGCCGATCGATCAACGCACGGTATCGCTCCGGCTCGCCGCTGCCGAGCTCGACTTCGGGATGCGCGATGAGATAGGCCGCGTCACGCCCGGTGACGTGCCGCAGCAGGACCTGCGCGTCGAGCGCGGCGACGCGCTGCGACGCCTCCTGAAGCGCTTCGCCGATGGTGCGTGCGCTCATGCCGCCGCCGCTTCTTCGCCGAGCTGCGCGAGCTGCTCGGCCTGGTGCTCCGCTATGAGGGCGTCGGTGAGCTCGAAAAGGTCTCCGTCCATGATCGCTGAGATTTTGTACAAGGTGAGGTTTATGCGGTGGTCCGTCACGCGGCCCTGCGGAAAATTATATGTTCTGATGCGTTCCGAGCGGTCGCCGGTGCCGACGAGGAGCTTGCGCGTCGCCGCCATTTTGCTCTGCTGCTCGCGAACCTGCCGGTCTTTGATCCGCGCGGCGAGCACGCCAAGCGCGCGCGCCTTGTTCTTGTGCTGCGACCGGTCGTCCTGGCATTCGACCACAATCCCGGTCGGAAGGTGTGTGACGCGCACCGCAGAATCGGTCTTATTGACGTGCTGACCGCCGGCGCCGGACGCGCGGTACGTGTCGATCTTGAGATCCGCCGGGTTGAGCACGATGTCCGCGACTTCATCGGCTTCCGGTAGTACGGCGACCGTGCACGCCGAAGTGTGGATGCGTCCCTGAGTCTCGGTGTCGGGCACGCGCTGGACGCGATGGGCGCCCGACTCGAACTTGAGCCTCGAGTACGCACCATGGCCCACGATTTTCGCGATGATCTCGCGATAGCCGCCGAGGTCCGAAGGGCTTTGCGAGATCACTTCCACCTGCCAGCGGTTGCGCTCGGCGAACCGTGAATACATCCGGAAGAGATCGGCGGCGAATAGCGCCGACTCTTCACCCCCGGTGCCCGCGCGAATCTCCAGAAAGATGTTGCGCTCGTCGTTCGGATCCTTGGGCAGGAGCTCGCGCTGAAGCTCCGTCTCGAGCTGCTCCAGCCGCTCGCGCGCCGCGCGCATCTCGCCTTCGGCGAACTCGCGGCTCTCCGGATCCTCGGCCATCTCACGCGCGGTCTCCAGATCGTCTTCCGCGCTGCGGTAGGCGCGATAGAGCTCGACGACCGGCGTCAGCTCGGAGTGCTCGCGCGAGAGCTTGCGGAAGTTCTCCATGTCGCCGGTCACGTCCTGCGAGGAGAGCAGCGCATTGAGCTCCTCGAGCCGCATCGTGAGCTGCGTGAGCTTGTTGGAGATACTTGGTTTCATTCGTGGTACAGCCGGGCGAGCGTGGCGGCGAGCGCGTCGCGCTCGTCGGCGCTCGCGCGATTGAGCGCGTGGGTGGGCGCGTGCAGGAGCTTGTTCGTGATCGCGCGCGAGAGCTCCTCGATCACGAGCTTGGGATCGTCGCCGCGCGCGAGCCGCCGCTGCGCGCGCTCGAGCTCGTGCCGGCGCGAGCGCTCGGCGGCATCGCGCATCGCGCGGATCGCCGGCACCGCCTCACGGCTCCCGAGCCAGTGCATGAAGTCGCTCACGTGGTTCTCGATGATGACTTCCGCCTGCGCCACCGCGTTCCTGCGGATGTCGAGCCCCTCGCGGGCGATCTTGCCGAGGTCGTCGACGCTGTAGAGGAACACGTCGTCGAGCTCCGCGACTTCCGGCTCGATGTCGCGCGGCACGGCGAGATCGAACATGAGCATCGGGCGATGCTTGCGCGCCTTGAGCGCGCTCTCGACCACGCCTTTGCCGATCAGCGGAAGCTGGGACGCGGTGGAGCACACGAGGATGTCGTGGAGCGCGATCTGCGCCGGCAGGTCGTTCAGCGGGATGACGCGTCCGAGGAAACGGTCCGCGAGCTGCTGCGCGCGCGATTCGGTGCGATTGGCGAACGTGATGTGGCGCGGATGCTGGGCCGCGAAATGCGCGGCGCACAGCTC
>DASPNJ010000104.1:0-3528 GCA_035626595.1 Burkholderiales bacterium
CAGGCCATTCGTGGAGCCGTCGTGAATGACGTTCTCTTCCAGAAGCATCGTCAGTTTCTGCTGGTCGATCGGCAGATCGACACCGAGTGCATGGGCTACTCGTACGCCTAGAGAGACCACCAGCTTCGGTACCCTGACCCGGTGCGGACTGTCGCCTGTCAGCTTCGACAGGCGGTCGAGGATATCCTGCGTCGTGGTGACTTCGCTGCCTGCAATGTCGAGTGCGACGTTGGTGAGCTTCTCGTTTTCGAGGACCTTTGCGACTGCCACGCCGAGATCGCGATACCAGATCGGCTGAAAGCTCTGGTCTCCCCCTGCCACCATCGGAACGATGGGCAGCGTCCTGACCATCCGAAGCAGCATGGAGATCGCCTCGTCGCCCGGGCCGTAGACTTTGCCAGGACGCAGAATGACCCAGCTTCCCTTGAAGCCACGCACGATTTCCTCGGCGCTTCGCTTCGAGCGGTGGTACTCGGACTCTCCGCGGTCGGCCCCCAGCGACGACATGAACACGAAGCGTTCGACTCCGGCGCGCTCCGCTTCGGCGACGATGTTGCGAGTGCCTTCGACGTTGATCGTCGCAAAGGTCTCCGAAGCGGTTTCCTTGGCGATGCCCACGATGTGAACGATCGCATCGCAACCGGTGACGCATCCCTCCAGCGATGCAGCGTCCGCGACATCCGCCGGGAACGCCTCGACGTGCTCCGGCCACTGGCGTGCATCCTCTTGTGCGCCTCGCGAGAGGATACGCACGTCATGACCCGCAGCCAGGAGTGCAGGAATCACTCCGTCGCCGATCATCCCGGTTCCGCCGGTCACCAAAAGCTTCATAAACACACACTCCGACCCTGGCTTGCCTTGCTCGGCTCCATCGTGCTCTCTTCCGAGAAGGCTACAATGGCGAACACATTCGATGCGATCGTCGTGGGCTCTGGCCCCAATGGGCTCGCTGCTGCGGTCGTGCTCGCGGAAGCCGGCGTTTCGGTCCTCGTCGTCGAAGCCAGGGACACGATAGGGGGAGGAGCAAGAACGGCCGAGCTGACATTGCCGGGTTTTCAGCACGACATCTGCTCGGCGATCCATCCTACGGCCGTAGTCTCACCGTTCTTCAGGAGACTCGGGCTCGAGCGGCTGGGGATTGAACTGGTCTACTCACCGACTCCGCTCGCGCACCCGTTGGAGGATGGAAGCGTCGCTTTGCTTCAACGGTCGGTTGCGGAGACGGGGGCATCCATCGGCGACGACGCGCAAGCGTGGCACGATCTGGTTACGCCCTACCTCGCGCACGGAAACGACTTCTTCGAGAGTATCCTGCGGCCGATCCGTATTCCTCGGCATCCTTTCCTGATGCTTCGCTTTGCGCGTGACGGACTGCGGAGCTGCACGGGCCTGGTCACATCGAGATTCGGGGGGCCCCGAGCGCGCGCGCTCTTCACCGGCTGCGCCGCGCACTCGGTGCTGCCGCTCGACAGCTTTGCCACAGCATCCTTCGGAATGGTGATGACACTCGCGGCGCACGCCATCGGATGGCCGAGCGTGCGAGGAGGCTCTCAGAATCTCAGCGACGCGCTCGCCCGCCACCTGCGATCGCTGGGGGGAACGATTCAGACCGGAACTCCCGTCGCTTCGCTGGATGAGCTTCCATCGTCCCGCGTAGTCCTGTTCGATCTCGCGCCGCAACACATCGCTCGCATCGCGGGAGATGCGCTGCCATCCGGATACCGCAATCGTTTGCTGCGGTTTCGCTACGGGCCGGGGATCTTCAAGGTGGACTGGGCACTCGACGGCCCGATCCCATGGCTTTCACCGCAGTGTCTTCAGGCAGCCACCGTACACGTCGGTCCCAGCTTCGAAGAGATCGTCCAGAGCGAGCACGAAATGTCGCACGGAAGGATATCCGAGCGCCCTTTCGTGCTGGTGGCGCAACAAAGCCTGTTCGATTCGACGCGTGCTCCCGAAGGGAAAGAAACCGGCTGGGGATACTGCCATGTCCCGCACGGATCCACCCTCGACATGACCGATCGCATCGAGCGGCAGATCGAGCGAGTGGCGCCGGGCTTTCGCGACCGCATCCTGGCCCGCCACACGATGGACCCGCACGACTTCGAGGCCCACAACGCGAACATGATCGGCGGCGACCTCGGCGGCGGCGCGAACGATTTCCGGCAGTTCATGTTCCGGCCGGTTGTGCGCGCCAATCCCTACACGACGCCGAACGACAAGCTCTACATCTGCTCCAGCTCGACGCCTCCGGGCGGAGGCGTACACGGAATGTGTGGCTACTGGGCGGCACAGTCAGCCCTGAGGAAGTTGCGATAGGAGATCTGTTCCGTCACCTGTCCGCGCAAGGAGTCGTAGTTCTGGTCGCCCGATGCCAGGCACGGGTGCGGGAACCTCTGGCCTGAAGCAGCGGCTGCGAACTTCGAGGTCGAGTTGCCGGGTTTCGGTGGCGAACGCCTCCAGCCCGTGGATGCGGACCGGCCGGTGGCTCGGCGCGGCCGGTCGATGCCGGTCTCGATCGTGAACCGCTCGTCCCTCGAAGCCACCTTTTGGTAGCTGCAACCGTGTCTTTGACGTAAAAGCACGACTGCCGCACAGGCGGATTCTACAATGCCGCGACCGATTGAAGACCTCACCGAACGCTACGCTGCCTACGTCGGCGCGTTCGAGTTCGCGTTTCATCATGACGACTGGACACGGATCGAGGCATTCTTCACCAGGGACGTCGTCATCCGCATCCACACGGAACCCTTCGCAGGCGGCTGTAAGGGGATCGACAACGTCGCCGACTACTTTCGTGGAGTCCTCGACAACTTCGACCGTCGCTTCGATGAGCGGGCGATCACGAGCCCGCCGCAGATCACGCAGACGGGAACCCGCGTCCGCGCACAATGGAGCACGTGCTACCGCCGCGCCGGTGCACCGGATCTCTTGATGTCGGGTGTGGAGGTGGCGACGTTTCGCGGGCAGCATATCGCGCGGCTGGACAGTCGCTTCGACGAGGGAGTCTCCCAAGGCATGGTCGAGTGGCTGACGCACTACTCGGAGCTGCTGCGACCGAGCGTGGACGATACCGTGCGGTCGCTGCTGCACGGCCGGCGATCGCGGGAGTGAGCTTCGAACGTCGTTCAAGCCGATGGCCGGATGCGACTGCACTCTGGACCCGAACAGCCTTCGTCGTTTACGCGTCGTCACGGCTCATCGCCGCGTGAGCGCAAGAGGTACATCATGAGCACCACCAAGACGGCCACGCTGCCTGCGGGCTTTCCCGCGATGTCCATCGCACGAGCACACGAGCTTCTCACGTCGACACCCGGCTCGCCGCTCGAGATCGAGCGCCGCGAGATTCGCGGTGTCCCGATCAACACGTGGAAGAATGCGCCTCCCACGTTGCGGGACATCTACGAGGCGGGCCTCCGGTTCGGGCCGCGCACGTGGCTGGTGCTGGAGGACGAGCGCGTCACGTTCGATTCCCATCATTCGGCTGTAACCCGGCTCGCGCATTGCCTCATCGAGGCCGGCGTCAAG
>DASPNJ010000105.1:0-4943 GCA_035626595.1 Burkholderiales bacterium
AACGGCAAGGTGAACGACACGCTGCGCGGCCGCGGCCGCTGCGTGATCCGGCCGGAAGGCGATCCGATTCCCGCGTGAACGTGATCCGCGCGCCACTGGCGGGCCGGCTGCTCGATCCACTGATCGAAGCGGCGGCAGGGCTGCGCCCGCGCGGTGTGCGGCAGGCGCAACTTGCCGGGATACACAACCCGTTCGGCCGCGCCGTCGCGCTCTGCGATCCGTGGAAGTTTCTGGACGTGTGCGAGAGCGGCGAGATATTGGATTGCGTCGCGGCGCTGATCGGGCAGGACATCGTGCTGTGGGACAGCGAGCTCTATCTCGACGAGGCGAGCTGGTCGGCAGCGTTCGCGCGCGAAGGCCGCTGGTGGCCGGCGGATCCGCTCGCCGGCGCGCTGGTCGATATCGCGCTCGCCACCGGAGACGCGGCGGTGTGCGAGGTGCACGCCCGGGGCGCGCTTCTCACCCGCTCACCCGGCGCGCATTATGTGATCCGCTACATGCCGGCGACCTCGCTCTACAACCGCGATCCGTTGTTTCCCGCAAATCGTGTGGCCATGGAGGAGCGGCCGCTCGTGAACTACATGACCCGCCCGCTGTGGCTCGTGCGCGGCGAGGACCGTGCCGGCAGCGATTTCGCCACCGGCTTCCAGGCGCAGGCGCCCGGCTGGGCGGCAGAGATGATTTCGATCAGAACGGAGGTATGACATGCCCGTCGTTACTGTACAGATGTGGACCGGACGCACGGTCGAGCAGAAGCGCAAGCTCGTCGCCGCCATCACCGATGCGATGGTGAAGCACGCCGACTGCAAGCCCGACCATCTGCACGTGATCATCCAGGACGTGCCGAAAGACAGCTGGGGGCGCAACGGGCGACTCGGCATCGACAACGAGCCGGAGACGAAGTGATGGCACTCGAGGTCCTGGATCTCAAGACGACGGCGCTCGTCGTCATCGACATGCAGAACGCGTTCGTGCACGAGAAGGGTACGCTCGGCGTCTCCGGAGTCGACACGCAGCGCCTCGCGACGATCGTGCCCGCCGTGCGCGCGCTGATCGAGCGCTGCCAGGCGGCCGGCATGCCGGTCATCTGGACCGTGCAGGAGCATCTCCAGAAGGACGCGGTGCGCGCGAAGAAAAAGCTCGCGGCGCACACCGCGAAGCGCAAGCAGGTGTCGGCGCTCGCGGGTTCGTGGGACGCCGAGGTGATCGACGAGCTGAAGGATCTCGCGGCGCTGAATCCGACCTATGTCGTGCGCAAGCATCGCTTCGGCGCGTTCTACGCGACCCGTCTGGAACAGCTCCTGCGCATGCTCGGTACCCAGACGCTGCTCGTCACCGGCACGACGACGAACGCCTGCGTCGAGACCACGATACGCGAAGCGTACCTGCGCGATTACGACGTCGTCGCCATAACCGACTGCATCTCGGGGGTGAGCGACGAGTGGGAGCAGGCCGCGCTCAAGGTGTGGCGACAGTATTTCGCGGAATGCGCCGAATCGCGCGACGTGATCTCCTGGCTCGAAACGCAGGCGAAGCCGCGTACGCTCGGTTTCGCGCACATGCTGCTCCAGGTGCGCGATATCGAGGCCTCGAAGAAGTTCTACCGCGATCTGCTCGGATTCACCGAGCGCCAGGCAAAACCGCTCGCCGACGGCCGGCCGTTCGTGCCGTTCCACCAGGGGATCGCGCTCACGACCGGCGGCCCGGGCGAGCCGAAACAGATCGATCACATCGCGTTCCGCGTGCACGACGTCGAGGGCCTCGCGGCGCGACTCAAGGATGCGCGCGTGAAGTTCTTCCAGGACCTGCACGACGGCATCTACGGCCGCACCGTCTATGTGGCGGACCCGGACGGCAACAAGGTGGAGCTCTACGAAGAAGCGGCGTAAGTCGATGTCATCGCGCGGAGCGCCGCCGTTCGTGCCTGAGCGCAGCAGAGCGGCGTCGAATGACGTGGCGATCGTGTCGCCTGCGCGGGGTTGATCGCATCAAAAACGAACGAGGAGGATGAGATGAAACGGAGCTTGGCCCACGGTTTACTCGCAGTTGCCGCGTTTACGTCCGCCACGTTGTTCGTGGCGCCGCACGTGCAGGCGCAGGCGTATCCAAGCAAGACGATCCGCATCATCATGCCGTTCCCGCCCGGCGGCGCGACCGACATCCAGGGCCGCATACTTTCCGACAAGCTCTCGCCGCGACTCGGCCAGCAGATGATCATCGACAGCCGGCCCGGCGCGAACGGCCGGATCGGCATGGAGCTCGCCGCGCGCGCGCCCGCCGACGGCTACAACCTCGTGATCGCGACCTCGGGCAACTGGGCGGTGCATCCCCACCTCTACGAGCTGCCGTACGACACGCTGAAGGATTTCGTGCATATCGTGCTCGTCGCCTCCACGCCAGGCGTGCTGGTCGTGCATCCGACGCTGCCGGTGAAGAACGTGAAAGAGCTGATAGCGCTGGCGAAGAAGAATCCGGGCGAGCTCACCTACGGATCTTCAGGTGTCGGCGGCTTCGCGCACATCTCGGCGGAGCTCTTCAATTCGATGGCGGGCACGAAGATGACGCACGTGCCCTACAAGGGCTCGCAGCAGTCGCTCATCGATCTGATGGCGGGTCACATCCAGCTTTCTTTCAACATCGTGGCGCCGAGCATGGGACACATCAAGGCGGGGCGCGTGAAGCCGCTCGCGGTGACGACGGCCAAGCGCGTGCCGCAGCTTCCACAGGTGCCGACGGTCGCGGAAGGCGGTGTGCGCGGCTACGAGAACGAGACGTGGTCGGGCATCGGTGCGCCGGCCGGAACGCCGCAGCCTGTCGTCGAGCGCCTGAGCAAGGAGTTCCAGGCTGCGCTGTCGGCGCCCGACGTGCGGGAGAAGCTGGACGCCGCCGGCTCGGTGCCGATCTCCGGCACGCCCGCGCAGTTCAGGGACTACCTGCAACGCGAGCTCGCGAAATACGGCAAGCTCGTGAAAGGCGCGGGCATCAAGGCCGGTAAGTGACGCCGATCTCGCCTTAACGTGCACGATCTCGTCATTCGCGGCGTGCGGCCGTGGCGCCGTGGAGGCGGGGCCGTCGACATCGCGGTAGATCGCGGGCGCATCAGCGCCGTCGCGGCCGCGATTGCCGCACGCGGCGAGCAGGAGTGGCGCGGCGGTGGGCGCCTGATCATGCCCGCGCTCGCCGATCCGCACCATCATCTCGACAAGGCGGGCCTCGTCGGAAAGCTCGGTGCCTCCACGGACCTCGCCGATGCGCGGGCGCGGTTCACGGCGTTGCGCCTGCAGCTCACGCGCGAGGATCTCGTCGAGCGCGGGGCGCGGATTCTCGATTGGGCGGTGCGGCATGGCGTCAGCGCGCTGCGCACGCACGCCGACGTCGACCGCATCGTCGGCCTGCGACACGTCGAGGCGGCGCTCGAGCTGAAAGATCGGTATGCCGATCGCCTCGACCTGCAGATCGTCGCGTTTCAGCCGGGCGCCGTACAGCTCGACGACGAAATCTCATGGCAGAAGCTCCATGAGGCACTCGGTCTCGGCTGCGACGCTGTAGGCGGGACCACGGGCAATCGCGGCCAGGATGCGCCGGCACTGATCGAGCGCGCGCTCCGGCTTGCCGCGCGCGAAGGCGTGATGGTCGATCTGCACCTCGACGAGACGCTCGATCCTGCGGTGCAGAATCTGGAAACGCTCGCGGATCTCACGCAACGCCACGGGCTCGAAGGCCGCGTGACGGCATCGCATTGCTGCTCGCTATCGGTGGCTGCGCCCGCACATCGCACGCGCGCGATCGAAGCCGCGGCGCAGGCGCAAGTGCACGTGATCGCGCTGCCGCTCACGAATCTCTACCTTCAGGGACGCGACAGCGGGCTGCGCGGTATCGCGCCTGTGGCAGAGCTGCTCGCGGGCGGCGTCAACGTCGCGTGCGGCTCGGACAACGTGCAGGACTCTTTCCTGCCGACCGGCAATGCCGACCCGCTGCTCGCCGCGCAGGTCCTCGGACTGGCCGCGCACCTCTCCGATCCGTGCTATCTGCTGGAGTCGGTGACCTCGCGCGCACGTGCCGCGATGGGACTGAAAGCCGCGCAGGAATGGTGCGCTGCCGGTGCACCGGCTTCGTTCGCCGTGGCGGACTGCGCCGCCGAAGACGATCCGGTCGCGTGCCTCGCTCCCCGTGCCCTCGTAATATTCAAGGGTCGCGTCGTGCGCGGGCCGGGCGCGGGCGCCTGCGACCTCCCGCCGATCGAGATGAAGTGAAGAAAGGACGATGATGGACGTGAACGAGCGCATACATGCCGAGCTCACACGCTGCGACGTGCGGCTGGCGGCGACGCTGCCGGACGACTGGGTGGCGCCGCTCATCAGGCGCCTGGACGCCGACCCGCAGATTCGTCACGTGCCGGTCGCGCGCGAAGCCGAAGCGATGGCGATCTGCAGCGGCGCGTTCTTCGGCGGTGTCCGTTCGGTCGCTGTGATCGGGGCCACCGGGCTGCTGACGTGCACCGGCGAGCTCGCGACGCTCAACCTGCGCCACCAGATCCCGGTGTTCTGCCTCGTCAGCATGCGCGGCTCGATCGACGACCACCGCATCTACCAGGAAGTACAGGGCCGGCGCACGATTCCGCTGCTCCAGACCTACGATTTCCCCTATCACGTCTTCGACACCCCGGAAGAGCTCTCGCGCATTCCGGACGCGTACGAGGCGTGCCGCCTGCAGAAGCGACCCTTCATCGCGTTCCTGACGCGCCGCCTGGTGAAAGGCAGCGCATGAATACGAACGATGCGTTGAAAGTGCTGGCGGAGCATCGCGGAGAGGCGATCGTAGTGTGCGCGCTCGGTATGGCGGCGAACGAGTGGTGGGCGATCACCCGCAGCGAAGACAGCTTCTACATGCATGGCGCGATGGGCTTCGCAGCAAGCTTCGCGCTGGGGCTCGCGCTCGCGCTG
>DASPNJ010000106.1:0-40429 GCA_035626595.1 Burkholderiales bacterium
GTCGAACGCGAAAAGCCGCACGGATTTATCGTAGAAGATCGTGTCGGTGACCTTGTAGACGCCCTGTGCGGCCGTGTTGACGAAGAGCGGCCGGTCGTAGCCGCGCTCGCGTTTCCATTTCTCGATCGCCTCGGGCGTCACGCGCTTCACGCCGAGCTGCGCACGCGCCATGTCGTCCGGCGAATTCAGGAAGAAAAACAGTCCGAAGGTGAGGAAGTTGACGCCGACCAGGATGAAGAACGAATAGATCAGGCGGCGAACGATGTACGCGCTCATGTGCTCCCCGCACCGGCGAGGCCGGCCGTGCGCCGCTCACGCCTGCGGTAAACCGCGATCGCCGGCAGGATGCTCAGCACGAGCACGGCGGGGATCGCGATTAGCGGCCAGACGACCGGATCGTTCCACTGCTCGCGCATCTTTTCCCTGAGCTGCGGGTCCAGCCGCTGGTACTTCAGCGTGTTGTTCGCCATCGCGTGCGGCTTGTCGTTGTACAGCCACGCGTGGCTCAGCGTGTAGTTCACGGGATGGTAGCTCCAGACCCACGGCGCGTCGCGGCGCAGGATCTCGAGCATGCGATCGATGATCTTCTGGCGCTCCGGCCCGTTCGCCATGTGCTTCATGCGATCGAACAACCTGTCGAACTCCGCGTTCTCGTAGTTCGAGGCGTTCTCCCCCTGGCTCTTCACCTTGCTCTGCGGCCCGTGCAGCAGAAACATGAAATTCTCGGGGTCGGGGTAGTCGGCGTTCCAGCCGAGGAAATAGAGCTGAACGTTGCCCTTGCGCAGCTTGTCCTGGAACCGGTTGTAATCGGTCGAGCGCACGACGAGCTGCAAACCGATTTTCTCGAACTGCTTGGTGTACCAGTCGAGCCGCGATTTCGCGCCGACGCCGGTGAGCGTGGTATCGAGGTGGACCAGAAACGGCTGGCCGGTCGCCGGATCGCGGCCGTTGGGATAGCCGGCCTCGACGAGCAGCTTGCGCGCGTGCTCGACCGACTTGCGGCGTGCGGCGCCGCCGGACCAGTCGTACACGTAGCGATTGATGCCCTCCTCGCCCGCGCGATGACCGAATATGCCGGGCGGGATCGGCCCGTGCGCCGCCAGGCCGCGGCCGTTCAGGAAGATCGAGATGAATTCCTCCTGGTCGATCGCGATCGTGATCGCCTGCCTCAACTTGCGCGCGCGTTCGCTGTAGCCGCCCACCACCGGATCGAGCATGTTGAAGCCGAGATAGAACAAACTCGGCGCGGGCGCGGTCGAGAGCTCGATCCCTTTCTTGCGCATATCGTCCGAGAGCACGACGTCGCCGTGGCCGGTGAACTGCACGGCCTGGTCGAACGTCTCCGAGCTGATGCCGGAGGCGTCGTAGTAGCCCTGCAGAAACTTGTTCCAGTACGGAATCGACTCCTTCTCGAGGCTGTAGACCACCTTGTCGATGAGCGGCAGCGGCTTACCGGCGTCCTCGAGCAGACCGGTGCGCGCGTCTTCCGGCTCGCCTTCGGACGGATAGGTTTCGCCCGTGTAGTAAGGATTGCGCTCCAGCACCATCTTGCGGTTTGGATTGTTCACCGTGAGCATGTACGGACCGGTGCCGATCGGATACCAGTCGAGGTTCAGGTTTTTCTCCGCCATACCGGGTTGGCCGTAGAAGCGATCGGCTTCCGGCGGTATCGGGGAAAAGAACGGCATCGCGAGCCAGTACGCGAACTGCGGATACTTGCCGCGCACGCGGATCACGTAGGTGTAACGGTCGATCACGCGCGCGCCTTCGAGCTCGAAGCGCGTGAGGTCGAGCGCCGCGCCCTCCGGCAGCGACTTCGCCGCTTTCGCAAGCTCACCCGCGAGAGTCTTGAGTCCGACGATGTACTCGCCCATCAGGCCCAGCAGCGGCGAATGGAGCTGCGGATGCGCGAGCCGCTTCACCTGGTGTACGTAATCGCCGGCCTCGAGCTCGCGGGTGCCGGTCTGCTTGAAATCGGCGAGCGTGTAACGCGGCTCGATGTCCTCGCGCGTGAGCGCGAGATACAAGGGCTTGCCCGAAGCGTCCTTCGCGAGCGCCGGATGCGGCTGGTACATCACCCCGCGTTTCACCCGGATCGTGTACTCGCTGTACACAACGCTCGCCGCGGCCGCGTTCTCGTCGAGCAATCGGCCGTCCGCGCCGTAGTACGCGATCGCGGGCATGGCTTCGGCGCCGAAGGGCACCAGCTCGTACGGACGCTTCAGATAGTGGTACTGGAGCGGCGGCTGGTAGATGTTGGCGATGAAGCGGTACTCGTTCTCGCTGTACGACTGAACGGGATCGAGGTGCTTCGGCCGCTCGTTGAAGGAGGAATACAGGATGTTCCTCCCAGACTCCAACGCGGGATACGGGTTGTTCCACTCCGTTCCGCTGCATGCCGCGAGCAGCACCAGTCCCACGATCGCGGCGAGCGCCGCACGGAAGACTGCGGGATACATGGGGCCAGTGTACCGGATCGGCCGCTATAATGCGGCGACCGCCCGCCTCGACAGAACAACGCGCTCACATGGGCTTCCTGCAGGACAAGAAGATACTCGTCACCGGGCTTCTTTCGAACCGTTCGATTGCGTACGGCATCGCGAAAGCGCTCGCGCGCGAAGGCGCTGCGCTCGCCTTCAGCTATCAGAACGCCGACTTGAAAGACCGCGTCACACAGCTCGCCGCCGATTTCGGCTCGCCGCCGCTCGTCGCATGCGATGTCGCCGACGACGCGCAGATCGACGCGCTGGCACCCGCGATCCGCGAGCACTGGGACGGGCTCGACGGGCTGGTGCATTCGATCGCGTTCGCGCCGCGCGAGGCGCTCAAGGGCGGATTCCTCGATGGCTTGAGCCGTGACGCGTTCCGCATCGCCCACGACGTGAGCGCGTACAGCTTTGCGGCGCTCGCCAAGGCGGCGCTGCCGCTCATGGACGGGCGCAACGGCGCGCTCCTCACGCTCACCTACCTCGGCGCGCAGCGCGCGGTGCCCAACTACAACGTGATGGGGCTCGCGAAAGCGAGCCTCGAAGCGTGCGTGCGCTACCTCGCGCAGGATCTGGGTCCCCGCGGCATCCGCGTCAACGGCATCTCGGCGGGGCCGATCAAGACGTTGGCGGCCGCGGGCATCAGCGGCTTCGGCAAGATCCTGAAGGCGGTCGAAGAGAACGCTCCGCTTCGGCGCAACGTCACCATCGATGACGTCGGCAACGCGGCGGCATTTCTCTTGAGTGATCTCGCCGCCGGCATCACGGGCGAAGTGACTTACGTGGACGCGGGTTTCAATACCGTCGTCGCCGGCACTGCGTAGGGCGGGGCAGTGGCCCACCGGCGGTGCGCTACCAGCGCACCCTACGACTTTCGTTCGAATTGTTCCTTGTTGATGCGCACCTTGCTCTTCTTCTTCAGGCTTTCCACGTAAGCCGCGAAATGCTCCTCGCCGAGGAGCTGCGCGACGCCTTCGCTCAATGAGTTCTGCTGCGCCCGGTCGATTTTCTCGGGATCGATGACGCGCGTGACCTTGAGCAAGGTAAAGCCGCCCCCCGGCGCCTCCACACCCGTATACGCCGGAAGCTTGGCCGTGTCGGCCTTGAACACCTGTCGCAGCACCGGCTCCGGATACCCTTTCGTATCGGTGCGGCTCACGAGTTGTGGCGAGGACCAGGACACCTTCACGTCCTGACCCTGGCGTAGCGCTTCGAGCTGGCGCCGGCCTTCCTGCGCCGCAAGCTGGCTCGCGCGCGTCTCGACGAGCTTCTTCTCGATGGCCGCCTTCACTTCGTCGAAGGGCCGCATTGCCGCGGGTTTGTGCTCCACGATGCGAGCCGCGACGATCACGCCGGGCGCGATCTCGATCGCTTCGGTGTTGCGCTTGTTGTTCAGCACCTCATCCGAAAAGATGGCCTGGAGGAGCTTCGGATTGTTGAGCTTCGCGTCTTCCGCGCCCGTGCGCGTGATCCAGCCGCTTTTCTGCGGTGCCTGCTTGAGCAGCTCCGCGGCGCCCGCGAGGCTGTCGCCCTGCTCGAACACGATGTTGTTCAGCTTTTCGGCCGTTTCCGCGAACGTGCGGCCGGCGACGTTCTTGCGGAGCTCCTTCTCGATGTCCGCACGCGCGTCGGCGAAGCTGCGCGCCTGCCCGGGCTGGACGCCGGTCACCTTGATGATGTGGAAGCCGTACTCGGTCTCGACGGGCGCGGAGATCTCGCCGGGTTTCATGGTGAACACGGCGTCGTCGAACGCTTTCACCATCGAGCCGCGGCTGAACGAGCCGAGCTCGCCGCCCTTGGCGGCCGAGCCGGGGTCCTGCGAATGTTTCTTCGCCAGCTCGGCAAAGCGCGCCGGATCCTTCTTGAGCTCTGCGGAAATCTGCTCGGCGAGCGCGCGTGCCTTCTTTTTCTCGGCCTCGCCCGCGCTCGTGTCCACCGCGATCAGTATGTGACTCGCCTCGCGCGTCTCGGGCACCGCGAACTGCCGCTGGTTCTGCTCGTAGTACTTCTTCGCCTCGGCCGGATCCACCGCCACGTTCGATGCAATCGTCTCCGCGGACAGTGTCACGTATTCGATCCGCACCTGCTCGGGGATACGAAATTCGTCCTGCTGCTGATCGTAGTACTTCTTCGCCGCGCCGTCCTCGAGCTTCACCTGCGCGACGAATGCATCGGGGCTCACCTGCGCCCGGCTCACTTCGCGCTGCTGCTGCGTGAGCCTGAGCAGACGCTCGGCGACGGTGCGCGGCACGAAGCTCGTGCCCGCATAGGCCTGGTTGAGCAGCGCGAGCATGATGTCCTGGCGCAGCCGGTTCTCGAACATCCCCGCGGTGGTGCCGCGCTCCTTCAGGAACTGCTGATAGCGCTCCATCGAAAACTGGCCGTTCTCCTGGAAGATCGGCGCCTGCGCAATGAACTGACGAAGCTGCTCGGCCGTCACGCCCAGGCCGGATCGCACCGCGTGGTCGACGAGGATGCGCTGACGCACGAGCCCTTCGAGCGTGGCGAAGCGCTGCTCGGGGCTATCCAGGAGCGCCGGATCGATGCGCCCGCCGGACATCGCTCGTAGTTGCTCCTGGCGCTCACGCAGCGCCTGCGAGAACTCCTGCTCGGTGATCTGGTAATCGCCGACGGTCGCGACCGTCTGGGCAGAGCCGCCATCGCGGAAGTACTGATCCATACCGAACAGCGCAAAAGGCGGGATGATCAGCACGAAGAGGCCGATCATGATCCATTTGCGGTACTTGGCGACGAGATCGAACATCGATGTCCGTGGCTGTTAGACGGCGTCTTGCAAGAAAAAAGGCGAACCAGCGTTCGCCTTTTTTCGGATCTGGCGGAGTGGACGGGACTCGAACCCGCGACCCCCGGCGTGACAGGCCGGTATTCTAACCAACTGAACTACCACTCCGGACAACCTGCGACGCGGCGTTCGCCGCGCCCTTACGTAACTATTGTTCTGGTGGGTGCTGAGAGGCTCGAACTCCCGACATTCGCCTTGTAAGGGCGACGCTCTACCAACTGAGCTAAGCACCCGCGGATCGTCGGCGCTCGCGTTCGCTCGGGCCTCGCCGCCTCACGAACAGAGGAAAACCCGGCAGGACGCGCACTGCACCGCGCCGTGTTCCCTCCGTAACCCCCTTTCCTGAATCGAGGCCGCTCTGGCACCGCGCCGACGATTCAAAATCGGAGCGCGATTCTAGCCCAACGCGCGTGCCATTTCCACCGCGTCAGTGTTTGACGGCCGCGGGCGCGGGCGTCTCGGCACCGGCGGGCAGCGCGGCCGCATCGGCTTCTTCCGGCAGCGCCTCGGGTTTGCGTTCGAGCGCCATCTCGAGCACCTGGTCGATCCACTTGACCGGATGGATCTCGAGCCGGTTCTTCACGTTGTCCGGGATCTCCGCGAGGTCTTTCACGTTCTCCTCGGGGATGAGCACCGTCTTGATGCCGCCGCGATGCGCCGCGAGGAGCTTCTCCTTCAGCCCGCCGATCAGCAGCACTTCGCCGCGCAGCGTGATCTCACCGGTCATCGCGACGTCCGCCCGCACGGGTATGCCGGTCAGCGCCGATACCATCGCGAGGCAGATACCGATGCCGGCGCTGGGCCCGTCCTTCGGCGTCGCGCCTTCAGGCAGGTGAATGTGGATGTCGTTCTTCTGATAGAAATCCTGCGAGATGCCCAGGCGGCGCGAGCGCGCGCGCACGACCGAGAGCGCGGCCTGCACCGACTCCTGCATGACTTCGCCGAGCTTGCCGGTCGTCGTCATCTTGCCTTTGCCGGGCATGGTCGCGGCTTCGATCGTCAGCAACTCGCCGCCGACTTCGGTCCATGCGAGACCGTTCACCTGGCCGACCTGATTGTTCTTCTCCGCCATGCCGAACGTGTAGCGGCGCACGCCCAGATACTTGTCGAGATTGCGCGCGCTCACCGTCACCTTCTTGTTCTCGCCCAGCTTCACGAGCTCCTTCACCACCTTGCGGCAGATCTTGGACATCTCGCGCTCGAGCGCGCGCACACCGGCTTCGCGCGTGTAGTAGCGGATGATGTCGCGCAGCGCGCTCTCGGATACCGCGAGCTCCTCGGGCTTGAGCCCGTGGTTCTTCATGAGCTTCGGCAACAAATGCCGCTGCGCGATGTTCACCTTCTCGTCCTCGGTGTAGCCCGAGAGCCGGATCACCTCCATCCGGTCGAGCAGCGCCGGCGGAATGTTGAGCGTGTTCGCGGTCGCGACGAACATCACGTCGGAGAGGTCGTACTCCACTTCGACGTAATGGTCCACGAACGTGTGGTTCTGCTCCGGATCCAGCACCTCGAGCAGCGCGCTCGCCGGATCGCCGCGGAAGTCCATGCCCATCTTGTCGACTTCGTCGAGCAGGAAGAGCGGATTGCGCACGCCGACCTTGGTCATGTTCTGGAGGATCTTGCCGGGCATCGAGCCGATGTAAGTCCGGCGATGGCCGCGGATCTCCGCCTCGTCGCGCACGCCGCCGAGAGACATGCGTACGAACTTGCGGTTCGTCGCGCGCGCGATCGACTGCCCGAGCGAGGTCTTGCCGACGCCGGGCGCGCCGACCAGACACAGGATGGGCGCTTTGAGCTTGTCGACGCGTTGCTGGACCGCGAGGTACTCGATGATGCGTTCCTTCACCTTCTCGAGCCCGTAGTGGTCCTCGTCCAGCACCTTCTCGGCGTTGCCGAGATCGGTGTTGATCTTGCTCTTCTTGCGCCACGGCAGTGAGACGATCGAGTCGATGTAATTGCGCACCACCGTCGCCTCGGCCGACATCGGCGACATGAGGCGCAGCTTTTTCAACTCCGCTTCCGCTTTCTTGCGCGCGTCCTTGGGCATGCGCGCGAGCTTGATCTTCTTCTCGATCTCGTCGAGATCGGCGCCCTCTTCCATCTCGCCGAGCTCTTTCTGGATCGCCTTCACCTGCTCGTTCAGGTAGTACTCGCGCTGGCTTTTCTCCATCTGGCGCTTGACGCGCCCACGGATGCGCTTCTCCACCTGAAGGATGTCGAGCTCGCCTTCGACGAGCTTCAGCAGATGCTCGAGCCGGTGTTTCACGTCGAACATCTCGAGCACTTCCTGTTTCTGCTCGAGCTTGAGCGGAAGATGCGCCGCGATCGTGTCACCGAGGCGGCCGGCTTCGTCGATGCCCGCAAGCGACGTGAGGATCTCGGGCGGGATCTTCTTGTTCAACTTCACATATTGATCGAACTGCTGGATCATCGTGCGGCGCATCGCTTCGGTCTCGTGGTCCGTGGCGTTGTCGGCCGGCAGGGGCGTGATGCTGACCGTGAAGTGCGTCTTTGCGTCGACCACCTCGTCGATGCGCGCGCGCTGGCTGCCTTCGACGAGCACTTTCACGGTGCCGTCGGGGAGCTTCAGCATCTGCAGGATGTTCGCGATGCTCCCGATCTCGTACAGATCCTCGGGGGCGGGGTCGTCCTTGGCCGCCGATTTCTGCGCGACCAGCACGATGCTTTTTCCGGACTCCATGGCCGCTTCGAGCGCCTTGATCGACTTCGGGCGCCCGACGAACAGCGGGATCACCATGTGCGGAAAGACGACAACGTCGCGCAGCGGTAGGAGCGGAAGCTGTGTCGCGGCGGTGCGGGATTCTTCAGGAAGGGACATGGCGGTTCACCTTAGAGTCGGCAGACTTCGATAAATGGGGGGGAGCGCCCCGGAAATCAACCAGGGACGGGTCCCCGGAACGACCCGGAGACCTGCGCGGGCCATGTAGAGCTAGACCGTGGACCCAGCCACTTTCGGCTGGTCGGAATAGATCAGCAGCGGCGGCGCATCGCTGACGATCGTGCCCTCGTCGACAACGACTTTGATGACGTTTTCGAGGGAGGGCAGATCGAACATCGTGTTGAGCAGCGTGTTCTCGAGGATCGAGCGCAAGCCCCGGGCGCCGGTCTTGCGTTCCAGCGCCTTGCGCGACACCGCTTTGAGCGCGCCGTCGCGCACCTCGAGCTCCACGCCTTCCATCGAGAACATCTTCTGGTATTGCTTGAGCAGCGCGTTCTTCGGCTGCGTGAGGATCTGAATGAGAGCGGCTTCGTCCAGCTCTTCGAGCGTGGCGACGACCGGCAGCCGACCGACGAATTCCGGAATCAATCCGTACTTGATGAGGTCCTCGGGCTGAACGTCCCGAAGCGCCTTACCGATATCCCTGCGGTTGTCCTTCGAGCGCACTTCCGCGCCGAAGCCGATGCCGGCCTTTTCCGAGCGCGCGCGAATGATCTTGTCGAGGCCGTCGAACGCGCCGCCGCAGATGAACAGGATGTTGGTCGTGTCGACCTGCACGAATTCCTGATTCGGGTGCTTGCGACCGCCCTGCGGGGGCACCGACGCAATCGTGCCTTCGATCAGCTTCAGCAGCGCCTGCTGGACGCCTTCACCCGAAACATCGCGCGTGATCGACGGGTTGTCCGACTTGCGCGAGATCTTGTCGATCTCGTCGATGTACACGATGCCGCGCTGCGCCTTCTCGACATCGTAGTCGCACTTCTGCAGGAGCTTCTGGATGATGTTCTCGACGTCCTCGCCAACATAGCCCGCTTCGGTGAGCGTCGTCGCATCGGCCATGACGAACGGCACGTTCAGGAGCCGCGCGAGCGTCTGCGCGAGCAGCGTTTTGCCCGAGCCGGTGGGACCGACGAGCAGGATGTTCGATTTCGCAAGCTCGACGTCGTCGTTCTTGCTGATCGTCTTCAACCGCTTGTAGTGGTTGTAGACGGCCACCGAGAGAATCTTCTTCGCGGTGTCCTGCCCGATCACGTACTGGTCGAGGATGGCGCGGATCTCGTGCGGAACCGGCAGGTCGGACTTCGCGCCCTTGCCGCCGTGCTCGCCCTGCGTTTCCTCGCGGATGATGTCGTTGCAGAGCTCGATGCACTCGTCGCAGATGAACACGGACGGGCCGGCAATGAGCTTGCGCACTTCGTGCTGGCTCTTGCCGCAGAACGAGCAGTACAGCAGCTTCTCGCCGCCTACCTTGTCTGACATTCCCGCTTTAGCCACGTCGGTTTCCCGGTCCCCTCAAACAGTCGCTTCGGTCCGGCTCGTCAATACCTTGTCGACCAGACCGTACTCGACAGCCTGGGTCGCAGACAGGAAGTTATCACGATCCGTGTCTTTTTCAATTCTCTGGATCTCCTGTCCGGTGTGTTTCGCGAGGATCTCGTTGAGCCGCCCCTTGAGGAACAGGATTTCCTTCGCGTGGATCTCGATATCCGAGGCCTGCCCCTGAAAACCGCCCATCGGCTGATGGATCATCACGCGCGAATTCGGCAGCGCAAACCGTTTTCCTTTGCCGCCCGCAGCCAGCAGCAGCGCGCCCATGCTCGCCGCCTGGCCTACGCACAATGTGGAAACGTCGGGCTTGATGAACTGCATCGTGTCGTAGATCGCCAAACCGGCCGAAACCGAGCCGCCCGGCGAGTTGATGTAGAACGAGATGTCCTTGTCGGGATTCTCGGACTCGAGAAACAGGAGCTGCGCGACGATGAGGTTCGCGGTGACCTCGGTGACCGGGCCGACGAGGAACACGACGCGCTCCTTGAGCAGGCGCGAGTAGATGTCGTACGCGCGCTCGCCGCGTCCGCTCTGCTCGATGACCATGGGCACGAGGCCCAGGCCGCGCGGCTCGTACACCGACTGTGACTCGATCATGCCCGCGGCTGCTGCGTACGGCTCGATATAACGTTTCATTTGCCCCGTCCCATCAGTTCGTCGAATTCGATCGGCTTGTCCTCGACCTTCGCGGTCTTCAGAGCCCACTCGACGACGTTGTCTTCCAGCGCCATCGATTCGAACTCGCGCAGCCGTTCGGGTTGCTGGTAGTACCACCGGACTACTTCCTGCGGATGCTCGAACGACTGGGCCTGCTCTTCCACCGACGCCCGCACCTGCTCCGGCTTCGCCTGGAGCTGATGCGTTTTCACCAGCTCTGCCAGGATCAGGCCCAAGTTGACGCGCCGCTCGGCCTGCTTCTCGAACATCTCGCGCGGCAGCGGCGTGTCGGCCTTCACCGGCAGCCCGCGCGCCGCGAAATCCTGTCGCGTCAGCTCCTGTAGCCGGTCGATCTCGCTTTCCACCAGCGCCTTCGGCACCTGGACCTGCGTCGAATCGAGCAGCGCCTGCATGACCTGGTCCTTCACCCGCTCCCGCAGCCGCGTTTTCACTTCGCGCTCGAGGTTCGCCCGAACTTCGGAGCGCATGCGCTCGAGGTCACCATCGACCACACCCAGGCTCTTCGCGAACTCGGCGTCGATCTCGGGAAGCTTCGGTGCGGCGACCTCGCCCACCGTCACCTCGAAGCTCGCCGTCTTACCCGCAACATCCTTGCCGTGATAGTCGTCGGGGAACCGCACGTCGAACGTCTTGGTCTCGCCGGCCTTCATGCCATTCAACTGCGTTTCGAAGTCCGGCAGCAGCCGTCCTTCGCCCAAGACCACCTGCTGGTTCTCGGCCTTGCCGCCGGCGAACTCGGCGCCGTCGATGCGGCCCACATAAGACAACGTGACGCGGTCGCCGTTCTCGGCACCGCGCTCGGCGGGCTCGTAGGTCACGCGCTGCTTGCGCATGATTTCGATCGTGCGGTCGACCTCGGCATCCCCCACTTCGAGCTGGGAACGTGTGATCGTGAGGCCCGAAATGTCGCCCAGCTTGACCTCTGGATAGACCTCGAACGTCGCGCTGTATTCGAAATCGCTGGCATCGTCGGCCGGCGGCTTCGGATCGAAGTGCGGGTACCCGGCGACTTTGAGATTCTGCTGGCGGACGGCTTCGCCGAAGCTTTTCTGAATGGCGTCGCCGAGCACTTCCTGCCGCACCTGCGGTCCGTACTGCTGCGCCACGACTTTGAGCGGCACTTTGCCCGGTCGAAAACCGTGCATCTTTACAGTGCGCGACAGGCGTTTGAGGCGCGCGTCGACCTCCTGGTTGATTTCGGACATGGGCACGGCGACGCTCAAACGGCGCTCGAGCGTGCCGAGGCTTTCCAAATTAGCTTGCATCAAGGACTTTCCGGGTTAACACGGGCAGCAAGAATGGTGCGAAAGGAGGGACTCGAACCCACACGCCTTTCGGCGCCAGAACCTAAATCTGGTGCGTCTACCAATTCCGCCACTTTCGCAACAAAAACCTACGACGCGCGTCGGCGCGACAGAACCTACAACGCGCCTTCGGCGCAACAAATCGCTTTGCGCCTACCGGCGCTGGAATGAATCGCCCGATCGAACGCAAGTTGTTGATTGTAATATAGTCGCGACTTTAAACACAGCGGCCAAAGCTTGCAAGCTGCATTAACTTCGCTCCTCAAGCCGCTGATTCACCGGCCATTGTTGCCAGCCCGGATGGCGGTCGATCACTACGAGAATTTCCCCGTCGCGTCCGTCATCCTGCCGGCGCGTTTCAGGCGTCCGGTCGCGCTGATCTACCGCTTTGCACGCGAGGCGGATGATTTCGCGGACGAAGGAAACGCGCCCGCCGAAGTCCGCCTCGCGCAGCTCGCGGCTTTCGGCGAACAACTGGCGCGGCTGGAGCACGGTCAGCCCCCGGAATTAGCCTGGTTCTCCGAGCTCGGTGAGGTGATCCGCACGCATGGCCTGCCCTATCAGCTCTTCCACGACCTGCTCTCGGCGTTCTCCCAGGACGTCGTCAAGACGCGTTATGCCGATTACCCCGAATTGCTCGACTACTGCCGGCGCTCGGCGGACCCGGTCGGGCGCCTGCTGCTGACGCTGTACGGAAAGACCGGCGGTGAGGCGCTCCGCTGGTCGGACGCGATCTGCTCGAGCCTTCAGATCATCAACTTCCTTCAGGACGTCGCGGTCGATTACCGGAAACACCGCATCTATCTGCCGCAGGAAGACCTAGACCGCTTCGGCGTGACGGAGGAGGACATCGGCCGCGGAGCGGCCGGAGCGCGGTGGCAGGCGCTGATGGCGTTTGAGATCGAGCGCGCACGATCGCTGCTTTTTTCAGGCGCGCCGCTCGGCCGCGCGCTTGCCGGGCGGCTCGGCCTGGAGCTGCGCATGATCGTCGCGGGCGGCTCGCGCATTCTCGACAAGATTGCACACGTCCGGGGCGACGTTTTCCGGCGGCGTCCCGTGCTTAAAGCCCACGACTGGCCGCTCATGCTGGTTCACGCGCTTGCGCTCGGCCGATGAGCGAACAACGCGCCGGGCTTGCGCGCTATGCGGACGAGGAGTTACACCCGCTGTACGCCGATGACGTGCAGACATCGATGACGCCGCACGAGTACTGTCAGCAGAAAGCCGTCGCCAGCGGGTCGAGCTTCTATTACAGCTTTCTGTTCCTGCCTGAAGAGCGCCGCCGCGCCATCACCGCGCTGTACGCGTTCTGCCGCGAAGTCGACGACGTGGTGGACGAAACCGCTGATGCCGGCGTCGCTCGGGCGAAGCTCGCCTGGTGGCGCAACGAAGTCGCGGCGATCTACAACGGAAAGCCGCAGCATCCGGTGGCGCGGGCGCTCGTGGACGTGGTGGCGCCGTTCGGGCTCGAAGAAGCGCGCCTGCTCGAAGTGATCGACGGCATGGCAATGGATCTCGAATACAACGCCTATCCGGACTTCGACGCGCTCAAGGTGTACTGCCACCGCGTCGCCGGCGTGGTCGGCATCCTGTCGGCGAAGATCTTCGGCTTTCAGGATCCGCGCACGCTGGAGTATGCCGCGGACCTGGGGCTCGCGTTCCAGCTCACGAACATCATCCGGGACGTGGGCGAGGACGCACGGCGCAATCGCATTTACCTGCCGCTGCACGAGCTCGCCGAGTACGGCGTCACGACGGAGGACCTCGAAAAGCGGCGGGAAACCGAGGCCTTTCGCAAGCTCATGGACTTTCAGATCGCGCGGGCGAACGACGCGTACGACCGTGCCCTGGCGAAGCTGCCGGCGGTCGATCGCAGGACGCAGCGACCGGGCCTCGTCATGGCCGCGATCTACCGCACGCTGCTGCAGGAAATCCGCAATGACGGCTCCCACGTACTGACGCGGCGGGTCGCGCTGACACCGGTGCGCAAGCTCTGGATCGCCTGGAAAACCTGGATCAAAGGATAAACACCCCCTCCCCCGCTTAGTAGCGGAGCGTCGGCTGAAGGAAAACGATGGATCTGCAACTCAAGGACAAGACCGCGCTCGTGACCGGCGCGAGCATGGGCATCGGTCGCGCGATCGCGAAAAGCCTGGCGGCCGAAGGCGCACGCATCGCGATCGCGGCGCGACGCGGGGCGCTGCTGGAAGCGCTCGCGAACGAAATTACGGCAGCGGGTGGCGTGCGCCCGTCGATTGTCACGATCGATGTCATGCGTGACGGCGCGCCGCGCGAGCTCGCGGACGCCGCGCGCAGCGCGCTCGGCCGTGTCGACATTCTCGTCAACTCCGCGGGGGGCAGTCAGCCGCCGATCGACATCGACGCGCCGGAAGAAGCGTGGGAGCAATCGATGACGCTCAACTTCGTGCGCGTACGGCAACTCACGCATGCCGTTCTCCCGGACATGGTCCAAGGCAAGTGGGGGCGCATCATCAATATCACCGGCAAGTCGGAGCCCGAAGCGCTGATCGCCGCGACGCCGGCCAAAGCGGCGGTGCACGCGTGGTCGAAGGGTCTGTCGCGCGCGGTCGGGAAGCACGGCATCACGGTCAACTGCATTCCGCCCGGGCGCATCATGAGCGAGCAGATCCGTCGCAAGTACTCCGAGGAGTTTCGCGCGGAGCAGTCCGCGAAAGAGATCCCGGTTGGCCGCTATGGGGAACCGGAAGAGCTGGCCGCGCTCGCGGTATTTCTGGCCTCGCCGATCGCGCGCTACATCACCGGCGCGGTGCTCCCCGTCGACGGCGGCCTGCGCCGCTACGCGTTTTAGCCCCGATATAATTCGCGCACTCTCCGGAGCACATCCCATGCAAACCGCCATTCCCTGCGTCATCATGCGCGGCGGCACGTCGCGCGGCCCGTTCTTCCTCGCCTCCGACCTGCCGACCGATCCGAAGCAGCGCGATGCCGTGCTGCTCGCGGCGATGGGCTCGCCGCACGACTATCAGGTCGACGGTATCGGCGGCGCGCGCTCGCTCACCAGCAAGGTGGCGATGATCTCGCGCTCGAAGCAGCCCGGCGCCGACGTCGATTACCTGTTCGCGCAAGTGCTGATCGATCAGCCGCTCGTCGATACCAAGCCGAACTGCGGCAACATGCTGATCGCCGTCGGTCCGTTCGCGATCGAAGCGGGCCTGGTCCCCGCGCAGGATCCCGAGACCACCGTTCGCATCTACAACGTCAATACGAAGACGCTCGTCGAGGCGATCGTGCAGACGCCCGGCGGCAAGGTCATCTACGAAGGCAACGCGTCGATCGACGGCGTGCCGGGGACGGCCGCTCCGGTCAAGATCAACTTCAAAGGCGGCATCGGCGCCGTCACCGGCAAGCTTCTGCCGACCGGCAAAGCGCTCGACGCGATCGACGGCATCGAAGTGAGCTGCGTCGACGTCGCAATGCCGACGATGTTCGTGCGCGCGGAAGCGCTGGGCAAGACGGGCTACGAAACCGCCGCCGAGCTGGACGCCGACAAGGCCTTCATGGCGCGCCTGGAAGATATCCGGCGCAAGGCCGGCGTGCTGATGGGTATGGGTGACGTGTCCAAAGGCGTTACGCCGAAAGTCGCGCTGCTCGCAAAACCCGTGCACGGCGGGTCGATCGCGACACGCTACTTCGTGCCCGATGCGTGTCACAAGGCGCTGGCGGTGACCGGGACCGTGTGTCTCGCGTCGGCCTGCGCGATACCGGGGACGCTCGCCGCGCAGATCGCGAAAGTGCCCGCGACGAAGCAGGGCGTGATCGAAATCGAGCATCCGTCCGGCAAGATCGCGATCGACCTCGATGCCGACTTCACCGATGGCCGGCAGGCGCTTCGCCGTGCCGCACTGATCAGGACCGCGCGCCGGATCTTCGAAGGCCGCGTACTCGTGCCGCGCCACGTCTGGCCGGGGCACGACACAGAGGTGGATCGGCAAGTCGAAGCCACCGCCGCATAGTGAACCGGCAGATAGGACCAACCGGGCAGGAAAGGAGGTTTCGGAGGAAAACCTGGGTTTTCCTCTGAATCGTTCACCGGCCGAGGCGGGCTGCCGAATGGCAGTCCGTAGGCGAAGCGCCGCGGAAATGCGCGTAGCCGTCATCGGCGGCGGCTACGCCGGCATGGCGGCCGCCGTAACGCTCGCGGACGCGGGTGTGCCCGTCACGGTCTACGAAGCGGCCGCGCAGCTCGGTGGCCGCGCACGGCGCGTGGTCGTGCGCGACGTTGCCCTGGACAACGGGCTCCACATTCTGCTCGGCGCGTATCGCGACACGCTGCGCCTCATTCGCAAGGTTCACCCGCGGCCGGACGAGACGCTCGCGCGACTGGCTCTCGACTGGCGCGTTCACGACCGCTTCAGCCTGAAAGCGCCGAGGCTGCCCGCGCCGCTGAACAGCGCGGTGGCGCTGCTGACCGCGCGCGGCGCACCGTTGCGCGAACGGCTGCGCGCGGCGCGCTTCATGAACACGATGCGCGCGCGACGATTCCGCCTCGACTCGGATACCACGGTCGAGGCTCTGCTCGCGGCGCAGGGTCAGGGCCCGGCGCTCACCCGTTATCTGTGGAATCCACTCTGTGTCGCGGCACTCAACACCCCGGCGCAGCGCGCCTCCGGCCAGGTGTTCCTGAACGTGCTCAGAGACGCGCTCTTCGGCACGGCCGACGCCGCCGACATCCTGCTCGCTCGCGCGGATCTCTCCTCGCTCTTTCCGGAGCCTGCGGCGGCGTTCGTCTGCGCCCGCGGCGGCAGCGTCGTCACTGCACACAGCGTCGAGCCCATCGAGCACGTCGGGAATAGCGTGCGCGTCAGCGCACGCGCACAGACTCGCGACTACGATCACGTGATCTGCGCGGTATCGCCGCATCGGGCCGCCGCGCTCCTGTCCCATGTGCCGGCGCTCGCGCGCGCGATCGAAGCGCTCCAGCGTTTCACGTACGAGCCGATCTACTCGGTCTATCTCCAGTTCAGCAGCGCCGTTCGGCTGCCCGCGCCGATGCTGGGGCTGGAGGGCATCGCGCACTGGGTTTTCGACCGCGACGCGATCTGCGGGCAGACGGGGCTACTCGGTGCCGTCATCAGCGGCGCCGGCGAGCACGAAGCGCTCGAGCAGGATGCGCTCGCGCGCGCGGTGCACGAGCAGCTCGAGCGCGCGCTCGGAGCGCTGCCTGCGCTGCTCTGGCACCGCGTGATCGCGGAAAAGCGCGCGACGTTCGGCTGCGCGCCGGACCTCGTGCGCCCTTCCACACGCACGCCGCTCGACAACGTCCACCTCGCCGGCGATTACACCGCGAGCGACTATCCGGCGACGATCGAGACCGCCGTGCGCAGCGGCATCGCCGCCGCAACCCAGGTGCTGCAAACGCGGACGATATAATCGCGGCCTGGCGTATATGTAAGTGCGCGGCGGCTGCCGCGCTCAGCTACGTTTTGCACTGAGGGGCTTAGCCCCGAAGTGCGTCGCAGATTTGTCCGTACGCGGCGACTGCCGCGCTAAGCTACTTTTTGCGTCCGGAAGCGCAGCTGACGGACGCGTCGCAGGTTTTTATGTCGGAACGTGAGTCGATGCAGTACGACGTGGTCATCGTCGGCGCAGGGCCGGCGGGACTTGCCGCGGCGATTCGTTTGAAGCAACTCGCCGCCGCGAACAGCGCCGAGGTGAGCGTCTGCGTGCTCGAAAAAGGCTCGGAGGTCGGCGCGCACATCCTGTCGGGCGCCGTCATCGATCCGCGTTCGCTGAACGAGCTCATTCCCGACTGGCAGGCGCTTGGCGCGCCGCTCAACGCGCCTGTCACCGAAGACCGCTTTCTCTTCCTGCAAGAGAGCTCGTCCTTTCGCGTTCCCGATTTCATGCTGCCGGCGTGCTTCAAGAATCACGGCAATTACGTGATCAGCCTCGGCAACGTCTGCCGCTGGCTGGGCCAGCAGGCCGAGGCGCTCGGCGTGGAGATTTTCCCCGGCTTCCCGGCGGCCGACGTGTTGTACGGCGACAACGGCGCCGTCAAAGGCGTGGTCACGGGCGACATGGGCGTCGGACGCGACGGTCAACCGACGGACGCGTACCAACCCGGCATGGAGCTGCACGGCAAGTACACGTTCTTCGCCGAAGGCTGCCGCGGCCATCTGGGGCGGCGGCTGGAAGCGCGCTACAAGCTGCGCGACGGCGTCGATCCGCAGGTTTACGGGATCGGACTCAAGGAATTGTGGGAGCTCAAACCGGAGCGCCACGAGAAAGGCGTCGTCATGCACACGGCCGGATGGCCGCTGGAGAACGACACCTATGGCGGCTCGTTCTTCTATCACATGGAAGACAATCTCGCGGCCGTGGGTTTCGTGGTCGGGCTGGGCTACGGCAACCCCTATCTCAATCCGTACGAGGAATTCCAGCGCTACAAGACGCATCCGGCGATCCGCTCCGTGCTCGAAGGCGGCAAGCGCATCGCATACGGCGCCCGTGCGATCTCGGCGGGCGGGCTGCAGTCGCTGCCGAAGCTCGTGTTCCCGGGGGGCGTATTGATCGGCGACGACGCGGGCTTCCTCAATGCTTCGCGCATCAAGGGCAGTCACGCGGCCATGAAATCGGGCATGTTGGCCGCCGAGGCCGCGTTCGGCGCGCTGCTGTCGGGACGCGAGAATGACGAGCTCTCCGCCTATCCCGAAGCCTTCCGCGCGAGCTGGCTGCAGGACGAGCTCCATCGCGCGCGCAACTTCAAGCCGTTCATGAGCCGCGGCCTGTATACCGGCACGCTGATGGTCGGCATCGACCAGGTGCTCTTCCGCGGGAAAGCGCCGTGGACGCTGCATCACAAACATGCGGACCACGAAACGCTGATGCCGAAAGACCGCGCGCGGCCGATCGATTATCCGAAGCCCGACGGCGTGCTCACGTTCGACCGGCTGTCCTCGGTGTTCATCTCGAACACCAATCACAATGAAGATCAGCCCGTTCACCTGACGCTGCGCGACGCCGCGGTGCCGGTCACCGTCAATCTGCCGCTGTACGATGCGCCCGAGCAGCGCTACTGCCCGGCCGGCGTCTACGAGATCGTGCGCGACGCCGATGAAGCCAACCCGCGGCTCCAGATCAACGCGCAGAACTGCGTCCACTGCAAGACGTGCGACATCAAGGACCCCACGCAGAACATCGTGTGGGTGACGCCCGAAGGCGGCGGCGGGCCCAACTACCCGAACATGTAGGATGCGTCAGGAACGCAGCGGCCGTGGGCGGTGCGCTATCGGCGCACCCTACGCGCTGATGGTTACAACGTCTCGAACACGGCCGCGGCGCCCATGCCCGTGCCGATGCACATCGTGACCATGCCGTAACGCTGGCGGCGCCGGCGCAGCCCGTGCAGCAGCGTCGCGGTGCGGATCGCGCCCGTGGCGCCCAGCGGATGCCCCAGCGCGATCGCGCCGCCGAGCGGATTCACTTTCTCGCGATCGAGGCCCAGGTCCTGGATCACCGCGAGCGTTTGCGCCGCGAACGCTTCGTTCAGCTCGATCCAGTCGATGTCGTCTGCGTTCACTCCTGCCAGCGCCAGCGCTTTGGGAATCGCTTTGACCGGACCGATGCCCATGATCTCCGGCGGCACGCCGGCGACGGCGTACGAAACGAGCCGGCCGAGCGGCTTCGCACCGTAGCGCTGCATCGCGCTCTCGCTCATGAGCAGCACCGCGCCCGCGCCATCGGACATCTGCGAGCTGTTGCCGGCGGTGACCGTGCCTTTCGCCGCGAAGGCCGGCTTTAACTTCGCCAGCGCTTCGGGCGACGTGTCGCGCCGCGGGCCTTCGTCGTTCTGGGCCGTGCGGCGCACCGTGCGAATCTCGCCTGCCTCGAGATCGGGCAGGCGCTCCTCGATCTCGTACGGCGTCGTCTCGTCGCGAAACTCGCCGTTCTCGATCGCCCGCAGCGCGCGGCGGTGGCTGTCGGCCGCATACAGGTCCTGCGCTTCGCGGCTCACGTTCCACTTCGCCGCGACTTTCTCCGCGGTGATGCCCATGCCGTAGGCGATCGCCACGTTCTCGTCTTTCTCGAAGATCGCGGGATTGAACGCCGGCTTGTTGCCACCCATCGGCACCATGCTCATGCTCTCGGTTCCGCCAGCGATGATCACGTTGGCTTCGCCGAGGCGTATGCGGTCGGCCGCGAGCGCGACCGACTGCACGCCGGACGAGCAGAAGCGGTTGACCGTCATGCCGGCGACGTTGTCCGGGAATCCGGCGAGCAGCAGTCCCACGCGCGCGACGTTCATGCCCTGCTCGCCTTCCGGCATCGCACAGCCGACGATCACGTCTTCGACATCGCCGGGCGCGAGACCGGGACATTGCGCGACGACGGACTCGAGCACGTGCGCAAGCATGTCGTCGGGACGCACGTTCCGGAACATGCCGCGCGGGGCCTTGCCGACCGGCGTGCGTGTGGCGGCGACGATGTAGGCTTCCTGGATCTGTCTTACCATGTTTTGCGGTGCGCTATCAGCGCACCCTACGATTCACGATCATACGCCTCAGTTCCTCAGCGGTTTGCCGGTCTTGAGCATGTGCTCGATTCGTGCCTGAGTCTTCTCCGTGGCAATGAGCTCCATGAACGTCTTGCGCTCCAGATCGAGGAACCACTGCTCGTCGACGAGACTGCCGCCTTCGACGTCGCCGCCGCACATCACCCATGCCACTTTCGAGCCGATCAGGTAGTCGTGCTCCGAGATGTGCCCGCCTTCGCGCATATTCACCATGAACGCCTTGATCGTGCCGATCGCATTGCGTCCTGCCACGGGAATCGCGCGGTCGCGCAGCGGCGGACGGTAACCGGCCTCGACGAGCGCGCGAAGCTGCGCCTTCGCGACGTGCAGGAGCTCGTAGCGGTTCATCACGATGCTGTCGGAAGGCCGCAGATAGCCGAGCTCCCTCGCGTGCTCGGCGCTGCGCGCGACCTCCGCCATCGCGACGGTGCGGAAGTATTTCTGGATGAACGGTCCGAGATCTCCGCCCTTGGCGTCGTGCGCCGCCCGCATCGCCAATTCCTTGCAGCCGCCGGCGCCGGGCAGCAGCCCCACGCCGACTTCGACCAGCCCGATGTAGCTTTCCAGTGTCGCGACGGCACGGTCGCAGTGCATCACGAACTCGCAGCCGCCGCCGAGCGCGAGGCCGTCGACGGCGGCGACCGTCGGTACCATCGAAAACTTGAGCGCCTGCGTGGTCTGCTGGAACTCGCTCAGAAGCTGCTCGACTTCGGCCAGGCGTCCGGCCATCAACTGATCGGCCACGCCGATCTGCCGCGCCGCTTTCAACGCGAGCGATTCGGCCTCACGGCGCACGTTCCTGAAGAGCTTGCCCAGCGCCGAGGGTTTGCTGCGCTTTTCACCCGAGCCCTGCGTCTTCTTGAGATTCGCGCCGGCCGAGAACGGCGGCTCGGTCTGCCAGATCACGAGCCCCATCCAGTTGCGCTCCGCCTCCTCGAGCGCCTGCTGCACGCCTTCGAGCACGTCCCCGCCGATCACGTGCATGCGCGATTTGAAGGAGACGATCGCGATGTCGTCGCCGGTGTGCCAGCAGCGCACGCCCTCGTTCTCGAAGATCGTCTCGCCGTATTGCACCGTCTCGCCCACGAGCGCGGGGGGAAACGGCTGGCGGCGGTACACGGGCAGGCGCGAGCGCGGCTCGTACGTGTTCGCAACCGGCGAGTAAGAGCCCTGTGCCGTGTGCACCGCCTCGCGCGAGGGCTCCTTCACCCATGCCGGCAGCGGCACCGCGGCCATCGTCCTGCCCGCCGCGATGTCTTCGGCGATCCAGCCGGCGACGCGGTGCCACCCCGCCGACTGCCAGATCTCGAAAGGCCCGCGGTCCCACCCGAAGCCCCAGCGGATGGCGAAGTCGAGGTCGCGCGCGTTGTGCGCGATCTCGGCGAGGTGCACGGCACAGTAGTGCCACACGTCGCGATAGATCGACCACAGGAATCGCGCGTGCGGGTGGTCGCTTTGGTGCAGGTCCACGAAACGCTCGGCGGCGTTGCGGTTCCTGAGAATCTCCGTCACGCGCTCTTCCGCCTGCCCCTCCGACAGGCGGTACGCGCCGCGCTCCAGGTCGAGCACGTGGATGTCGCGG
Source organism: Burkholderiales bacterium (assembly GCA_035626595.1). Taxonomy (GTDB): domain Bacteria; phylum Pseudomonadota; class Gammaproteobacteria; order Burkholderiales; family SG8-41; genus JAQGMV01. Next base: position 21,696 of record DASPNJ010000106.1, read on the forward strand.
CCGACTTTCTGATAAACACCGCGGCGCGACTTCTGTCCCAGCGCGCCCTCCGCGATGAGACGCTCCAGCCACTCCGGGACACCGTAGTACGTGTGCCACGGATCGTTTGGCAGCGTCTCCTTCATGGTGTTGACGACGTGAGCGAACGTGTCGAGGCCGACCACATCGGCAGTGCGGAAGGTCGCGCTCTTCGGCCGGCCGATGAGCGTGCCGGTCAGCGCATCGACCGTGTCGAAGCCGAGCCCGAGCCGCTGCGCATGGTGGATCGTGGCCAGCATCGAAAACACGCCGACGCGGTTCGCGATGAAGTTCGGCGTATCCTTCGCGCGCACCACGCCCTTGCCGATCGCGGTGACGAGGAACGCTTCCAGCTCGTCGAGCAGGACGGGATCGCTCTGTGCCGCCGGGATCAGCTCGACCAGGTACATGTACCGCGGCGGATTGAAGAAGTGCACGCCGCAGAAGCGCCTGCGCAGCTCCGGCGGGAGCGCCTGCGCCAGCCGGTTGACCGAGAGCCCCGACGTATTCGTCGCGAGGATCGTATGCTCGCCCACGTGCGGCGCGACCTTGCGGTACAGGTCCTCCTTCCAGTCGATGCGCTCGGAGATCGCCTCGATCACGAGGTCGCACTCGGCAAGCAGCGGCAGATGCTGATCGTAGTTGGCGGCCTCGATGTGAGTCGCGCGCGCCGCGGCCGCGAGCGGGCTCGGCTCGAGCTTGCGCAGGTTGTCTATCGCGCGGCGGACATTGGCGTTGGGGTCGCCGTCTTTGGCCGCGAGCTCGTACAGGAGCACCTCGACATTCGCATTGGCGAGATGCGCCGCGATCTGCGCGCCCATGACGCCGGCGCCCAGTACTGCTGCCTTACGAACCAGAAATGCGCGAGATTGCATGGAATACCAGTTACGCCGGGCAGCGCCTGCGCTGACCGCCGCGGTCGCCGGCGCCGACTAGAACGGGTGCGAGTACTGAAGCGACAGGATATTCGCTTTCGCTTCGAAGCGGCCGATCAGGTTGCTCGCGCCGAGCGCATTGTTGACGGTCGCATCCTTGATGAATTCGTGAGCGTAACCGATCTCGAGGACGCCAGCGCGCGCGCTCGACCACATGCCGGAGCCCGGCATGCGGTATTGCAGCCCCACGGCGACCCACGTGCGGTCCTGGTCCGGCAGGCGCGGCGAGCGCGTCGCGTCGTTCGTCGGCGTCTCGTCGAGCGCGACACCCATGCGCACCTTCATGCGGTCGCTCACGCGGTAGTTCGCGCCGACGCCGAAGCGCCACGTGTCGTCCCAGAGAAACGGCAGGCTCGTGAAGGTCGTTCCCGCCGCGCCGCCTGCTGAGGTCGTGGTCCGCACGATCGTCAGTTGCTGCAGCCGGTCCCAGCCCGTCCACGTGACGTCCGCCATGAGCTCCCAGCGGCCCATTTCGTGAAAAACGCTGAGCGACGCGTGTTCCGGAACCGTGAGGTCCGCCGTGACGTCGCCGCTGAACGCCGCGCCGGCGGGCCCGGTGAAGTTCGCGCGGCCGTCCAGCGAGTACTTGATCTTCGAGCGGTAGCTCGCGCCGAACCGCGTGACCGGCGTCGCCTGCACGATGGCGCCGACATTGAAGCCGAAGCCGATGTCATCGGCATCGAGATCGACGTTGCCGAGCGCCGCGACGCCCGAAAACGATGAAAGCTGCGCCTTGATCTTCTGCGCGCTGACCCCTGCGCCGACCGACAGCATGTCGTTCACGCGATACGCGATCGCGGGGTTGAGATTCACCGTCTGGATCTTGGACTTGAGCGCGATCAACTGACCCCGCCAGCCCTGCTCGTACTGCGTCGAGAGGCCGAACGGCGCGTTGATCGCGACGCCAAAGCGCAGCCGGTCGTTGATCGGCATCGTAAAGAACGCGTTCGGCACGTACGCCCAGTCACCGCCATCGCCGCCCTCGCCCGTCCCGCCGGCCGCAAAGGCGCCGGTCGAGCCGGTGTTCTGGAACTTGAAAGAGGGTTTGAACACATGCAGCGCGCTGGTGAGCTGGCGACTCTGCTTGAGGTGCATCATGCCCGCCGGGTTCGACCAGATGACGCTCGCATCCTCGGCGACCGCCGCGCCGCCGGCGACGGCGTTGCCCGTCGCGCTGCCGCTTTGAACGCCGATCTGGAAGCCGCCGGCGAACGCATCACCGGCCGAAGCCGCCATAACGGCCGTCATTGCGAGCGAAGCAGCGTTGCGTGCGTTTCCCATCGGCTCTTTTCTCCCCAGTCGAGTGCGCGTGAGTGGCCGCGATCATATTACGGACTGCCGCGCGCGTACAGCGCCGCGTGCACGCCGCAGCGCATCATTGTTGCGGCGATACAACACGCGGCCTGCGATTGTCATCGACCGCGACGTACGTCAGTACTGCCTCGGTGACTTTCACCGCGGCTTCACCAGCCGCGCGATGCTGCGCATACACCTCGACGCTCACCGTGATGGAGGTGCGCCCGACGCGCACGACCTGCGCATACAAGCTCACGATGTCGCCGACAAAAACCGGCTGCTTGAATACGAACGAGTTCACCGCGACGGTCGCGACGCGGCCGTGCGCGACCCGCATCGCGGGCACGGCGCCGGCGAGGTCCACCTGCGCCATGATCCAGCCGCCGAAGATATCGCCGGTGTGATTCGCATCCGCCGGCATCGGGATCACGCGTATCGTCGGTTCGCGGCCGGCCGGCAGCTCTGTCGTGGGGCGGGCATCCATCATGGCAGCGAATCCAAGGAAAGGAGAATTACATAGGACGTCTATTGGGGGAAAGGAGGTTACGGAGGGAAACCGTGGAAGGTTTCCCTCTGTTCGTGCAGCGCCGGGGCCCGAGCTTCAGGCGAGCGGCGCTGCTAGTGCCCGACATACATCCGATCGATCTCGGCGTTGAACTTCTCCATCACCTTCGCGCGCTTGAGCTTCAGCGTCGGCGTGAGCAGCCCGTTTTCGATCGTCCACGGCTCCAGCGAGAGCGAGGCGCGGCGCACGTCGGCGTACCCCGGCAGCGCCTTCAACTGAACGCGGATGCGGTTGAGCGCGAGGGCCTCGGCCGCCTGGTCGGACAGGCCGGCGCCATCCGCCGGCAGCCCCCGCTCCGCCGCGACCGTCTGCCAGCGCTCGCCGTTGACCACCGCCACCACGCACAAGTACGGCTTCGCCTCGCCGAGCAGCATGACCTGCTCGAACAGCGGGTCGCGCAGGATCGCGTTCTCCACGTCGACCGGGGCGATCTTCTCGCCCGTCGAAGTCACGATGATCTCCTTGAGCCGTCCCGTGATATGCACGTGGCCGCCGGCATCGATGCGCGCGGTGTCGCCGGAGTTGAGCCAGCCGTCGTCCGACAGAATCTGGCGCGTCGCTTCGGGGTTTCGCCAATATCCCAGCATGACGTTGGGACCTTTGATCAGGAGCGCGCCGTTCTCGCCGATCTTCACCTCGACGCCGGGAATGGGACGGCCCACGCTCTCCGGCACGTTGTCGTCCGGCCGGTTCGCACAGACGACGGGCGCGCTCTCGGTCATCCCATAGCCCTGCAGCACCGGCAGCCCGAGCCCGATGAACACGCGCGAGATCTCGGTCGGCAGCGCCGCGCCGCCGGACAGCGCGACCTTCAGCCGCCCGCCCAGCCGCGCGAGCACCTTCCCCGCGACCAGCTTCTCGAGCAGCGGCCACAACAGGAACGAGGGTTTCCACGGTCCGCGTCCCTGAGCGTGCTCGAAACGCGCGTAGCCCACGTTCACCGCGAGCAGGAAGAGCTTTTTTCTCGCCGGCGGCCCCTCGTCGAGCTTCGCACGAATGGCGCCCCAGACGCGCTCGTAAATGCGCGGCACGGACACCAGCACCGTCGGCTTCACGCTCTGGAGGTCTTCGCCAAGCTGTGGAATCGACCGCGCGTAGGCCGTGGTCGAGCCCGCCATCATCGTGAGGTAGTAGCCGCAGGTGCGCTCGAACGTGTGCGACAGCGGCAGGAACGAGAGGAACAGGTCGTCGCGATCGGTGGTGAGCACGCCCTCCAGCGAGGCGTAGGCGTTGGTCAGGATGTTTCGGTGCGACAGCATCACGCCCTTGGGACGGCCGGTGGTACCGGAGGTGTATACGATCGTCGCGAGCGCATTGCCGTCGGTGCCGACGTAGCGGGTTTCGCGTGTCTCGGCCGGGAGCCACTGCGCCAGCGATACCAGACGCGGCTCATCGGGCTGCGCGACCGGTTTCACCGAGATGATGCGCACGAGCCCGCCCAGCTCGCCGCTGACGGTTTTCAGCGCTTCCCACTGCTCGCGGCCTTCGAAGAGCAGCGCCTTGCAGCCGGCGTTGTCCACGATGTATGCCGCGTTGTCCGGGCGGTCCTGTGTGTAGAGCGGCACGACGACCAGCCCGAGCCCCATCGCCGCGATATCGCACATCACCCATTCGGGCGAGTTGCGCAGCATGATCGCGATGCGGTCGCCGGCCGTAAGGCCGTCGCGCTCGAGCGCCGCCTGCCAGCGCGCGACCTGCGCGTTCATCTGCGCCCACGTGTAGTCGCGCCAGGCCGCGGCGCTCTCCTCGTAGTAGCGATATGCCACGAGATCGGGCGTACGCTTCACGCGCTCCCGAAAAAGCCCGTCGAGGGTGACCGCGGCCTCGACCGGAATCACGTCACCAATCATCCCCGCTCCTCCGTTTTGGTCCTACGCGACCGGCTGGGTCGTCTGATAAACCTCGGTTTTCCCGAGATCCTTCGGAAAATCGTCCACCATGATCGCGCGCCGGCGCAGCGTGCGCGCGCGTTCGACCAGGCGTGCTTCGTCGTGGGTGATCACGTCGAGCGCCGCCGCGAGCTCGACCTCGTGCGCGAATGTCCCGGCGGTCAGCGATCCCGCCTTCTTCGCGGCGCGGATCTTCTGCTCGACCGGCTCGGCCTGCTCTGCGGCGGCGAGCGCCGCTTCGAGCACCGCGACGGGATCGTGTTCGTCTTTCGATATGTACATGCCCGCCGTCAGCCGGTCTCGCGCGGCGCCGGAGGCGAGCGCGATATTGCACACGGCGTGGCCCAGCGGGTCGCTCGGCGCCTCGAACTCCCGACCCCACGGAAACACGAGCAGCCGCAGCCACGTCAGCGGGAAGCTCCGCGGCATGTTCTGGAACAGCCCGTAGAACGCGTCCTGGGCACGCGCGAGCGCGTCTTCGACCGCCCAGCGCACGAGCGGCAGATCATCGGCCGGGCTGCCGTCGTCGTGGAAGCGCTTGAGCGCAGCGCAGGCGAGGTAGAGCTGGCTCAGAACGTCGCCGAGCCGCGCCGACAGCCGTTCGCGCCGCTTGAGCGAGCCGCCGAGCACGAGGAGCGCCATGTCGGCGGCGAAAGCGAAGGCGCTCGAAAGCCGCGTGAGCTGCTGGTAGTAGCGCCGCATCGGACCCTCGACCGGCACCGAAACGAAGTGCGCGCGTGTGAGCCCCATCCAGAACGCGCGCGCCTTGTTCGATGCGACGAACGCGATGTGGCCGAAGAACGCTGCGTCGAACTCGCGAAGCGCAGTGCGCTCGTCGGCGTCGGCAACGGCGTGGATCTCCCGCAGGATGTAGGGGTGCCCGCGGATCGCGCCCTGCCCGAAGATGATCATCGAGCGCGTCAGGATGTTCGCACCCTCGACCGTGATCGCGATCGGAATCTGCTGGTACGCGCGGCCGAGGTAGTTGCTCGGCCCGAGGCAGATGCCTTTGCCGCCGTGAACGTCCATCGCGTCGTTGATGACCTGGCGCGAGCGCTCGGTCAGGTGATACTTCACGATCGCGGAGATGACCGACGGCTTCTCGCCGAGATCGACCGCGCCTGCCGTCATCACGCGTGCCGCGTCCATGATGTACAGATTGCCCGTGATGCGCGCGATCGCCTCCTCCACGCCTTCGAAGCGGCCGATCGGCACGTTGAACTGCTCGCGCACACGCCCGTACGCGCCGGTCGTGCGCGTGGCGAGCTTCGCGCTGCCGACCGAGCTCGCGGGCAGCGAGATCGAGCGGCCCGCGGCGAGGCAGTTCATCAGCATCTTCCAGCCCTGCCCGGCGTACTGTACGCCGCCGATGATCGACTCGATCGGCACGAAAACGTTGCGGCCCCAGTTCGGGCCGTTCATGAAGACCGCGTTCAACGGCAGGTGGCGGCGTCCGATATGCACACCCGGCGTGTCGGTCGGAATGAGCGCCAGCGTGATGCCGAGATCTTCGTCGCCGCCCAGGAGGTGATCGGGATCGTAAAGACGGAACGCGAGCCCGAGCAGCGTCGCGATCGGGCCGAGCGTGATGTAGCGCTTTTCCCACGTGAGACGGATGCCGAGCACGTCGCTTTTTCCCCGCCAGTCGCCGCGGGTGACGATCCCGTAATCGGGAATGTTGCCGGCGTCCGACCCCGCCTCCGGACTGGTCAGCGCGAAGCACGGCATCTCGACGCCTTTCGCGAGGCGCGGCAGGTAGTGATCCTTCTGCTCGCGCGTGCCGTACTCGAGCAGGAGCTCGGCGGGGCCGAGCGAGTTCGGCACCATCACCGATACCGCCGCCGTGCCGCTGCGCGTGGTGAGCTTCAGGATCACCGCCGAATGCGCGAGCGCCGAAAAACCGAGGCCGCCGTACTGCTTCGGGATGATCATCCCGAGAAAGCCGCGCGACCTGATGAAATCCCACACCCGCGGCGGCAGATCGTGGAGCTCGTGCGTGATCTCCCAGTCGCTCACCATCTCGCAGAGCTCCTCCACCGGCCCGTCGAGAAAGGCCTGCTCTTCGGCGGTGAGTTGCGGCGCCGGGTACGCGAGGAGCTTCCGCCAGTCGGGGCGGCCGCTGAAGAGCTCGCCGTCCCACCACACCGTTCCGGCTTCGAGCGCCTCCTGCTCCGTCGGCGACAGCGCCGGCAGCACGCGGCGGAACAGCCGCAGCACCGGCCGGCTCACGAGCGCGCGGCGAACGGGCGAGGGGTTCAACGCGAGTGCCGCGAGCGCGAGGAGCACCCACAGCGTTGCGATGACGGACTGCGGCCAGTCCGCGAAGTATGTGACCAGCGCGAGCGCCGCGGCCGCGGCGAGCGTCCATACCGCCGCAGGCAGGCGGTGATACGCGAACGCCCAGATCACGGCGACTGTCAGCAGTGCTGCGAGCAGCGCGTTCGTCATGCGCCGGATTCTACGCCAGCGTTTTTGCGTGCCCGGAAATTGCAGGAGGCCTGATCGTATGTCGTACCATCCGGGCATGCCGCGCCATCCCGTTCACACGTGACCGAGCCCTGGATCGGACTTGCGGTGGTGTGCGCGACGTTCGGCGCGCTGCTCGCCATCTTCAGCATCATCGGGCCGCTGCTCAGGCCCGAAGTGCTGCGCAAGGGCCTGCACATGAGCATGGGGCTCACGACGCTGTCGTTCCCGTGGCTGTTCGATACCGCGTGGCCCGTCGTGCTCGTCGCCGGCGCGAGCGCGGCTGCTTTTCTCGCTTTCCGCGCCCGCTTCGTGCTGTTTCGGCGGCTCGCGCAAGCGATGCAGGGCATCAAGCGTGTCTCGGTCGGCGAATACTGCTTCGTGGCCGTGACGTGCATCGTCTTCGCGCTGGCGGCCGACGATCCGGTGCTCTATTGCATCCCCATGCTGCTGCTCACGCTCGCCGATTCCGCCGCCGCGCTGGTCGGCACGACCTGGGGCCGGCATCGCTATCTCACGCTGGGGGATTACAAGACGCTCGAAGGCAGCGCCGCGTTTTTCATCGTCGCGTTCGCCTGCATCGCGATTCCGCTCGCGTGGTTCACGCCCGCGTCAAACCCGGAATCGATGGTGGTCGCCGCGCTGATCGCGCTGGCGGTGACGGTGCTCGAAGCAGCGGTCGGCGGCGGTTTCGACAACCTGCTGGTGCCGCTGGGCGCGTTCGCCGCGATCAAGGCGACGGGGCTCACCGTCGGTCAGCCGGACGCGCTGGACAGCGGCTCGCCGCTGGTGGTGGCGGGTCTTTCGGTCCTGGCTGCGCTGCTCGTGCTGCTCGTCGCCGTGCTCGCGTCATGGCGACGCACGTCCGCGCTCGGCGAAGGCGCGCCTGACTAGAACTGCGACTCGTCGAGCGCGAGCACGCTATCCGCGCCCGTCGTGACCGTGCTCGCCAGCGCCTGCGCGCGCGGGAGGATGTGCTCGTCGTAGAAGCGCGCGGTTGTGAGCTTCGCGGTGAGGAAGTCGCGGTCGCTGTCAGGTTCCGAGCGCCTGCGCTTTGCAATGTCCGCGGCACGCGCGTGGACCCATCCACCCGCCACGGTGCCGAAGAGGTTGAGATAAGGCACCGACACCGCAGCGGCCGCCTTGGGGTCCTGCTGCAACGCCTGCAGCAGCCACTGCGTCGCGCGTTCGAGCGCGTCGATCGTGCCACCGAGGTTCACCGCAGCGCCCTGTACCCGGCGCATCTCAGCGATCAGTGCCAGCGCCGCCGCGCCTTTGTCGTATGCGAGCTTGCGTCCGATGAGATCGTTCGACTGGATACCGGTCGTGCCTTCGTAGATGGTGGTGATCCGCGCGTCGCGCAGATACTGCGCGGCCCCGGTTTCTTCTATGAAGCCCATGCCGCCGTGCACCTGGATGCCGATCGAGGCCACCTCGACCGCCTGCTCGGTGCACCAGCCCTTGACGATCGGCGTCAGCAGATCGCCCAGCGCCTGGTTGCGTCGCTGCTCCGCGGGATCCGGGTGACGGCGCGCGCGGTCGAGCGCCCCGGCCGCGGTATAGGCGAGACCGCGCATCGCCTCGGTCAGCGCCTTCATCGTGAGCAGCATGCGACGCACGTCCGGGTGGTGGATGATCGTCACGCGGTCGCCGCTCGTCTGCCCGATGGCGCGGCCCTGCACGCGCGTCTTCGCGTACTCGAGCGCGTGCTGATAGGCGCGCTCGGCGATGCCCACGGCCTCGATGCCGATCCCGAGCCGGGCATGGTTCATCGTGGTGAACATGTACTCGAGCCCGCGGTTCTCTTCGCCCACGAGATAACCGACGGCGCCCCTGTCCTGCCCGTACGCCAGCACGCAGGTCGGGCTCGCGTGGATGCCGAGCTTGTGCTCGAGCGAGACGCAGACGACATCGTTCTTCTCGCCGCGGCTGCCGTCGCGGTTCACGAGGTACTTCGGCACGACGAAGAGCGAGATGCCTTTGACGCCTTCGGGCGCGTCCGGCGTGCGCGCGAGCACGAGGTGAACGATGTTCTCGCTCATGTCGTGCTCGCCGTACGTGATGAAGATCTTGGTGCCGCGGAGCCGGTAATGATCGCCCTCGCGCGTCGCCTGCATGCGCACGGCGGAGAGATCGGAACCGGCCTGCGGCTCGGTCAGATTCATCGTGCCGCACCAGTCGCCGGAGGTGAGCTTCGGCATGTAGAGCGCCTGCTGCTCGGGTGAGGCGTGGTGCTTGAGCGACTCCAGCACCCCGGAGGTGAGCATTGGCGCGAGGCAGAAGGCCATGTTCGCGCTGTTCCACATCTCCTGCACCGCGCTCGCCACCACGTGCGGCAGGCCCTGGCCGCCGAATGCGGGGTCGCCGGCCAGGGCGTTCCAGCCGCCCTCGATGAATTTCGCGTAAGCCTCGGCGTAACCTTGCGGCACGGTGACGGTGCCGTGCGATAAGCGCGCGCCTTCTGCGTCACCGCTGCGGTTGAGCGGATCGAGGACCTCGCGAGCAAATTTGGCGGCTTCGGCCAGCACCGCATCGACGAGCTCGGGCGTGACTTCCTGCCAGCCGGGAAGGGCGCCGAGCTCCGAGAGCCCCACGAGCTCGCGCAGCACGAACTGCATGTCCTTCAACGGGGCGTTATAAGTCGACATTCAGCGGCTCAAATGAAAAGGGCGCGACACGCAGTCACGCCCGGATGGTACTACCGTAGGGTGGGTCGGAGACCCACCGGCCGGTGCGCTACAAGCGCACCCTACGAAGATCAGGAAAGCTCTTTCGTGATCTCCGGCACCGCCTTGAAGAGGTCCTCGACGAGCCAGTAGTTGGCCACCGAGAAAATCGGCGCCTCGGCGTCCTTATTGATCGCCACGATCACCTTGCTGTCCTTCATGCCGGCGAGGTGCTGGATGGCGCCCGAGATGCCGACCGCAATGTAGAGCTCCGGCGCGACGATCTTGCCGGTCTGGCCGACCTGGTACTCGTTCGGCATGAAGCCCGAGTCGACCGCTGCGCGCGATGCGCCGACCGCGGCGCCGAGCTTGTCGGCGAGCGTCTCCAGGATCTTGAAATTCTCGGCGCTGCCCATACCGCGACCGCCGGACACGATGATGCGCGCCGCGGTGAGCTCGGGCCGCTCCGACTTCGAGAGCTCGGCGCCCTTGAATTGCGAGAGACCGAGGTCCGGACCGCGCGCGAGCGTCTCCACCGGCGCCGCGGCCTGCTCGCCGGCCGGATCGAACGCCGTCGCGCGCACCGTGATGACTTTCAGCTTGTCCGACGATTGCACGGTCGCCATTGCGTTCCCGGCATACGTGGGACGCACGAAGGTGTCGGCATCCTGCACGGCGGTGATGTCCGAGATCTGCTGCACGTCGAGCAGCGCCGCGACGCGCGGCATGATGTTCTTGCCGTAGGCCGACGCGGCCGCGAGCACGTGCGTGTACTGGGGCGCGATGCCCTGCACGAGCGCGGCGACGTTCTCGCCCGCGGAGCCTTCGTAATGCGGCGCCTCCGACACCAGGACCTTCTTTACACCGGCGACTTTCGCGGCGGCCTGCGCGGCATCCGCGCCCTGCTTGCCGACCACCAGCACCGTCACGTCACCATCGAGCTGCGTCGCGGCGGTGATGGTGTTCGTGACACCGGGTTTCAGCTTGCCGGCTTCGTGCTCGGCTACGACCAACACGCCCATCAGATGACCCTCGCTTCGTTCTTGAGCTTCGCGATGAGCTCTTTTACGTCCCCGACCTTGACGCCGGCGCTGCGTTTCGCCGGCTCTTCGACTTTCAGCGTTTTCAACCGGGGCGTGATGTCCACGCCGAGCGCCTCGGGCTTCAGCACTTCCAGCGGCTTTTTCTTCGCCTTCATGATGTTCGGCAGCGTGACGTAGCGCGGCTCGTTCAAGCGCAGGTCGGAAGTCACGACCGCCGGCAGCTTGATCGTGAGCTTCTCCAGACCGCCATCGACCTCGCGCGTGACCTCGGCGCCGTCACCCGCGACGTCGATCTTCGAGATGAACGTCGCCTGCGGCCAGCCCAGCAGCGCGGCCAGCATCTGCCCGGTCTGATTCGAGTCGTCGTCGATCGCCTGCTTGCCGGTGATGACGAGCTTCGGCTGCTCCTTGTCGATGACCGCTTTCGCGAGCTTGGCCACGGCGAGCGGCTGCACCTCGGCGGCGCCCGTCTCGACGAGGATGCCGCGGTCCGCGCCCATCGCCATCGCGGTGCGCAGCGTCTCCTGGCACTGCTGCGGCCCGATCGAGAGCACGACGATCTCGGAGACCACGCCGGCTTCCTTCATGCGAACCGCCTGCTCGACCGCGATCTCGCAGAACGGATTCATCGTCATCTTGATGTTCGCGGTCTCGACGCCGGTGCCGTCCGATTTAACGCGGACTTTCACGTACGGGTCGATCACGCGCTTGACCGTGACCAGCACTTTCATCGGAATTCCTTGTTGGAGTACTGCGGGGAACTGCGGGAAAGGCCGGTATTTTAGCGGCTTAGCGGCCCGAAGGCCATGCTCCGAGAGGCACCCGCAGCTTGGCGGCGAGCTCGCCGACGATGCCGCGGCGGAAGGTGAGCACGCACAGGATAAAGATCAGTCCCTGCACGATCGTGACCCACGCGCCCAACTGCGCGAGATAGTTTTCCATCGCGAGCACGACCAGCGCGCCGACAACCGGGCCGAAGACGGTGCCGAGGCCGCCCACCAGCGTCATCAGCACGACCTCGCCCGACATCGTCCAGTGAACGGCATTGAGCGCCGCGAGCTGGAACACGAGCGCGTTCATCGCGCCGGCGACACCGGAGAGCCCGGCCGACAGCACGAACGCGAGCAGCTTGTAGCGATCGGTGTCGTATCCGAGCGAGATCGCGCGCGCTTCGTTTTCCCTGATGGCCTTCAAGACCTGGCCGAACGGCGAGTGGATGATGCGATAGATCAGCAGAAAGCCGCCGACGAACACCGCGAAGACGGTGCTGTACATCGCCCACACGTTCGAGAGATCGACGAGACCGAAGAGCCGTCCGCGCGGCACGGCCTGGATCCCGTCCTCGCCGCCCGTGAACGGCGCCTGGACACAGAAGAAGTACACCATCTGCGCGAGCGCGAGCGTGATCATCGCGAAATAAATGCCCTGGCGACGGATCGCGATCAGCCCCGACACCAGCCCGAGCAGCGATGCGGCGGCGGCGCCGGCAACGATCGCGAGCTCGGGCGTGAGCCCCCACACCTTGGCGGCATGCGCGGCGGTGTAGCCGGCGATGCCCATGAACATCGCGTGGCCGAACGACAGCAGCCCGACATAGCCGATCAGCAGATTGAACGCGCATGCGAACAGCGCGAAGCACATCACCTTCATCAGGAATACGGGATAGATCAGGAACGGGCCGAGCGCGAAGAACGCGAGCATCAGCACGAAGCCGACGCGCTGTCCCTGCATCTCACGCGCGGCCGCGGCGTTCGCGCCGGCGTCGAGCTCTTTTACGGGGTCGAGCCTCAACGCGGTGTCCCGAAAAGCCCCGCGGGTCGAATCATCAGCACGATCGCCATCACGATGAAAATCACCGTGTTGGACGCCTCCGGATAGAACACCTTGGTGAGCCCCTCCAGCAGCCCGAGCATGAAGCCGGTGAGGATCGATCCCATGATCGAGCCCATGCCGCCGATCACGACCACCGCGAAGACGACGATGATCAGATCCGCGCCCATCAGCGGGCTCACGCTGTAGATCGGCGCGGCCATGACACCGGCGAACGCCGCAAGCGCGACGCCGAAGCCATACGTGAGCGTGATCATGCGCGGCACGTTGATCCCGAACGCCTGCACGAGCTGCGGATTCTCGGTCGCGGCGCGCAGGTACGAGCCGAGCTTCGTCTTCTCGATCATGAACCAGGTGCCGAGACACACGCTGAGGGAAGCCACGATCACCCATGCGCGGTAATTCGGCAGGAACATGAAACCGAGATTCTGTCCGCCCTCCAGCGCCTTCGGCATCGCATACGGCAGGCCCGTCGAGCCGAACTCCTGCCGGAACAGGCCCTGTATCACGAGCGCGAGGCCGAAGGTGAGCAGCAGCCCGTACAGGTGATCGAGCTTGTACAGGCGCGAGAGCATGAGCCGCTCGATCACGATACCCGTCGCGCCGACGATGAGCGGCGCGAGCACGAGCGCCCACCAGTACGAGAGACCGAGCTTGTTGAGGAGCAGGTACGCAACGAAGGCGCCCATCATGTACTGGGCGCCGTGCGCGAAGTTGATGATGTTGAGCAGCCCGAAGATGACCGCGAGCCCGAGCGAGAGCAGCGCGTAGAACGAGCCGTTGATGAGGCCGATCAGGAGCTGTCCGAACAGCGCCTGGGTCGGGATGCCGAAGATCTCGCTCATTGTCAGACCGCCGGTGACGCAGTGATGCAGTGACGCAGTGATGCAGTTGAGCCGGTCAACGTCGTCACCGCATCACCGCGTCACCGCATCACTTCGTCACTAGCCCTTGACCAGCGGGCAGCCCCCGTCTTTCATCGGGCGGAACGCCTGATCCGCCGGGATGGTGGCGCGCAGCTTGTAGTAGTCCCACGGTCCTTTCGATTCCTTGGGACTCTTCACTTCGAACAGATACATCGGGTGGATCTTGCGGCCGTCCTGGCGCACGCTGCCCTTGCCGAACACCGGGTCGTCGGTCGGCAGCTCCTTCATCTTCGCGACCACCTTCGCGCCGTCGGCGTCGCCTTTCAGCGCTTCGACCGCCTTCAGGTAGTGCAGCACCGCCGAGTAAACGCCCGCCTGTCCCATCGTCGGCATCGCATTCTTGTGAAGCTTCGCGAAGCGCCGCGAGAACCCGCGCGTCTGGTCGTTCACGTCCCAGTAGAACGCTTCCGTCAGCAGCAGTCCCTGCGCCTTGTCGAGGCCGAGCGCGTGCACGTCCGTCAGGAACACCAGCAGTCCTGCGAACTGCTGGCCGGTCTTCGCGATACCGAACTCAGAGCCCTGCTTGATCGCGTTGATCGTATCGGCGCCGGCGTTCGCGAGCCCGATGATCTTCGCTTTCGACGTCTGCGCCTGGAGCAGGAACGACGACATGTCGGATGACGGGAACGGATGACGCACCTTGCCGACGACCTTGCCGCCGTTCTTGGTGACCACCGCTTCGGTGTCGCGCTCCAGCGCGTGGCCGAACGCATAGTCCGCGGTCAGGAAGAACCAGGTCTTGCCGCCGGTCTTGACGACGGCGGTGCCGGTGCCGTTCGCCAGCGACCACGTGTCGTACGTCCAGTGGATCGTGTTGGGGGTGCATGCCTTGCCATAGAGATCGGATGTTGCTCCCGTGGAGACGAGCAGCACCTTGTTCTTGTCGCGCGCGATCTGGTTCACCGCCAGCGCAACGGAAGAGGTCGGCACGTCCACGATCATGTCCACGCCGTCGACGTCGAACCACTGGCGCGCGATGCTCGAACCGACTTCGGGCTTGTTCTGGTGATCGGCGACGACGATCTCGACTTTCATGCCCTTTTTCGCCGCGCCGAAATCTTCGACCGCCATGCGGGCGGCGACGACCGAGCCCGGCCCCGCGAGGTCCGCGTACGTGCCCGACTGATCGTTCATGACGCCGATCTTGATGACGCCGCCGGAGTACTGCGCGTGCGCACCGACCGCGGCCAGCGCGAACGCTGCCGCGACATACAACCTGCTCTTCAGTCTCATGTCCTTCTCCTCTTCTGGTTTACGCCGGTGGTCCACCGGCCCACCCTGCGCCTCACTCCTAAACTCCGAGATAGTCGTGCACCTTGCCCATGTTCGCTTCGAGCTCGGCGTTCGCGATCATGTCCACCACGCGGCCGTTCTCCATGATGTAGTGGCGGTCGGCGACCGTCTGCGCGAAACGGAAATTCTGTTCGACCAGCAGGATCGTGAAGCCATCCTGCTTGAGCTTTTCGATCGTATACCCGATCTGCTGCACGATCACCGGCGCGAGGCCTTCGGTCGGCTCGTCGAGCAGCAGCAGGCGCGCGCCCGTGCGCAGGATCCGTGCGATCGCGAGCATCTGCTGCTCGCCGCCGGAGAGCTTGGTGCCCTGACTTGACGCGCGTTCTTTCAGGTTCGGAAAAAGCTCGTAGATGCGCTGGAGACTCACGCCGCCTTCGCGCACCTGCGGCGGCAGCAGCAGGTTTTCGATGACGTTCAGGCTCGCGAAGACGCCGCGCTCTTCCGGGCAGAGCGCCAGCCCGAGACGCGCGATGCGGTTCGACGGCAGCCCGATCGTTTCGGTGCCGTCGAAGACGACGGAGCCTTCGCGGCGCTCGACGATGCCCATGACCGATTTCATCGTCGTCGTCTTGCCGACGCCGTTTCGTCCGAGGAGCGTCACGACCTCGCCGCGCCGCACTTCGAAATCGACGCCGTGCAGGATGTGCGACTCGCCGTACCAGGCGTGCAGGCCCTTGACGGTCAGCAGCGCGGTGCCCGGCGCGCCGTCAGGCATGACCTTCCTTGGCGGCGCCGTGACCCAGATAGGCCTCGACCACTTCGGGCCTGCGCGACACCGCCTCGTAATCGCCTTCGGCCAGGATCTCGCCGCGCGCGAGCACCGTAATGTAGTGGCAGAGATCGGAGACGACCGACAGGTTGTGCTCGACCATCAGCACCGTGCGGTTCTGCGCGACCCGCCGGATCAGCGCCGAGATACGCGAGACGTCCTCGTGCGTCATGCCGGCGGTGGGCTCGTCGAGCAGCATCACCTCGGGATCGAGCGCGAGCGTCGTCGCGATCTCGAGCGCGCGCTTGCGGCCGTACGGCAGCTCGACGGCCCTCGTGTTCGCGAAATCCGCGAGTCCCACCGCCTCGATCAGCTCGAGCGCGCGGCCGTTCAACGCGTCGAGCGCGCGCGCCGAACGCCAGAAGTCGAACGAGCTGCCGTGCATGCGTTGCAGGGCGATGCGCACGTTCTCGAGCACGGTGAGATGCGGAAACACGGCGGAGATCTGGAACGAGCGCACGAGGCCCATGCGCGCGAGCGTGGACGGCCGGGATCGCGTGATCTCCTGCGACTTGTAGAAGATCTGGCCGCGCGTGGGCTGCAGGAACTTCGTGAGCAGGTTGAAGCACGTTGTCTTGCCCGCGCCGTTCGGGCCGATCAGCGCGTGGATCGCGCCGCGGCGCACCTTCAGCGCCACGTTGTTCACGGCGACGAAGCCCTTGAACTCCTTCGTCAGCCCGCGCGTTTCGAGCACGTAATCGGTGTCGGTCGTCACCTCTTCCCCGTCACTTCCTTCTCGTCACTTCCTGATCGGTGCGCTATCAGCGCACCCTACGTCGCAGCGTACGTCGAACCGGACTTCGCACCCTACGTCGCATCGTAGGGTGCGCCGATGGCGCACCGGCGCTCATGTGTCAATCGCCGCGGAAGACTTCACCTGGTCCCGCAGGATGAACTTCTGGATCTTGCCCGTCGAGGTTTTCGGCAGCGGCCCGAACACGATTTTTTTCGGCGCCTTGAAATGTGCGAGCCGCTCGCGACAGTGCGCGATCAGGTCCGCTTCGGTCGCCTGCGCGCCTTCCTTCAGCTCGACGAACGCGCACGGCACCTCGCCCCAGCGTGGATCGGGCTTCGCCACCACCGCCGCCAGCACGACAGCCGGATGCCGGTACAGCACGTCTTCGACTTCCAGCGACGAGATGTTCTCACCGCCCGAGATGATGACGTCTTTCGACCGATCCTTGATCTTCACGTAGCCATCCGGCTGCATCACACCGAGATCGCCGGTATGGAACCAGCCGCCGGCGAACGCTTCCGCGGTCGCCCGCTCGTTCTTCAGATAGCCCTTCATCGTGAGATTGCCGCGGAACATGACTTCACCCATGGTCTCGCCGTCCCACGGCACCGGCTTCATGGTTTCGGGGTCGATCACGCTCATGCGCTCCTGTGCGTGGTACCACACGCCCTGCCGCCCGTTCAGCTCGACCTGCTTCTCGAGCGGGAGCGCGCGCCACTCGTCATGCTTGGCGCAGACCGCCGCCGGGCCGTAGGTCTCGGTGAGCCCGTAGACATGCGTGATGTCGAAGCCCATGCGCTGCATGCCCTCGATGATCGCCGCCGGTGGCGCGGCGGCCGCGACGAGACACGAAACCTGCTGATCGATGTCCTGCTTCCACGCTTCCGGTGCATTGATGAGCATGCTGTGCACGATCGGCGCCCCGCAATAATGCGTGACGCGGTGCGCGCGGATGAGATCGAGCACCGCGCGCGCATCCACCCTGCGCAGGCAGATGTTCGTTCCGGCCGCCGCCGCAACGGTCCAGGTAAAGCACCAGCCGTTGCAATGGAACATCGGCAGCGTCCACAGGTACACCGGATGCGCGGGCATGCCCCAGCTCACGATGTTCGAGAGCGCGTTGAGGTACGCGCCGCGGTGGTGATAGACGACCCCTTTCGGATTGCCTGTCGTGCCGGAGGTGTAGTTGAGCGAGATCGCGTCCCACTCGTCCTGCGGCAGCGACCACTGGAATTCCGGATCGCCGCCCGCAATGAAGTCCTCGTACTCGATCTCGCCGAGGTGCGAGCCGGTCTCGCACGCGGGGTCCTCGACGTCGATGACGAGCGGCCGCACTTTGGCGCGCGCGAGCGCGGCCCTGACCGTGGCGCTGTACTCGCGGTCGGTCAGCAGCACCTTTGCTTCGGCGTGATCCAGCATGAACCCGATCGCTTCGGCATCGAGTCGCGTGTTGAGCGTGTTGAGCACGCCGCCGCACATGGCAACGCCGAAGTGTGCGTCATACATCGCGGGCACGTTCGGCAGCATGGCCGCGACCGTGTCGTTCTTGCCGATACCGCGCGACTGAAGCGCCGAGGCGAGACGTCGGCAGCGCGCGTACACCTCCGACCACGTGAGCTCGCGCTCACCGTAAATGACCGCGGCGCGCTTGGGGTACGTGTACGCGGTGCGTGCGAGCAGGGACAGCGGCGAGAGCGGCGTGTAGTTCGCCGCGTTCTTGGCTAGTCCCGTGTCGTACATGCTCGGGCGCACCATCACTCCTCCAGACAAGCTCGGGCGGCTCCTGCCGCTCTATCGAGCTAACGCGCGGGCGTCTTTCGCAACGCCTGTGCCAGATCAACTAACTCGTTGTTTGTGCAAGCTCTTTCGGCGTGCGAGCGCGCGCCGCTCTGCTTGAATCGTTCATTGTGTCCGGTGTTTCGGACGATTCAGGCGCGTCGTTCGATCATACGCCTGTGCGTGAACGGCTTACGGTGTCCGCCGATCCGGACATCCGGTCACGAACCGGGTAACCGCAGGCTCGCGAGCTTCTCGTAAAGCGTCGCCCGCGAGACACCGAGGAGCTGCGCGGCGGCGGTCTTGTTGCCGCGCGCACTCTCGAGCGCCACGCGGATCGCGTCGCGCTCGGCGACGGCGACGGCATCCTGCAGTCGCAGCGGCACGATCGGCCGGCCGGCGCCGCGGTTCTCGACTGCGCCATCGGGCAGGATCGTCCGGAAATCCGGCGCGCTGATGCGCGGGCCGTCGGTCAACATCGTCACCTGCTCGAGCACGTTGCGGAGCTCGCGCACGTTGCCGG
>DASPNJ010000107.1:0-14285 GCA_035626595.1 Burkholderiales bacterium
GGAAGCGGTCTTCCCACTCGAAATCCATGCGCTCCAGCACGTAAGGAATCCAGCCGATGCCGCTCTCGCCGAAGGAGATACGCAGCTTCGGGTAGCGCTCGAGCACCGCGGCGCCGATGATGCCCGCGATGATGTTCGAGAGATTCAACTGGAAGCCCGACACGCGTGTGAACATCGCCGCGCGCTGGCGCTCCTTGGGCGTGCGTGCGCGCTCCGCCGGCGACTGCGACGGAAAGGTGTGGAAGTGCAGCGGCACGTCGAGCTCGTTCATGGTCTGCCACAGCGGCTCCCACATCGGATGCCACATCGGCTCCATGTCCCAGGAGCAGGATAGCTCGATGCCGCGCAGCCCCAGCTTCACCGCGCGCCGCGCTTCGGCGCATGCGCCCTCGACGTCGCCGTACGGCAGGCACGCAAGACCGATCAGGCGATCCGGATAGGGCTTGCAGAAATCCGCGAGCCAGTCGTTGTAGATGCGGAACATCTCCGCCGCCGCTTCCTGGTCGTTCAACCGCGTGGCCGCTCCGAGGATGCCGAAGATCACCTCCGCATCCACGCCATCGCGCTCGGCGTCCTTGATGCGCAGCTCCGCGGTCGTGCAGCGGCGCATGCCGCGCTTCGCGTCTTCGTACAGCCCGGTCTCCGCCATTTTGTCCACGCGGTGGTTCTGCCCCGGCACGTGCTTCTGCCCCGACGGGCCGACGCCGCACACGAGGCCGTAGGAAAAGCCGCTCTTGGAAGTCCAGTGCGGGCCATCGGGACTGTCCACGACGTGCGGCATGCGCTCCTTCATCGCCGGCGTTGCGTTGGACGTGAACAGGTCGTTCGGCAGCCAAGGCATATCGATATGGCTGTCAGCGGATATACGGTTGTATTTCATGTGGCTCCTCCAGAGCGGGCGCTCGCGTCATACTTTACCCAAAAGAGGGAGGGGCCATGCGGCTTGTCACGTTCGCGCTCGCGGCGCTCAGCGCGGTGTGCGCGCCTGCGTCACATTCGGGCGAAGGCTTTCCGGTGAAGCCCGTGCGTCTCATCGTCGGCAACTCGCCCGGCGGCGCAAACGATCTGCTGGCGCGCGCCGTCGGCCAGCGATTGAACGAAGCATGGGGCCAACCGGTGATCGTGGACAATCGCGACGGCGCGAGCGGCGTGATCGCGATGGAAATCGCGGCGCGGGCGGCGCCCGACGGCTACACGCTGCTGCTCTCCAACAGCCAGATGCCGACCAACATGCTGCTGGGCAAGGTGCCATTCGATATTCGCAAGAGCTACGTGCAGGTGGTCGAGCTCGTCACGCAGGGCTATGTCGCGGTCGTCAATCCGGCGCTGGCCGTGAGCAGCGTGAAGGAGCTCGTCGCGTACGCGAAAGCGAAACCGGGCGCGATCAACTTCGGCTCGCCGGGCGTGGCATCGCCGGCACACCTCGGCATCGAGCTCTTCAAGGTGGCGACGGGAGCGAACATGGTTCACGTTCCGTATAAAGGCAATGGACCCGCGATGGTCGATCTCATGAGCGGTCAGATCCAGCTCCTCTTCAGCTCCGCGGTGTCGGTGTCGCCGCACGTGCGAAGCGGCAGGCTCAAGGCGCTGGCCGTGACCGGACCGCGCCGCATGCAGGCCATGCCGAACCTGCCGACGGTCGCCGAATCCGGCGTGCCCGGCTACGAGCTCACGAATTCCTATGGCTTCTTCGCGCCCGCGCGCACGCCCGCAGCCGTCGTTGCCGCAATCAACCGGCAGTGCAATCAGGTCATCGCGAACCCGCAGTTCAAGGCGCGCCTCGAAGCCGACGGCGTCGATGCCGCACAGCCGAATACCCCTGCCGATTACCGGGCGACGGTCGGCCGGCAGATCGCGCAGCTCGAAAAGTTTTTTGCCACGCCTGGAATCTCGAAGGAGAGCTTCCGGTAACAAAGGAAAACGCCGAATGCCCGCCGCAGCACCGAAAGACAAGGTTTACGCCAACGCGATGAAGGCGCGCCGCCGCATTCTCGGCGACAAGTACGTCGATTGCGCGCAGAAGAACGTCCGTCCCCACACCCGCGAGTTCCAGGACATGATCGTGCGTTACGGCTGGACCGTGTGGACCCGCCCGCGGCTCGACGACCGCACGCGCCGCATCCTCGTGCTGGGCACGATGGTGGCGATCGGCCGCTGGGAAGAGTTCGACATGCATCTGCGCGCCGCGCTCGAGGACGGCTTCTCGGTGAAGGACGTGAAGGAAGTGCTGATCCAGCAGGCGATCTACTGCGGCGTGCCGGCCGCGAACACGGCGTTCCATCACCTGAACGCGTTGATCGACGAGCTCACGGCGCAGGGCGTGAAGCTCAAGGATCTCGAGAAGTAGGGGCGTGACGCCGCACGTAAGCGGCCTGCGGGCGGCGATCGGCCGCACCGAAACGGTCGAAGACACCATCGCGCCGTTCCAGGCGGCGGCGCTCGGTGCGACGCTCGACCGCGAAGATGGGCTGCGTGCGGGCGATCCGCTGCCGCCGCTGTGGCACTGGGTGTACTTCCACCGGATCGTGCCGACGCGCGATCTTGCCGACAACGGCCACGCGAAGCAGGGCGATTTCATTCCGGAGATGCCGCTGCCGCGGCGCATGTTCGCCGGTGCGCGGCTCACGTTCGGCCGGCCGCTGACGATCGGCGAGCGCGCCCGCCGCACATCGACGATCGCGGATATCCAGTGGAAGCGAGGCGCCAGCGGCGAGCTCGTCTTCATGCGCGTGCGAAACGAGCTCCGCGGGGACGCCGGCGGTTCCGTCACGGAGGAGCAGGACATCGTGTATCGCGCGCCGCTGCAGCCCGGTGCCGCCGAGCGCGCGCGGCGCACGGCTACCCGTGATCCGCCATGGCAACGCGAATTTCGCGCGAACGAGATGATGCTCTTCCGCTACTCGGCGCTCATCTTCAACGCGCACCGCATTCACTGGGACCGGCCCTACGCCGTCCAGCGCGAGGGCTATCCTGCGCTGGTCGTGCACGGTCAGCTCGTCGCCACGCTGCTCGCCGATCTCGTGCGGCGAGAGAGCGACCGTGCTTTGCACGCGTTTCGCTTCCGCTCGCTGCGCGCGCTCTTCGACGATCGCCCGTGCCGCTTGTGCGGCGTGCCGGATGCGGCCGGCGCTGACCTCTGGGCCGAAGACGAGACCGGTGCGACCGCGATGGAGGCACACGCCGATTTCGTGGCAAGCTCCGCCGCATGACCCACGTTATTCAATCGCTCGCCGATTTCGCGCTCGGACTTTCGTTCGACAAGCTGCCGGCTTCCACGGTCACGGCTGCCAAACGCGTCATCCTCGACACGCTCGGCTGTGCCATCGGCGCGGTCGGCTGCGAGCCCGCGCGCATCGCGGCGGCACTCGCGACGCCTGCGGTAGAAGGGCCCGACAGCGGCGTTGCGACGATCATCGGCAGCGGCGAGCACGCGAGTCTGAAGCGCGCGATCCTGGTGAACGGGATCCTCAACCGCTACCTCGACTACGGCGACGTGTACTGGAAGCGCGATGTGCCGCATCCGTCGGAGGTCGTGACCGTGGCGCTTGCGTGCGCGGAGGTCGCGGGGCTTTCCGGCAGGGCGTTCATCGAGACCATGCTCGCCGGGTACGAAGCGCAGCTTCGCATGTGCGATGCGTTCGCCTTCCAGGTGCTCGGCATGCATGCCGCGAGCGCCGGCGGCTTCGTGGCGCCGCTCATGATCGGCCGCGCCCGCGGCATGGATGCGTCCGCGATCGCGCATGCGGTTGCGCTCAATGGCGCGCGCCATCTCATCTTCTCCGGTCTCGCCAAAGGCGAGCTCAGCATGGCGAAAGCCATCGCCTTTCCGTTGTCCGCGGTCGAAGCGGTCGGTGCATGCGATCTGGCGGCGAAGGGTTTCACCGGGCCGGTCGGCATTCTCGACTGGCTGTTCGAGGCGCGCCCGCAGGTGCTGGAAGATGCGACACGACCGGAGATCGACGTCGCGTTCGAGCGTTATCGCGTCGAGCAGGTGACGCTCAAGCGTTTTCCGGTGCAGTTCGAGATTCAGTCGGGCGTCGAAGCTGCCGTCGCGCTCGCAGCGCGCCTGCCCGGACCCGCGCTCGAATCGATCGAGGACGTGACGGTCACCACGCGGCCGATCACGCGCGAGCGCACGGCCGATCCGAAGAAGTACCGGCCATCGAACCGCGAGACGGCCGATCACAGCATGCCCTGCGCGGTCGCGATGGCGCTGGCGGACGGGCGCCTCGGCGCCGAGCAGTTCGAAGCGGACCGCTGGGCGGCGCCGGATGTGGCCACGTTGATGGGACGCATCAAGGTCGTCGGTGACGACGCGCTGGAGGCGAGCTATCCGAACGGACGTCCGGCACGCGTGGTCGTCCGGCTCAAGGACGGGCGCGAGCTCACCGAGTTCGTGCCCGTGCCGCTGGGCGACGCGCGCCGGCCGATGTCGCAGGACGACGTTCGGCGCAAGTTCAGCGAGCTCGCGGCGCACTGCATGAGCGCCGAGCGTATCGATGCGATCGTCGCGACCGTCGAGCGGCTCGAGCACCTGCCGCGTGTGTCCGAGCTTACGGCCCTGCTTTCGTCTTCGAAAAAATAGAGTGGGAAAATTTTGCTGACCTCGCGACAACCGGCTCTGGCTCTTCTGTTCATGGCGGCCGTTGCCGCAGGCGGCGCTGCCGCGCAGACCTATCCGGTCAAGCCCATCCGCGTCATCACGGCCGAGCCCGGCGGCGGCAACGACTTCATCGCGCGCACACTGGGGCAGGCGGTCGCGCCGCGGCTGGGGCAGACCTGGGTCATCGATAACCGCGGCGGCGCCGGCGGCGTGATCGCGTTCGAGCTCGCGGCGCGCGCGCCGGCCGATGGCTACACGCTGCTCGTGTACGCGGGCAACATCTGGACGATCCCGCTGCTCACGAGCAAGGTGCGCTACTCGATGGCCGACTTCGCGCCGGTCACATGGGCCGCGCGCTCGCCGAACACTGTCGTCGTGCACCCTTCGCTGCCCGTCAATTCAGTGCAGGAGCTGGTGGCGCTCGCGCGCGCGAAGCCGGGCCAGTTGAGCTACGGCTCCGGCGGCAACGGATCTTCGACGCATCTCGCGCTAGAGCTTTTCAAGTCGATGGCTAAAGTGGACATCGTGCGCGTGCCGTACAAGGGCAACGGTCCGGCGTTGAACGACCTCGTCGGCGGGCGCATCCACGTGATGTTCGCTACCGCCGGCTCCGTCGGCACGCACGTGAAAAGCGGGCGCCTGCGCGCGATCGCCGTCACCAGCGCCGAACCTTCGGTGCTGGCGCCGGGACTGCCCACTGTCGCCGCGTCGGGCCTGCCGGGCTACGAATCGATGTCGATCTACGGTGTGTACGCGCCGGCGAAAACGCCCGCCGCTATCATCCGGCAGTTGAATCAGGCGCTCGCCGCCACGCTCAGCGCGCCGGAGCTGCGCGAGCGTTTGCTGGCGGTCGGCGTCGAGGCCGTCGGCAGCACGCCGGAGCAGTTCGCAGCGGCGATCAAGGCGGACACCGCGCGGCTCAGAAAAGTCATCAACGAAGCTGGCCTGAGAGAGGACTGACGCGGCGGTACAATCGCGCGGCGATCTATAGGGTGCGCCAATGGCGCACCGCTCGCGCACCAACCTGGAGACAAAAATGGAAATCCCCGCAGACAAGTTCATGTACTTCACCCAGCCCGGGTGAAGTAGCTGCCTTCGAACGAAAGAGTTTCTTTCGAAAAACGGCGTCGACATGGTGGTGATCGACGTCCTGAACGACGCGGGCGGCCGCGAGCTGCTCTATGAGAAGTACGGCATCCGCAAGGTACCGGTGCTCGCCAAGGGCGACCAGTACGCGATGGGGCAGATGCTCGCGCCCTTTGCCAAGCTCGCCGGCCTGCCGATGCCGTCGGCCCAGCTCACGCCGGCGCAGATTTTCGAGAAGTACCGCATCGTGTTCGCGGCGGGGCAGCGCTATGCGCGCCAGTTTCCGCCCGAGCGCTTCCGCGAAAAGGTGATCCCCAACCGCGACCGCCAGATCCGCACGCTCTGCTATCACGTCTTTCGGATCGGCGAAGCGTTCCTGGAGGCGTACAACGGCGCGGAGTACTCCGCGAAGATCGCGGACAACGAGCCGCCGGATTCGATGCAGACCGGCGACGATGTCGCGCGCTACGGCGCGCAAGTGTGGAATAAGTACGAATCGTGGTGGGCCGGGCTCGACGACCGCTCGCTGCCCAAAGTGCTGAACACCTACTACGGCGATACGCCCGCCGCACAGGTGTTCGAGCGCGTGACGTGGCATTCCGCACAGCATTGCCGCCAGCTCATGCACGTGCTCGAGCGCATGGGCATCGAGCCGAACGGGCCGCTCACGACCGAGGACCTTGCAGGACTTCCTTTGCCCGAGCGCCTGTTCGAATAAAGAATGCCGGCTGACGCGATACTTTGATCCAGGGAGAGCCATGAGCCGCAGTCACGCAGTCGCAACGATCGCCGCGCTTCTTTTCGCCGGCGCCGCCTCCGCCCAGAGCATGAAACCCGGGCTCTGGGAGGTCACCAACAACATGAAGAGCAGCAACCCCGCGACGCAGAACGCGATGGCGCAGGCGCAGGCCCAGATGAAGGACATGTCACCGCAACAGCGCAAGATGGTCGAAGACATGATGGCGAAGCAGGGCATGCAGATGGGTATGGGCCCGGCCGCGAACAGCATGCGCGTGTGCATGACGAAGGAGATGGTCGACCGCAACGAGATGCCCGCGCAGCAGGGCGGCTGCAGGACCACTCAGCAGAGTCGCAGCGGCAACACGCTCAAGATGGCGTTCCAGTGCGCGAATCCGCCGTCGAGCGGCGAAGGCGAATACACGTTCGTGAGCCCCGAGTCCTACCGCATGCGAATGACGGTGCGCACCTCCGTGCAGGGCAAGCCCGAGACGATGAACATGGACGGCACCGGCAAGTGGATCTCGAGCGACTGCGGCAACATCAAGCCGATGCGCCCGCCGGGCAAGTAGCGCAGCTCGTTTATTCGATCACCTTCGTCTGGCCGGCGACCTTGGGCCAGTTGCGGTCGGCCTTGACGATGTAGCCCGGAATGTCGGCGCTCCATTTCCGCTGCACGTTGCGGTCGTAGTTGAGATAGAGCTTGTTCTCGACGATGGTGAACGCCGCCGGATCGATCGCCGCCTTGTAGCCGCCGGCGACACCGAAGGCGCAGAAGCCGTTGTATTGCGGCGCATAGCGCGCGGGATCGCCGGTGAAAGCGTCGCGGTTCGCCTGCGACGCAAAATGAAACCGCGAACCGCGGTGCTCGGCGGTGTATGCGCCCGAGCCTTTGACCGGCTTGCGTTCGGTGAAGTACGCGACCGGATCGTAGCCGCGGATCGCCACGCCGTTCGTCTCGAAGAACTCCCCGGCGCCCGCGTGTCCTGATGCGAGCAGCGCCGCGGCTGCCGCCATCATCACCGTCAGAAGAATCCGCCACGACTTCATCCCGCTCTCCTCGAGTGCGTTGCGATATGGGTTGGTCGGATGCGCGCGCCGATTCTTACAATTCGTCAGCCGATGCCGAGTGCTTCGGGGCGGAATAAGGAGAGCGCTTCCGGATTCACCAGCGCGTGGCGGTTGGTCACCTCGCGACCGTGCAGCGCGGCCCGCACCGCGAGCTCCGATACCTTGCCCGTCGCGGTGCGCGGGATGTCGGGCACCTGAATGATCCGGTCCGGCACGTAGCGCGGCGAGGCGCCCTCCCGAATCCGCGAGACGATTCTGCCGTGCAGCGCAGCGTCGAGACCGCGGCCGGCGACGAGCTGCACGAAGAGCACGATCTCGCTGTCGCCGTTCGCGTCGCGCGCGACGACCACGCTGTCGGCGACTTCGGGGATCTGCTCCACCTGCCGGTAGATCTCCGCGGTGCCGATGCGCATGCCGCGCACCTTGAGCGTCGCGTCGCTGCGCCCATAGATCACGACGCCGCCGCGCGGCGTGATCTCGGCCCAGTCGCCCTGCCGCCAGACATTCGGAAAGGTGCCGAAGTAGCTCTGCCGATAGCGCTCGCCGCCGGGGTCGTTCCAGAAACCGATCGGCAGTGACGGAAACGGCAGCGTACAGACGAGCTCTCCGGCTTCACCGATCCGCGGTGTTCCGTCGTCGCCGAATACTTCGAGCTTGATGCCCAGCCCGCGGCACTGCATTTCGCCGCGCCACACCGGCGAGATCGGATTCCCCGAAACCAGCGCGCACAACGGATCGGTGCCGCCCGCGGGCGAGGCAAGCTGCACGTCGCGCTTCACCTTGTCGTAGACGTAGTCGTAGCCGGCCGGCCCGAACGGCGCGCCGCCCACCGCGATGCATGCGAGCGCGGAGAGATCGTGCGAGCGCGCGGGCTCCAGCCCCGCCTTGTCGATCGTCTCCACGTATTTCGGCGTCAGCCGCAGGAACGTGACCCGTTCGCGCTCGGCGTGATCGAGCAGGCTTCGGGTCTGCGGATAGAAGGGCGAGCCGTCGTACAGCACCACGGCCGCTTCGCACGCAAGCCCGAAGAGCATCAGGTTCCACACCACCCAGCCGGTGCCGGTCCACCAGAAGATCCGGTCGTCGCGCTTCACGTCGAACTGGAGCCGGAGGTCCTTCAGGTTCTGGAGCAGCGCGCCGCCCGCGCTGTGCACGATGCATTTGGGCACACCCGACGTGCCTGACGAAAACAGGATCAGCGCCGGGTGATCGAAGGCAAACTGCGGGAAGTCGATCGTGCGCGGCGCGTGCACGCCGACAAGCTCATCCCACCATACCGCCTTTGATATTCCATCGAGCGAGGTGCCCGCTTCGCTGTTACGCACGACCACGACGCGCTCGACCGACGGCAGCCGACTCGCAGCGGCCGCGCCTTTGGACAGCAGGTCGAACGTCTTACCGTCGTAGTCATAACGATCCGCGATCAGGAGAAGCTTCGGTGCGACCTGCTCGAAGCGCTCGACGACCGCGTCAGCAGCGAGATCCGTCGAGCATACGCACCAGATCGCGCCGACGGCCGCCGTCGCGAGCATGGCGATAACCGCTTCGGGTACGTTCGGCAGGTAACCCGCAACGCGATCGCCGGGCCGCACGCCCGCCGCGCGCAACGCCTGCTCGGCCTGCGACACGCATGCGTAAAGCTCCGCAAAGGAGAGCCGCCGGACCGCACCGCGCTCGCTCACGGCCACGACCGCGTCCGCGCCGTCGCGCCGTCTGAGCAGGTTCTCCGCGAAATTGAGCCGCGCCTGCGGGAACCAGCGCGTTCCGGGCATCCGGTCGAGCTGCTCGGCCACGATCTCGCCGCGCGCCGAGGCGATCACGCCGCAGAAAGTCCAGACCGCGCTCCAGAATTTTTCCGGCTCGTCGATCGAGAAGCGATACAGCGTGTCGTAATCGCCGGCCTCGACACCCCAGCGCTCACGCACGGTCTGCATGAACGCCGTGATATTGGCGCGCGCGATGCGCTCGGGCGACGGTGTCCAGATCGGTTTCATTCGCGCCAAGGATGCCATGCTAGAGTTTGGCCGTGAGCGAATTCGTGGATGTAAACGCCCTCGCCGCTCGTGTCGCGGACGGCAGTCTCGTCGCGCTCGCGGGCACGTTCAGCGCCGATTTCAGCGCGGCATCGATGGTGACCACGCGCGCGCTGATCCGGCGCGGCGTGCGTAACCTCCATCTGCTCGGCGTGCCCGCGCTCAGCCTTCAGGCCGACCTGCTGATCGGCGCCGGCTGCGTCTCCGCGGTGCAGAGCGGATCGGTGCTGCTCTACGAGCACGGTCCCGCGAACCGTTTCGTCGCCGCGCAGAAGCAGGGCACGATCGCGGTGAAGGACAGCACGTGCCCCGCGATACACGCCGGCCTGATCGCGGGCGAAAAAGGCGTGCCGTTCATGCCGGTGCGCGGTCTCGTCGGGTCCGACATCCTGCGCCACCGGATGGACCAAGATGGCTGGCGCGTGATCGACAATCCGTACGCAGCCGGCGATCCGATCGTCGTGGTGCCGGCGATGCGTCCCGACGTCGCGCTCTTTCACGCGCCGCTCGCCGACCGCGAGGGGAACATCTGGGTCGGCCGCCGCAGCGAGCTCATCACGATGGCGCACGCGGCGCACACGGTGCTGGTGACGTTCGAGGCTTTCTATGACGGCAATCTCGCCGACGACGACGAGCATTCGCCGGCGACGCTCCGCGGCATGTTCGTCACGGCGCTTTCGCACCAGCCGAACGGCTCGTGGCCGCTCGCGGGCGGCGCGGACCGGCCCGAAGACGCCGGGCACCTGCGCGAGTACGCGCGGCTCTCGAAGACCGACGAAGGATTCGCGGAGTACCTCGCGCGCTACGTCATGACGGAAGCGGCACCGGCGGCAGCGTGAGCGTTCCGGCGGGCCAGAGCGCGTATCTCGTCGCGACCATCGCGCGGCTGCTGCACGGCCGCAGGCACATCGCCGTCGGCGCCAACCTGCCGATCCCCGCGTCCGCGGCGCTGCTCGCGCGCCGGCTCTCGGCCGGGCGCATGCGCCTCGACATCCTCGGCAGTCGAAAATTCGATTCGTTCGGCGGCCTCGGCGGCATGTTCGATTGCGCGTGCCAGGGACGCTTCGATGGCTTCTTCCTGAGCCCCGGGCAGATCGACGGTCACGGCAACATCAATCTGGTCGGCGTCGGCGACTATCCACGGCTGAAGGTGCGCTGGCCTGGCTCGCATGGGTCCGCGCTGCTCTACATGATGATCCCGAACATCATCCTGTTTCGCGACACGCATCTGAAGCGCGCGCTGGTGCCGAAGGTGGATTTCATCTCGGCAACCGGCACGAGTCCGCCGAACGTGTACCGTCCGGGCGGCCCAGGCGCGCTGGTGACGAGCATGGCGCACTTCGCATTCGATCGCGCGGCGGCGCGCTTCCGTCTCGAGAGCGTGCACCTTGGCCACACGCTCGACGACATCGTCGAGAACACCGGGTTCGACTTCGATCGCGCGGAACAGCCCGCCACGACGCCGTTGCCCGATGCACAGACGCTCGATCTGATCGAAGGCGAGGTGAGCGCAGCCGTAGCGGAGATCTATCCGCAGTTCGCGCCGTCGCTTTCGGAAAGCGCGGCGGCGTTGCGTGAGCGGATCGATAAAACAACGAGGAGGCAGGAAGGTGCGAATGCTTGATGCAAAACTGCTGGCAACACTCATGCTGCTCGCCGCCGCGATCACGGTGCATGCCGCCGAATGGCCCACCAAGCCGGTGCGTATCATCGTGCCGTTCGCGCCCGGCGGCACGATCGATGCGCAGGCGCGTCCGATCGCGGCGCATCTCACCGAAGTGCTGAAGCAGCCCGTGCTGGTGGAGAACCGGCCGGGCGCGGGCACCACGATCGCCACGGCGCACGTCGCGAAATCGCCGCCCGACGGACACACGCTGCTGATCACGCTGCGCACGCTCGCCGTGACGCCGGTCGTGTATCCGAAGCTCGCGTACGACCCCGTGCAGGACTTCGACACCGTGAGCACGATCGAGGTGACGTACTGGCTGTTCTGCGCGCACCCGTCGCTGCCGGTGCGCGGCTTCAAGGACCTCGTGAAGCTCGCCAAAGCGCGGCCGGGCGAGCTCAACTACGCGGTGACCGGCATCGGCACCGACAACCATCTCACGATGGAGCGGCTGACGCGCGCGGTCGGCATCAGGATGGGTCAGATCCCGTACGGCGGCGGGGGCCCCGCCGTTACCGCGATGCTCGGCGGCCACGTCGAGGTCATGCTCGTGCCCGGTCCGCTGTCGGTGCCTCACATTAAGGCCGGCAAGATGCGCCCGCTCGCGATCTTCAACGACGAGGGCCGCTCGCCGGTGTTTCCCAACGTGCCGACCATCGCGGAAGAAGGCCTTCGCGGCTACGGCGCGGGCGCGTGGAGCGGCATGCTCGTGCCCAAGGGCACGCCGCCCCACATTATCAATCTGCTGAATGCCGAGATCCGCAAGATCGTCGAGCGCAACCGGCAGACCGGCAATCAGTTCATCGAAGGGATACAGGTGCCGCGCAGCAGCACGCCCGCCGGGATGGCGAAGATCCTGCGCGAAGAGGTCGCGCTGTGGAAGCGCGTGGCGCAGGAAATCGGCTTCAAGCCCGAATGAGCGCGGAAATTCTCATGAGCACGAATATCACGGTCAAGCCCCTCACGCCTTTCGCGGCCGACGTCGATGCAGGCGATCTGCGCAAGCTCACGGACGAGCGGTTCGCGCAGGTGAAGCACGTGTGGCTGGAACACAAGGTCGTGCGCTTTCGAGGACAAGAGCTCACGAATCGCGATCTCGTGACGTTCGGGCGGCGCTTCGGCGAATTCCAGCCCAACAATCCCGGCACGCCCGGACTCGTCGATACCACGGCAGGCGGCGAGAAGCCGAAGCCGCGCTATCCCGACCCGCAGAATCCGGAAGTCTCTTACGTGACGAATCTCAAGGCCGGCGATCGCGCGCTCGGCATTCTGGGCGACGGCGAGGTCGTGTGGCACACCGATCAGTCGAGCTTCGAGGTGACGCCGAGCGCGACGATCCTCTACGCGCTGGAAACGCCGGCGGGCGAAGGCCGGACGGAATTTCTGGATATCGAGCAGGCCTACGCGGCGCTGCCGGAAGCGCTGCGCAGGCGCGCAGAGGGCCTCGAGCTCAAGCACGACGATACGTACGATTCCGGCGGCAACCGCCGTGCGGGCTATGCGCCGGTCACCGACGTACGCACTTCACCGGGCGCGATCCATCCGCTGGTGACGACGCATCCGGAAACCGGCCGCCGCGCGCTCTATCTCGGGCGGCGTCCCAACGCGTATCTGGTTGGACTGAGCGTCGAAGAATCGGAGGCGCTGCTCGATCAGCTCTGGGCGCACGCGGTGCAGGAGCGTTTCATCTGGCGCCAGGAATGGCAGCCGGGCGACGTGCTGGTATGGGACAACCGCAGCGTTCTGCACCACCGCAAGCCGTTCGATCCCAATGCGCGCAGGATGATGCGGCGCGTCTGCATCAAAGGCTCGAAACCGCAATTCGTCCCCGCCTAGAGCTCAGTTCAGCGTGATCCCGGCGGCCTTCACCACCTTCGCCCACTGCTTCACTTCGGCCTCCATCAGCGCGCGGTGCTCTGCCGGCGTGCTGGAGCCCGGATCGCCGCCGGCCGCGACGAGCTTCGCACGCACGTCCTCCATCGCGACGATCGCCCGGAAATCGGCATTGAGACGTTTCACGATCGCTGCCGGCGTTCCTGCCGGCGCAAAGATCCCGAACCTGTTCTGGACGTCGAATCCCGGGTAGCCGGATTCGGCGACCGTCGGAATGTCAGGCAGCGCCGCAGTGCGCTTGGGGCTGGTCACCGCCAGCGGAATGACGCGCTTTCCGCCGATCAGCGGAATGCCGGCCGCGATGCTCGTGAAGCCCGCCTGCACCTCACCACCGGCGAGCGCGACCGCCGCATTGCCGCCGCCCTTGTAAGGCACGTGCAGAAGCTGCGCGCCGACGCGCGCGAGAAGCAGCTCCATGGCGAGATGACCGGAGCTGGCGAGTCCCGCCGAGCCATAGCGCAGCGCCTTCGGCTTGGTCTTGATGAGCGCGACGAACTCCTGGAAGGTTTTCACGGGTACCGACGGGTGCACCATCAGCATCTGCGGGCCGGACGAAACCAGGCCGACGTACGCGAAGTCCTTGAGCAGGTCGTAGCCGAGCTTTGGATAGAGCGCGATGCTCGACGCGAGCGTGAGCGTCCCCGCCAGCATCAGTGTGTGCCCGTCCGGATTTGCGCGCGAGGCGAGCTCCGCAGCCAGATGTCCGGCGACGCCCGAGCGGTTGTCGACCACGACCGTCTCGCCGAGGCGCTCGGTCAGCTTCGGTGCGAGCAGCCGCGCAAGGTAATCGTCAGCGGAGCCGGGGGTGAAGCCGACGATGAGGCGAATTGGACGATTGGGGTAAGTCGCCGTCCCGCTCGCGGCGATTGCCGCCGCGCTCCACAGCGCTACCGCTGCCATCGCGACGAGTGCCCATGCGCGACGTGGCGATCCCGTGACGCACGTGCTTTTCGGACGCTCCGCGATTGCCACGCTGCCGCATTGGCGGCAGCTCGCAATGACAGCTCTCGTTGTCATCGCGAGGAGCGACCATGCGCGACGCGGCGATCCCTTGGCGCACGCGGTCTTCGGACGCTCCGCGATTGCCACGCTGCCGCGTTGGCGGCAGCTCGCAATGACAGCTCTCGTTGTCATCGCGAGGAGGGCGACTGCCCGACGCGGCGATCCCGTGACGCACGTGCGTTTCGGACGCTCC
>DASPNJ010000108.1:0-3279 GCA_035626595.1 Burkholderiales bacterium
GCGCGGCCAGGCCGTGCGCCTTTCTGTAGGTCTGTGTCGCGATACCGCCGTGGGCCGTATCCGGCGGATATTCCTGTGAGACCAGCGCGATGCGCATCACGTGCTGCCAACGCGCGGAACCGCGAGCACACCCGGCATCATCTGCGCGAAGTACAAGGCGCGATAGAGCGCGCACTCCGCGGCCAGCGACTCGTGCGTTCCCGTCGCGACGATCTCGCCTGCGTCCATCACGACGATGCGTTGCGCGCTGCGGATGGTCGAGAGCCGGTGCGCGATGACAATCGACGTGCGACCGGCAAGCAGGCGCTGAAGGGCTTCGAGCACGGCGGCTTCGGTGAGCACGTCGAGCGCGCTGGTGGGCTCGTCGAGCAGCACGACGGGCGCGTCCTTCAGCAGCGCCCGCGCGATGGACAGCCGCTGGCGCTGGCCGACGGATAGCGTGGCGCCGCGCTCGCCGACGAGCGTGTCATAGCCCTGCGGCAGGCGTTCGATGAAATCCTGCGCGTTCGCCGCCCGTGCCGCAGCCTCGATCTCCCGCTGCGTGGCGTGCGGTCGTCCATAGGCGATGTTCTGTGCGACTGTGACCGGCAGGATGAACGGTTCCTGGAGCACGAGCGCGCAGGACGCACGCACGCTGTCGAGCTCGCAGGCGCGCACGTCGCGATCACCGATGTATACGCGCCCGCTCCACGGATCGAACAACCGCGGTATGAGCGAGAGCAGCGTGCTCTTGCCGGCGCCGGTTGGACCCACCAGCGCCACCGTTTCGCCGGGCCGCACGTCGAGGTCGAGCTCGCGCAGCACCGGCGCCCCGGGCGAGTACCCGAACGAGACATCCTCCAGGCGCACCCGTATCGCCTCGCCGCAACGGCGCGCGATCAGCGGCGGCGCACCGCGCGCACGCGGGAGCACGTCCGTCGCCTCGAGCACCTCGGCGACGCGACGCGCGCTGCCCACGGCCGACGTCACGGTGGAGGTGAGATAGGCGAGCGCAGCGAGCGGCGCGTACAGGGCCGTCATGTAGCTGAAGAACACCACCAGCGCCCCGATCGTCAGCTCACCCCTGAGCACGTGCAGGCCGCCGACCACCATGATGAGCGCGATACCGGCCGTTTCGCAGCCATCTACGCCGATGCGGAATTGCACCTGGGTCGCAAGCGAACGCATGTACGCCCGCACCGATCGCGCCGCCACCGCGCTGAAGCGCAACTTCTCGTCCGCTTCGCGTCCGAACGCCTGCACCGCCGGCAACGCCGAGAGCGTACGTTCCACCGTCGTCCACAGCATGCCTTCGGCTTCCTGGTGCGCGTACGCGCGATCGGCCATGCGGGGTGCTAGCCAGCGCATGAGGAATACCATGGGGACGGCAACTAGCGCTGCGAGCGCGGCGAGGCCGGGATCGAGCTCCCACATGATCCGCAACAGCACGAGCAGCAGCACGAGCGACGTGACCAGCGGCACCGCAACAGCGCCGACGAGCGCCGAAATACAGGCGCTGTCGGTTGTGACACGGCGGACAAGATCACCGCGCTGCGCCCGACGATGATAGAGGAGTGACAACTGCTGGAGGCGCTCCAGCACATCGCGTCCCAGCGCGAGGTGCATACGCGATCCGATACCCGCGATGAGCACGCCACGCGCCGCCTGAACGAGCTGGGACAGCAGGAACACGAGCAGCACGCCGAGCGCGAGCCACGCGAGCAGCGCTTTCGGCTGCGTTGCACCCGGAAGGCCTTGGACCCACGCAGCGGAAGCTGGCATCGGCGCGGCGCCGAGCACGCTGTCGATTACAAGCTTCAGCGGCCATGGCAGCAGCGCTTCGAGTGCCACACCGAGCAGCGCGAGCGCCAGCAGCGCCGTGAGCGCGGGGACCTCGGGCGCGAGCCGAGGCGCGAGTAGCGAGCGCAGCGTCACTGCGAATGCTCCGGCAGCGCGCCGAACGCGGCCATCGAGTAAAGCTGCGCGTAGCGTCCGCCGGTGGCCAGCAGCTCGACATGCGTGCCGGTTTCGACGACCCGGCCCTCGTCCATTACCGCGATGCGATCCGCGCGCCGCACGGTCGCAAGCCGATGCGCGATGATGAGCGTGGTGCGGCGCGCCATCAGCCGCTCGAGGGCGGACATCACGAGGTCCTCGGTCTGGCCGTCGAGCGCGGACGTCGGCTCGTCCAGCACGAGAACTCGGGGGTCTTTGAGCAGCGCGCGTGCGATAGCGAGCCGTTGCTGCTGCCCGCCGGAGAGCGTTGCCCCGCGCTCACCGACGATCGTGTCGTAACCCTGCGGCAGCGCCCGAATGAACTCATGTGCGTTGGCCGCGACGGCGGCAGCCACGATGTCATCCCGCGGCGCGTCGGGTCTGCCGTACGCGATGTTGTCCAGCACGCTCATCGGCAGGATGAACGGCTCCTGCAGCACCAGCGCGATCTCGGCTCGCAGGCTCGCGGTGTTCAGATCCTTCAGATCGACGCCGTCGAGCAGCACGCGGCCTTCCCACGGGTCGAAGAAGCGCGGCACGAGCGACGCGAGCGTAGTCTTGCCGGCGCCGGTTCTGCCCACCAGCGCCACCGTCTGCCCGGGGTCCACCACGAGCGAGACCGCCTTGAGCACAGGCCTTTCGGGCTCATAGCCGAACGTGACGCGCTCGAATACGACGCCGCCGCTGCCGTGCGGCTGACGCGGCGGCAGCGCACGCGCACCGTGCCGCTCTTCGATACGGTCGCGCGCGTCGGCGATCTCCAGCACGCGATCGACGCTCGCCTCCGCGCCGCGCAGCGCACCGTACGTCCGAAGCAGGGCGCGCAGCGCGCTGTCGAGCGTGCGCACGTACGCGAGAAAGACGAGCAGCGTCCCCAGCGGAAGCTCGCGCGCGAGCACCCGCTCTCCCCCCACGTAGATGACCAGAGCCGCGCCCAACGTGGTCGCTGCGCCGCTCGCGAGCGCAAAAACGTGCGTCAACACCGCGCTCTTTTCGGTGGCGCGCACCATGCGCTGCGAAAGGCCGGAGAACACTGCGGCGTTGCGGCTTGCCGTGCCGAAACTCTGCACCAGCGGTATCGCGCCGAGCACCTGATGCGTAAAGGCGTTGAGGGACGCGCTGGCCTCGCGCTTGGCGCGCTCCGCGTGCTTCAGGCGCGGCCCGAAGAGCCACGCGGCTATGGACATGAGCGGCACGCAGACGAGCACGAGCAGCGTGAGCGTGGTATCGAGCTGCCATGCGAAGAGCCCGATCGAGCCCACGACGAGGAGATGGCGGATGGGCGAGACCAGCAGGCTCACCCGT